>NZ_JAAKDT010000102.1 GCF_011038785.1 Parabacteroides sp. ZJ-118
TTAGCCTGTATTCCGCCGGTGCGGGCTTTTATGCGTCTATAATATGCGCCTAAGGCGTCTTTTGACCGGGATAAGGCCATCGCGCTTTGTCGCAATGCCTGTCCGACTTTGTTTTTGCGTTTGAGCATCTTGCTCGAGACGATTTTACCCCCGGTAATCTTGTCGTTCGGTACGAGATTGCACCATTTCGCAAATTTATTGGCCGTTGGAAACTTGCGCACGAAATCAGATCCCAGTTCTGCCAATATCGTCAATGCGGCGGAATGGGATATGGACGGAATTGCCATTATGTTGACTCCAAATGCCCGATAGCAATATTCCTCTACATTTACAGCCATGGAGTTTTTCTTATACTGACGTTTGCCTGATTTAACCCGTTTTTCTTCAGGCATATCCAGCGGAACAGTCATTGAGGCGGCGGTATCTTCGATTTTCTTGTCACATTGGGCAATTTTAGATTGAGCCGCCTTGTAGTCTTCGTAGGCCAATGACAGGGCGAACATGTGGTCGTCATCCCATGTGCCTTCCACGGAAGCCATTATTTCTTCTTTGCCGGCTTTGCACCTGATGTCGGCGTATGATGCAAGTGTACCGGGGTCTCGTTCACCTGCCAGAATGTCTTCAATCATCCGGAGGCCGGACACGCCGGCTATGTTGCTCAGAACTTCGGTCAGCTTGACGTTCATCAGCTCAAGCGACTTCTGCATCCGCTGAACAGCCGTGGAGGACATCTCGACATATTGTTCGCGCAGACGGGTGTATGTGCGTAGCTTTCGCGAAGCCGCGTCAGACTGATAACAAGGTTTGAACATGCCGTAGGCAAGCAAAACCATCAGCCATTCGGCATCATCGACATCTGTCTTGCGCCCGCTCATGTTTTTCGCATCGGCTGCATTGACAAGGTAAACCTCGAATCCGTCTTGCTGAAGCATGCGGAAAAGCTGTACCCAATAAATGCCGGTAGATTCCATAATGACTTTCGTTATACGGCATTGCCGAAGCCAGACGCTAATTTGGCGCAGGTCCCCGGTGCATGTTCCAAAGGCTCTGTTGTTGGTGGTGCTGCGATCCGACGGGACACATACCTGCATGAGGGTGGCACCCACGTCTATGCCCGCCACATCATGGTTGATGATTTTCAGACCGGAAAACTTTCCTGTCTGCGAATCTTTTGTTTTCTTTGCACGCATTTTTCTGATTTTGATGGTATGTAAAAACCAAAGACAGGACTTTCCGGAAATTTACACTCTACCAAACGGCCTCCTACGACCAATAATATTTTCGATGAAGTCCATAAGCCAGACTGAATCATGGGATCGACCCATTGCATAAACGGCTTTTGTCTCTGACGATGCAAAGATACCATCTTTTTCGATAGCAAAACGGCGTTAGCCATTTTGCGGACAGAGGTGACTTGTGTGCCCGGATGGCCAACTGTTACCTCTGTTTATTTCACGGGCGTGCCTGTGTGGGGGACTGAAT
>NZ_JAAKDT010000103.1 GCF_011038785.1 Parabacteroides sp. ZJ-118
CAATAGTTCGTTAATTTTTTGATTCTTGGCAGATATGCTACAAAACACATTAAACCCTTTGATTATCAGTAAAATAGTCGCCTAAAAAGATGGTCAAGTGGCGAATTTTTCGTAACTTTATAGTTGAAAATCAAAGAGTTATGAATAAAATACAGCCGCTTGACCAAGTACGTTCGATTGTCGCTACTGCGCTTAATCAGACTACAAAAGTACGAAAAAGTTTTCAAAATTTCTTCATCGAGACAATGCTTTTGATTCTTACGATATACGGAAAGCTGAATTTCCTGTCGATGGCACGGCACGGAGATTCCTGTGAGAGCCGTTTCAGGCAGAACTTCAAGAAAAAGTTCGATTGGTGCGCTTTCAACAGGAACATGCTTCTTGGCACTTCCTGCCATATAGCCGCTGTGGCCCTTGACCACAGTTATCTTCCAAAATCCGGGAAGAAGACACCGGGACTCGGATACTATTGGTCGGGATGTGCCGGTGCGACGAAGCGCGGACTCGAGATACTCGGGTTCGCGCAGGTCGTGGCCGGCGTAAGCGACGCGAGGTTTATTTTCGCTGAGCAGACCCTTCCGCAGAAAAGCAGAGGCCGCACGCCATTTTACCTTGAACACATGAAGGACAAACGTGACAATCAGACAGCGAAGTGCCTCAGAACCATATATGATCATAAAGAGCAACTCCTCGGTATCTCCGGCATTCTTGTGGGAGACTGCCTCTTCGCAAGCTATAACTTCGTAACCGGAGCCAAGGCTGTCGGCTTTGACGTGGTGAGCCGGCTGCGTGACGACGCCGTATTGCATTATCTCTACACAGGGCCGCAGAAAGGTGGTCGAGGAAGGAAAAAGGAACTTGACGGAGATGTCGATATCCACAATCTCCGCCAACATGTGTTCGCAGAGGAGACTCTTGATGTGGATGGTGAGAGTGTGACTCTTTTCAGCGCCGCAGTCAAATGCAAGTCCCTCAAACGGAAAATCAAGGCCGTCATCGCCGATTTCAAGTGCGGGGCTAAGACCATCAGGAAAATCCTTTTCAGTACCGACCTCTCGCTGGAGGCTGCGCAGATCTTTCTCATATACCACTCCCGTTTTCAAATCGAGTTCCTGTTTCGCGATGCAAAGCAAAACACGGGACTTGACGACTGGCAGTCCACCGATGCCGACAGGCTTTCCTTTGGATACAACGCTTCCCTTACAGCGGTCAATGTAGCCAGAAAAATTGCAGACGAGATACAAGAGCAGACCGGACGCAGGCTCTCGGTCGCATCCGTCAAGAAAGTGCTGCATAATGCCTCGCTGTATCAGCATATTAAAGAATTTATTGAGGGTCAGAAATCGGGCAATCCGCAAAATAAACAAATCCTAACGGATGAGATTCCGCCTAACTTGTTGTTTTTCGGAGTCCGAGATTCTGCCTGATTCATTCTAAATTTAACGAACTATTG
>NZ_JAAKDT010000104.1 GCF_011038785.1 Parabacteroides sp. ZJ-118
GGTAAGACGGCGCACCGGTCGTTTTTCTTCAGAAGCGGCAATCTGCTCACGACGATTTAGCAATGTCCGCCCCCAGCGGTCGGGCAGAGCATCAGAGAAACAAGCAAATATATCCCTTTCGGAACGAGTATATTGTATGCCAGGATAGTTCTGTAAATCTTCACAGAGGAATACATCTCCATATTTGGCAAGCCACCCCTTATCATACGAGAACCCGTATGTCTCGCTACCACGCACCGAGTCATACGACAATTCACCAATCAGTCGGGGCGTATCGAGCCAATCAAAATCGGCATAAACAAAGAGGAAAGTCATAAGTCAAAGTTATGAGTGACGAGGTGATTGTTTTTCCTTCATGGTTTTGATGGATGATGTCAAAAGTCTCAACAACTCATCACAATCGGAGGATATGGAAGTCGCTACATCTTCTTTTAAGTAAGAAGATTCTTTAAGAAGATCTATCCAGTAGAGAGTCTCTCCAGCTTCTTTACGTGAGATATATAATTTGGCTATAAAATCTGCTTCGCTTTGAGCATAGAAAGCCTCCGCTATATTCGCACCTATGCTTGTGCCACTCCGTAATACTTGTTTTGACAAGACGAACTCTTTCTTATCCTCGCAAAGATAATTGTACATCTTGATTATTCTCAGAGCGAAAGCCTTACTCTTATCCTTTAGAATACTTTCTTTCATTTTTAATAATGGAATTTATGAGTGCACCTGTCCTTCGTCACTATAACGTTTGATTATAAATACTTCGTCACTCATAACTCTGCCCTCTGACTTACTTCGGGCTTGCCCGAAGTCTATGTTTGAGGCTTAAATCCTGTAATGTGCGACCAAGGGTATCTTCTTTTGCTAACAGCAGGAGATCATCGTCAAGCTGTAGGGCATAGAGAACACGGGCATAGATCCCGATTGAAACGGTCGGATAACCTTTTTCAATGCGGTTTATTGTAAGAGGTGAACAAGTGGCTCGTTCCGCAACCTGAGCAATAGAGAGGTTGCGACGCAACCGGGCAAGCTTTATCTGCTCACCCATAATCACCATTTTTTGTTCCAGCTTTCGAGGCAACTTAGTCCCCATTGTGTCCTTTGCCATATCCAATATATCTTTTAATGCTGCAAAGATAGCAAAAATATTTATTATATGATATATTGAGATTGGGGGGTATTTTGCTTTAACGTTATTCGGTTAACTGTTTCACGTTTCTTCTCACTTTACTGTGTTTTCCTCTGCTCCGCCCAATGGTCGCAACAGAGGAAGATGTTAAATTTCGATAAGAGGGGAGAGAAAGAATTTCTTTTCTTTCCCCTTAATTTGACTTTATTATTCGTGTATATAT
>NZ_JAAKDT010000105.1 GCF_011038785.1 Parabacteroides sp. ZJ-118
TTATACGAAACAAAGCCTAATCGCGTGACGGATATCGTTTCCTCCAATACATTTTTTATGATTCAAGAAGCCACATCATTCCCGTGGGTTGCCCGCTATAAAATAGTACCCTCTCCGAAAGAACGAGGCAGTTTTAAATGAAAGAGCCGTGATCACGTTGCAAAAATATATGGGATTTTGTTTCACTATGGTTGCGAATTTTGTATCTTCGCCCAAAATGGCAGTTTATATAGGAAATTGGAGCGAACAACAAGAGGCTAAGAAAGAAGTCAAAGAGAAAGACAAGGTAAGGCGTGAAAAACTTGCCGGATTCTTTTTCAATTTGGCGCAACTCTCATTTGCGGGTTTGGTTCTTGGTGGGATAACTCCGATATATGCCAATGTGGAAGCAGGTGTAAACTGGTATGTTTTGGCGGCAGGAAGTATTTGGACTGTAATGCTTGCAAAAGTAGGAAATACAATTTTAAAATAAATAGATATGGAAATGTTAGGAGCTATCTTTACCGTCGGAATAGTTGTGACGGGCGCATTTATGATTTGGATGAGAACAAAATCGGGCAAGAAATGGCTTGCCGATTTATGATAAGGGATATTTGGAAGAAACAGCCCCATGCCGACAATAATGTTTGGATGGGGCTGTTTCTATTCTTCAAACATTCTGCCAAATCCTGTAAGTAGCCATCTGGCACTCACTCCGTACACAGAAAAAACGTCTAAAAGGATGTCTGAAAGGAGGGAATGCCGGTGTACGTTCATTTGTAAACACTTATATACCAGCGCTTTCAAGCATTCATGAAAGGATGAATGTAAAATCCGGCAAGCACATTCATAGCGTGATTTTTATATGAAGGTATGAACGGTAAAGCATGAAAGGGCGGTTGTTCCATCCATGCAGTTTGGTCTCCGGGAATGTCATACCTCAGCCCTCTCCAAGTGTGGTATTTTCCCCTGCGAAGTGTGGCATTTTACCTCGCGAAGTGTGGCGTTTCACCTCTCCAAGTGTGGCATTGGAATCGGTTTCTCCGGCACATCCGCGCCCTTACATTTGGCTTTGTCCGAGTGCAGTGTTCCGAGACCTAGGCTTTGTATAAAAGCATCTTAGGTCCATCCCCCAAGTATCTTAGGTGCGTTGGCAAAGTATCTTAGGTGCGTGGCGCAAGTATCCTAACCTACTTTTTGCTCAGCCTTCGTCGCATTGGGGGCGTGTTGGTAAGCA
>NZ_JAAKDT010000106.1 GCF_011038785.1 Parabacteroides sp. ZJ-118
GACCCTCCGCCTTGTAGCGAATGTAAAAGTTTTCAAAATCTTCGTTGCTGTAATACATAATTTATCAAGATTAATGTTACAGCCGCGAATGTAGTCGGTTTTACTCAGGCTGTGCTTGGACGCTTACAAGAAATTGGGTAACGAATTGGCAACCGTGCCTATTTCTGCGCTTTACTGTGAGTTGCTTAACTTGACCTCTCGTCTTGGTACAAAAGTAGCCAAATTCTATGTTCTAACAAAGGACTTGACTACTTTTAATACTTAATATTTGCGAGAATTTTATATAAAGGTATATCTTCAGAATATAATGTGATTCTTTTCTGAGAATAATCATCTAAACAAAGCATCTTCATTGATTCCTTATATGACTCAATTCGAAGTTTTGCATCTATAATAAACGGGTCTTCTAGTGCTGAATTCTCGCCTATAATCCTTTTTAATTCTGATTCAGTATTCATCAACTACAAAAAGATTCTATCATGAATAAATATTGGAAAACCTTTAAGCCGTACATAGTCTGACATGGTTTCATAATAATCTCGAATTTTTGATCGCAGCTCAGTCTTATCACTATAATCTTCTATCTTTAACTTCAACTCTTTTAAGGCTTCAATATTTATAGGTCTGCCATGTGATTTCCAATCGTTATTGTCACTTAGATGTTCTGCAATTTTTGCTGCTCGTTCCTCTTTCTCTTTAATTGTAACGTCTTGTCCATTCTTGTGCTTAGTCCAATTCTTAAATTTATATTTGACCAACCATTTTTTTAGTAAATCAATAGTTAAATCCCTTGCTTGCTCAAAACTACGAAGTTCCGCTAAATCAAAATCTTTTAGTATTGCAAATTCCACATTTGTAAGATTTCCTGCTTTAGCCTTTTCTATGTATTCATTGACTTTATCTAAATATCCTAATGCCGCGACCCATTTACCTTCTTTGTTTTGCACTTGAGGGTCTATTGGTCCCAACACGGAAAAATAGTCCATATAAATACTATCTCCACTCATACAAAATATTGTACCAGCACTATATGCGTAATCGTAAGCGTCCAAGCACAGCCGGACGAAATTGCAAATCACGGATTCAATGGCTGTTAGCTTCTATCCCCTGATTTTGTTTTCATTAAACATTTAGTATTTATTAGTACTCAAACCCATGTTCATGGGGAGCATGCTGCTGTAATCGGTGCACCCGCGCACGATTTTGG
>NZ_JAAKDT010000107.1 GCF_011038785.1 Parabacteroides sp. ZJ-118
CCAAAATCGTGCGCGGGTGCACCGATTACAGCAGCATGCTCCCCATGAACATGGGTTTGAGTACTAATAAATACTAAATGTTTAATGAAAACAAAATCAGGGGATAGAAGCTAACAGCCATTGAATCCGTGATTTGCAATTTCGTCCGGCTGTGCTTGGACGCTTACTATTATAATGGGAAATTTGCGCTTCATCAACGCTGTTATGCAATAACGGATTTTGCAAACATAATATTACCGCAATATTGTTATCATTATATGAAAACATTGAACTCGTATTTTGTTAGAAATGCGGTCGGCTCAACTGTCCCATCTCTGCGAATTGATACATTTCAGAAAGCTCCTATCTTATTACTTGGTATAGGGACCCAATATGAAGTATGCGATTTCCTGAATTGTCTGGATAATAAATACAACACTGAAAAGAGTTATTTACAAGCTCTTATGCTGCAGAAACAACATATGCTTCAATCCATGTTTATATAAACATTGCATTCTGTAAAAATGACCTTTGCATCAGTAAACAAGAGTATAACGAAGTTTCGTTTTGTAGCTTTGAATCAATGGCATTTATTATTGTAAGAATGTACATTTGCTCTTGTCCCGGAGGAAGTGTAACAGTCATATCCAACCATTCATTGACATTGATAGAACGTCCGTCACGTATGCCGTATGTTACAAGTTTAAGAGACTTAATAAATGGTTTTGATGTGAAGAAATGAGATAGATAACCATATACCACTAAATTATTGGGACGTAGAATTGTATATGCAGGGCTACATATTCCGGCTCTATCTGAGAAAGCGAAACCGCCTTGAAATGAACGAAGGTGTACTACATAATCACCTTTGCGAACAATCTTGTATTCACTGATGTTCTCTTGCTCAAATTTGATGTCTATGTTTATATCGCTACGCTCAATCATACCTAATTCTTGGCTGGCAGAAAGAATCTTTTTGTATGCAAGTTTTTTATTCTTTTCATTAATCACTTCAAAAAGTTGACGGAAAGAATAAATCTTGCCATTTGTAGATGAATAGAGTTTATCAATAATCGCAGACTTTAGCTTTTTCAAATCCTCAATGATTTTGTTTTGGGTCGCAATGCGTTTGTCAAGCAAATCTAATAATCGAGATATTTTAAGTTGCTCTTTTTTGTCGGGCGTATAATAAAAACGAATTGTTGCTAAGTCCTCACTATTAATA
>NZ_JAAKDT010000108.1 GCF_011038785.1 Parabacteroides sp. ZJ-118
TAATACTTCGTTAAATTTTTATTCAATCCGTTGAAAATAAATGAGTTAGTTAACAAAGTTTAGCTCAATAAAATAGGTCAAGTAGCTGAATTTCAGTATCTTTAATGATATTCGACCACACATTAAAGCGATGCAGAAAACAGCACTTGACCGATATGAGGAAATCGTAATCGAAGCCTTGAGATGTTGCTCGGCGAAGTTACGCAAAAGTTTTAAAACAGCCTTCATCCAGACGATGGTTTTGTATATGGTTTTGCCAAGAAAGATAAATTTCAAGCAGATGGGACGTTACTCGGACAGTTGCGAGCAGCGGTTCCGCCAACTCTATGAACGCGACTTCGATTGGATGGAGTTCAACTTGCAGCTCATGCGGCGGCGGTTGGGCGATGGTTTGCGAAAAGCAATCGCTATAGATGCGAGCTATATCTCGAAAGCCGGGAAGAAGACTCCTTATATCGGCAAGTTCTGGTCGGGCTGCGCCGGAGCGATGAAACGTGGTCTTGAAATACTCGGCATCGGCATTGTTGATGTGGATATGCACGACTGCATGATGTTGCGCGCCGAGCAGACACCCGACAAAGCAGTGTTGCAGGACAAGGGCGATGACTACAATCTTGTGGACTGGTATCTCGATGTGCTGCGCAAACACCGTGAACGATTGCTCGGGATAACACGGTATGTCGTGGCTGATGCATGGTTCTCCAAAGCCCGTTTTGTCAACGAACTGTGCGTCATCGGGTTCCATCTGATAAGCCGTCTGCGCGATGACGCCGCCCTGTGGTATGCCCACAGCGGTATACGCACCGGCAAGAAAGGCCGTCCGCGGGTCAAAGGCGAGAAAATTGATTTTGAAAATCTCGACAGCACCCGTTGTGAGAGACTCGACATCGAAGGAGGCAGAGCGTATGTGCTCAATGCCTACTCGACGGCCATGAAGCGCAATATCCGCATCGTCGTGCATTTCCCCGATGCCGGAGGTCGGAAGATATATTTCTCGACCGACCCGGAGATGACCGGGCGAGACATCATCGAGTTCTACCGCTCCCGCTTTCAAATCGAGTTTTGCTTCCGGGACTCCAAGCAGTTTACAGGGCTGAACCATTGCCAGGCCCGTGACTTGCGCAAACTCGACTTCGCTTTCAATGCCTCGCTCGCATCGGTCAACGTCGCAAAAGTAATCCGAAGCGAATATT
>NZ_JAAKDT010000109.1 GCF_011038785.1 Parabacteroides sp. ZJ-118
GAATATCGCCCTTTTTATATCAAACCTTATCTGTATGTGGGCAAGTTTCATTATCTTTGGTGCGAATCAAAAACCGAATCGATATGACATTAATCGCGAATCCTATTTATGACTCCGTCTTCAAGTATATGATGGAGGATGAGAGAGTGGCTAATATCTTGTTGTCTGCGTTGCTTAAGAAGGAGATCCGTGAGTTGCAGGTCCGTCAGCATGAGTACACGAATGTGCAACGGGCGACCATCTCCTTGTTCCGTATGGATTTCTCCGCAAAGATACTGGATGAGAAAGGGGAGGAGCATCTGGTCTTGATCGAGTTGCAAAAGACTTGGCTGCCGACCGAGACGCTTCGTTTCCGTCAGTATCTGGGTACGCATTACCTGAATAAGGAGAACGTCTGCAAAGGGACGGACTCGCAATATGGGTTGCCGATCATCTCGATCTATATCTTGGGCCATACGTTGGGCGAGTTGAAGGAGCCTGTCATTTATGTCCGTCGCCGTTATTTGGATTATGAGGATAACGTGATAGAGGGGAAAGACCGTTTCATCGAGAGCTTGACGCATGACAGCATTATCGTGCAAATCCCGTTCTTGCAAAAAAGGACTCGCAACCGGTTGGAGCGACTGCTCAATATCTTTGACCAGAACTGCCGGGTGAAGGGTGACGATCATTTGTTGGAAATTGATGAGAGCCTGTTTCAAGTGGAGGATGTACCGGTCTTGACCCGTTTGCTCAAGGCGGGGGTCGCTCCGGATGTCCGTCGCTCGATGGATGTGGAGGATGAGATCCTTTCGGAGATCGAGGCGCGTGATACGGTGATCATGCAAAAAGATCTATTGATCCAACAGAAAGAAGAGGCAATCCAACAGAAAGAAGAGGCAATCCAACAGAAAGAAGAGGCAATCCAACAGAAAGAAGAGATGATCCAACAGAAAGAAGAGGCAATCCAACAGAAGGATCAAGCGATTCAAGAACAGAAACAGGCTCTTCTGCAGAAGGATCAACTTATTCGAGGTATGATTCGAATGTTGGAACAAGATGGATTGAATGAGCGACAGATCGCGCAAAAGTTGGCTTTGTCTGTTGAACAAATCCAAAAATTGAAATAAGAAGGAAATAATCCCTACTTTTGCGAAGAACGGAATATGA
>NZ_JAAKDT010000110.1 GCF_011038785.1 Parabacteroides sp. ZJ-118
GCCGCCGGCCTGCTCCACGGGCATGCGGTGATGATCACGGGGGCAGCCGGGAGCATCGGCTCTGAGATGGTGAGGCAGATAGCGGCATACGCACCGTCTAAGCTGATACTCATAGACCAGGCGGAGACCCCGATGCACGGCATCAGGATGATGATGCACGACCGGTGGCCGGGGATAGAATCGGAGACAATCGTTGCCGACATCGCCGACCGAAGGATCATGGAGCGCGTCTTCAGCCGGTACAAGCCGGAGTATGTCTTCCATGCGGCCGCCTACAAGCACGTACCGATGATGGAGGACAACCCCTACGAGAGCGTGGTCAACAACATACTCGGCACCAAGATCATCGCCGACCTGGCCGTGAGGCACGGCACAAGGAAATTCGTCATGGTCTCCACCGACAAGGCCGTCAACCCGACCAACGTCATGGGCTGCTCGAAGCGTATCTGCGAGATCTACGTGCAGAGCCTCGACAGGGCGCTCAAGGAGGGGAAGGTGAAGGGCGACACGCAGTTCGTGACCACACGCTTCGGCAACGTGCTCGGCTCGAACGGCTCGGTGATACCGATATTCCAGGAGCAGATAAAGAGAGGAGGCCCCGTCACGGTCACGCACCCGGACATAATCCGTTTCTTCATGCTGATTCCCGAGGCCTGCAAACTTGTCATCGAGGCCGGGACGATGGGCAACGGCGGAGAGATTTACGTCTTCGACATGGGGGAGCCTGTGCGTATCGCCGACCTCGCCAGAAGGATGATAAAGCTCAGCGGGGCCAAGGGTATCGAGATAAAGTACACCGGGCTGCGCGACGGGGAGAAACTATATGAGGAGGTATTGAACGACAAGGAGATAACGCTTCCGACTTTCCACAGAAAAATAAAGATAGCCAAAGTGAGGGAATATGAGTTCTCCACGGTGGACAAGGCCATAACGGAACTGACCGACACGGCCAAGGACAAGGATGACATGGGGATTGTCGCAGACATGAAAGCGATAGTGCCCGAGTTCAGAAGCCAGCACTCAAAATATGAGGTCCTTGATAAATAGGACTATTATGATTCAAGGTAACA
>NZ_JAAKDT010000111.1 GCF_011038785.1 Parabacteroides sp. ZJ-118
TTTATGCTATGCGCTGGGCTATTGAGGTTTTCTTTGCCGACAGCAAACGGTTGCTGGGATTGGCCGATTGCTCCGCACGCGACTACACTTCACAGCTGGCACATGTCTCATTGGTGATGATCCGCTACAACCTGCTGGCATCCTTGAAAAGAAGTTTGGACTACGAAACCATCGGAGGACTGTTCAACGACGTATTTGCGGGAATCTACGATTTAACCGTTGTCGAGAAAATATGGGCGATTATCATAGAGGTGGTGGCTGTCGTTGCAGAGCTTACAGGGGCGAAAGAGGAACGTCTCATGACTCAGCTTATTGAGAACGACAAACGGTTGGAGGCACTACAGGCTTATGCTCAAACAGCTTAGAGCTAAATCCGAAACTTGAGTAATATTTTCGATGAAGTCCATAAGCCAGACTGAATCATGGGATCGACCCATTGCATAAACGGCTTTTGTCTCTGACGATGCAAAGATACCATCTTTTTCGATAGCAAAACGGCGTTAGCCATTTTGCGGACAGAGGTGACTTGTGTGCCCGGATGGCCAACTGTTACCTCTGTTTATTTCACGGGCGTGCCTGTGTGGGGGACTGAATAGTTACGTTTCTGCTTCTTGAATCATAAAAAATGTATTGGAGGAAACGCTATCCGTCACGCGATTAGGCTTTGTTTCGTATAAAAAGCATCTTAGGTCCATCCCTCAAGTATCTTAGGTGCGTTGGCAAAGTATCTTAGGTGCGTGGCGCAAGCCTCCTAACCTACTTTTTGATCAGCCTTCGTCGCATTGGGGCGTGTTGGTAAGCATGACCTTCTCAAAAGATAGCCCCCACCCCCACAACTTTTCTATAGAGTCCTTATTCCGGTGTATGATGATATATGGCTCACGGTGGATGAGCTGTAAGCATTTGATAAACTACAGGTATTAAACTTTATATATAACAATAGCGACTGTCACTATGAAGCTAATAGTTGCAGTCGCTATTGTTTTGTTGAACCTATATGTTGCAGTCGGCATTAGTTGCCGGATTCCCCATTTTGTTTTGTCAATACACTT
>NZ_JAAKDT010000010.1 GCF_011038785.1 Parabacteroides sp. ZJ-118
GCCAACAGACAAGCGACCCGCCGCCGCCTTCCCGGGGATATATCCGCCTGGGACAGGGCGGCTAAGTCTCTGGAATCCCCCTCGCGTCCCATTGGTTTGGCGCCGGATCTCAATGGTTCTCCGGCCGGGTCCCGGTGGGAGACGAACGAGGAGAGCAGGGCGCAAAGGGCGCATCTTTACGTGCCTTTATAAAAACTTTTATATATATATAAATTTACATCGTACTTACACAGTAAGATGAATATTTATATATATATATTTTTTTTAGCGGAGGTCTTGTTTTTGCGCCCTTTGCGCCCTGGCTCCTTTTAGGGAGGCGGCGTTGGACCGGGCTTATCCTTTTGATCCTCAGTGTTCTCGGGTTTCTCAGGGTCGCTGTTCCCCTTCTCCTGCCCAGGGCGCAAGAAATTGGCTTTTACCTGTTCCGACGTGATCTCCGTGATCTCGAAAAGACGTTTTTTCCGGCGATTCCGTGAGCGAAAAACCTGCTTTTCCAGTACCTCGACCGACGTGAGTGTACACGAAAACGTGTCGGCGCGATACGTAAAAACGCTCTTGTTTTCGCCTTAATTCCGGTCTGTGTAAGACGCGATAGTGTGTCGAGGCGCTCCGGCTCGCGGAAGCAGGAGACAGTGGTGGGAAATAACAGGATGCTAAGGCGTTTGCAATAAAGAGGAAACCGTCTCTGTCCCATTTTAGGATTTTCACGCCTTGCCCGCATTTGCCGAAGGTTACCTCTTCTTCAACAAGAAAGTATTGATCTGCTTCACAAACTCCTCACGGGGAAGAGCTCCCATCGACATTTGAGGCTGTCCTTCCTTAGGGATAAACAAGAACGTAGGAATACTTTGTATACCAAAAGCGGCAGCCAACTCCTTTTCCTTATCCACATTTATCTTATAAACTACAATGTCATTCTTATACAGGATAGCCAAATCCCTTAAAATAGGAGCCACTTGCTTGCAGGGGCCACACCAGTCCGCATAAAAATCGACGATACAAGGCTTATCACCTTCATAAACCCATTTCGTGGCGTTCTTCTCGTAATTGAATACCTTTTGCAGGAACTCGGCCTTGTTTAAAGTAATGACCTCTCCCTTGGAAACGGTACCAACCTCACTTGATTTATCTGATTTAGCGGACATCGAGCAGCTTACCAATAGCAGCACAACCGAAACCAGCCATAAACTTTTCAACTTTCTCATATAGAAACCTTTTACTTGATTAATAAATTATTTGACGCAAAAATAGCAATAAAAAGGAGATTCCCACACATTCTGTATCTTAAAAGAAAAGAAGGCACGGGAGGGAAACTATCCACGGACATTTCCCCCTGCGCCAATTATATCTCAGTTATATCTTTTGCGGCAAGTTGTTTTATTGATGAATAGCCATTATATTTGTACGTTGTTTTAAACAGAGTACGGACTAAATAAAAAGTAAAGCATATGCACAATTGGTTTGAATGTAAGGTCTCTTACGAGAAAATGCTGGAAAATGGCATGCAGAAAAAAGTAACCGAGCCTTATCTAGTGGATGCCCTGTCTTTTACGGAAGCGGAAGCTCGTATTATCGAGGAGATCCGCCCCTTCATCACGGGTGAATTCACGGTAACAGACATCAAACGAGCTCGTTTATCCGAATTATTCTTCAATGAGAATGGTGATCGATTCTATAAGATCAAGGTTTATTTTATCACGTTGGACGAGAAGAGCGGAGCGGAAAAGAAAACCGCCGCGCAAATGCTTGCCCAAGCCACTACACTCAAAGAGGCCATCGCTGTATTGGAAGACGGAATGAAGGGGACATTGGCGGATTATACCATTGCCTCGGTAACGGAAACCCAACTGATAGACGTGTTTCCATTTGACGCAAACAGTATCCCCGGCGAGAAGGAAAGCGGCGAGAAACTGATAGCGGAACAAAAACAACAAGCTGAACAAAGAGGATAAAAACATGAGTATCGCTCAAAACATAGTACAACTGAAAACGTCGCTCCCGCAAGGGGTGACGTTGGTGGCCGTCTCTAAGTTCCACCCGGTGGAAGCGCTGTGGGAGGCTTACAACGCGGGGCAGCGAGTGTTTGGCGAAAGCAGGGCACAGGAGCTGAGCGCCAAGCAAAAAGTACTGCCTGAGGATATCGAATGGCATTTTATCGGTCCATTACAAAGCAATAAGGTAAAAGATATCGCTCCTTTTGTTCATTTGATCCATAGCATAGACTCCTTGAAGCTTTTGGCAGAGGTGAATAAACAAGCGAGAAAAAACGACCGCACGATCCGGGTATTATTGGAGATCCATGTGGCGCAAGAGGAATCCAAGCACGGACTCAGTCCCGAGGAATGCAAGGAGTTGTTGCGTGACGAGTCCTTAGCGGAATTCCGGCATATCCGTATTTGCGGATTGATGGGCATGGCTACCAACACCGATGATACAGAGTTGATACGGGATGAATTTTGGAGAATCCATGATTTATTTATCGAACTGAAAGAGACGCTCTGTAAAGACAACGTCGACTTCAAGGAGATATCCATGGGTATGAGCCATGATTACCCGATCGCCATCCAAGAAGGAAGCACCTTGATACGGGTAGGTACCGGTATCTTTGGCGAACGGGAGTATTAAAGTAATTATTAAATCTAAATATAGACAACATGATTGACATTAAAACCCAATACGCAGGGTTGACACTTCGCAATCCGATTATCGTCGGGAGTTCCGGACTCACCAATAAGGCGGAACATAACAGGGATCTTGAGAAAGCAGGCGCTGGAGCTATCGTATTGAAATCGCTTTTCGAAGAGCAGATCGAGCTGCAAAGCGAAGCTTTGATGCAAGACTCCGATTACCCCGAAGCCGCGGATTATATCCGTGGTTATGTAAAAGCGAATCAAGTAAACGATTATCTAGAACTGATCAAGAAGAGCAAGGAATTATGTACGATCCCTATCATCGCCAGCATCAATTGTTATAAGGCGGACGCTTGGATCGATTTCGCCCGCCAAATTGAGTTAGCGGGAGCAGACGCTCTGGAATTGAACGTATTCTTCATGGAAACCGAACTGACCGAAGATCTCGAGAGTATCCGGAATACGTATGTCAGTATCATCCGCAAGGTAAAAGAGACCGTATCGATTCCGGTTATCATGAAGATCGGAAAGAATTACAGCAATATTCCTTCGCTGGTTCATTTGTTGAAAGTAAACGGTGCTGACGGAGTCGTGCTATTCAACCGTTTCTATCAACCGGACATTGACATCAATAATATGCAGATCGTTTCGGGTAACGTATTTAGCAATCATTCCGATTTGAGCGATACGATTCGCTGGACGGCTATCGTATCCGGAAAGATCCCGGGAATCAGTATCGCTTCCTCTACCGGTGTGCATGATTGGGAAGATGTCATCAAATGTCTATTGGCCGGTGCTTCCGCCATACAGATGTGTAGCGCCGTCTATACACACGGGGCGGAAATCATCTCCCAAGTATTGACTTGCGTGGAAGAGTGGATGCATCAGGCGCATTACCAGTCCCTCTCCCAATTCCAAGGTAAATTAAATTACGCCAATATCTCGAACCCGGCGATGTATGAGCGTTCACAATTCATGAAATATTTCTCCAACAGAGACTAAAAGAGAACAAATCTTTAGTAGTAGAGGGTGTATCAAATTGAAGCTATTTGGTACACCCTCTGATTTTAACCCTGTAAGGGTTAGCTATTTTTTCAGAGATAGTCAAGTGGGTCAAACAAAAACATAAAAATCAAAAATAATTTCTTCAAATTCCGCTATGAGGCATTGAAGATATTCAATTTATGACTAATTTTGTTGTTATAATATAAAAAGCGTTGTTTTATGAAAAAAATGTTACAGGAGTTTAAGCAGTTCGCCATGCGAGGTAACGTAGTAGACATGGCGGTAGGTATCATTATCGGTGGTGCCTTCGGAAAGATCGTATCTTCTATCGTAGCGGATCTGATCATGCCGATGGTAGGTTTACTTGTAGGTGGCGTGAATTTCACGGATTTAAAAATCACGTTGAAGCACGCCGTAATGGAGGGAGACAAGGTGATCTCTCCGGCGGTCTCCATTAACTATGGAAGTTTCATACAAGTGACACTAGATTTTATAATCATAGCTTTCGCCGTCTTTTTACTTATCAAAGGTGTTAATGCTTTAAACAAGAAGAAGGAAGAAGCCCCGAAAGCCCCAGCCGCACCCCCTGCTGATATCCAATTACTTACCGAAATCAGGGATTTGCTGAAAAATAACAGATAAACACGAACCTTGTCGGTTGACTTACTGTTTTAAATGTGTTGTTCGGTTTAGCCGCAGGTGTAATTGTGGGTGAAGGTGCAACGTTTTCTCGAATCCATTCGTCTCATAAGAAAAGAGTATAAATTAATTACACTTCGTATGAGAACAAGAATGATGGCCTTATTTGCGTTGATCGCTTTTTGCGTGATGCCTATCGAGGCGAAGAAAGTAAAAGGGAATGGGGATATTATCACGAAAGAAATCTCCGTCGGAGACTATTCAGCGATAAAAGTCGGCTCAACCGCCATGGGGTATAGCGACAGTTGGTTCAGCCTATTCAGCCATGGGGAAAGCCCGTCGTACGTTTTCGAGTATACGCAAGGAGAAGCAGCATCCTTACGAATCACGATCGACGAGAACTTATATCCTTATATAAACGTTCAAGTAAAAAATGAGGAACTTTCAATTTCCACGGAGAATGGTACACAATTAAACCCTACCCGATTTAAAATAGAGGGCACTTCCAAGAAGCTGGGAAAAATCCAGATGTCCGGTTGTATGGATTTTGTCTTAAGAGGCGCTTTATCGGGGGACGATCTGGAAGTTATAGCGACAAGGGGTAGCGAAGTAAAAATGAAGCCACCGGTCGATGTATCTAATTGCATAATTGAAGCGACCGGCGGTAGCGATATTATCATCAACAACCTTGCTACCCGGATAATACGAGGTAGTGCCAGCGGAGGTAGTGATCTCAAGCTAGCGGGAAAAGCGGAGAATGGCGAGTATTCCGCCTCAGGAGGCTCGGATATCAAGGCTTATGATCTTATCTTGAACCAGTTGGTATGTTCTGCTAGTGGTGGTTCCGATATTTATACGCACGTGACCGATCATATCAAGGCTTCGGCAAGCGGAGGTAGTGATATACATTACAAAGGCTCGGCAAGATCGGATACATACACTTCCGGAGGTAGTGATATTCTAAAAGAGGGTGATTAGCACCCTCTTTTTTTTCTCCTTACACATTGAATCTTATAACGAATAAACCTAAAATCCGCGTCTCATCATCGATAATTAAAACTTTGCCCGTGCACCGGGGTTATTTATTGGGGCACACTTGATAGCAAAATACAAGATATACAAGAAAGCGATCAACGGGACGATGAAACCCAGCGCCATATTCCCCTCGCCGATATATCCCATCAGCACCGGACTGAATGCGCCACCGGCAACTCCCATCACGATATAAGAGGAGGCTTTCTTGGTATAAACGCCCATACCTTCCAGCCCCAAAGCGAAAATCGTAGGGAACATGATAGACATAAAGAAAAAGGACAAATAAAGAGCGTATAGCGAAAGCGTACCTACAGAAGCCACCACCAAAGCCATACAAACGGCACTCAACAAAGAATACCAAGTCAGCAAACGACCCGGAGCTAACCATTTCATCGTAAAACTACCGCTCAAACGCCCGATCATAAACAAGGCCATTCCACCGAATGCCAAAATACGAGACGCTTGCAAATTACTGATATCCGGATCCATCTCCGTCACGTAATTGATAAAGAACCCGAAGATTCCCGTCTGCGCGGCGCAATAACAGAATTGGGCGACCACGGAACGTACAAACTGCCTATGTTTCCATATTGAGACGGCGGGTTTCTCCTCGGCAATAGCGGTCACCTCCTCTTCATCTTCCGGCTTAATTTCAGGCAACTTCGTAAAAAAGAAGAGCGACGCTACGAACAAGACGATACCACCTACCAAGATATAAGGTTTAGTCAACGCCATCGAATCTCCCTCCGGTGCCCCGAATATCAACAAGCCTCCCACCAAAGGTCCCAATATCCAGCCCAATCCATTAAAAGACTGGGATAAGTTCAACCGTTGGGCGGCGGAAGCGGACGGCCCCAATATCGTAGAATAGGGATTCGCCGCCGTCTCCAAGATACAAAGTCCGCAAGCTATCACAAACAAGGCGATCAGGAAAGGCGTAGCCGAATGTAAGAAAGCCGCCGGAATAAACCCGAAAGCTCCGATAGCGAACAATAGCAAACCCATGATAATCCCTTTCTTATATCCGTAGCGTCTCATGAATGCCCCCGCCGGCAGCGCCATCAAGAAATAAGCGATATACGTAGAGAATTGCACCAAGCCGCTCTCTGCCTTGGTCATCGTGAAGACTCCTTGAAAATGCTTGTTCAGCACATCCAAGAGCCCGTGGGCGAACCCCCAAAGCAAAAACAAACTCGTGATCAAGATAAACGGGATCAAATAAGATTTCCCTCCCGGGGCGGCAACCAGCGACTGTTTCTTTTGTTTTTCCATCCTCCCGTCTATTTACTTGCGCCTGGCAATTTAAACATACATTCCATTAACTGCCATTTCTCGGACGAGGAGCTTCCCGGAGCAGCTTTCTGATACTTCGCCACAAAGTCCTCCCATTCCGCTTGCTTATCCATCGTCGCCAGACGGGCGAACGCCGCATCCCAATCAAAATCATCCGGTGTCTCCACAATCATGAACAACCGAGTTCCCAAACGGTAAATCTCCATATCTAAGATCCCTACCGCACGGATTCCTTCCGGTATCTCCGGCCAAATATGTTCCGGCGAATGCCAATAGCAATACTCTTTCATCAATTGCTCATCTTCTTTCAGATCCAAAGTCTGACAATATCTTTTCATAACATCGTTTTTTAAATAAAGTCGTAAAGGTACAAAAGTATCCTTAATCCAGATAAACATCTTCGAACGGATGCTTATAATAGGCATACATCCGTTGGATCTGCTCCGGGAGTACACGTTCCAAAGACAACGGGGGCAACTCCTGCACTCGAAAGAAACCTTTTCCCAAGATATCGAAGGTCTCGGTAAATACCCCGCCCTTTAACTCGCAAAGGATAAAAAACTTATATACATAATAGGGTATAGCGGGATGCGGATGCTTGCTCATATCCATCACGGCCAGCAAGCGTATCGGGAGCACATCTAAGCCCGTCTCCTCTTTCACCTCTTTCGCCGCTACCTCTTTCGGGGAATATCCCACATCGCTCCATCCGCCGGGCAACGACCAGCATCCGTCCATTTTCTCACGAACCAGCAAAATCTCGTCTTTCTCGTTAAAGACAACCGCACGGATATCGACTTTCGGAGTTACATACTCTTGAGCCGGGCGGTAAACACTGGCCACATCATCGGGCTTCAATCCCGTAGCCAGAGCCGTTATTTCATCACTTAGGCGGCTCAACTCTTCATAACGTTCCGTATCGTACTCACTTAATGAATAAACCAACCCCGTCTGAGACAAGGCCCGGATACGCTGGGCCAATAGAACCAACTCCTTACTTCTAGACATACAATTTTACTGTTTTAGATAACATGATCCTATGATATAGTTATTATAGATTGATCCGGACAACAGATAAATAACCGCCACGAGTATCACGATGACCAACACAACCCTACCTCTTTTCTCATATGCGAAGCGATTTACTATTTATTTCATTAAAACGTCTAAAGATAAAAGTTATTGTCCAATCTGCCATTCTACTATGCCATAATAACGCATATTATGCCAATATTACAGATCTCCGTTTCATTGTATCTTATTCCAGTTTCTAAAAGATATTATTCCCTGCATCCGCACCCCCCCCGAATCATAAGTTCCTCATGCGTGGGTTAAACCTTATTCAATCTCTTTTATCCGTATTAACACGCACATTATCAGATTGGCATGCCATTTGAAGTATCTATAGCGAATTCGAGGTTAAAAAGGACGAGAAAGTAATCGAGATCAAATAACCTCGATGCACTTCCCTTTGCAAAAACTCAACAAAACCGATCGTGGCTTGTTCTATGTTATAAACGACGTACATATAGGACAAGCCATGTCGTCTTATGAGAATGGTATGTTTTTTTATAGAGGTCAAAGCCCTAAAGCCTTACGAATCGCCTCACTCCACAATTCACCTAACCGGACCGCGCCTTTCTCATTCGGATGAAGATAAAACACTCCGGCGTTGCCCTTCTCCGCTTGGAAATCCGTTAAATGGTTTTCCTTAAAATAGTCGAATCCACCCGTATCTCCCAGAAAGACTTGTCCGGGGAAATGGGAGGCATAATAATCGACCAATCGTTGTATTTGCGGATAATAATCTTGAAGCCTTCGCAAGCCTTCTTCCAGATATTTAGCGCCATTATACGTATTCGGGCTATACCATAGAGGACGATGTACCACAATACGGCAACTCGGGTATAAAGCCAATAAGCGATTGATAATTGTCTTCATGTTCTCATAATACCGCTCAGGCGCTACCGGGCAACCGTTCGTACCTTCTATCGCGCTATCGTTCGTACCTAGCATAATAGAGAATACCAAATCCGCCCAAGTCTCATCCTTAAATTTATCGGCAGCACGTACGGCCCACGGGAAGAGCGTATTCGTATCCGGCAAGTAATCAACGGTAGTGCAGCCGCTCTGTCCTCTATTGGAATACTTAACCGAAGCCACTTCCGGACACTTGCTTAAAAACAACGCGGCCTTTACAGGAGGCGCGTCACGGGCCGGTTTCGGCAACCCGGCGCCAAACGTGATACTATTCCCGATGAATACGATATTCACATAACGCTTATTGTTTGCGGCTGAAGCAGACCAACACATAACGATACTTATCAAAATACAGATGACTCCCTTCATTCGTCTCATGGTTCCCATTCAATTGATTCTCCCGCGAAGATAAGAATAAGAAGTAATGATCGGGGCGGTATCCGCATTTTTTAATGTCAACCGATATCCTTGATCCTCTCGTATCGCTTTAACTAAGTTGGCCATAGCGATGCCCCCGCCCAATTAGCGTATGCCATCGACATTTTCTTTCGGTTTTTGCTACCTATCTACACAACTGAAAATAAATTGCAAGGCCACCCAAAGCATACAGCATCCAAAAATAATATACCTTTGCGCCTTAAAGTTGCACATGATAAATAGTATAGATTTATGAGAGCAAGAGTAACCTTATTAGTATTCGCCATTCTTTACAGTTTCACGAGTCTGGCACAAACTAATTTTGAAAAACACTTCACGAAGAAAAGTCTTCGGATTGATTTCGCATTGAGCGGGAATTGGGATTTCCAAGCCGCCGCCATACAACAACTCCGGGAAGAACCCATCTGGGCAGGGCCGGTCAGAAACTTGATCGATCCGTTTGGTTATGGAGGATATTATGTTAATGTATACGATAAGACCGGTAAAGAGCTGATCTATTCGCGAGGATTCAATACGTTATTCGAAGAATGGAGAAGTACGGAGCAAGCGAAGGCCGAGACACAGTCTTGGACAAATAGTGTCTCTATCCCCTATCCGAAAGCTCCTGTCATCATTGAGATTACGGCAAGAGACAAGGCCGACATGCAGTTCCATCCTTTATTGAAACAAGAGATTGATCCGGCCAGTATTTTTATTGACCGAGGGAAACTCAAGGAAAACCGGATCACAAAAATCCAATACAACGGGGACTCTTCCGAGAAAGTAGACCTCGTATTTTTAGCGGAAGGCTATACGGTGGATGAGCAAGAGAAATTCGTAGCTGATGCCAAACGTTTTACGGAGGCATTGTTTAAAACCCCTCCTTATGACACGCGCCGGGAAGATTTCAATATCTGGGCGGTAGATGCCGTTTCGGAAGAATCGGGAACAGATGTATCCGGTAAAGGTATATTCAAGAATACCGCATTGAATTCTGGTTATTATACGTTTGGTGTAGATCGCTATTTAACCACTCCGGATATGAAATCTATACGTAACGCCGTATGGAATGCTCCTTGCGACGCGATCTTTATCTTGGTAAACACAGACGCTTACGGTGGTGGCGGCATGTACAATTTTTACGCCATGGGAACCGCCGATAACCCACGTACCCCGGTCGTATTCGTTCACGAGTTCGGACATAGTTTCGCGGGTCTGGCAGATGAATATTTCAGTTCCGAGGTCGCTTATCAAGATTTTTATAACTTGAAGTACGAACCTTGGGAACCGAACATCACGACCTTGGTTAACTTCGATGCGAAATGGAAAGATCTTTTGCCGGCTAATACACCGATACCTACCCCATTAGACGATGCTCATAAGGATAAGGCTGGTGTATTCGAGGGAGGCGGTTACCTCACAAGAGGTATTTATCGCCCGATGGATCACTGTATGATGCGTGATTACGCTCCATTCTGTCCGGCTTGCAGCCGGGCGATCTTACAAATGATCGATTACTTCACAGATAAACCGATAAAACATTAAAATCCGCAACTATAAATGTCGCGAAACGCATATTTCGAATATTTCATGTAAACATGTGATTCATGTATGAACAAAAATCGCTACTTTCGCGCAATAAAAAAACTCATCCCGTAAATATAAAATCTTATGGCAATCTACTTAAACGATGTATCGAGAACATTTGGCGAGTATTTACTTATTCCCGGTTTAACCACCAAAGAATGTATTCCTGCAAACGTTTCATTGAAAACGCCGCTTGTGAAATTCAAGTCTGGCGATAAATCCGCTATTGAATTAAATATCCCTTTCGTTTCAGCGATCATGCAATCGGTTTCCGGCCCTAAATTGGCGATCGAGTTGGCTCGCAACGGAGGACTTTCTTTCATCTTCGGCTCGCAACCGATCGAAAGTCAAGCGGATATGGTTCGCAAAGTAAAGAAGTTCAAGGCCGGATTCGTTATCAGCGACTCTAACCTTACGCCCGAGAACACCTTGGCCGATGTGCTTGAGCTAGTCCGCCGGACGGAACATTCCACGATTGGTGTGACAGACGACGGTACGCCTAACGGCAAATTGCTAGGTATGGTAACCAGCCGCGACTACCGTGAGGGCAAAGACCCGATGGACATGAAGGTAAAGGATTTCATGACCCCCTTCGCTAAACTAATCGTCGGCGAGTTAGGTATGACCTTGAAGGAGGCGAACCAGATTATCTGGGATCACAAGTTGAATACATTGCCGATCATCGACAAGGACCAGAAGCTTCAATACTTCGTCTTCCGCAAGGACTACGACAGCCACCGCGAGAACCCGAAAGAGTTGTCCGGCGGAGATAAGAAATTATTGGTAGGTGCCGGTATCAATACCCGCGACTATAAGGAACGTGTCCCGGCATTGGTAGAGGCAGGGGTCGACGTATTGTGTATCGACTCTTCCGATGGTTATTCCGAATGGCAGTACGAGACCTTGCACTGGATCAAGGACACTTATGGAGACAAGGTATTGGTTGGTGCCGGAAACGTGGTTGACCAAGAGGGTTTCAACTATTTGGCTGACGCCGGAGCGGATTTCATCAAGGTAGGTATCGGTGGGGGGTCTATCTGTATCACCCGGGAGCAGAAAGGTATCGGCCGCGGACAGGCTACGGCCTTGATCGACGTAGCGAAAGCCCGCGATGAGTATTTCAAGAGACACGGCGTTTATATCCCTATCTGTAGCGATGGCGGTTTGGTACACGATTATCATATGGTATTGGCGTTGGCTATGGGAGCCGACTTCCTGATGATGGGCCGTTATTTCGCCCGCTTCGACGAGTCTCCTACGAAGAAGATGAAAATCGGGAACAACTTTGTGAAGGAGTATTGGGGTGAGGGATCCAACCGTGCGAAGAATTGGCAGCGTTATGACATGGGAGGAAACGAGTCCTTGAAATTCGAGGAAGGCGTGGACAGCTATGTACCGTATGCAGGAAAATTGAAAGATAATTTGAACGTGACATTGGGTAAGATGATCGCTACGATGTGCAGCTGCGGTTCCATCTCCATCCAAGCGTTGCAACAGCATGCCAAGATCACGCTTGTCTCCTCTACGAGTATCGTTGAGGGCGGTGCTCACGACGTGATCCTGAAAGAACAGAATTAATTGCAATTTACACATTCAATAATCCACCATGAAGGATCTGGAGAATGGATATTATTCGCGAAATAACCCCTCTATCGGAAAAGGACTGTTTTTACATCGCAGACCGGCGTAAGACAGAATTTACCTATCCGATCCATTGCCACTTGGAGTACGAGCTCAATTTCATCGAGCACGCTCCGGGGGTAAGGCGTGTGGTCGGTGATTCCGCGGAAGTGATCGGAGAATACGAGTTAGTATTGATAACCGGGAAAGAGCTGGAGCATGTCTGGGAACAGAACACCTGTAAATCGCCTCTGATCCATGAGATCACGATCCAGTTCTCTCCCGATCTCTTCGGGAAGAATCTATTGGAGAAAAACCCATTCAACAGTATCCGGAAAATGTTGGAGAAAGCTCAATGCGGCATCAGCTTCCCGATGTCTTCCATCCTGAAGGTTTACCGTTTACTGGGAAAGCTGGTATCCGAGGAGCAAAGCTTTTATGCGGTAATCAATTTCTTCACTATCTTGTATGAGCTTTCCGTCGAGGAAAACTACAAGGTATTGTCCAGCTCCTCATTCGCGAAAATAACGGATATACATTCCGAAAGCCGTCGTATCCAGAAAGTACAAACTTACATCAACGAGCGATACCAACAGGACATCCGCCTGAACCTGCTGGCGGAGCTCGCAGGTATGACCCCTTCCGCTTTCAGCCGCTTTTTCAAGTTAAGGACAGGGAAGACCCTTTCCGACTATATCACCGATATCCGTATCGGTTACGCCTCCCGCATGTTGGTAGACACGCAACGGTCCATCGCCGAGATTTGCTACGACTGCGGCTTCAATAACCTCTCGAACTTCAACCGTATCTTCAAGAAAAAGAAGAACTGTTCTCCCAAAGAGTTCCGGGATAACTACAAAAAGACAAAAATCATTGTATAAGAGACCTTTTTAACAGGGACAAATACATATTCCCCCCTATTTCTATACAAAATTCCCCCTTCTCTTTACCTTCACACCTCTATCTTCGCGACCAATCGCAGGGCTTTCATGCCTACGGCTTCCCTATCGCTGTGTTAAAAATACACGCGGGCAAAAAAGTATTATTCTTGGATAAAATAGTATTTGAACGCACTTGGGATGCAACGTAATTTTGCGACATAAATTAACAATATATATATTAACAACAAAAAAAATTGCCTATGAGAAAGGACCGAGAATCTAATGTTTTTAGCAGTTAACCGCTAATGGCCCTATTGAGTAAATGAATTTTAGTTTAGCCTTATATGATTTAATGTAAAAAATAATGAATTCAACAATTAAGAAAACGACGCTGTTTTTAGGCGCATGTATGGCCTTCCAGCTAGGTGGCATACCACAAATGTTAGCCGCTCCTGGTACTTCGATGGAAGTCATGCAACAAACAAAAAGAATCACTGGTACCGTGAAAGACGCGACAGGAATGGAAGTCATCGGTGCTAATGTAGTCGTAAAGGGAACAACGAACGGAGTGATAACCGATTTGGATGGTAAGTTCAGCTTAGAGGCCGCTCCCGGCTCTATCATTGAGATCTCCTACATCGGCTATATGACCCAAGAGATTCCTGTAACCGCCCAAACATCCAACCTACAGATCACCTTGAAAGAAGACACGCAGAGCTTGGACGAGGTAGTGGTAGTAGGTTATGGTGTACAAAAGAAAAAATTGGTGACCGGCGCTACCGTAGAGGTAAAAGGCGATGAGGTCGCCAAGCGTAATACGATCAGCCCGTTAAGCGCGTTGCAGAATCAAAGCCCGGGTGTCAACATCGTGGCCTCTTCCGGTCAGCCGGGTGACGGATTTAAGGTAAACATCCGCGGTGCCGGTACGAATGGAGATACGTCTCCGATCTATGTTATTGACGGTGTAGCCGGTGGCGATATCAATTCCTTGAACCCCTCCGATATCGAGCGTATCGACGTATTGAAGGATGCCGCATCCTCCGCCATCTATGGAGCACGTGCCGCCAACGGTGTGATCTTGGTGACAACCAAGCAAGGCAAACAGGGGAAAGTACAAGTAGGCTATGACGGCTATGTAGGTTGGCAAAATATCGTAAAGATGCCACAGACATTGACCGCGAAGCAATATATGGAGGTACAAGACCAGATCAACTTCAACGCAGGTGTAGCCCCATTCGACTGGACAAAATATTTAGACGCGGACTTATTGGATGCTTACCGCAGTGGGGCAAACCCCGGGACAAACTGGTTGGAAGCCTTGCGCAACAAAAACGCTCTCACGACTTCCCATTCCGTCAACGTCACCGGAGGTTCCGAGCTGTCTAAGTTCTCTACCGGTATCGGTTATCAATATCAAGACGGTGTTTTCGGAGGCCCGGTAAAATCAGATTACAAGCGTTTCACCCTTCGCTTGAACTCAGAGCATATACTTTGGAAGAACGATGATCTTGAGGTCATCAAATTCGGCGAGAATGTATACTATCAACACGCGGAGAAACAAGGTATCAGCATTGGCGATCAATACTCAAACAGTATTTACAGCATGTTATCGGCCAATCCGCTCGTACCCATGTATGATAAAGACGGCAACTACTTCGATTATGACGACCTGATCGCGCAAGGGACCGGATCGATGGGTCTGCTCGGCCTGAACCAATACATCGGAAACCCGATGAATTCTTTGGTCAACAATAGCAGTGGCAACAACAAGAGCAGGGGACATAACCTGACCGCGATCGGCTATATCGAGGTGCAACCTATCAAGGACTTGAAGTATAAAGGGCAGGTATTCTACAAGCAAAACTCCAACCTTTGGAAAAGCTACGACGGTATCTATCATAACAATAACAACGACATGAATACCGACGACACTATGCAGCAAAACATGACCATTGGCTGGAATTGGGGTATGACGCATACGTTAAGCTACGCTTTCGACATCAAAGAAAACCATTTCGATGTCTTGGTTGGTACAGAATACTCGCGAGAAGGCAATAACATGTCTGAGACAATGACCGGACGTGCTACAACCAGTGTATTCAATGACTTCGCGCACGCTTACCTCAATAATTTCTCCGGACGTACGAATGGAATCTTAGGAGGCTATCCAACCGATGATCACTCGCTACTTTCTTACTTCGGCCGTGTTAACTACGACTTAAAGGAAACCTATATGCTCAGCGCGATCATTCGTGCGGATGGTTCCTCTAACTTCGCGGACGGACATCGCTGGGGTTACTTCCCATCATTCTCCGCGGGCTGGGTAATCAGCAACGAGCATTGGATGGAGAATACACACGATTGGATGGACTTCTTGAAAATTCGCGCCAGCTGGGGACAGAACGGTAATGAGAACATCGGTGCCTACAAATACGCCGCCGCTTACGCGTTCGGTGACTTTGGACTGTATTCCTTCAACAGCGACAAGAACGGTGGAACACAAGGTGCTTACCCCTCCTTGCTTCCGAATAACGAGATCACGTGGGAAACATCCGAACAAACCAACGTCGGTTTGGACGCACGTTTCGTCAGCGGTAAGCTAAGCGCGAGCCTCGATTGGTACAACAAGAAGACAAAAGACCTCCTACTGGAAGTTCCGGTCTCCTCTATCAACGGATTCGCCTCAAAGATGGCTAACGCCGGCACCGTAAAGAATACCGGTGTGGAATTGTCATTGAACTGGAGAGACCAAGCCGGTGATGATTTCACGTATGGTATCGGCTTGAACCTCGCGCACAACAAGAATGAGGTAACCGAGGTAAACAATGGTATGCATTACGTAAACGGTGGTAATAAATACCTGTCAGAGGGAACCACTTACATGGCTCGTATGGAAGAAGGATTCCCGATCGGCTACTTCTGGGGATACAAGACAGATGGTGTCATGCAGAGCGCGGCGGATGTACAAGCCTACCTGCAACAAAACTGTGGCGGCAACGCCGAGAACGCTTTGCAAGGGACGGCAATCGCTCCGGGAGACTTAAAGTTTGTCGATATGAACGGCGATGGAAAGATCTCAGAGGAAGACAAGACCGAGATCGGAAACCCACATCCGGATTTGACCATGGGCTTAAATCTTGATTTCTCCTATAAAGGATTCGATTTAAGTATCTCTACATACGGGGCATTCGGAATGCAGGTAGCTCACACGTATCGTAAGTTCGGTAACGGGCAATTTGACAACTATACCACGAATGTCTACAACTACTGGCACGGTGAAGGTACCTCCAATCGCTACCCCATCCTCTTGCCGGGTAATACGGTCAACCACATTAACATATCAGACATCTACGTTGATGACGCGGATTACTTCCGTATCCAGAACGTAACCTTGGGCTACGACATCAAACGGCTGTGGAAGAGCTGTCAGTTCCAGCAACTCCGTCTGTATGTATCTGCCCAGAACCTGTTCACATTCACCGGATACAAGGGTATGGATCCGGAGAACGGTAAGGCCCTGCACGGTGACACACCTTGGATCACCGGCGTAGACGTAGGTAACTACCCGCAAGCGAGAACCTTCATGGTTGGTGTTAATGTCAAATTCTAATTAATCGAACTATTATCAAAATGAAACAAGTAATATATTTATTAGGAATAGCCGCTTCACTCACGATCGGAGTATCCTCCTGTACGTTGGATGCCGAGAATTATGTGGTGAAGGGTGGCGGTAACTTCCCCGCCAATACAGAAGACGCCAACCAAGCGCTGGCCGGTGTCTACCAAAACTTAAATCAAGTATCCGCGACACCGCAATGTTCGTTTCTCTACACAGCGATGCTGGCAAGTGATGATTGCCTGGGCGGAGGCGGGCCCAACGATTTGCAGATGCAGTCATTGGATATGATGTTGAACTCCCAGAATGATATGACCCATCAATTCTGGAAAGATCGCTATCAAGGTATCAATCGGGCGAATGCTTTGCTCGACGGCGTTAACGCCGTCGATCTGGCGGAGGCAGATCGCAACGTGATTGAAGGCGAGGCCAAATTCCTCCGTGCGTTCTACTATTACGAGCTGGCTTCCATGTATGGCAGGGTACCTCTGTCGATCACTGCCCAATCGGCCGAGCCGGTACAACCGACTAGCGCGGAATTATGGGGACAGATCCTACAAGATCTACGCGATGCCTGCGAGGTATTGCCGGCGATTCGTAAGACAGACGGGCACGTAGACAAATACACAGCCGAAGCGATGCTGGGACGTGCCTTCTTGTTCTACACCGGTTTCTACGGAAACGGTGACGATATCTCCGCGTTGACCAGTACGACTTATTCTCCTATGACCTCCGTAGCCTTGCCGGATGGTACGACATTGAACAAAGACCAAGTAATCGGATATATCGACGATTGCGTGAACAATTCCGGTTATTCCTTGGTAACCTCCGATTTCCGTAACCTTTGGGCCTATACGAACAAGTATACGGTGGAAGACTACGAATACACCAAAGGCCAGGGCCTAAAATGGGTAGAGGATGATAATGCCGTAAACCCGGAGACTTTGTTTGCCATCAAATACAACAAACTGGCATCCTGGGGTACAACCATCGGCTACGCCAACGGCTTCGCCCTTCACTTCGGTGTACGCGGTATGTCGGGCGTAGCGGAATCGTTCCCCTTCGGACAAGGCTGGGGAGCCGGACCTGCCGCACCCAACTTGGTAAACGATTGGAAAAGCGCCGAGCCGAACGACATGCGCCGTGATGCTTCCGTATCCGACGCGACCGCATGGGCCTCGCAAGGCTGGGTTCTCGGCGGCGGCGGTGAGTTCATCCAAGAGACAGGCTACTATTCAAAGAAGTGGCTTCCCGTGTGCGCAAAGAACGGAGACGCATACTCTGTATGTTTTGAGAACTTGATGTATGGAACAGATGGATGGGCAGCAGGTTCCGAGAATCTACAACTGAACAATATCCACGACTTGGTATTGATCCGCTTCGCCGACGTGCTGCTGATGCAGTCTGAGTTGAAAGAAAATGTAGACGGTATCAACCGGGTACGTGCCAGAGCAGGTTTGTCCCCGATCGCTTCCTATTCTTTGCAAGCTTTGCAAAACGAGCGGCGATGGGAGCTGGCCTTCGAGGGAATACGTTGGAACGACATACGACGTTGGCACATAGCGGCAAGCGCACTCGATAAGCAATTAAACGTGAAAGTCTACAGCAATGGCGTAGAAGACACCAACAAGGCGCACGCCGGGGGCTACGCCGCTCGATATAACGCTACGGCCGGTTTCTGCAAGATCCCCGAGAGCGAGATCGACAACTCCAACGGAGGTATCACGCAGAATCCCGGATGGGATGGCGCGGACAGCCAATACTCTCGTTGGTAATACGTAACATTAATGTTTCATTCTAAATAAACAGAAAGTAATGAAGAAATTCTTATTAGCAATATCAGCATTCGCCCTTGTATTTACATCCTGCGATCCTACTGAGATCGAGGAGGGTAGCATGGGAGCGAGCATAACTGCCGAGCAATTGCAAAGCCGGGTAACACTGACGCAGACTACGGCCGGGCAAAACAAGTTCACGTTCGAGACCAATCCTTCCATCACGGTGCAAGTATTGGATCAAGATGGCAATATCCTGACGACCGGCACCTCCGGATCCATCATCGGAACTCCTCCGTTGACAGGCCTGATCGTCCGGGCGATCAATCAAGACGGCTCCTTGGTTTCTTTCAAGAATGATGTGACCGTCACCGAGTACGTAGATGTCCCTGCCATCTACAAGCATCTATTCGGTCCGGAATACAGCAACCGCACATGGGTATGGGATACAGAAGCCTCGGATGGCGTTTGGGGTAACGGTGGTTACATGAGTAATTCCGGCCCGGGATGGTGGATTATCCAAGCGGCCGATCTAGACCAACAGGCTATTGACAAGGGTTATCCGGATGATACCATCGAGAAAGGATGGATGAAATTCACCTTAGGCGGGAAAAAAGTAGAAATGAGCCGCGGTGAGAGTGGTACGATCTCATGGGATCTCTCCGCCATCGCCATGGAAGGTTGGGACATCGGTACATTGTCATTCGACGGAACGACTCCTTTACTGGGAATACAACCGAACGACGGCAACTCCAAGGAATACAATTATCATATTTTGGTAACAGACGATGATCACTTACGTCTCTGCGCTCCTGAAGCCGGAGCAGGTCAAGGTGGCACAGCTTGGTTCTGGAATTTCAAAGTGAAGAAATAACAGACACGTCCGAGGGATAAAGAATATCACTCAATCAGGTAGGTCAGGAAACGAAAGTTTTCTGACCTACTTTCGTTTCCAGACCTCTGTGTGTCCATATCAGGTTTCTCACCACAGATCTAAAGATGCCAGGACGTTGGGCATCGAAACTGCCTGGAATAGGGTCATGAACAACCGTAGATAGGCGCGCTAAACCTGTTACAATCCTATCGTAATCCAGTTACTTTCCTCTTCCAATCCTCGAGGAAGAAGCCCGGGGACGCGACTCAATGATTATGCTTCCTTATTCCTTTTGAGTTCCTTCTTCTGATCCTCTTTCGCCAGAAGCACGACGTTGTACACGAAGTCCGTGATCCATTGCTCAGAGTAACCCAGTTTCTCGGCATACTTACGCACGCTCCACGCGGCCTTCTGTACGCTGACCTCCTTCCACTCGGACTTGGTCAAGATATCGTGAACCGTCTTCATCGTCATGTTATACAGCAACTTCTTCACCAGCATGGAAAAGCGGAACTTCCACTGCATCAGATTGCCAAGCAAGTTGAACAAGTCATTGCAGAAGCCTTGGAACATGAAGAAATAGGTCTTGATATCGTTCTGGTTCTTGCAGTTCTTCTTCACCGAGCTGTCGATCTCCTTGAAGAAAGCCTCGCTCAGGCCGTAATCCTCCATCAAGACCTTGCGCACACGGGATTTCTCGGCAACTCCCAATTTGTTATTCTGGGTCGGTATCTTCAACATGCGTTTGAACAAGGCCATATCGGCGAGTATGTTCAAGTTGGTGACACCCAAGTTTACGGCCATGACGGCTTGATAATATACACGGATCAAAGATACGAACTCCTCCACGGAGCCTTTACCGGCCTCTTCTGCCTCGGATACGTTCTTCTTGAATAGTTTAGAGATAAAATTCATCGTACGATTATTAAATGGTTTCGAGTCGCGAATATACGAATTCCACGTCATAATCCATGATCTTTTAGGTTTTACCCTGGAAGATGGGAATTCTTTGTTGTTTCAGCCTTCATTCACGGTGATAAGAATCGATCGCCTCCCGGACGGAGCCATGCAGCAGCAGGAGGTTCTTGCTCCGCTCGTAATCCAGACGAAGCTCTTCCATGATCATGCGGGTACCGCGGTCTACCAACTTTTGGTTGGTCAGTTGCATGTTTACCATCCGGTTCCCTTTCACCCGGCCCAGCTGGATCATCGTGGAAGTCGTGATCATATTCAACACCAACTTCTGGGCCGTACCGCTCTTCATCCGTGTGCTTCCGGTGACGAATTCCGGACCTACGACCGGCTCAATGGCGATCTCCGCCTCCGCCGCCATCGGTGAATCCGGGTTGCAGGAGATAGAGGCCGTCAAGATCCCCTCGGAACGTGCTTTGCGGAGGGCGCCGATCACATAGGGAGTCGTACCCGAGGCGGCGATCCCCACCAGGGTATCGGCCGTATGGATATGATATTGTTGAAGTTCCTGCCAAGCCTTATCCGGATCGTCTTCCGCCGACTCCACGGGATTCCGAAGCGCCCGGTCACCACCGGCGATCAAGCCGATCACCAAGGTGTTCGGCATACCGTACGTAGGCGGGATCTCGGAGGCATCCAAGACCCCCAAGCGGCCACTCGTACCCGCCCCGATATAGAAGAGCCTACCGCCCCTCCGCATTCGCTCTACGATGCGGGTTACCAACTTCTCGATCTTCGGGATTTCCCGGCCAACGGCGATCGCCACTTTCCGATCCTCGTTATTGATACCCTCCAGCAACTCCCGGACTGACATCTGATCCAGATTATCGTACAACGATTCCGACTCGGTTATCTTTTGAAATGCCATCGCTCACTCGTTTTTTTCTTTGTTTGTAAAATGATACCGGATCAATCCGTCCATGGGAGCCTGTACGACCGTACCGACCTTCAAGCCCAAGGATAAGGCCGCCGCTCTCAATACCTCTTGATAATAATAAGCGATAGAACCTACAAAATGGATCGGGTACGTGTCAGCTCCCGGATATGGCGCCACGTTACGGAGGAAGAAGCTACGGAAATTCGTATAGACCAAATTATAAATCGGTTGTTCCCGGATATTCTCCAACAAGAAAGGGGATAAGGTAGCCAAGAAACGATTGGGGAAAGGTTGTTTATAGACCCGTTCCAACAATAAGGCGGGCGTCAGCTTATATTGATCCATAAACTTCCGGGCCAAAGGCTCCGGTAACTGACGCTTCAAGCAATCCCCTACCAGCGACTTCCCGAGTACGGCTCCGCTACCCTCATCCCCCAGGATGAACCCCAAGGGGGGGATATGCTCCGTTATCTCCGTACCGTCGTACAGGCAAGCGTTCGATCCCGTACCCAATATACAGGCGATTCCCGGACGGTTCCCGCACAGGGCACGAGCCGCCGCCATCAAGTCGCTATACACCGCTATGGGAGCCGCGATATAAGGCATAATCGCCTCTTCCACGATCCGGTTCTTCTCCGGGAAGGCACAACCGGCGCCATAGAAGTAAATGGCATCGACCCGCTCTCCCTTCAACGCGGGCAATAAGGCATCCCGAACTTCCACGGCGATCTCCTCCCGCGTCTGGAAGTAAGGATTGGTACCCGCTGTCACGACCGTACGCACCGGCCTGCCTTGATCCGCCAAGCACCACTCTGTCTTTGTAGATCCGCTATCCGCGATTAATATCATATACTTATCAGCATTTCAAATCCTGGGACACAATGATGACCATTGCTGTCAACAGAACTTCATGATTCAGGTTTAAACGCTACAAATGTAGAAATAATAACGCTGTATCACGCCAGAAAGACGACATGTTTTTAAGCGAATAAAAACCATAACCCCGATACCCGATCTATCCGATCGTCTCAGCTCGTTTATTTTTTCCTATATTCGCGCCTATGGAAGAAGTCTATAGTTATTACCAAGAAAATATCGACGCTTATACACGGCGCTTGAGCCATTTGAAGAAGAAGATCCATCTGATGGGGAGTATCCGGTTGGCTTTAGTGGCAGGGGCGATCCTTTCCCTGTGGATATTCAGGGATGGGAGTTGGCAATGGTTGACGGGAATCGCCTTCGCTTATATCATCCCGTTCGCGTCGCTGATGTGGTACCACAATAAAATGTACGCACGAAAAGTATACGCTGAGACCTTGATCAAGCTGAACGAGGACGAGCTGAAAGGACTAGACTATGATTTCAGCGCATTCAACGGGGCAGCCGATAAGATCTCGGGCGGACACTCTTTCTGCTTGGATTTGGATGTGTTTGGAGACCGCTCCTTGTTTCAATCACTCAATCGTACCGTAACCGGGTTCGGGCGGGAGCGGCTGGCCCGTTGGTTCTCGAATCCCCTGACAGATAAGAAGGAGATCGTCAAACGGCAAGAGGCAGTCAAGGAATTAGCGGCTTTGTCCGCCTTACGGCAACATTTCTATGTGACGGGAATTATCCGGCAGGACACGATAGATACGAGAGACAACGATACCAACTTCATGGATCGACTCACTCAGCGTAAGCATAAATTCGTTGACAGCCTACCGTGGAAACTGTTGATCCGGGCAGTCCCCGCATTGTGGATCGTATCGGGTATCGCTTACTCGCTGGATTGGATCGGCGGGAGTTTATTGAATATGTATTTCTTGATCACGCTAGTGATCGCCTACGCACGTGCCCGGGAGATCAATGCGCTTTACGCGACCGTCAATAAGATGGAGTCTATCTTCAATCGATACGCAAAGCTGATGCGATGTGTGGAAGAAGACAACTTCCAGTCGGAAGAGCTGAAAGAGATCAGCGGGCAATTGGCGAGTGAGAAGGAATTGGCCTCGCGTGCCATTAAACGTCTGTCGTCGTATATCGGAGGATTAGACCAACGATTCAGCCTGGCGGGTATCATTTTCAATCTCTTCTACTTGCGGGATACACGACACGCCATCCTCTTGGAACGCTGGATCCAGACTTACTCCGATAAGCTTCCACTTTGGTTCGACGCATTGGCTCGTTTCGATGCGCTGAACTCGTTGGGAGGTTTCGCTTTTAACCATCCGGAATACATCTATCCGAAGATCGCCGACACTTATTTCCAAATGGAAGGCAAGGCTTTGGGACATCCTCTTTTGAACCGGGAAGTTTGCGTAAAGAACGGTATCGATATCCGCAAAAGTCCTTGGTTCCTAATTATCACCGGAGCGAACATGGCCGGAAAAAGTACATACCTCCGAACGATCGGTGTCAATTACTTATTGGCCTGCGTAGGCGCTCCGGTCTGTGCCGCCTCCTTGACGGTTTACCCCGCCCACATGGTCACCAGCTTGCGTACCTCGGATTCGTTGGCTGGCAACGAGTCTTATTTCTTCGCAGAGTTGAAACGGCTGAAAATGATTATCGACAGGCTGCAAAACGGAGAGAAGCTATTTATCATCTTGGACGAGATCTTGAAGGGAACAAATTCTGTCGACAAACAGAAAGGCTCCCTTGCCCTTATGAAGCAACTGGTCGCTTATAAGGCTTGCGGTATCATCGCCACCCACGATTTAGTGTTGGGTACTTTGGAGGAAGAGTTCCCGGAACAAATAAAGAATTATCGCTTCGAGGCGGATATAAAAGACGAGGAGCTATCCTTCTCTTACCAACTAAGAGAAGGGATAGCCCAGAACATGAATGCTTGTTTCTTGATGAACAAAATGGGAATCATCATTCATTGAGAATTGAGTATTAGAGGCTTGCCTTTAATATTCAATTCTTCTTGTATTTCGCCTTGATTGCCGGGAGCGCTTTCTGTATCTCCGCTATACGGGTGGCATCACTGGGGTGCGTACTCATAAATTCCGGAGTGGAGCCACTCTTTCCGGCGGACATCTTTTGCCAGAAGTTGACCGCCACGTCCGGATTGTATCCCGCCATAGTCATGAATACCAACCCCATATAATCCGCTTCCGACTCGTGCTTACGGGAGAACGGAAGCATTACGCCATACTGCGCTCCCACACCATATACCGTATTGGCCACCTGCTGTACCGCCGCGCTCTTATTGCTTACGGCCGCGCCTAAAATCGCCGCCCCATATTGGGCCATTAGTTGCTGGCTCATACGCTCATTGCTGTGTTTCGCTACGGCATGAGCGACCTCATGTCCGATGACCACAGCCAATTCATCGTCCGAGGAAACCAAAGGCAACAACCCCTCGTACACCACGATCTTACCGCCCGGCATACAGAAGGCGTTCACCTGCGGATCATTCACCAAATTAAACTCCCACGCGAAGTTTTTCACCTCATCCGCCATCCCGTTCGCGCGCAAATACGCCTCCGTAGCGGAGGCTATCCTCTTCCCTACCCGGGTTACCATAGCGCTCTTGTTCGCGTTCGTCGATTTTTTCGCCGTCTTTATATAATCGTTATACTGGGTAAGGCTGGACGACAACACCTCTTGATCCGAAACCAACAGCACTTGCTTACGTCCTGTCAACGGTACGCTGGAACAGCCTGCCAACAAAAGCAAGGCCACGAATAAACTTGCTATTTTTCTCATATCCTTTTATTTGAAATTAAACTTGATACTTTTTTAATAACGCGAAGATACTACCATTTTGTTCAAAACGACCACATCCTTTCGTCCTTTCTATAGGAAGTATTGGCCTTTTCCTATGATCTGAGTCTCCTTCAAAAAGATTACCAATCTACCCGAAACATTGCTTATTTGTTGATGGAGACATTCTATGCAATATTAATGTGCGTGCGTACATTAAAAAAACATCATTTAAGTATAAAACGGCGAGTGAAAACGATGTATGGTCAATACTGTGCCGGTTGTCGGCTTAGCTTATAACCGTTCTCGCCATAAAATAAGAGTCTTTTTGAGAAAGCGAAAGCATTTTGAATGAAAAGTCGTGAATAATAGATAGAAAAAAGCCCTTAGATGAATATTTATTCAATAACACTCCTTATATTTGCAGCCTGTTTCGCATAAATATACAACATGAGTACAAAGAAGGAACGATTGGATGCCATTTGCGGTATTATACAGACGAAGGTGATAAGTAATCAAGAAGAACTGCTTAAAGAATTGGAAGATAGCGGATTCTCGGTTACGCAAGCTACGCTTTCCCGCGACATCAAGCAACTGAAAGGAGCCAAGGTACACGACGGGAACGGAGATTATGTATATCGCCTTCCCGAAGAGAGTATAAGCAAACAAGCACGGCCGGAAGACAAGAACAGGCCGAATATCGAGTTTTCCGGCAATTTGGCGGTGGTGAAAACACGACCGGGTTACGCCATGGGAATCGCCTCGGACATAGACTCCCATGCTCCTAGCGAGATACTGGCCACCATAGCCGGAGATGATACGATCTTGGTAATCCCCCGCGACGGTGTAAGCCAAGAGGAGGTGATTGCCGCTTTATCACATTTCATATAAAAGGGAAAAACTAAGAACAAAACAATAAGATGGAACAAAAAATAGAAATTGATGTTATGATCGCTGAAGCCTCTCATGAGGTATATGTGGATACGATCCTGGAGACGATCGAGTCTGCCGCTAAAGTCCGGGGCACGGGTATCGCCAAACGTACGCACGAGTATGTGGCCCAGAAGATGAAAGAGGGCAAAGCGGTGATCGCCTTGGCGGGAAACGAGTTCGCCGGGTTTAGTTATATCGAGTCATGGGGAAACAAACAGTACGTGACTACCTCCGGCTTGATCGTGCATCCGGATTTCCGGGGCTTGGGCATAGCGAGACGCATCAAGGACATGACCTTCCGGCTTGCCCGCATGCGCTGGCCGAAAGCGAAGGTATTCAGCCTCACCTCCGGCGCTGCCGTGATGAAGATGAATACCGAATTGGGATATGTACCGGTAACGTTCTCCGACTTAACGGACGATGAGGCTTTCTGGCGGGGTTGCAACGGTTGCGTGAACCATGATATCTTGGAACGCACCGGGCGTAAGTATTGCATCTGCACGGCTATGCTGTTCGACCCGGCCGATCCGCATCGTGCGCAACGAGAGCGGGAGGCTCGCGATCAGGCTAAAAAAGACTAAATTAATACGATAAAAGAACAACCTAAAATAAAGAAACAATGAAGAAGAAAGTAGTAGTAGCGTTCAGCGGAGGTTTGGATACCTCGTTCACGGTCATGTATCTGGCGAAGGAAAAAGGATACGAGGTGTACGCCGCTTGCGCTAACACCGGTGGTTTCAGCGAGAAACAATTGAGACAAAACGAGGAGAACGCCTATAAGCTAGGCGCCACGAAATACGTGACGATCGACGTTACGAAAGAGTATTACGAGAAGAGCTTGAAGTACATGATTTTCGGGAACGTGCTGCGTAATGGTACGTATCCTATCTCCGTGAGCTCCGAGCGTATCTTCCAAGCTTTGGCGATCGCCCGCTACGCGAACGAGATTGGCGCCGACGCTGTCGCTCATGGTTCTACCGGAGCGGGTAACGATCAAATCCGTTTCGATATGACTTTCTTGGTATTGGCCCCGAACGTGGAGATTATCACTTTGACCCGCGATATGGCCTTGAGCCGTGATTTTGAGATCAACTACTTGAAGGAGCACGGTTTCGAGGCTGATTTCACGAAGTTGAAATATTCCTACAACGTAGGTCTTTGGGGAACCTCTATCTGCGGTGGCGAGATCCTCGATTCCGCGCAAGGATTGCCCGAGAGCGCTTATCTGAAACAAGTGGAAAAGACCGGTAGCGAGCAATTGCGCATTGAGTTCAAGAACGGTGAGGTTCATGCCGTGAACGGTGAGGTGTTCGAGGATAAGGTCGCCGCTATCCAGAAGATCGAGAAGATCGGGGCCGCTTATGGTATCGGTCGTGATATGCACGTGGGCGATACGATCATCGGTATCAAGGGGCGCGTCGGTTTCGAGGCTGCCGCTCCGATGTTGATTATCGGGGCGCACCGCTTCCTGGAGAAATATACGTTGAGCAAATGGCAACAATACTGGAAGGATCAGGTAGCGAACTGGTACGGCATGTTCTTGCACGAAAGCCAATATCTGGAACCGGTGATGCGCGATATCGAGGCGATGCTGCAAGAGTCTCAGCGTAACGTGAACGGTACGGCTATTCTGGAGCTTCGCCCGTTGTCCTTCTCTACCGTTGGCGTAGAGTCTGAAGACGACTTGGTAAAGACGAAATTCGGTGAGTACGGGGAGATGCAGAAAGGCTGGACCGCCGAGGACGCAAAAGGCTTTATCAAGGTTCTTTCCACTCCGTTGCGTGTTTATTATACAAACCATAAAGACGAGGAGATATGATTAAATGCGGAATTATAGGCGGAGCGGGTTACACGGCGGGTGAATTGATCCGCCTGCTCCTAAACCACCCTGATGCCGAGCTTACATTTATAAACAGTAGCAGTAACGCCGGTAACAAGATCACGGACGTGCATGGCGGTCTTTATGGCGAAACGGACTTGGTGTTCACCAGCGAGTTGCCGTTAGATAGCATCGACCTACTGTTCTTCTGTACCGCTCATGGCGATACGAAGAAGTTCATGGAGAGCCACACGATTCCCAAGAACGTGAAGATTATCGACTTGAGCATGGACTACCGGATCGAAGGCCCGGAGCACGATTTCGTATACGGCCTGCCGGAATTAAACCGCCGCCGGATTTGCGACGCCCGGCATATCGCGAACCCCGGTTGTTTCGCGACTTGCATCCAATTGGGCGTGTTGCCGCTGGCGAAGCACTTGATGCTGAATTCCGACTTGCATGTCAATGCCATCACGGGATCCACGGGAGCGGGCGTGAAGCCTTCTTCCACCTCTCACTTTAGCTGGCGCAACGACAACATATCGATCTATAAGCCTTTTACGCATCAACACTTGGCCGAGATCAACCAAAGCCTGAGCCAGTTGCAGAAGAGCTATTCAAGCCGAATCAACTTCATCCCCGTACGCGGTAATTTCTCCCGCGGCATATTCGCCACGACGTACATCGATTGCAAGATCGACTTGGTGGAGATCCGACGTATTTATGAGGAATACTATGAGGATCACAGCTTCACGTTTATCACCGATAAGAACCCGGATTTGAAACAGGTGGTAAATACAAATAAATGCTTGATCCACTTACAAAAAATAGATGGTAAGCTTCTTATCATCTCTATGATCGATAACTTATTGAAGGGCGCCAGCGGCCAAGCGGTCCACAACATGAACTTATTGTTCGGGTTGGAAGAGACAGTAGGCTTGCACTTGAAACCCTCAGCGTTTTAAAAAATACGACAAAGATGAATTTATTCGACGTATATCCATTATTTAATATAGAGATCGTACAAGGCAAAGGATGTCATGTATGGGATAGCGAGGGAAATGAGTACCTCGATTTATATGGCGGCCATGCCGTGATGTCGGTGGGTCACAGCCACCCTGCTTACGTAAAGGCGATCACCGAGCAGGTAAATAAATTAGGCTTTTATTCGAACTCGGTCATAAATAGCTTGCAACAGAAATTAGCGGATAAGCTAGGGAAGGCTTCCGGCTACGATGATTATTCGTTGTTCTTGATCAACTCCGGAGCGGAGGCGAACGAGAACGCGTTAAAACTGGCCTCTTTTCACAACGGGAAAAAGCGGGTGATCGCATTCAAGCACGCCTTTCATGGCCGTACCTCCGCCGCCGTACGTGTGACGGATAACCCGAAGATCATCGCTCCGGTCAATGAGGATCTGGCGGTTACTTATCTTCCATTGAACGACGCTCCCGCCGTAGAGGAAGCGTTGAAGAAGGGGGATGTATCTTCCGTGATCATCGAAGGTATCCAGGGTGTAGGTGGTATCCAATTGCCAACGGATGATTTCATGCGCGAGTTACGCGATCTGTGTACGACTTATGAGACCTGTCTGATCGTGGATGAGATTCAATCCGGATATGGAAGAAGCGGTAAATTCTTCGCGCATCAGTATGCCGGCATCAAACCGGATCTGATCTCGGTAGCGAAAGGTATCGCCAATGGCTTCCCGATGGGCGGGTTATTGATCAGCCCGAAATTCAAGCCGGTTTACGGTATGCTCGGCACTACTTTCGGCGGTAACCATTTGGCTTGCGCAGCTGCTATCGCCGTTCTGGATATCATGGAAGACGAGCGTTTGATTGATAACGTGGCGAAAGTGGGTGCCTATTTATTGGACGAGCTTCACCAGCTTCCGGGTATCAAGGAAATTCGGGGTCGCGGTTTGATGATCGGTATCGAGTTCGAGCAATCTATCAAGGAGGTGCGTAGCAAACTTCTCTTTGAGGAGAAAGTGTTCACAGGCGTAGCCGGAATCCATACGATCCGTCTGCTTCCTCCGCTTTGTTTGACAATGGATGAGGCCCGGGAATTTATCCGTCGCTTCAAGAAAGTCCTAAACGCTTAATTGTTCTTTATTTCATAAAAAGGGAGGATGTCTTAATCAGCGTTCTCCTTTTTTCATACCTCCCCCGACGGCTACGTAAGTTAAGTATCACCCTTTGTCATGAAAACACCATTCCTTTTCCCGAAAAAACACTAACTTTACGCGGTCTAGACTTTGAGTCTTCAATTACTAATGAACACGATTGATGAAATATCTATTTATAGGAATATTCACTTTGTTGTGCCTGATTGCCTGTCAATCTAACGACTCCCAATACATCCTAGAAGGCACCTTACCCACCACGCAGCAGGATGGGGAATGGGTTTATTTGGCACCTATGGAAAACGCCTCGATCGAAAATATCGATTCTACGAGGATAGAGAACGCACGATTTACTTTCCAAGGGACGGGAGAAGAGATGAAGGTCCTCCGTATGCGCATCCTTTTGCGTTTCAAGTTCCAAGAATTACTGGTCGTAACGGAACCGGGCGTGACCTCGGTACGGATAGACTCCATCAGCTCGGCCTCCGGTACCGCGCAAAACGATGCCTTGCAGCATTGGAAAGAGCGGAAACAAAAGACCGATGGCGAATCTTATGCTTTACGGACTGCGCTTAAGACTTGCTCGCCGGAAGATTCCGGCCGCATCAAGCAGGCGTGGGACTCCTTGCGAGTAGAGACGCAAGCTTTTAATTACGCATTCATGAAAGAACATATCCACCAAACGGTCGGGAAATTCCTCTATAAGATGATAAAGCCCTCCTTGACCGAAGAACAACGGAGGGAACTGGATGAAGCGAATCTTTAAACAAGATCTGTCGATCACGCTGGCGGTATTGGGGATAGCGATTTTCGCTTTCTTCTTCCGGATGTACCCCTATCATTTGTTCCACAAAGAGCAAATGATGTTGTTCTTGTACAGCGAGGAGTTTCTCCGCGGATATTTTCAGGAGGGAGCGTGGCTGGCTTGTCTCGCCGGCGATTTCCTTACGCAATTCTTTTATTATATCGGGGGAGGCCCGTTCATCCTAAGCGTTGTCTTAACGTTATTCGCCCTGCTTACCTACCGGACATTCCGGCAATTCGTCGGCAAGAAATATGCCCTTCCTCTTATGATACTGCTTGTATTATGGGAGACAGGAAGGTCTTGCGGACTCGCCTATCCGTTGTCCGCGACTCTCTCCTTGATCGGTGCGGAAGGTGTTTTCCTTTTATATAGCCGGAGCCAAACCGAGGGGCAGCGTCTTCTCTCCTGTATTCCCGCCATGCTTCTTTGCTATTGGTGTTTCGGGTACGGGGCATGGCTCTGTCTCGCCCTTATGTTGGCCGCCGGAGTCATAGCGCACCATCAAAAGCTAAGTGCCCTGCTCGCGGCGGGTATATTGCTTCTTCCGGCGACCTCATATCCCGCTACCACCTGGTGGAGTAAACCGGATCTCGACCGGGAGTATGTACTCAGCCTCGATGCGGAACATTATTTCGGGAATATACAAAAGATGCGAAAATATCTCGAGACAGACCGCCACATCCTTTGGGCTACCTACTACCGAAACCTGTACAACGCCGCGTATCCGTCCGAGACCAACTTACCCGGATCTCTCTCCCGGAACCTCCTGGCGTGGGATCAACCGGGCACGAAAGCATTGATCCTCCCCGTGAATCCATCCGCGTCTTTCCTCTCTATCCTATTCGCCAACGAGTTGTGGCTCGCGGTAGGAGATATGACCATGGCCGAGCATTGTGCCATGCTAAGTATGATCTTCTCTCCCCGCAATTCAGGCAGCCGTATGATAAAACGGCTGGCTGAGATCAATCTGGTCAATGGGGATGATGGGGCGGCTCTTAAATATTTGCGTATATTAGACAAGACACTGCTTCATAAAAGCTGGGCCGAAAAGAGAATGCCCGGTCAGCAGACCCCGCAGGTAATGGATTGGTTGGAGAAAAAACGTAGAGACATCCCGGCCCAAGACCCACTGCGTTCCGGTAATGATGCCGTGACTTCCTTACGGAACTTAGTCGCCTCAAACGCCGGGAACCTGTGCGCTTACGAATATTTGCTCTGCTATCATTTACTCTCCAAAGATCTCCATTCCTTTGCAGAAGATTATGTGCCGGGCAAGGTATCCAGTCCTATCTTCGCCGAGGCCATGCTGATCAATCTCGCCCGCAAAGGTAACATCCGTGCGGAAGAGCTTATAAAATACCAAATACCGGTAGAGACAGCAAAAGGATTCGCCGATTATACTCGGCTTTATGAGGCAAAGGACACGAGCTTGAGAGAGAAATACGACAAGACCTATTGGTTCTATTATCATTTTGCGACCACAGAATCCGGAAAGGAGAATAAGCCATGAAAGAGACAAGAAGCCTAAAAGGAGACACAATCTATTGCCTCGTCTGGATCATCTGCTTGTTGACAGGATGTACCCCTACCCCGAAGCAAATAGAGGATACCACAGACCCGATCCCCATGTATCCCGATTATACGGATATCCGGATCCCCGCGAATATCGCCCCGCTCAACTTCTTATTGAGAAACGATGCGGACGCTATGCAAGTAACCTTAAAGGGGAAATCAAAGGAGATCCGATTATCTTTCGGGGAAAAAGCCATTTTCCCTTTAACTCTATGGGAAAACCTCCTAGAACAGGAGGTGGGCAGCCGCCTGCAAATAACCGTGGTCGCCCGTATCAGGGGCAAATGGCTCCGCTACCCCTCTTTCTACTGGCAAGTAGTCCAGGAGGAACTGGATAATTATATAAGCTACCGGCTCATCGAACCGGGTTACGAGGTATGGAACAAGATCCAATTGCGCGAACGGGAGATCAAGACCTTCAAGGAACGGGTCATCGCCGACAATAAAGATACCGATGGTTCTTGTGTGAACTGCCATATTTACGGAAATAAGAAGGGAAGTTTATCCATGTTTCATTTACGGGGAGAACGGGGAGGCACCCTGCTGAACCGTGACGGATACTTGAGGAAATTGAAACTGAGCAACGACGGTCTGCCGAACGGGGCTGTCTATGGCGATTTCCATCCATCGGGGCAATTCGCCGTCTTTTCCACGAATATCATCATCCCCGCTTTTCATTCGCAAGGAAGTAAGCGATTGGAAGTCTATGACACGACTTCCGACCTAGTTGTCGCCGATTTCAGGGGACAACAACTCATCAGCTCCCCTTTGACTAGCCGGAAGGATGTGTTAGAGACCTTCCCTACCTTCTCTCCCGATGGGAATTGGATCTATTATTGTTCCGCGCCCCTCAAGCCATTGCCCGATAGTATCCATAGCCTAAAATATTCCCTACACCGCATATCTTTCCATAAAGACACCAAAGAATGGGGCCGACGGATCGAGACCGTATGGAATGCCCGAAAGCATAATGGCTCCGCCTGCCATCCCAAGATATCGCCCGACGGGAAATACCTGCTTTTCACGGTAGCTGATTATGGGACTTTCCCGATCTGGCACCGGGAAACAGATCTGCATATGATGAACCTACAGACCGGGAAGATAGATACCCTACCTGCCGTCAACTCCGATAAATCGGATACCTACCACAGCTGGTCCTCGAATAGCCATTGGTTTGTCTTTGCCAGTAAGCGGGATGATGGGTTGTACGGAAAGCCTTATTTCTCTTACGTGGATAGTGCCGGAAGAGCCTATAAACCGTTCGTACTCCCGCAAAAGGACCCGGAACATTACGATATCACGTTAAAATCTTATAATATACCTGAATTATCCACCAGCGAGCTTCCTTTCGACGCAGAAGATGTACAAGAGATCTACTACAACGAGGAGGCCGAGATTTTTAAATAACAGGATCATGGAAAATACACATAAACATAGGTACCTGAGAGGGATCGCCTCCTTATTATTCGGTGGTGCGATTTGCCTGTTTTGGGGACTTTATTATCCCCATCATTTACATTACCACGAACAATTCCAGTTATTTCTGTTCACGCCGGAATATGGAATCGACAAATGCCTCTATCCCGGAGGTATCGCGGAATATATAGCGGAGTTCCTGACGCAGTTCTATTATTTCGCTTGGGCAGGAGCTGTGATCTTGGCGATCGTCCTCGTGCTTATCCAACGGCAAATAAACTGGCTTGCCAAACAAATGGGGGCTTCCGACTTCTGGTATCCATTCAGTTTTCTCCCCTCCATCCTGCTCTGGGTGTTTTTATGTGATGAGAATGCCCTGCTGGCATTTCCCATCTCCATAACACTCGCCCTCCTCGCTCTAATCATCCAGCGAAAAATCGCTCATCCATGGGGACAAATCATCTATACGCTCCTAATGATGCCGATACTCTACTGGGTGGTAGGTGGTGGAGCCTATTTCATCTTCGTGATCGGAGTAGCAATCGGGCATTGCATCAAATTCGTGCCAGCCGCATCCAAGAAATCCAATCTATGGATTCCTGTCTACATCTTGCTTGGAATCCTATGCCCCCTATTGGCACAAAGCCTCACGCAATATCCATTGCTTAGCCTCATGGTCGGCATCGATTATTACCGTTTCCCCATGATCGTTCCCAATACGCTATTACTGTCAATCGTTACCGTAGCCATGATTCCCGGGGCACTCGCTTTACTTCCCCCACCGGAAAAGGGTACCAAGGCTTGGAGGGTTGTTATCCCCACCTTGATTCTTATCGGTGGCGGTACATGGATCTATGCCGCCGGCAATCCGGATAAGGAGGAGGTCTTGAAATACGATTACCTCACTCGCATGAAACAATGGAATAAGATCATCAAGGCGGCGGAAAACAAAGAACCTGATTCTCCCTTCTCCGTGACCTGCCTGAATCTGGCTCTCGCCAAGACCGGACAATTAGGGGATCGCATGTTTCATTTCTACCAGAATGGAACAGAAGGGTTGATCCCGGCCTTCCAAAGAGATTTTATCTCACCGCTCCCAACCAGCGAGATATTCTATCATCTGGGAATGATCAACTCCTCGCAACGCTATATGTTCGAGGCGATGGAGGCTATCCCCGACTATAAGAAAAGCGGACGTGCCTATATGCGGCTGGCGGAGACCAATTTGATCAATGGACAATACGCTGTTGCCGCCAAATACCTGCGGGCCTTGCAGCAGACCTTGTTCTATAAGAAATGGGCGACCCATGCCATGAGCTATCTGAATAACGATGAAAAAATAGAGAAACATCCCGAATGGGGATGGCTGAGGGAAGCCCGATATACGGAAGATTTCTTGTTCAGCGACACGGAAATGGATGTCATGCTGGGTTTATTACTGCAACATAACAAAAGTAACCGGATGGCTTTCGAGTATATGTTAGCCTACGTTTTGCAAAAGAAGGATCTGGAACGTTTCATGAAATATTATCCGCTGGGAAAAGACCTGGGCTATAACCACATACCCATCTCTTACCAAGAGGCATTGATCTTCATTTGGACACAGCAGCATCCTAATTTCCAAGGCCTTCCTTGGAGCATTTCCCGCAATGTATTGGAAGGGGTAAGCGAGTTCGCCCGTGTTTATGTGACACAAAAAAACTCCGAGCCTATCCTTCGCCCGAAATATGAGAAGACATTTTGGTATTACTTATTATTCAGAAAATAAATGACCATGAGAAAACTTATCTTACTATATATATGTGTGGCGTTATTCACCGCTTGTGAGGAATCGGTGGTATCCCCCGAACAAATAGAGAAATACCCGTCCATCTATCCGGATTACATCGGGGTGACAATTCCCGCCACGATAGCTCCTATGAATTTCTCTTATGCGGATACCTCCTATGAGCGGATCGATGTTATCGTAAAAGGACGCCAAGGCAAAGCAGTACATATAAACGCAAGGCGGCATGTCAAATTCCCGGAAAAAGAGTGGAAACAACTGCTCACCTCCAATCAAGGCGATAGTTTACTCTTTACTGTCAGTATCCAGCAAAAGGGTCGATGGAGTACTTACAAACCTTTCCCCATGTACATCAGCCCCTACCCGATCGATTACGGTTTGGCATACCGGAAGATCGCTCCCGGCTATGAAGTCTATAGTCGTATGGGCATTTATGAGCGTGATCTATCGTCTCATAAAGAAAGGCCCTTGGTGGAAAACACGTTGGTCAAAGGTATGTGCGTAAACTGCCATGCCTTCAACCGTACGGACCCGAGCTATTTCAGCCTTCATATCCGAGGGACGCATGGGGCCACTTTTATGAGAACTGATAATAAGGATGAATACCTCAACACGAAAACAGACCGGACAATCACTGCCTGTGTCTATCCCTACTGGCATCCCGGAGGTGAATATATAGCGTATTCCACGAACAACACCCGGCAATCGTTCCATACGGTTAAAGACGAGCGGGTAGAAGTCTTGGATCTGGAATCTGATGTAGTCGTTTACCATCCGGCAGACCATCATCTGCTCCTTTGCGATTCCTTGCAAAAGAAAGACAGGTTCGAGACCTTCCCCGCCTTCTCCCCGGATGGTCGTACGCTTTACTTTTGTTCCGCCGAAGCTAGAAAGATTCCGGAAGCCTATAAAGAGATCAGATATAACCTATGTCGTATCGATTTCGATCCCTCCACCGGTGCATTCGGGAGCCGTATCGATACGTTGGTGAACGCCGAGGCTTTAGGAAAAAGCGTATCTTTTCCCCGTCCTTCCTATGACGGCAAATATATTATGTTCACCTTATCTGATTACGGAAACTTTTCGATCTGGCATAAAGAGGCGGATCTATGGTTACTGGAATTGACAAGCGGAAACCTCCGCAAGCTATCCGAGGTAAATAGCGATGATACCGAAAGCTTTCACAACTGGAGCGGCAACTCCCGTTGGTTTGTCTTCAGTAGCCGCCGGGGTGACGGCCTTTATACCCGCCTTTACCTGGCAAGCATGGATGAAAATGGCAAGATAAGCAAGCCCTTTCTCCTTCCCCAAGAAGATCCGGAGACCTATTACGATCGCTCGGTCTATTCCTATAATGTCCCGGATTTCGTCAATACCCCGATCCAATTGGACACAAAAGTATTCAGGAAGAAGATAACCTCAAAAGAGCGTATACAGGTACAAGCTAAGAAATAGAAATAATACCACTATCCGATAAAATAATATTAGATTGTCTGCCCGATACCTCTTACATTCGCATTCATAAAGAAAGACAGTTATCATGAAGTACACGAAATTAATCACTATGTTATGCCTAGGGGCATTAGTCGCCTGTTCACCGTCGAAGAAAGGACAGGAGCCGGCAACCGAGCAGGTTTCGCCGAGAGAACGTCTCATAAAGAACCTGCGTGCGATTCCACAAAAAGGAATCATGTTCGGACATCACGATGATACGGTTTATGGCATCGGATGGGAATTTGAGGAGGGAGGTTCAGACGTGCAGAAAGTATGCGGCGATTATCCGGCCGTTATCAGCTTTGATCTTGGAGAGATCGAACTCGGAGGAGATAAAAGCCTGGATAAAGTACCGTTCGAGAAAATACGACAAGAAATCATCCACCAATACAACCGGGGAGGCTTGGTATCCTTAAGTTGGCATGCCCGTAACCCTAAAACCGGAGGGGACGCCTGGGACGTATCCGATCATGCCGTCGTGAAATCGATCCTTCCGGAAGGAGAGAACTACGCAAAATTCCAAAGCTGGCTAGGCAAGGTGTGTGATTTCATCCTTTCCTTGAAAACAAGCGATGGCACCAAGATCCCGGTTCTGTTCCGTCCTTGGCACGAACACACCGGAAGTTGGTTCTGGTGGGGACAGGATTTATGTACCGCAGATGAATACAAGGCGCTATGGCGAATGACCGCCGATTATCTAAACGCTCACGGGGCGACAGACCAGATCGTATACGCTTATTCCACGGGTACAGAGCCGCAGGATCAGGCGTCTTACCTGGAACGTTACCCCGGAGATGACTTGATCGATGTCCTAGGCTTTGACGCTTACCAACGGGAAGATAAGGATTTTTTCTTGAAAAGCATGGATACCAGTCTTTCCGTAATAGACAGCATAGGCAAAGCCAACCGTAAGATCATAGCGGTCACGGAGACTGGCTACGAAGGGGTACCAGATTCCACATGGTGGACGGGAACCCTGCTGCCTGCCCTGGAGAAATATCCGGTCGCTTATGTATTGGTGTGGAGAAACGCCCGAGAGAGAGTCACTCACTACTTTGCCCCCTATCCCGGACAAACCTCAGCCAAGGATTTCAAGAAGTTCTTTGAAAATCCGAAAACATTATTCACCTCCGACATCGACCTCTATAAATAACATCATACATAACAGATAAAGCACGTCATATCCAGTCGTAGAGACGGGGCATGCCCCGTCTCTCCTCCATCTGGTGATATCTTTAAAGCAAAAGCATCATGAAACAATTCCAAGAGAAAGTAGACGCACTCTTCGCTAAACACGAAGCCTTGTTAAGCCGAAAAAATATTCCTTTAGAAGACGGGAACGGAATCTTTACCCGTTATCAACACCCTGTACTGACAGCCGCGCATACCCCGATTTACTGGAGATATGACCTGAATGAAAAGACAAACCCCTACTTGATGGAGCGCATCGGAATGAATGCGACCATGAACTCCGGCGCAATTAAATGGAATGGCAAATATGTATTAATGGTACGTGTAGAAGGAAACGACCGTAAATCTTTCTTCGCCGTGGCCGAAAGCCCGAACGGAGTAGACAATTTCCGCTTTTGGGAGTATCCGGTAACCATGCCGGACGATCTTGTCCCAGCCACAAATATTTACGACATGCGCCTGACCGCCCATGAAGATGGTTGGGTTTACGGTATCTTTTGCGCCGAGCGCCATGACCCAAACGCTGCTCCCGGAGATTTGTCCTCGGCAACCGCCACGGCAGCCATCGCCCGGACAAAAGACTTGAAAAACTGGGAACGTCTTCCGGATTTGAAGACTAAGAGCCAACAACGCAACGTCGTATTACACCCGGAATTCGTAAATGGTAAATACGCGCTTTACACCCGCCCTCAAGACGGATTTATCGACGCGGGAAGTGGCGGAGGTATCGGATGGGCCTTGGTAGATGATATCACGCACGCCGAAGTCAAGGAAGAAACCATTATCGACCAACGTTACTACCATACGATCAAGGAGGTAAAAAATGGCGAAGGTCCCCACCCGATCAAGACCCCGAAAGGCTGGTTACACCTCGCCCATGGCGTACGGGGATGCGCCGCCGGATTACGTTACGTACTTTACATGTATATGACCTCGTTGGAAGATCCCACGAAGCCTATCGCCACACCCGCCGGTTATTTCATGGCTCCGGAAAATGAAGAACGAATTGGCGATGTATCCAACGTTTTATTCGCCAACGGATGGATCGCGGATGAGGACGGAACCGTATATATCTACTACGCGTCTTCCGATACCCGTATGCACGTGGCTGTGTCCACAATCGATAAATTGGTAGATTATTGCATGAACACTCCGGCCGACGGGTTGACCACGACCGCATCTGTCGAGACACTGAAAAAGCTGATTGATCGAAATCTTTCACTCTTGAAATAATCCACAAAAACCACTCATATGATTAAACTAACAGAGAAGATAGGATATGGTTTCGGAGACATGGCATCGTCCATGTTCTGGAAACTGTTTGGCGCTTACTTGATGATTTTCTATACGGACGTATTCGGACTACCGGCAGCAGCCGTAGGTACGATGTTCTTGATAACTCGTGTATGGGACTCTGTATTTGACCCGATAGTCGGTGTCGCGGCAGATCGTACGCAAACACGCTGGGGAAAGTTTCGCCCCTATTTACTTTGGCTGGCGATCCCATTCGCCGCTATCGGAGTGCTCACTTTCACGACTCCTTCTTTCGGGCAGACAGGCAATTTGATCTATGCCTATATCACCTATTCCTTGATGATGATGGTTTACTCCGCCATAAACGTGCCTTACGCATCCTTACTTGGAGTCATGAGCCCATTGCCACAAGACCGTAATACCCTTTCTACGTACCGCATGGTCTTCGCTTATATCGGTAGTTTCATAGCCCTTTTGCTATTCATGCCGATGGTGCGTTTCTTTAGCGGAAATAGCGACGAATTGGCGGACCAACAGCATGGATGGACCCTAGCGGTCGTAGTGATCGCCGTCCTGTGCGCCATTCTCTTTTATGGATGTTTCGCATGGACAAAAGAACGGGTAAAACCGATTAAGGAGCAGCAAGGCTCGTTAAAAGAAGACTTGAAAGACCTATTGCACAACAAGCCTTGGTGGATATTATTGGGAGCAGGTGTCTCCGCTTTGGTTTTCAATTCCATCCGTGACGGGGCTACCGTATATTATTTCAAGTACTTTATCGTAGAGGAAACCTATGCCAATATATCTCTTTTCGGAGTCTCCTTCGTCCTAAGCGGATTATATCTAGCAGTAGGACAGGCGGCTAACATTATCGGTGTAATCCTGGCCGCCCCATTGAGCAACCGGATCGGAAAGAAAAGAACCTATATGGGCGCCATGCTGATCGCCTCGGTCTTAAGCATTCTCTTTTTCTGGCTCGACAAGACGGATCTTGCCCTGATCTTCACGTTCCAAGTATTCATCAGTATTTGCGCCGGCAGTATTTTCCCCCTACTTTGGTCGATGTATGCCGATTGCACGGATTACTCAGAACTAAAAACAGGGAATCGTGCCACAGGATTGATCTTCAGTTCCTCCTCCATGAGCCAGAAATTCGGATGGGCGATCGGTACGGCTATCACAGGCTGGCTACTCGCCTTCTTCGGATTTCAGGCCAACACCGTACAAAGCGAGGAAACGATTAGCGGAATCAAGATGTTCCTCAGCTTCTTACCGGCCGTAGGGACGATCCTTTCCGTTGTATTTATCGCCTTCTACCCGCTTAGCGAGACAAGCATGAAGGAAATCACCGCTACGTTAGAAACCAAAAGGAAGGAAAAAACACATGAATAAAATCGCCGAAGATTTACAAAACGAGGTTCAATGGGAGCTAGAGAACAATATCCTTCCCTTTTGGATGAACCAAATGATAGATAGTAAGTATGGCGGCTTCCACGGGCAAATCAAGGGGAACGACCAACGAGTCGTACATGCCCCGAAAGGCGCTATCTTGAACGCTCGTATCCTATGGACATTCTCCGCCGCATACCGTTTATTACGAAAGCCGGAGTATCTGGAAACGGCGACCCGTGCCAAACGCTACCTTATCGATAAATTCTACGACCAAGAATTCGAGGGCATTTACTGGGAATTGGACTATACCGGTCAACCCGCGCAAACCAAGAAGCAAATCTATGCCTTAGGGTTCGCCATCTACGGATTAAGCGAGTACAACCGGGCTACCGGAGATAAAGAAGCGCTGGATTACGCGATCCGTCTCTTCAAAGCGATCGAGCAATACAGTTTCGACCCGGAAAAGAACGGTTATATGGAAGCCTTTACGAGAGACTGGAAGCTGATAGAGGATATGCGACTCAGTGACAAGGATGAGAATGAGAAAAAAACGATGAACACCCATCTGCATATCCTCGAACCTTATACCAACTTGTACCGGGTATGGAAAGACGAGCGCCTCAAGAAACAACTCCGGAACTTGATCCTGATTTTCACCGACAAAATTTTGGATCACCGTACCTATCATTTAAACCTCTTTTTCAACGAGGATTGGGAAAGTAAATACCGTATCATCTCCTACGGCCATGATATAGAGGCATCTTGGTTGCTGCATGAGGCCGCTATCGAATTGGGCGATGACGAGATTCTCCGGAGAGTAGAGCCTTTGGTCCAAAAAATAGCGATAGCGGCCGAAGACGGGTTATTAGCGAACGGCAGCCTCATTTACGAGTATCATCCGAATGAGAAGAAAGCCGACACAGACCTGCATTGGTGGGTACAAGCCGAAAATGTAGTGGGCCACTTCAACCTATATCAGCACTTTGGAGATGAGCCGGCCTTAGGCACAGCCTATACATGCTGGAAATTCATTCAGCGTTATTTAATCGATAAGGAACATGGGGAATGGCATTGGAGCGTATCACTTGATCACGAGATCAATCGTGAGGATGACAAAGCTGGTTTCTGGAAATGCCCCTATCACAATGGACGCATGTGCATGGAAATTATCGAACGTACGATCTCATAATTAGGATTTTCTATTTAAAACAATTATTCATATGCGTAAGATCAATCTTTTACTAATCGCTTTATTTATTTGTAGTACTCATTTGCTCGCCGAGATCAAGCTTCCGGCTTTGATAGGTGATAATATGGTACTTCAACAAGCCACTAAAGTACGGCTTTGGGGAAATGCCACCCCCAATTCGAGCCTGAAAGTCCGTAATTCTTGGGACAATACGGAATACACCGCCCAAGTAAACGATCAAGGCACATGGGAAGTCTGGATTCAGACCCCTTCGGCCAGTTTCGAAAAGCAACAGCTTACATTAGAGAATGGACAAGAGAAGATTGTCTTGCATGATCTTCTGATCGGCGAGGTATGGTTCGGTTCCGGCCAATCCAATATGGAAATGCCATTAAGAGGTTTCTGGCACTGCCCTATCGAGGGAGGTAACCGAGCTATCGCCACATCCGGGAAATATAAGAACTCGATCCGTTATGCTACGATCCAACGGGTCGGAGCCTTGGAGCCGAAAGATTATCCGGTAGGTGGCGAATGGAAAGTATGTGATCCGAGAAACGCCCCGAATTTCGGAGCTACTGCCTATTTCTTCGCAACCCTGTTGACCGAGGTATTGAACGTACCGGTAGGTATCATCAATTGCAGCTGGGGCGGCTCCACGGTTGAAGGTTGGTTACCCAAAGACATCCTGTTAAATTACAGCGATATCGATCTATCCTTAGCGGGTAACGACGAGAAAATCCATCCGATGTTGCAACCTATGATCATGTATAACGGGATGTTGAAACCAGCCAGCAAATACACGGTCAGAGGTTTCCTATGGTATCAAGGGGAGTCAAATGTCGGACATCCGGACTACGCTAAACGCCTGGCGACCATGGTAGAACATTGGAGAGGATTATGGGGACAAAAAGAACTGCCTTTCTACCAGGTAGAAATCGCCCCTTACGAATATGGGGAAGGAGACCAAGCCGCGTACCTTCGTGAAGAGCAATACAAGGCGACCCAATTGATCCCCAATAGCGGTATTATTTCCACGAACGATCTGGTACAGGATTACGAGAAACGGCAAATTCACCCTAAAGAGAAACAAAAGATCGGTGAGCGTCTTTGTTATATGGCTCTAAACAAGACTTATGGCTATACAACCATCGCCTGCGAGGGTCCTCAATACGATCATATGGAGATCGATAAAGACAAAGTCACTCTTTTTTTCAAGAACGCGGAAGATGGCTTCAATCGAGATAACGGGATCATAGGCTTCGAGATAGCCGGAAAAGACATGCGTTTCCACAAAGCAAACGCGACCATGGACGCTAACAAGAAGACCGTTATTGTCTCAGCTCCGGGCGTAAAAGCCCCCAAAGCTGTTCGTTATGGCTTCCGGAATTTCCAAATTGGCAACTTGAAAAACGTACAAGGATTACCGATGCTTCCATTCCGAACGGATAAATAAAAAAGGGGGAAGATACCGGTCCGACACCGGAAAGCATGTTGGGTGTCGGACCGGACAAGACCCTTATAGATTATAAGTCAACGTAAGCCAAGCTACCCGGGCATCGCGATTGCGTCTCTGCGTCATCGCCAGGTTCGGAGCGTCAATGATCGTTGTCTCTTCCAAGCTATCGAATAGATTGTTGATACTTAAGTTCGCGCATAATTTACGATTGAGGAAATACTGAGAAAGACCGGCATTTACACTATAACGGCCTTTGATCTTACCTTGAGGCGTAAGTTGGTCGGAGACGTAGAAGCCGTCTACCTGAAAATCCGTAGTCGACGTAATACTTACGTTTACATTCCCCTTGACATCCCAACAAACCAGAGACTTCTTCGCGTCATAGCCTATCGTACGCCCGTCGATCTCGTCCCGATAGATATCCCCGGAGAAACCGACCGTCAAGATACGTACCGGATTCCAGCTGCCGGACAAGTCGGCTCCGAGGGCTTGGCTATGCCCGATATTCTCTTTCTTCCAAACCGTCTCATCATTTACTTGGCTAGCGGTCTCCATGATACGATTCGTACGATTCCGGTAATAAATAGCCGGAGTCAAACGGAAACGGGGAGCCGAGAACTGATATCCCAGCTCTACATGATGGATAAACTCGTCCTTCAAGTCCGGATTTCCCTGTATGATATAGGTAGGATCACTTTTATTCAAGAAAGAGCACAAATAACTGCCGTTCGGACGAATTACCCGTTGCTGATAACTCAAGCTTAAGCGATTGCTCCTATTCACCTCATAAGTAAAACGGGCGCGAGGATACAAATGAAAACGGGAGCTCTTGTTCTCTTTGTCTTTTATCCCCTGCCAATAAGGGTCGTTGATCCAAGAAGGACTGAACTCATCCATCTTAAAATGACTAAATTCCACCTGCATCCCTATCTCCGCTTTAAAAGCGCCCCAATTCTTAACCACGTCCGCATAGATCAAATTCAGGTAACGGTTGAAATCGTAATCATACGATTTCGCCTCATTCAAATCCATACGACCCTCTACGATATCAGAAACGGTCGTAAAATAATCCTCGTTTCGCATGCGACCGATATAACCGACCTTGAAGTCCCAGCCACCGATCTCCTGCCCATATCCTAATCCCCAGAAATAATTATGTTTCGTATGGTCGATAGCTTGGTTATCCTCCGAGACGATATGCCCGTTTTGAGGATTCTCATTCTTGAAATCATTATCCTCATCATACGAGAAATTATTCGAGTTGAATACGGCATAAAAGCCTCGATCCTCCGCGATCGCATGGTTCCAATACGCTTCGACGGCATAAGCCTCCTGGCGCTGGTCGTTATACCGGTTACGGATCACGTACTTCATTTGCTCCCCTTTCGGGTTGAATACCCGGTTGTTAATGCGTCCATACCGGCTATAATCCATCAAATGATACAGGCCATGCACGGTGATCCGGTCTTTCGCGGAAAGATCATAATCTACTTTCATATCCGCCACATGTACGTCCGGACGAGCCGTAGCGTTATTGTTCATTTCCGTCCGGTTTTTAGCGGTCGCGGTCGATTTGCTGAAAGATCGTTCCCGGTATTCCCTCCTATAATTGTATTTCGCGTTGATATGGAATTTTCCGGGATGCAAATTCAATACCGCACCCACGTTATATCGCTCATTCCATCCCGCCCCAAGCGAGACATACAGAGGGGAATCTCCGGTTCCATACCTACGAGGCACCAGATCGAGTATGCCCGCGTCGCCATCCGGCACCACGTTAATCGGAGGAAAAGCCCCTAATGAGATCTGGTTAAAGAACAGGGCAGGCAATTGGATCAACACGTCACCGCTATATTCTTCCAGCAAGCCGTAAGGAACCCCATTGATAAACATCCCTACATTACCGGAGCCCCTGTATGCAACGGCTCCTTCTATATCGGTTATGACAGAGGGCAATTGACGGAAAGCGTCCGCCGCCGTATTGGTAACGCTACTCAAGTTATTATCTACCCGCAAGATTTTCATCCCGTCTCTCTCGCTCAACCCGGCGAAGCGGGTACCCTGAATCTCTATGTCCCGGATCGCAAGCGTCGTATCGGCAGGAGTCTGCGAGAATACCGGCATAGCCAATAAAGCGGCCCCTAAAAGAAGTAAAATTTGTCTCATCTCATTATCTGCGGTTTATAAACAAAGAATGATACCTATTCGTTGTATTTGCATTCTGTTTACATCTCAATAATTGTTGTATAGGTAACGCTTAATACTTTTCTTCGGTGTTTTCTCGAATTCGGTGGGATACAATTGAATCTCCGAGATCGTTTCATAAGGAGCCAGTAGCTTGTTCAACTCTATCCTATTTTGCTCCATGATAACCGGAAGATCCGCGTGCGATATACCCGTGCTATCCACCGTATCGTAATCCGGATACACCATACCGATCAATTTCCCGTTTTTCTCCACGACCAAACTCTCCATCACGAATGGCTGGTTGTTCAATTTAGACTCAATCTCTTCCGGATAAATATTCTGTCCGCTGGAGCCCAAGATCATTGTCTTGCTACGTCCACGAATAAAAATACGGTTATCATGATCGATCGTACCCAAATCGCCGGTCTTCAGCCAGCCATCTTCCGTGAAGACTTTTTGGGTTGCCTCCTCGTTCTTATAATAGCCCTTCATTACGTTCTCGCCCGATACCTGAATCTCACCTACCTTGTTATAAGGATCTTCTGAATCGATACGGACCTTCATGATCCCTTTCAAGATCTGTCCGCAAGAGCCGGGCACGTACTCATTATTATGGTCATAACTGATCAACGGACCACATTCCGTCATGCCATAACCGATCGTGAACGGGAATTTGATCTTATACAAGAAATCCGTCACTTCTTGATTCATGGCGGCGCCCCCCACGATCACTTCACGGAAACGTCCGCCCAAGGCATCCACCAAATGCTTGCGGATCTGGGCATAGATACGCGAATCCAGCAAGGGGATATTCAAGGCCAACTTCAAGGTTCGCTTATTCAATTGGGGAAGGATCATCTTCTTATAGATCTTCTCCAAAATCAAGGGAACCATCAAGATCAAGTTCGGCTTCACCTCCTCGAATGCCTTTAATAAGATTTTAGGAGACGGCACCTTACCTAATAAGTAGACATGCACACCGAAAGCCATAGGTACCAACAAATTGAAAGCACAACTATAGGCATGAGCCAGGGGCAGAAAACATAGCTCACGTTCACCCCGGAACAATAAATCCAGTGTCCGGGCATACGTCACGTTACCAGCCAAATTATTCCCCGTCAACATAACCCCCTTGCTAAATCCGGTCGTACCCGACGTATAGTTGATCTCCACCACCTTGTCATTATCCAGCTCGGCGTATTTGATATCCTCCGGGGTGAAGCCATCCGGATATTTCCCGGCCATCTTCTCATCCAGCGATTTCATAAACTTCTGGATGCTCTCCCCATCCCGTTGATGCAAACAACGATAATCAGAGAGAGAGAATACACCGCGGACCTCCTCGATCTTATCTTCCTCCAAGGAATCCCAAATCCGGTCGCTGACGAACAAAAAGACAGATTCCGAGTGATTAATGATATGGTGTACATCATTCGGATTAAAGTCTTGAAGAATCGGTACGATAATCGCCCCGTAGGTAACAACCGCCATGTAAACGATACACCAACGGGAACTATCTTTACCGATCAACGCAATCTTGTCCCCTCGGCGGACTTGGCACTCATGGAATAAAAGATGAATACGTGCGATCTCCGTCGCTACATCACCGAAAGTAAAGGTCTTTCCTCTTCCGTAATCCGTCAATGCCGGCAAGGCCCAGTTTTCCTTGAAACTCTCCTCGTAAATCTTAATGAAATTCTCTTTGATCATAGCCCCTCTTTTGAAATTCGCGTAAAAGTAAAAACAAATCCTTACTTTTGCCACGATATAGCCTATAAATTAAAATATCTGACCGTGCGCAACTATGTGGCTAAGTTCCTCATAAAACACACAAACGTTGTTGTTTGTTTCCTGTGGCAAGGGCGGTAACCTAAATCCGAGTCTCCCGGCCGACGAACCCATGCTCGAGGCTAAAAATAAGGCGGCTGAATTTCAGGTGTGGTTATCCGGTTATTAAACTTCATCGTGTAATTTGATTATACGATTTAATGACGTACATTCGCGTACAAATAAATTAAATCTGCAGTCCGATGAGAACGCATTTACGCGAAAGCATGCTGGCACTCCTTTGGATAGGAATCTTAGCCACAGGTTGCGATACCGGAACGAAGAAGGCTTCCGAAAACAGTATCACGTTTGATTCTATCAGCGTGGAAAAGACTTACCATTTGCTAGATGATCCGGATAATCCCAATTGCGATTTGGAGATCAAGTTCGTTTATCCCCGGGAATATACGGATAAAGAGGTTCTTAAGAATCTACAGAGACAGTTCGTCTCCTCTTATCTCGGCGAGGATTATGAGCTATTATCCCCCGAGGAGGCGGTACGGAAATATACCGACGACTATCTGGCTGCTTATAAGGATCTGGAAGAGGATTACAAGGTCGAGGTGGCGAAATCCGACGAGACACCGGTGGGCGCCTGGTTCTCTTACTATGAGCTGTCGTCGGATGAAATCACCTTCAACCAAGACGATATCATCAGCTATACGGTACGCTTCGAGAACTATACGGGCGGAGCGCATGGCGCACATTCCTACAGCAACCACACGGTGAGCCTCAAGACCGGTAAGCCCATCACTGAGGAGGAGATATTCGTGGACAACTACCAGGACAATCTGGCGCGAATATTGGTGGATCAGATCGCCAGGCAAAACAACGTATCCGATGCCAAGGAACTGGAAAACATCGGTTTCTTTAGCGTGGACGAGATCTTCCCGAACGGGAACTTCCTCGTAGACAAGACGGGTATCACCTATTCTTTCAACGAATATGAGATAGCGGCCTACGCGGTAGGCGTCACGAACGTCCATCTCCCTTACAAAGAGATCCGCTATTTGCTGCGGGATGACAGCCCGATAAGCCCGTTGATCGAAAACTGAGAATTGAAAATGAACGATTGATAGAAGCAGAAACAGACGTCTTATGGAACAACATACAGAGAAATTCTCAATTCTCACCTCCTATTTCCCCGATCTCACCGATCGGCAAAAGGAGCAATACGCCGCCCTATATGAGCTCTATACGGATTGGAACGCCAAGATCAACGTGATCTCACGGAAGGACATCGAGAACCTATATCCGCATCATGTACTTCACTCGCTGGGTATCGCCGATATGTTGCGTTTCAAGCCGGGTTCCTCGGTGATGGATCTGGGTACGGGGGGCGGTTTCCCCGGCATCCCCTTGGCGATCTTATTCCCGGAGACTCATTTCCATCTGGTAGACAGTATCGGGAAAAAAATCAAGGTGGGACAAGCCGTGGCCGAAGCGATCGGGCTGGAGAACGTATCCTTCCGCCATTGCCGGGGCGAGGAGGAAAAGCAGCTTTTCGATTTCGTGGTAAGCCGGGCCGTGATGCCTCTGGCAGATCTGGCGAAGATCGTCCGCAAGAATATAAAGAAAAAACAGATCAACGCGTTGCCCAACGGATTGATCTGCCTGAAAGGCGGAGAGCTGGCGCACGAGATATTGCCCTTCCGGAATCAGGCGATCAGCATAGATCTGAAAGGTCATTTTAAAGAAGCGTTTTTTGAAACTAAAAAAGTAGTGTACGTACCCTTATGATTACGATAAAATCTTTCGAAGTAAACTATTTCTCCGAGAATACTTACTTGCTGTACGATGATACCAAGGAGGCGGTCCTTATCGATTGCGGCTGCCTGCGCGAAGAGGAACAAAAAGAAGTAAGCGACTTTATCGCCCGGAACGGGCTGACGCTGAAACGCTACCTTTGTACACACCTCCATCTGGATCACATATTCGGTAACGAATTCATCCATAACACCTACGGATTGAGCCCGGAAGCCCATAAAGCGGACGTGAAGGGCCTTCCCTCTCCCGAGGCGCAAGCCAAGATATTCGGCCTGCCGATGAAGGTGAGAAGCATCCCGGTAGGGAACTATCTGGTAAACGGGGAAATCATAAAGTTCGGGAAATCCGAGCTGGCGGTATTGAGCGTCCCCGGCCATTCGCCTGGAGGCTTGGCTTTCTATAACAAGAAGAACGGTTTCGTGATCGTAGGAGACTCCCTGTTCGCCGGAAGCATCGGCCGTACCGATTTATGGGGAGGCAACCAAGATATACTGCTCGCCGCTATCAAAGACAAATTGCTGTCGTTGCCGGGCGAGACCGTGGTCTACCCCGGCCATGGCCCCGAGACACGAATCATTGATGAGAAATTAAATAATCCTTATTTATAAAATACTAAAATTATGGACACAAATAAATTTGTAAACCGCCACGTGGGTATCTCAGCGGAAGATATTCCGGCCATGTTGGAGACGATTGGCGTGAAATCACTGGATGAGTTGATCGATCAGACCATTCCGGCCAACATCCGTTTGAAAGAGCCGTTGAACCTCCCGGAGGCCATGACGGAACGTGAGTTCGCCGAGCACATCGCCGAGCTGGCTTCCAAGAACGAGGTATTCACCTCTTATATCGGTATGGGTTGGTACGACACGGTTTGCCCGGCCCCGATCCAACGCAACGTATTCGAGAACCCGGTTTGGTATACCTCCTATACTCCGTATCAGGCGGAAGTATCCCAAGGACGCTTGGAGGCGTTGCTAAACTTTCAGACTGTCATTTGCGAATTAACCGGATTGCCCTTGGCGAACTGCTCGCTACTCGACGAGGCGACAGCGGCAGCCGAGGCGATTACCATGTTCCATGGCTCACGCAGTCGTGCGCAGGTGAAAGCGGAGGCCGATACGGTATTCGTCGACGAACATGTGTTCGCCTCTACGCTGGCCGTCATCCACACCCGTATGATCCCGCAGGGTATCAAGGTAGTAGTGGGCGATTATAAGAAATTCGAGTTCACGCCGGATGTGTTCGCCGCCATCGTGCAGTACCCGAACGCAGATGGTTCGATCGAGGACTACAAGGAATTCGTAGCCCGTGCCAACACGGCCGGTGCCAAGGTAGGCGTAGCCGCCGACTTGATGAGCTTGGTATTGTTGACTCCCCCGGGAGAATGGGGAGCGGATGTCGTATTCGGCAGCAGCCAGCGCTTCGGCATCCCGATGTTCTACGGAGGCCCTTCCGCCGCTTTCTTCGCCACGAAGGATGATTATAAACGTACGATCCCGGGACGTATCATCGGTATCTCCAAGGACGCTTACGGCCATCCGGCTTATCGCTTGGCCTTGCAGACCCGTGAGCAGCATATCAAACGCGAGAAGGCTACGTCCAACATCTGTACGGCACAGGCGTTGTTGGCTACCATGGCCGGCTTCTACGCCGTATATCATGGGGCGGAGGGATTGCGTGACATCGCCGGACGGATTCATTCCACGACCGGATTCTTGGCCAAGGAGTTGGAGAGACTGGGATATACGCAATTAAACAAGGATTACTTCGATACCTTGAAGATACAGCTTCCCTCACACGTGTCTGTGAACGCGCTGCGTGAGATCGCCTTGGAGTGCAAGGTGAACTTGCGTTATTTCGAGGCCGGACAAGTGGGAGTCAGCATAGACGAGACGACGTTGCCTACGGACATAGGCGTATTATTATACATCTTCGCCGGCGCCGCCGGTAAAGACTATATGCTGGACGAGTCTATCCCGGCCCGGACTTATTTCGACGCTAAGTTCGCCCGTACCTCCGATTTCTTGCAGCAAGACGTATTCAAGAAATATCATACGGAGACCGAGTTGATGCGTTACATCACCCGTTTGGGACGAAAGGATGTCTCCTTGGCCCAATCCATGATCTCCCTGGGCTCTTGTACGATGAAGCTGAACCCCGCTTCCTCCATGCTGCCGCTCAGCCGTGCGGAATTCATGAATATCCACCCGTACGCTCCCGAGGAGCAAGTGGAAGGCTATAAGGAGCTGATCGAGAACCTATCTTCTTACTTATGCACGATCACGGGCTTCAAGGGCTGTACGTTGCAACCGAACTCCGGCGCCGCCGGCGAATATACGGGCCTTCGTGTGATCCGCGCTTATCTGGAAAGTATCGGCCAGGGCCATCGCGATATCGTTTTGCTCCCGGCTTCCGCTCACGGAACCAACCCGGCCAGCGCTATCCAATGCGGGTATAAGACCGTAACCGTCAAATGCGACGAGAATGGCAATATCGATCTGGAAGATTTCCGTGCGAAAGCCGAGGAAAACAAGGAGCGTCTGGCTGCCAGCATGATTACCTATCCGTCTACGCATGGGATCTTCGAGGTGGACATCAAGGAGATGTGCGAGATCGTCCACGCTTGCGGAGGACAGCTTTATATGGATGGCGCCAACATGAACGCGCAGGTTGGATTGACAAATCCGGGTACGATCGGTGCCGATATATGTCACCTGAACCTGCATAAGACCTTCTCTTCCCCTCACGGAGGTGGCGGCCCTGGCGTAGGCCCGATCTGCGTAGCCGAGCATCTGGTTCCGTTCTTGCCGCAGCATCCGGTGCTTTGGGGCAGCGACTTGAATACGGTATCCGCGGCTCCTTATGGTAGCGCCGGTATCCTGCCGATCACGTACGCTTACATCCGCTTGCTGGGTACGGAAGGCCTTGAGACCGTGACAAAAACGGCCATATTGAACGCCAATTATTTGGCCGCTAAGTTCAAGGATACGTACGGGATTGTTTATACCGGAGCGACAGGCCGCATAGGACATGAGTTGATTTTGGAATGCCGCACGGTAAAAGAGCATTCGGGCATCGACGAGGGCGATATCGCCAAGCGTTTGATGGACTTCGGCTACCACGCTCCTACCCTATCATTCCCGGTACACGGCACCTTGATGGTAGAGCCGACCGAGAGTGAGAGCAAAGCCGAGCTGGATCGTTTCGTAGAGGTGATGGAATGTATCTGGAACGAGATCAAGGAAGTGGAGGAAGGCAAGGCATCCAAGGAGGATAACGTCTTGAAGAACGCTCCGCATCCGGAATACGAGGTAACCGCCGACGAGTGGAAACACGCATATCCCCGCGGCAAGGCCGCCTTCCCGCTGGAATGGTTGCACGACAGCAAGTTCTGGGTTAACGTAGCCCGTGTAGATAACGCTTATGGCGATCGTAACTTGATCCCGACTTTATGCGCTTGCGAGATCTGATAAATATCTTTACGCTTGCGTCAAGGCGATCCACCAATCGCATACCGTAAAGCCCTGACTCGTAATTATTCTATACGATAAAACAAAGACGAGGAGGCGCAGTTCTTCATTTTCTCACCTGCGCCTCCTCTTTGATTTATCCATCTGATCTATCTTGCTAATAAACAATATCATGACAACTAAGAAACAAGAGAAAATCAAGTTCAGTAAAGCTTTCTGGGTGGCGAACACCGTCGAGCTGTTCGAGCGAGCCGCTTATTACGGTGTATTTATCGTCATCACCCTTTATCTTAGCCGCATCCTGGGCTTTAGCGACATTCAGGCCGCCAGCATCGCCGGTATCTTTTCCGCCTGTTTGTATCTGCTGCCCACGTTCGCCGGGGCGTTGGCCGACAAGATCGGTTTCCGCGGCTCCATGCTATTGGCTTTTACTTTGCTAACCTGCGGTTATCTGGGACTGGCGATTTACCCTACTTGGCTCCAATCCGCCGGACTGGTTGAATACAGCACGACGACTACCTTCACGGGATTGTTGGAGAGCAACCTTCAATACGGCATTATCCCCATCATGGCCTTGATCGTATGCGGCGGGGCTTTTATCAAGAGCGTCATCTCCGGCACGGTCGCTAAAGAGACAACGCCGGAAACCCGGGCGAAGGGTTTCTCTATCTTCTACGCGATGGTAAATATCGGGGCTTTCTCCGGGAAGACGATCGTGAAGCCGCTTCGCGAGGCGTTGGGCAACGAAGGGCTGATCACCCTGAATTATTTCTCGGCCAGCATGACGCTCCTGGCCTTGCTAGCCATCTGGTTCTTCTACAAAAGCACCCAACACTCGGGCGAAGGCAAGACGTTCGGGCAGATCTGGAATGCGCTGGTCAAGGTTTGCGGTAACGGCCGGTTGATCACCTTGATCATCATTATCACCGGATTCTGGATGGTGCAACACCAATTATATGCCACCATGCCGAAGTACGTACTCCGCCTAGCCGGTGAAGGAGCCTCTCCTTCTTGGTATGCCAACGTCAATCCACTGGTCGTCGTGCTTACGGTCAACCTGGTAACACAGATGATGCGCAAGAGAACCGCGCTTACCTCCATGACGATCGGTATGTTCATCATGCCAGTATCCGCTCTTTGCATGGCATCCGGCAACATGCTGGATGGGAACGCAGATATACTAGGCATGCATCCTGTCGCCTTCATGATGGTGGTGGGTATCGTCTTCCAAGGGCTGGCGGAGACGTTTATCTCCCCTCGCTTCCTCGAGTACTTCTCCTTGCAAGCACCCAAGGGAGAGGAAGGTCTTTATCTTGGATTCAGCCATTTGCATTCTTTCCTGTCCTCCATCTTCGGATTCGGGTTGTCCGGGTTCCTGTTGAGCAAATACTGCCCGGAGCCTACCCTCTTCGCCTCTCATGAGGAATGGCTGGCGGCTAGCGCGAACGCCCATTATATCTGGTATTATTTCGGCGCGATCGCCTTGGTATCAGCCTTTGCCCTCATTATCTACGGCCAAGTGGTGAAACGCTTGGACGCGAAACAGGTATAACGCCAAGACAGCGAGTAATCGCCCAATGTGCCGGTCTCACCGCGACAAAGGTCGCGCAACCCTGAATGAAGAAAGGTCTTATGCTCAAAAGGGCGGGAAGTGTGCATTTCTCGCCCGAAATGCTTTGAGATAAAGAATGTTTGATTACTTTTGCACGCGAGATTAATCTAACATTCCTAATATATAATATGAGTTTAAGAATTATTGTTTTAGCGAAACAGGTCCCGGATACACGAAACGTGGGAAAGGACGCCATGAAAGCGGACGGAACGATCAATCGCGCCGCCTTGCCCGCGATCTTTAACCCGGAAGACCTGAACGCGTTGGAACAAGCGTTACGCTTGAAAGACGCTTACCCCGGGACAACGGTTACGCTGCTGACGATGGGTCCGGGACGTGCCGCCGAAATCATCCGCGAGGGTTTGTATCGTGGTGCTGACGGCGGTTTTTTGTTGACCGACCGTGCGTTTGCCGGAGCCGACACGCTAGCCACATCCTATGCGCTTGCCACGGCTATCAAGAAAATCAACGATTATGATATTATCATCGGAGGTCGCCAAGCGATCGACGGCGATACGGCGCAGGTAGGTCCGCAAGTCGCCGAGAAACTGGGACTGACCCAAATCACGTATGCCGAGGAGATCCTGAACGTAGATAAAGAGGCCGGACGTATCACCGTAAAACGTCATATCGACGGGGGTGTCGAGACCGTGGAAGGTCCGCTTCCGATCGTAATCACCGTGAATGGTTCCGCCGCTCCCTGCCGTCCCCGTAACGCGAAGTTGGTGCAGAAGTACAAATACGCCATGGGCAAGCAAGAGCGGAACACGCAACCCGCCTGTCACCAAGATGAAGAACCGACCGTTCGTTACCCGAAATTGTACGAGACCCGCCCGTATCTGGATATTCAAGAATGGAGCGTAGCCGACGTAAATGGAGACTTGGTTCAATGCGGCCTTAGCGGTTCACCGACAAAGGTTAAAGCAATCCAGAACATCGTCTTCCAAGCCAAGGAAAGCAAGACGATCTCCGGTTCCGACCAAGATGTAGAGGATTTGATTGTCGAACTGTTAGCTAACCACACCATCGGATAAGATTATGAACAACGTATTTGTATATTGTGAGACAGAAGGCACGAATGTTGCCGATGTAAGTCTTGAGCTTCTGACCAAAGGTCGTAAGCTGGCCAATCAATTGGGCTGTGAGCTGGAGGCAATTGTCGCCGGATCCGGCCTTGAGGGTGTAGAAAAGCAAGTGTTGCCTTTTGGCGTCGATAAGGTTCATGTGTTCGACGCCCCGGGTTTGTTCCCGTATACGTCACTCCCTCATTCCTCTATCCTGATCCATTTGTTCAAAGAGGAGAAACCGCAGATCTGCTTGATGGGCGCTACAGTGATCGGTCGCGACTTGGGCCCTCGCGTATCCTCCGCCTTGACAAGCGGCCTGACGGCCGATTGTACCTCTTTGGAGATCGGCTCGCACGAGGATAAGAAAGCGGGAATTACCTATGAGAACCTGTTATACCAGATCCGTCCGGCGTTCGGTGGTAACATCGTAGCCACGATCATCAACCCGGAACACCGCCCGCAAATGGCGACCGTCCGTGAGGGCGTGATGAAAAAGGAGGTCCTCGACGAGAACTATAAAGGTGAAGTGATCCGCCACGACGTAGCGAAGTATGTCCCCGAGACAGACTACGTGGTGAAGGTGATCGACCGTCATGTGGAGAAAGCGAAGCACAACCTGAAAGGCGCTCCGATCGTAGTGGCCGGAGGTTATGGCGTAGGCTCCAAGGAGAACTTTAATTTATTGTTCGATTTGGCGAAAGAGCTTCACGCCGAGGTAGGCGCCAGCCGTGCGGCTGTCGATGCCGGGTTCTGCGACCACGACCGCCAGATCGGCCAGACCGGTGTCACGGTACGTCCGAAATTGTATATCGCTTGCGGTATCTCCGGGCAGATCCAGCATATCGCCGGTATGCAAGACGCCGGTATCATCATTTCGATCAATAATGATGAGAATGCCCCGATCAACACGATTGCCGATTACGTAATCAATGGCACGGTAGAAGAGGTGATTCCTAAGATGATTAAGTATTACAAAAAGAACAGTAAGTAAAAATGGCTAATTATTATACAGACATACCGGAACTCAAGTATCACTTGAACAATCCGATGATGGAACGTATTTGCGAGCTGAAGGAACGCGAGTACAGAGACAAGGAAGAGTTCGACTACGCGCCGCAAGATTATGCCGACGCGATAGACTCGTACGATAAGGTGCTGGAGATTACCGGAGAGATCACCGGAGAGATCATCGCCCCGAACGCGGAAGGCGTGGATGCCGAAGGTCCTCACTGCGCGAATGGCCGTGTGGAATATGCCTCGGGTACGAAGCAAAACCTCGACGCGATGGTAAAAGCCGGCTTGAACGGCATGACGATGCCGCGCCGTTTCGGTGGTTTGAACTTCCCGATCACGCCGTATACCATGTGTGCGGAGATCGTAGCGGCGGCTGACGCCGGCTTCGGTAATATCTGGTCATTACAGGATTGTATCGAAACCTTATACGAGTTCGGCAATGAGGATCAGCACAGCCGCTTCATCCCGCGTGTCTGCGCAGGAGAAACCATGTCTATGGACCTGACCGAACCGGACGCTGGCTCCGACCTGCAATCCGTGATGCTAAAGGCTACCTTCGACGAGAAGGAGAATTGCTGGCGGTTGAATGGCGTGAAACGATTCATCACGAATGGCGACGCGGATCTTCACCTCGTGTTGGCTCGTTCCGAGGCAGGTACCAAGGATGGGCGCGGTTTGTCCATGTTTATCTACGACAAACGGGAAGGAGGCGTAAACGTACGCCGTATCGAGAATAAATTGGGAATCCACGGCTCTCCTACTTGCGAATTGGTTTACAAGAACGCGAAAGCGGAGCTTTGTGGCGATCGCAAACTGGGCTTGATCAAATACGTGATGGCCTTGATGAACGGCGCACGCCTAGGTATCGCCGCTCAATCGGTAGGCCTCAGCCAAGCCGCTTACAACGAAGGATTGGCCTACGCCAGGGAGCGCAAGCAGTTCGGTAAGGCGATCATCGATTTCCCCGCTGTTTACGACATGCTCGCCATCATGAAAGCGAAGCTGGATGCCGGACGTGCATTGTTATACCAAACCGCTCGTTACGTTGATATTTACAAGGCGTTGGACGACATCGCCCGCGAGCGTAAACTGACTCCGGAAGAGCGCAAGGAACAGAAGCAATACGCCAAATTGGCGGATTCTTTCACCCCGTTGGCAAAAGGTATGAATTCCGAATACGCCAACCAGAATGCCTATGATTGCATCCAAATACACGGAGGTTCCGGTTTTATGATGGAGTATGCTTGCCAACGTATCTACCGCGATGCCCGTATCACCTCCATCTACGAAGGCACGACGCAATTGCAGACCGTAGCGGCCATACGTTACGTGACAAACGGGTCTTACCTGGCTACCATCCGCGATTTCGAGGCGATCCCTTGCTCCGCCGAGATGGAACCGCTGAAAGCTCGTCTGGTAGAGATGGCTAATAAGTTCGAGGCTAGCATGGCGAAAGTAAAAGAGTCTCAAAATCAAGAATTACTCGATTTCGTGGCTCGCCGCTTGATGGAGATGGCCGCTGATATCATCATGGCTCATCTATTGATCCAAGATGCGACGAAAGCGCCGGAACTGTTCGCTAAGTCCGCGGTTGTTTACACCCATTACGTAGAGGCTGAGATTGAGAAACATCAGGGTTATATCGGACGATTCAACACAGAAGAATTGAGCTCATACAGGCCGTAATAAACAACTATCATCCTACATAACAAAGAAGGCGAGACTTGACTATCAACCAGATAGAGGTCCCGCTTTCTTTGTTTCTTACAATGGGCATTATAAGTTCCTTACAATGGGCATTATAAGCTGCTTACGATGGGCATTGGCAGTTGCTTATAATGGGCATCGTAATTTCCCGCATCGCCAAAGCATCCATTGCATACCGCCTCGCAAGGAAAGATACCCAAGGAAAGCCATCCATAACGCGTGATTTCCCATCGATCGATAAAGCAGGTAATAAATAATAAAGAAAGTACCCGAGGCCACAAGCATCGAGTAAAGCATCTGGCGCGTAGCCGTGGCTCCAATAAAGATACCGTCCCAAAGGAAGGCGGAGAATCCGCATAAAGGGATCGCCAGTACCCAGTAGAAATAATCCCCGGAAGCCTCAATGACCGAGGTATCGTTCGTCAACAGCCCCAGAAAATCCCTCCCCAAAAGCGCATAAAGAGCCGTGAAAGACAACGAGAGACCCATTCCCCACAGAAACAACAGACGCGTGCACTTACGTAATCCTCCGTCGTTTTGGGCCCCAATAAACCGGCCGGCCAATGCCTCTCCCGCATAAGCGAAACCGTCCATTATATAGGAGAACAAGGTAAACAACTGCATCAACAAGGTATTTACGGCCAATATCACATCCCCTTGTCTCGCACCTGTAGAGGTAAAGAAAGTGGTAACAGCGACCAAGCACAAGGTCCGGAAAAATATATCACTATTGACCGAGAAGAAACGACGCATCGCCTCTCCACCCCAAAGACCGTTCCAATCGATATACGCTTTCAAACGCCCATAATGTTTCAACCAAAGGGCGAACGCCATGAAAAGGCCCGCGTATTGGGCGATCAACGTTCCCAGCGCTACACCTTCCACCTTCATGCCCAGCACAAACACGAAACATAAACTAGCCAAGATATTCACGATATTCTGTATGATAGCGACAAACATCGGGAAACGAGAATTCTGCATACCGATGAACCAACCGGCAAAGCCATACAATCCCAATACGGCCGGCGCTCCCCAGATACAGATATTAAAATAAAGAGAGGCCCATCGCTTCACCTCCTCCGTCGCGTCGATCAAAACGAACGCGCCCCTCAGTATCGGGTATTGAAGGATCCAAAGCCCGAGAGCGATCCAAAGCCCTACCCCGACAGCCCGCGGCAAAGTCCGGGCCACCTCCGTCAAGTCCCGTTTCCCATAGGCTTGGGCGGTCATCCCACTTGTCCCCATCCGAAGAAAGCCGAATATCCAATAGATCATGTTAAACAGCATCCCGCCCACGGCGATCGCCCCAATGTACGACGCCGATCCCAGATGCCCTACGATCGCCACATCAACCAGACCCAACAAAGGTACGGTTATATTGGAGACGATAGCAGGTATCGCCAGTTGAAGTATTTTCCGATTCATATCCTATCCTAAATTTATCCTACGCAAGAAATTACAAACGTCACTTGAAAACCCGGCACAGGACGCTCCGCCAAACAAAGATCCCCGCCTTGCCGCACCATCATCTGCCGAGAAAGCGACAGGCCGATACCGGAGCCCGTTCTCTTAGTCGTGAAGAAAGGGATAAAAATCTCCCGTTCGATAGCTGCCGGAATAGGCGCGCCATTGTTGCTGACCCACAGCCCTTTCATCCAACGCACATCCACGGTCGTCGCCCCGGCCTCTCGAGCATTCTTGACAAGGTTGATCAGTACCTGCCGCAACATATTCTGATCCGTACACATCGTAGCAGACAAAGGGATGGAAAGATGCCACTCCAGATCGGGATAAAGTACCCGGATCCCCTCCACAAAATCACTCAAATAGACCTCTCCCATAACAGGTTCTTGAAGTTCTGCCAGTTTCCGGTAGCTGTCCACGAACAGGGCAAGTCCCCGGCTGGTATCGTGGATGGCACGGATCCCCTCCTCGTAAACCGTCCCGGCAATCGCGGGATGCTCCAGATAGGCCTGGCTGATACTGGCGATAGGCGTAGTGGCATTCATGATCTCATGTGTAAGCACACGGGTCAGCCGTTGCCACGATTCCACCTCATTACGGGCGAGCAACCGGCCAATGTCTCTGCCCGTCTCGTTGAGGGCCTCTTGCAACGCCCGCTCCCCGAAGAAGAGACCCTTCACGGGAAGACGGAACGTGAATTCTTGGTTGCGAATCGCCTCACGCATCAGATGCGCCCGATCTCTCAACAATACCTGATGGCGGTAAAACCATCCGATAAAGAGAATGACTGCCACCCCGAAAGAGACTATCAGAATCATAGCCTCCTCATTTTAGCATACAACGTCTGCCGGGTAATCCCCAACAATTCGGCAGCCCGGCTGATATTACCGTGGCAACACTCCACCACCTTGCTCACATGTTCCGACTCGACCTGCTCCAATGGAATCACTTTACGCCCGGCATCAATCGCGTCTTTCAAGATGCGGATCAGCTCTTGATTATCCCACGGCTTGGCGACAAAGTCCGCCGCCCCCATCTTCAGCCCGCGCACCGCCAACTTGATATCAGCGTATGCCGTCACCAGTACCACCGGGATAGCCGGATGCTTTTTATGGATGGCCTGAAGCCAAAGCAGGCCGTCCTGTCCGGAGTTTCCCCCTTGCGTGAAGTTCATGTCGAGCAAAATCCCATCCACCTTCTCTTGTGCCAATACCGTAAGGAGCGTGTCGGGAGAAGCGAGTGTCAATACCCTGTCGAACTCACCGGCCAAGCAGATCTTGACCGCCGTAAGAACCGCCGGATTGTCATCCACCGCCAATATCGTTCCGTAATTCGCCATATCCGATTCGTTTGTTTTTCCTTTATTCTTTCATCGGGGATAAAGGTACGGAAAAAGGCTGTATGAATATCATACAAGCGGGTGTATGATTTTCATACAAACTGCTCCGGACGCCCTTTATATCCATTGCCGGATAGCGGTAACGGCCTACATTTGCAACAAATAGTAAAACGAATGTTTATGAAATCATACTTCACTTTCCTTCGCCGCAACAAGTTCTACACGGCGATCCAGTTTTTCGGGATGGCCATCGCCTTGGGAGTCGTCGTTCTCCTTACTTCGTATGCCGAAACCGAGTTTAACATCGGGAACAGGCCTCCCTACTCTCGCCAACTGTATGCCATCGGCAATGGCACAAGCATCGGCATGACGCTCGGGACCGCCCCTGAACTGTTCCCTTCCATTCCGGAGATAAAGGAATGGACACGCCTTGTCAACAACGAGAAGACCGATCTGACCATTGGCGACCACTACTACCAAACGAATTGCCTTGCCGTCGATTCCAACTTCTTCCGGCTACTGGGATATCCGCTCATCGGAGACCACCGCGACAAGATACTGATCGGGACCGACGAAGCGGTCCTCTCCGAACCCTTCGCCCGCAAAGTGTTCGGCAACGAGGATCCGATCGGGCGTACTGTCATGTACAAAAACCGGACGCCGCTACGGGTGGTCGGGATCCTTCCCGCCTTCGATCCGACAGAACTGTTAAAACCGGTCGATGTCGTAGTCCCTATCAAATTGGAGGAAAAGGATCTCTCCTGGATGGATGGCTTCGGTTCCGTCCATACGTTCGTCACGCTGGCGGAAGGGGCGACCCCTGAAACCGTCGCCCGTAAACTGCTCGACAGCTACAAAAGCTATTGGGATTATTGGGAAGAGGACAACCGTTCGAACTCCTTCGCATGGGGTTCCTCGCTCACTCGCATGGACGAAATCTATTTTTCACCCCTTAACAGCTACACCCCTTTCCGCAGCGGGACAAGGGAACAGGTCCGACTGTTATTGGCCATCGCTATGATCTTACTCGTTTCGGCTGTCTTCAACTATATCAACCTGACGGTATCGCAAGCCGGAAAGCGGGCGCACGAGATGGCTACCCGCCGGCTGATGGGCGACTCCGCAGGGCAGATCATATTGCGCTATCTTGCCGAGTCGGCGATTTTCACCACCGGATGCTTCATCGGTGGTTGCCTGATCGCCATCATTACCAAGCCCTATTTCGAATATCTGCTTTCTACCCGGATGGCCTTTTCGCCTTCGCCCGCAACGTTCATCTACGCCCTGTTGTTGCTGACCGGGATCTCCGGTGTCTCCGGGCTGCTGCCGGCACTCATCATCAGCAAGTATCGTCCGATAGATATTGTGAAGGGAAACTTCCGCCTACAAAACAAGCAATTGTTCAGCCGCATGTTCATCATCGTGCAAAACGTTATCAGCACGGTCCTCATCACATTAGGACTAATATGGGCCGCCCAAATACACCACCTTGCCACTTTGCCGACCGGCTACAATACCGATTTGGCCTTCATAAAAGCTTGGGATTTGGGACCGACCTACGACAAACAGGTCATCCTGCAAAAACGTTTGCAGGCATTGCCGCAAGTGGTCGAAGTGGCCTTGGCACGGAAACTACCCTTCATCAGTGGTCACGATGGCGTACACCAGCCGGACGAGGAGGGGATGTCCTGGCTCCACCTTTCAGACATGGATAGCGTGGCTTTCCGGATGTTTGGTTTCCAAGTCGTGCAACGCTGGTCCGACCCGCTGCCCAATATGATTTGGGTAACAGAAGAGACTTGCCGCCGTTACCAACTTTCATCCGACAGGCCCCATTTCGGGAAAAAGGACGACAAGGGCGGCTACCGATATAACGTCTGTGGCGTCATCCGTGACTACCGTTCGCTCATGCCACTGAACACCCCGATACCCGACGCGCACGGGGCAGTCGGAGTAACAGACCCGAAAGGATACGTGAGCCATCAAGTCGTCCGCACACAAGGTGACCGGTCGGAAGCCCTGTCCGCCATCCGCCGCACCTGCCGGGAGGTCGCCAACGAACTGATCGGAATGCCCAAAGAGCTGGAGGTCGAGTATATCGACGATTATTTGGATAAAAATCTGACACACGAGAAGAACACCGTCATGCTCGTCCTCTGCTTCATGACCATCTCTATCCTCATCTCTGCCTTGGGACTGCTGGCCATGTCGATCAGCTACACCGAACAGCAGAGCAAACGGATCGCCTTGTGCAAAGTGATGGGAGCCGAGCCAAGCGGTGCCGTATGGGAACTTTCCAAACGGTTCATGACCCTCTCGCTGCTTGCCGCCTGCATCGCTCTTCCCTTCAGCTTGAAAGCGGTCCAAGTCAGTTTGGAACCATTCTATAACCGTATCGCCTTTCCGTGGCACCTCATAGCGGCGGCTGTCTTGGCGACCATCGCCATCGCTTTCCTGTCCATCATCGGGCAGACCCTGAGAGTCGCCCGCCGTAATCCCATCGAAAGCATCCGGACGGAATAAAAACAACATTCTATAAAATAGGTATACACGCTCACAAAAACAAGACAAGTCATGATTCAAATAAAAAACCTCAGCAAGAGCTTCCGGACGGAAGAGGTGGAAACCATCGCGCTCAATGGCATAAGCATGGAAGTGAAAAAGGGTGAGTTCATCGCCATCATGGGCCCCAGCGGATGCGGCAAATCGACCTTGCTGCATATTCTCGGCCTGCTAGATAACCCGGACGAGGGCAACTATCTATTAGACGGCGAAGAGGTGGGACACCTGAAGGAGAAAGATCGTACGCGCTATCGCAAGGGACGCATCGGGTTCGTGTTCCAAAGCTTCAACCTCATCGACGAGCTTACCGTCGAGGAAAACGTAGACCTCCAACTGAAATACCTCGGAGTCTCCAAGACAGAACGCAAGCAACGGGTACTCGACATCCTGCGCAAAGTACGCCTCAGCCAACGCGCCAAACATTACCCGCGGCAGCTCTCCGGCGGCCAGCAGCAACGTGTCGCCATCGCCCGAGCCGTCGTAGGTAAACCCATGTTGATATTGGCTGACGAGCCGACCGGTAACCTCGACTCTAAAAACAGTCTTGAGGTTATAGAATTACTCCGTCAACTGAATGCCGAAGGGACTACGATCGTCATGGTGACACACTCGCGACACGACGCGACCTACGCCGATCGTATCATTAATCTCTTCGATGGACAAATCGCGGACGAGCTGGAAGGAAGACTTTAGCATCTTCACAAAAAAAACGAAGACCGCGGGATTCACATCCGACGGCCTCCTACACTAACCCTTAACTTTAACCAATGAAAAACAATAATCTACTACACTTATCCCAACGCAGCCAAAACCGCGTCGTAATTCGGTTCGGTAGTAATCTCGGGAACAAGCTCCTCATAAACCACCTTGCCTACTTCATCGACTACTATCACGCCCCGGGCTAATAAACCCCTCAGCGGACCGTCTGCCAGAAGCATCCCATACTTATCCTCAAAGCATGAACACCGGAACATTGACAACGCAATCACTTTATCAATACCTTCCGTAGTACAGAAACGTCCATGCGCAAAAGGCAGATCTTTAGAAACAGCCAATACCACCGTATCCGGATGCGAAGCGGCTTCTTCATTGAAACGTCTTACCGATGCCGCACATACACTTGTATCCAAGCTCGGGAAAACATTTATCACCACCTTCTTCCCTTTCAAGTCGCTCAGCGACAATTCGGATAAATCACTTTTTACACCCTTGAAGTCCGGAGCCTCCGCTCCCACTTTCGGCAACTCGCCGTTCGTATGAACCTCGTTACCTTTTAACGTTACTTTTGCCATCTCTGTTTGATATTAAATAATCTCCCTCTCAGTTGGCTGCACAAATATAAGCAGCTTCTTGAAGATAGAACAAACGAAAACAAACTATGTTCCTTCGTTTAACTCTATTTAACTACTATATCCAACTATAGATTGGTTATCTTTGACGGCAAAATTAAACAGAATGGATTGGATTATTATCGGCGGACTTCTTCTAATCATCGTGATGCAAATCCTTTTGCGTCCTAAACAGCTAAATAATAACAAAGAAGACCTGGAAAAGTTGTTAAACGAGTTACAGCGCTCGTTCGACCGTATCGAGAAAAACTTCAGGGAGGACTTCCGCCTGAACCGGGAAGAAAGCCGGTTAGCAGCAAAAGATAACCGCGAAGAGCAGGCTCGTTCCTTAGACGCGTTCAGGGAAACCTTTGAACGTGGGATCGATTCTTTTAACAGGTTACAGAAAGAGCAATTCGCCGCCTTGGACGAACGCCAACAGCGATTAGTGGATAACACGGAAAAAAGACTGGAAGAGATCCGAGTCACCGTAGACGAGAAACTTCAAAAGACATTGAATGACCGTATCGGGCAATCTTTCCGTTTAGTCACCGAGCAATTAGAGAACGTACAAAAAGGACTGGGCGAGATGCAAACCTTAGCGCAGGATGTAGGAGGGTTAAAACGGGTACTCAGCAATGTAAAGACCCGGGGAAATATCGGGGAGATCCAGCTCAGTATGTTATTAGAGCAGCTATTGGCCCCGGAGCAATACGAGGCGAACGTTCATACCCGGAAAGGTTCGGAAGCGGTCGTTGAATTCGCTGTCAAGCTCCCCGGACGGGATGATGCCCGAGAATTCGTATACCTCCCTATAGACGCTAAATTCCCGAAAGATGTATACGAACAACTCCTAAACGCATACGATGCCGCAGATCCCCAAGCGATCGAGACAGCGGGGAAATTATTGGAGACTACGATCAAGAAGATGGCTAAAGACATCTCGGACAAATACCTGGCGCCTCCCGCCACGACCGATTTCGGCATTATGTTCCTGCCGTTCGAGGGCATTTACGCCGAGGTAGTACGCCGTTCCGCTTTATTGGAGGATCTGCAAAGAAACTACAAGGTAGTCGTGACAGGCCCCACCACCCTAGCGGCCATACTAAACAGTTTGCAAATGGGCTTCCGTACCTTGGCGATCCAGAAGCACTCAGGGGAGGTATGGACGATCTTAGGGGCCGTGAAAAAAGAATTCGAGAAAGTAGGCGGTATGCTCGAGAAAGCCCAAAAGAACTTGCAAACCGCCAGCGGGCAAATAGAAGAGGTTTTAGGAACCCGTACACGTGCTATCCAACGCAAACTCAAAGACGTAGATACACTTAGCGACCGTGAGGCCCGAGCGATCCTTCCCGAGATCGGAAGATTAACTGAGGATGACGAAAAAGCAGAATCATGAAGAAAAGACAAATACCCCACACGTATGTAATTATCTTTTACATCATCTTATTTTGCGCCGCGTTGACATGGGTCATCCCCGGCGGGCAATATACGGAGACCATCAGCCCAAACGGAGAAAGGACCGTCGTATATGAACCCGTGGAAAACGTACCTCAAACATGGGAAGTACTCTCTGCCTTTTATAAAGGATTTGTGGACAAGGCGGATATCATTGTCTTTATCCTCATCATCGGTGGGGCATTCTGGATCGTGAACGACAGCAAGGCATTTGACATCGGAACAGCCAGTTTCCTGCGGAAAGCACGCAAAATGGAGAACAACCCCATCCTCCGTAAAATAGGCATAGACAATTTCTTATTGACCGCCATCATGTTACTTTTCAGTATATTCGGGGCCGTATTCGGGATGAGTGAGGAGACCATCGCTTTTTGTCTGGTCTTGGTCCCGATGGCGATATCTATGGGATACGATTCCATAACCGGCGTATGTATGGTTTTTGTAGCGGCGGGATTAGGTTTCGCCGGAGCGATTTTAAACCCTTTCACCATCGGTATCGCGCAAGGCTTGGCGGGGATTCCTCTTTTTTCGGGTATCGAGTATCGTATCGTTTGTTGGTGTATTATCAATGTGGTAGGCTTCGCGTGGATACTGCGTTATGCCGCCAAGGTAAAGAAGAACCCTCGATTGTCGCCAGTCTATGAGGAGGACCAGTATTGGAGAGATTCGCATAGTACCCGTTCCTTAGAAATCGCATACAGGACCCCGAAAGCCGCGTGGATCAGTTTCGTCCTGTTGGCAATCGTACTAGTTATCTTCTCGATCCATTATCCACAGACATCCTTGAAAATAGGGAATAGCGTAATCAAGGGACTGCCCTTGATTCCGATTCTTAGCGCAGCGTTCGTGATCAGCTCGATATTTACCCTACGGAAAACCGTACATTTGTATCTATTGAACCTCTTATTCTTCACGATCTTTTTCTTGATAACAGGCGTAATGGGCTATGGGTGGTACATTATGGAAATAGCGACCCTGTTCTTCGCCTTAGGTATAGCGGCGGGAATTGCCAATGGACGCGATCCGAATGAGCTTGTGAGACTTTTCTTGGAAGGTTGCAAGGATATCATGGGCGCCGCCTTGGTCGTCGGCCTGGCTGGAGGTATTATCGTAATCCTGCAAGACGGCAAAGTGATCGATACGATTCTCTTTAATCTAGCGAAAGGAATGGAAGGCTTGGGACAAGTAGCTACAGTCGGGATGATGTACGTTATTCAAACGCTTATCAATTTGGTTATTCCTTCCGGAAGCGCCAAAGCCGCCCTTACCATGCCTATCATGGCTCCATTCTCGGAATTGATCGGTTTATCCAAACAAGCCACCGTCATGGCCTTTCAGTTTGGCGATGGCTTCACGAACCTGATAACTCCCACATCAGGCGTCCTGATAGCGGTTCTGGGAGTAAGCCGTATCCCATACGATAAGTGGTTCAAATGGGCATGGAAATTCATCCTTGTCCTAGTGATCCTAGGATTTCTATTATTGATCCCAACGGTATTGATCCCGATGAACGGCTTTTAATCGATATTCGGGCGAAAACGGAAACCCGACCGGAAAGCCATTGAGATACGGCGCCAAAGTCAATGGAACGCGAGAGGGATTCCATTGACTTTTCCTCCCTATTCCAGAAGCTTTTTGGGGGGATTTCTTTTTAATGGACTAGCTGAGCTTATTCTCTTCTTTCCTCATTCAAGTTAGTAGGAGATAGGTTAAGCTGCTCTATTAGATTCTTAAGGGTTGGATTAGAATCCACCATCCGTTCATAGGAGTCTTTACTTATTGTCTTTTGACTTGAATATACGATTGTATTGTTTTCTTTCACGTTGGACCGCGGTATATACTTTGGTATATCCTCTTCTTTCTTATTTGACCCTGTATTCCTAAATCTTGGGATAGTAAAAGGTTGTCCTGGTGTAAGAATATATAAATAGTATTCTTCATTTAATGATAAAAGGTACCTAAGGTCTGACGGGAAATTATCAATTATAGTATCTGTAAAATCTTCACAGACTATTTCCGTTGTTCCCAATTCAGAATCCCTATAGACATCGTAGAACTGATTAAAGATGTTATTATCCCATTCGAGAAACTCTGCCACGACCTTGTGATGATTCATACACAACAAATAGTAGAGAGCAGTATCTAGTCCCCAGGCATTAATAACTCTCATCCTCTTACTTTTGTAACTATAAAATATATTTTCATTCGTATGGGCATTTGTTCCTTTTGCGTAAGTTACTGCAATATAAGCGATCCACTGGTACAAGAGAAGCCTTGCTTCCTCTTCTGAAATGCCATCATTCGTCTTAATCATTACAGAAAGGTATGCATTGATATATGTACAACTCTTAAGCTTTTCAATGTCTAATTTAAACCAAGATGTGTTTACGAATCTTCTAGACAAGTAAAAATAGAAGTCTTTATCCGTTGTTAATTCATCTATATGTTTACGTACTATGTCCTCAGGTAAGAATTGGATAAGTAATTTTCCACAATACATCCCATGATATTTATTCCAACATTCCTCAACCGCTTTTTCATAACAAGGGTGCCAATTGATTTTCCACTCTTTGTCAAAGGATTCTTTATAATTGTCTAGTCGTTTACATACCCATTCTGAATCTGTCAATCCACCACTCAAAAGTGCTAATCCTACTTTTCTCTGTTCTACACAAGGAAGATCTAAAAAGATTTTCTTTAATTTCTTTCCAGCATAGCCGACACGTTTGCTTTTCTTATTGGTGTATAGACAAATTAAATCATCCAATGATTCATTCGCGTCGACAGGACAAACATACTCTCTATACTGAAGTTTATTATCTACATGACTAACCCAGTCCACCTTGTTATAAATTCTCCTAATTATTTCTATTGGTGAAGAACCTAAGTGATCTATTGTGATATTTTCTGATAGCTCCATAATGTATTGTTAAAAGATTCTGCCATGTCAGGGGAATCACCTAACTTAGTGTCGCAAAAGGCTCAAGTAATCCTTGACAGACATGGCGAAAGTAATAATAAAATCAGAGAAACTCACCCCTTTAGGTGGAATATTTTCAGTTATGGAGCCTATTCGACAGCCATGAAGCGCAATATCCGCATCGTCGTGCATCTCCCCGATGCCGGAGGTCGGAAGATATACTTCTCGACCGACTCGGAGATGACCGGGCGAGACATCATCGAGTTCACCAACCACGGCAACAAAGCCACAAAAGCGATAATGACAGAATGTGCGTGGTGTACGACAAGAGCCAAAGGAACTTACTTCTCGACCAGATACAAGAGGCTTGCCTCCCGCAGAGGAAAGAAACGCGCATTGGTCGCGATTGCCGCAGAGATGCTCAAAGTGGTATACCACATACTCAAAGACGGCTCGGCCTATAAAGAGTTAGGAGAGAATTACATGGTATCCCGTCGCAAAGACGCACAGATAAAGTATCACCGCGAACAGCTCAACAGACTACTCGGAGAGGACTCGCCCGAGACTCAAAGCGCATAGGGCGCACGAATCCTAAGGCCGACTCTTACTGGGACTATGAGCCTGAAAATGAAACTGGCCTAAACGACTGAGAGGCAAAGATTGTTGCTGCGAGCACGCGAATGAAATTTCCTGACCATCCGGTCGTTTTAAAACCTAAACGCCTCACCCGGCAGCCGCATGTGGCCACAAGCCGCATGCTAATTTTTCGTTGTGTCTGAAAACGTACTATAAACACGAAGTGTTGGAAATCAGCACTTCACAACAGAAATATTTTCGAATGAAGAGCCGTGAAACCATATATAAAATCATCGTTTGGATGGAGGCTGTTTGAAAACTTCTGCGTAACTTTGCTAAGCAATATCTCAAGGAGTCAATTACGATTTCCTCATATCGGTCAAGTGCTGTTTTCTGCATCGCTTTAATGTGTGGTAAGAGACCATTAAAGGTACTGAAAAAAATAGTCACTTAGCCAATTTTGTTATGCTATACATCGTTAATTAACTCGCTTATTTTCAACGAACTGAACTAAAATTTAACATAGTATTAATATGAAAAAGAAAATGCATTTCGTTTTGACGGCATTATTGGTGTCGTTTATTTTTAATTCTTGTTCTTCTGATTCGCCGGAAGAAAATCTGCCTGAAAAGGAAGAACCGGAAGTTCCTTCTGAGAAATATGAAAATGATGTTGTCAATCCTGATTATGTACATATAGATTGGGAAAAAACAAAATTATATGAGGTGGATCAAGAGAATGGAAGATATTCATTTGAAGCTTCGTCTGAGACTAAAAATTTAAAACCTGGTTCGATACTTATAATTGATGCTGATACAGCGAGTTACATTGTTATTGTGAATGAGCTAAGGCGTGATAATGGTGAAATAAGTATAGAAACTAGAAAGGGTGACTTATGCGATATATTCGCCAACACAGAATTTACGTTATCAACCGGAGGAGAATCTACAAGGAGTCCAAACAAAAATGTAATTCTTCCTCAAAAAATATCTTTCTTGGACATGGATGGAGAATGGAAGGAATATAATTTTATGAATTCAAGAACCCCTTCGCATTTGACGGGTAATTTGTGGAAATGGAATAATGATGAACTTGAAGGTCGCATATTATATGAGCATCCAAAGTTTAAAATCTATTTGGAAAAATCTAATTTTCATATTGATATTGATTTAAACATGACCTTAAGTTTTGGTGGACGAACACTTCAAGAAGTGAAAGATGTCATAAAAAAACAATACAGAAGCAAAGCCTTGTCTGTTGAGGCAAATATAGAAGGGCGTTTTGAGACAAACCAACAGCTTAGATTTGACGCATGGCATCAATATACATATGATAATGATGAACGGATAAAAGAATTGAGTAAGTATCTACCTAAGATTAAAGTTCGTTTTCTTGTACTTGGAGTACCTGTTGAAGTATCATTAAATGCAGATGTATATCGTGCGATTTCGCTTAGTTCAAATGGTAAAATCAGTGCCTATATGGGATTCACAGACAAAGCCAGTGGCACAATAGGCTTTCAGTGGAACCAGGTAGATGATAAACTTACTCCTGTTAATGAGTTAAAAAATGAGCTTAGTGTAACTTATCCAACAATGAAAGGGAAAGGGGATATGAATGGAAAGGTGTGGTTATATCCACGTATAAGAGTTGTCTTATATGGTTTGTTAGGACCGTCTTTTGATGTCAAACCTTATGTGCGTATGAGTGTCCATGGAGGGTTTTATGAAGAATTGTTGTCTTCTTCAAAAGATTTTTGTGCGTGGGATCTTTCCAATCACGTAGGATTGGACGCTAGGGCTGGATTAAGCTTTATGTTTATAGGACAGGAAGTCAAGAATGTTTCAACAAGTGATATAAATATATTTGATAAATGTATTTATCATTCTCCTTATGATATTCGTTATGTGTCTTCTACTTCAAAATCTGTAAAAAAGAATGTTCCTAATACTGTAAAGTTTGAAGTTTATGATGCGGACTCAATTTTCAATAGAAGTATTCCTACTATCCTTAGTCAGATAGTCAAATTTGAAGGAAAAGGGGAGCTTTCTTCTAAATATGGCATAGCTAATCACGGGCAGGTATCTGTGGAATGGATTCCTACTTCTTTTAAAGATACATTATATGCAAGACTCTATGATGTGGATGGTAAAATCATGAAAGAAGCGAAATTTTATGGGAATACACAAATCAATGTTATGACTGGAAACGCTTCCGTTGAAAAGACAGATGTTGTATGTTTTGGTAAATTGGAGGGCATGGACAATTTTTCAGAAGTGGAATATGGTATTAAAATAAATGAAAACCATATAATATCTCACAATATCAATAACTCGATATATTCTGTAGAATTATCAGATCTTTCCGAAGGTACCTACAATTATTGTGCTTATGCAAAATTTGGAACAGAAATATCTTATGGAGATATCAAGACATTTGTTATTGAAGTAGATAATGAAGAACCCACTCCTGGACAAGCTGTAGACTTGGGGCTTAGTGTCAAATGGGCAAGTTGGAATGTCGGTGCTAACAAACCTGAAGAGTTCGGCAGTCATTATGCTTGGGGAGAAACAGGAGAGAAATCGGTCTATGATTTCAATACTTATAGTCATTGGCAAGATTTAGACGGAAGTGGAGATCGTCTTTTACCTAATTGCAGTGGAGATTGTATGAACTTTGAGGAGCTTGTCAATATCGGTAATAATATCAGTGGAACAAATTATGATGTAGCACATGTAAGATGGGGAGGCAAATGGCGTATGCCGACTCGTAACGAATGTATGGAACTTATAACAAAATGCAAGGAAAAATGGGTTGAATATCACGGGGTTGGTGGGTTGCTTATAACTGGCCCTAACGGGAACAGTATATTTCTTCCTGCTGTTGGGTATAAAGGAGAGGATATAATAGGTGTAGCGCCTAAAGCCTGGTATTGGACAGCATCAATACACAATAGTTTATTCTACGATGCTTATTATTTAGGATTCAGCAATGACAACTATGGAACAATGGTGAATGGTGCGTTTCGTTGGAATGGTGCAGTAATTCGTCCTGTTTGTGATTAATAATTAACAAAGAGGCTGATTCAAAGTTAAAAAGGGTCAGCCTCTTATTTGGTATGACGAGCATGACATACATCTGTGGTGAAAGCCCATAGGGGACGTAGTTGTCGACGAACCCCGTAGCGACTTGCAAGTTTCGAGGTACAACCGTCCGTGATATAGCGGGTAGAGCAGAAGACCAACTTGTTCCGTTACCTACTGAACCCAAAGTAAGTCAAACGAGAAGTCAAGAATCGAGTATGGAAAAACCGGAGCAGACTGGGACAGTGCGCCGGAGGAGGCTGGGACACTTTTGATGCGGCAAAGTTAATGATTTTTTCTCAGACTATCTCCTTTCAGTTCAAAACGTATGGCAGAGTGCACCATCCGGTCGAGTATTGCGTCGGCGGCGGTGGTGTTGGTCTCCAAGCAGTCATACCAGTCTGCGACCGGTATCTGCGAGGCGATTATGGTTGATTTGCGCCCGTGGCGGTCCTCGATGATTTCCATCAGGTCGAGTATCTGCTCGTTATTGAGCTTCTTGATTCCGAAGTCG
>NZ_JAAKDT010000112.1 GCF_011038785.1 Parabacteroides sp. ZJ-118
TTTTTGCCGAGCTTCACAAGCGCGGGAGCCGTAAGGTCTCCGTATCCGGTATGATATTTTGTTGTGCCGTTCTCGCCGACCCTTATCATGCCAAGCCAATGACATTTAATGTGGCGGCTGTGGATGAAGCGGACAATCTCCTTGTTGGTAAACCAGCTGTCAGCCAATACATAGCTGAACTTTACGCCTCGGCGGATAGCCCGCTTTACCATCTCTATCGCGAGTTCTATCTTGGACATGTCGTATTCTTCCTCCCTCCGGCGGAGTACCTCGCTGTCATGTTCCGTGGTGTGCCGCCGTTTGAGTTCCTTGGTACTCATGCCATAGTTGCCTTTCTTCCCCTTTTCTCCGACGATGGCGAAGTCGAGAAGAATCTGGGAGATACCATCGGTGGCAGCCATACAAAGACATTTGAATCCGAGTACGGCCTTGTGGGCAAGATGGGAATGGACCCTTCCTATTTTCTCAATGGTCCTGCCTGTCTTCTCATGGTCGGTGTCATCGATAATCAGGCAGACATCCTCTGCCTTGTGGTCGGAACGCAGATGGATACGGTTCCACAACTGGACGGATATGTGCCAAAGAGCTTTTCTCCAGTCGACCTCGGGGTTTTCCATCAAGCGATAGAAAGTATCCTTCCTCGCCTTGATAAGAGAATGGAGCGTGCCATCCTTCTGATTGCGGTAGGCGTTTCTTATACCGAAACAGGGAAAAAGCAGAAGGCATTGGAATACTGTCAGCAGCTTGTACACGCAGTTGCGCTTGCTTGTCACGGCAAGCGTGTCACGTTCGGTCATTTTGACCTGGGTGAGAACCGAGCTTATGCTCTGCATAGCTGATGTCATATCAGAATTCTTGAAAAATGTTTTGATATCCGAGAGGAAAGGAGTAACTTTGTGTATCGACATGGGCTTGAGTTATTTTTGTTTTTGCACCTTAAAATTACTCATTTTCTTGCAATTATGCAAGAGTCCATGTCGATTTTTATATCCCTACCGCTGGAAATCAGCACTTGCGAAACTTGAA
>NZ_JAAKDT010000113.1 GCF_011038785.1 Parabacteroides sp. ZJ-118
TCCAAAAGGATCTTTTCCGCCTTTACCTTCTCGTAATATCCTTTCAGAAAAGCACGGGAGGCACGGGCCTGTTCACGGACCTCATCCGTCAGCCCGAGGCGGTCGGCTATGGCATCCGAATACTTCACGTCGTCCTCGAACAAATGTCTCTCGCTTTTCTGAAGAAACACCATACGGACCAGATTGTCCACCTGGCGATTCTTGGACAACGCTTTCCTGGCGACCGACTCGATGGACTTCCTCACGCTTTTTTCCATGGACTCCTTCGCGTCGGCGGCGGTCCGGTCCAGAGAATCAAGATATCGGGCGATAAGGGAAGGGTCCTTTTCCTTGGCATAGAGGCTCTTGAAAGCGTCAATCCCCGATTTGACGAGGGCATAGAAGCCGGACTGCGCCTTATGGAGTTCCAGATCCACACGCTCCTGCACCTCGCGTTCAAACTGGGCCATCAGCCCCTCCCAGGTACGTTCCATGGTTTCAAGCACCTTGCGGCGCTCCTCGTCAAACTTGGCCTCCAGGCTTGCCTTATATTCTGCGCACCCACGTTCCACCAGTTCATTGCGAAGCACCTGTTCGGCCATGAGCCGCTCGTCCTTCTCGGCGGCGCTGGAGAGCGCCGCCCGGTACAAGGCCATCAGTTCGGCATATTTGGCTTCCGAAACATAGCCTTGGGGAGCTGTATCTTTATGATTGTCCATGACCGAATCCCTTTTTTATTATGGCATAAAGGTACAAAAATCAGCGGATTACGCAAATAAACTGACAACTTTTCCCGTCCGCAAGAATACGTGGAGCATGAAAACGGCCTTTATCCAATTTACGGGTATATAGGGTTATCCCCCTGCCTTCACGATGGAGCATCTTGACTGTCCGGCCGTTCTTTCCCAGGAATACGAAAACCTCGGTAAGCGTCCAAGCACAGCCGGACGAAATTGCAAATCACGGATTCAATGGCTGTTAGCTTCTATCCCCTGATTTTGTTTTCATTAAACATTTAG
>NZ_JAAKDT010000114.1 GCF_011038785.1 Parabacteroides sp. ZJ-118
CACTTGGGCTGTATAACGCTCAATCGCGGCAACAAGGGTTTTCAACCGTTCAATCTCTGATCGTGCATCCATATCAAATGATTAGTTTATGTTGTACTCTATGAGCCAAGCATAGTCAACCCCTTCATCCTTGCAGTACTTTCTCAGGCTGCGACCGGTACGGTGCTGATTGTAGTCTTGCATCACTTTCTCAAAGTATTCTTTCGTCTCCATATATGAATTGTGTTTTGATCCGGAGGCGAAAGTAGAGAGAATCAAGGAACCTGCCTTACGCTACAACGATGGTTTACCCGTCACGCGATTAGGCTTTGGTTTCGTATAAAAAGTATCTTAGGTCCATCCCCCAAGTATCTTAGGTGCGTTGGTAAAGTATCTTAGGTGCGTGGAGCAAGTCTCCTAACATACTTTTTTGCTCAGCCTTCGTCGCATTGGGGGCGTGTTGGTTCAACCCTCACAACTTTTCTATGGAGTCTCTAGTAAGACCCGTGCAAGCTACAATCGTATCAATGGGTAGTCCCTGCTTCAGCATATTACGGGCTATCTCCTTGTTACGCTTTTCTCGACCTTCCTCAAGGCCCTCCGCACGGCCTTCCTCAAGACCCTTCACACGGCCTTCCTCAAGACCCTCCGCACGACCTTCCTCAAGACCTTCCACTCGGCCCTCCGCACGGCCCTCCGCACGGCCCTCCGCACGGCCTTCCTCAAGACCTTCCGCACGACCTTCCGCTCGGCCCTCCGCTCGGCCCTCCGCACGACCTTCCGCCCAGCCTTCGTCTCTACTCGTATCCAACACACTCCGTTGATAACGGAGATTCTCCATATGACGAATGTAATCATTCCGATCCGCCACGTCCAAAGAGTCCACCCGAAGGCATTCCCGAGCCTCCGCCAAGCCGGGAGCCGTAGCGCCCGACGGGATCTCGCCCGTCTTCAAGAAACCGATCCACTCATCCAATG
>NZ_JAAKDT010000115.1 GCF_011038785.1 Parabacteroides sp. ZJ-118
GATAATTAGTATCGATTTCTCTTCTTCGCAACTACGAGGATCCCCAATTACTCAATATAGATGGGACAATGCAGGTAGTTCTTGTTAATCTTATAGATAAAGATCAGTTTCGGGTACCTGCCCAATAAGAACAAGGTGACGGGACAAAGCCAAAGCTCTTCACCAGCATATCCGCTTGGGTCTTTATAGAAAGCGCCACCCGTTAAAGTGGAACTTACTTTATACAATCTGACTCCGCAATAGAACTCATCTTCCCATTCCTTGGCAATTCTGATACCAGCCACAATCTCATTTTCTCCACGGGAGTAATATTCGAGAAACTTGGAAGCACCGCCGACCATCAGCGTATGTTCAGACAGCTCTTTGGGAAAGCCCGGGACATTGCAGTACCATTTTCGCCCTATTTTGGTAAATGATACCCTATAAATTCCATTGCCTACCATTGCATGATATATCGCTTTGGCAAGAACCGGTATAGTTCTTACATAGGCGGAACTTTTCTTGAATACGGCCACACTTTTCTTGAAGTAAGTTTTTAGATTACTCATGACTGATAAATTTTAAATGATTAAATAAATGGGATTTTGTAAACGAACACCGCAAAGCTATGTACTTAATTTGAGTTATCAAAATGGACTGTATCTCAATGATTTATGTATATTTGCATAATTCGGAAATTATTTTACGGCACAGCTGCTTGACTAGGTATTCCGAAACATTTCGACTCTATAGAAAAGTTGTGAGGGTGGGGGCTATCTTTTGAGAAGGTCATTGCTTACCAACACGCCCCCAATGCGACGAAGGCTGAGCAAAAAGTAGGTTAGGATACTTGCGCCACGCACCTAAGATACTTTGCCAACGCACCTAAGATACTTGGGGGATGGACCTAAGATGCTTTT
>NZ_JAAKDT010000116.1 GCF_011038785.1 Parabacteroides sp. ZJ-118
TCTTTGGGGGTGCATGTCGCCAGAGCTGTCCGCATCCACACTTCAAGGCCCTTGAGTATGGGCATGGCAAGGCGTTGGCGCTCCGCACGGATCTCATCTGCCGACGCTCCGGCCTGCCTGAGATTTTCTTCAAGCGTATAAAGTGTGGCTATATATCTGACCGCTTCGCCGGCCAACGGATTGGACTTCTGCGCGTCGACAAATTCACGGCGTATGTGGGCCATGCACGCCAGGACTGTTATCCCGGGCACATCCTCAAATTCGTTGTATACTTTGTAGCCGTCGTTCTGTATCACGCCTTGGTATCCCCGCAGCTGCGTTCGCGGTATCTCTCCGGCGCGGCTGCCTTTATGATAGTAGAAGTATGTGCCTTTGGAATGCGGGCTCACGTCCCTGAACTGCCAGGCGTAACCCTTGCGGCAGGGCTGCCCTCTGCGGTCGGCTATATTCCACGGCACTTCGTCTATCTGCACATACCTCCCGGCCATCACGGCCTCCCGCTGGCTTTCATACAAGGGATAAAGCACGTTGGCCGCGGCATGCAGCCAGTCGTTTACCGTCGATGTGGGCAGTTTCAACCCCAGATTGGCGAACATCTTTACCTGCCGATACTCGGGAAGATGATGGTTGTACTTGTTGTCGACAAGGGTGGCAAGCAGGTCCGCTCCGACATGCCCCCCGCCGATGATGCTGTGTGGGCGTGGAGCCTGTACTACTCAAGTTTCGGATTTAGTATGATGCCATAAAAATGGTCATGAAAAAGGCTTTGAGAATTTCCGTATATGACGGAAATTTAGTAATTTAGAGGTGTTCAAACAGCTAAATACCATACTCAAAGCCA
>NZ_JAAKDT010000117.1 GCF_011038785.1 Parabacteroides sp. ZJ-118
GTCAGAATACGTCAATGTACCGAACCAAGCAAGGATGTACAAGATATTTATCACGCACTTTCTCTGTCTGATACTCCTATACGGAGACAGAAATTTGTAGTACACCCAGAGGATGTCTCAAAAAAAACATATACAGAAAATCAGAATATTAATTCAACTTAGGTGGCAATGTGGGTTAAATGATTAATAAATTTCCGCCGGAATCGTCCGAGTGCTTTTCTTGCCTCAGCGGCCTCCGCTGGGATCGTCCGAGTGCTTTTCTTGTCTCAGCGGCCTCCGCTGGGATCGTCCAAGCACTTTTCTTGTCTCAGCGGCCTCCGCCGGGATCGTCCAAGCACTTTTCTTGTCTCAGCGGCCTCCGCTGAGATCGTCCGAGTACTTTTCTTGTCTCAGCGGCCTCCGCCGGGATCGTCCGAGCACCTTTCTTACTCCAACGGAGATGACGGAACAATGTTAAGCAAAATAAACGGCAATCGCAAATTTGGGAGGCTTAAAAATCCGGGATGACGATGATTTTACGGGAGAAAAGAGGATCGGCCGCCAAATACATCCCGGAAAGCCACTCAGCGGGAGAGGGATCCATCGGCGGACTGCTTCCTCCGTTCCCGGTTCAGCCGGTTGATATAATAACTCGTCGTAATGATTAACTCGCCGTATCCGAATTTCTCCTTATCCCAAAATGTGACCTTGTATCTTGTAAAGTCAAACGCTTTCGCGCCTTCCGCCCACTGATAGAGCAGGGGTTCGAGCTGCGGGTAACGGTCGAACAATCTACCGGGCACACTTAAGGAACACCCGATGTATTTTTGATGGATATCAAATTGGTATTTAAGTTCTAT
>NZ_JAAKDT010000118.1 GCF_011038785.1 Parabacteroides sp. ZJ-118
CGACTTCGGAATCAAGAAGCTCAATAACGAGCAGATACTCGACCTGATGGAAATCATCGAGGACCGCCACGGGCGCAAATCAACCATAATCGCCTCGCAGATACCGGTCGCAGACTGGTATGACTGCCTGGAGACCAACACCACCGCCGCCGACGCAATACTCGACCGGATGGTGCACTCTGCCATACGTTTTGAACTCAAAGGCGATAGTCTGAGAAAAAATCATTAACTTTGCCGCATCAAAAGTGTCCCAGCCTCCTCCGGCGCACTGTCCCAGTCTGCTCCGGTTTTTCCAGGCAATCGATTGAGGAAACTCCACGGTGTCATACAACCGTTTCATATCCATGCAATCCCGAAAGGAGAAAGTCTCCGATACGAAGTATTGATTGACGAGGCCGGGACAATAATCAAAAAGACCTTTGATGATATGAATGTTCATCTCGTGGCAATTTTTGCATACTGCGCGGTTGCAGTTGATGTGTCGGTGACTGTTTACAAAGTCATCCGCAAAGCGGCGATAGATTTTGCCGCTGCCCACGACATCCCTTAGATAAATTTCTCTGGCATCAGAGAGAAGTGCGAAGAGTTCTTTCGCTACCTGCTGTTCATCCTCAATGTGGCGAGGATGCTGCCGTTCTCCAAAAAGAGAGAGGGCCGTTTTGTTGTCCTTTCATGTCGAACTACTTTTAACAATAGTTCGTTAATTTTTTGATTCTTGGCAGATATGCTACAAAACACATTAAACCCTTTGATTATCAGTAAAATAGTCGCCTAAAAAGATGGTCAAGTGGCGAATTTTTCGTAACTTTATAGTTGA
>NZ_JAAKDT010000119.1 GCF_011038785.1 Parabacteroides sp. ZJ-118
GAATACTTCTTGCGCCAGTAGTGATAGGTTGAATAACTTACACCTACTTGCTGTAGGCACGACTTCAATGGCAGGCCACTTTGTTGCACCTGCAATTCTAATTCTTCAAATTCTAATCTATTCATAATAATTGAGGTTGGATTGTATATGCTACTGCAAAGCAACAACCAAACCTCAAGCTGTACAATGTGTATTTGTTCGAATGCTTACTCATTATCGAACTATTGCAGATATGCTTTACTATCTTAAATCAGATATGACTTTTATAATATAGTTTCAGAAACTATTTGTATATCAACATCTGAGGAGATTATTGAAGTGCATTATAATTAATAATATGGATTGTAGATATTGATGAAGTAGCAGAATTTTGGAGGTGTTATTTCTATAGATAAAGAAGTAATGGATTTCATTATATTTCCTGCATCGGTTTTATCATTGATTCGATGAAAGAGATTTCCTCGTCTGATAGATTGTATTTGGCATAAAGCTGCGTGTCAATCTCCGCCACCGATTTGCGCCAGTCAATATCGCTCTCTTCTGTGAAGTCTTGAATAGGTATGAGCTTAAATACAGCACTAGTGACGTGCATTGTTCCTTTTCCCCAATATAAAAGGAATCTGAAGAATTTGGTTCGGATATAATCCGAGCAAGATTTCATTTTTTGCTCGGATTCAAATGGAAAAACCGGAGCAGACTGGGACAGTGCGCCGGAGGAGGCTGGGACACTTTTGATGCGGCAAAGTTAATGATTTTTTCTCAGACTATCTCCTTTCAGTTCAAAACGTATGGCAGAGTGCACCAT
>NZ_JAAKDT010000120.1 GCF_011038785.1 Parabacteroides sp. ZJ-118
CCCGCAAATACGTCGTTGAACAGTCCTCCGATGGTTTCGTAGTCCAAACTTCTTTTCAAGGATGCCAGCAGGTTATAGCGGATCATCACCAATGAGACATGTGCCAGCTGTGAAGTGTAGTCGCGTGCGGAGCAATCGGCCAATCCCAGCAACCGTTTGCTGTCGGCAAAGAAAACCTCAATAGCCCAGCGCATAGCATAAATCTCGTATGCCCTCATAAAGTCAATCGTGGTATCAGTGGTAAGCAATACTCTCCATCCCTCACTTTTGCTGCGCCGACAAAAGAACAGACGCACTTGTCGTGTGCCAAGTTTGGCGTTGATCATGCCATAGCGAATGCGATAGCGTCGGCTGTACTTTACCGATTTTGAAGCTAAAAGTTTGGTTATGACACCCTTGGCAGAAAGTTCTCCCCATTTCACGGTGGAATACTTGGTATTACCCATTTTGGCCATTCCGAGCAAGTGGAATTTCTTATGGCAATTGCATGCAAAGTTAACCAGTCCGGTATTGGTAAACCAACTGTCAACCAACAGATATTCAAAAGGTATCTTTGACCGGACAGCTCTCCTGACCATCTCCAACAACTTCTCACCTTTGCCCATGAAATATTCCTCCTTGCGTTTGGCTGCATGAGATTCCGCATCGCGCTGACGTGCATATCGTCTTTGACGTTGTTCTGCCGTCAATCCTTGTTCCTTGCCGTCGACTTTCCCTTT
>NZ_JAAKDT010000121.1 GCF_011038785.1 Parabacteroides sp. ZJ-118
CGGCATCAATTTCAGTACGGAGAAGCGTACGATCGAGGAATGGAAGATTGAAGATGGGTGTATTAAAATTCAATGAGGATCATGAAAGACAGTCGATTATATCCGATAGGAATCCAGACTTTCTCGAAATTGCGGGAGGGTAATTATGTATATATCGATAAGACCGATTTGATCTATCGGTTAGTATGCGGTGCATCGAACTATATCTTCTTGAGTCGTCCCCGCCGTTTCGGCAAGTCGTTGCTGACCTCCACACTCCGTAGCTACTTCGAGGGTCGTAAGGAGCTGTTCGAGGGGCTGGCCATCGAGCAACTGGAGAAGGAGTGGACGCGCCATCCGGTGCTTCATTTCGACATGAGTCTTGGTAAGCACCTGGACAAAGAGGGGCTGGAGCATTATTTGGGTCGTCGTCTGTCCGAGTGGGAAGCCATTTATGGGCGTGATGAGAATGCGCTTATGGTGAACGACCGCTTGGAGAGTCTTATCAAGCGTGCTTACGAGCAGACGGGTCAAAAGGTAGTGGTCTTGATCGATGAGTACGACGCTCCGCTCTTGGACGTGGTACATGAGGAGAGAGAGTTGCCGAAGCTTCGTAACGTGATGCGTAACTTTTACAGCCCGTTGAAGGCGTGCG
>NZ_JAAKDT010000011.1 GCF_011038785.1 Parabacteroides sp. ZJ-118
TTTAATGTGTGGTCGAATATCATTAAAGATACTGAAATTCAGCTACTTGACCTATTTTATTGAGCTAAACTTTGTTAACTAACTCATTTATTTTCAACGGATTGAATAAAAATTTAACGAAGTATTAATGATAGTATCTACATCCATAATCGTATTCCTACAAGATTTCCTTTTGTGCTACTTCGATGGCCTCTCGCTTCAGTCCATGGTCATCTTCATCCCCAACTGCATCAATCACCTTATCTGCAAGCCATAGCTTCAGCATCTCGTTCTCATCCTGATGCAATAGTTCTGCAAGCTTGATGACTTGTTCACGCTTTGCTCGTCTGTCACCCCGTTCAATCTTGCTGAACATTGGAGTGTCAATTTCTAATGCAGCTGCTAACTGGCGTTGTAACAGACCTTGCTCGTCTCTGAGTTTTCTAATTTTGTTCCCGAATAACATATCTTTTATGTATTAAGTTTTGCATTTACTTACATTGAATTCATGATTCTGTCATCGTATTTCGATGGATTCGAACTCTTTTGACGGAACAGATAGTGTTTCTCGCCGTAATTCGCTATAATTATAACGAATCCGCTATTTATTTCGCCATAAAATAGTCTTATCCGCTATATTTGACATTCATACCAAGTTCTGCCCTTTGCTATTATTAAATTCTCTTCCTTCATGGCATTAAGAATATCACCTAACATACGCAGTTGTTGCTCATGAGTTTTATTCTGCGGTAACACATCTCTGATATATTCATGGATGCTGTCCCTTTTCGCACCTTCATCACCTGCATTCTTAAGATATTGAAGAATCATCTGACGAATTTTTTCCTTATCCAATCCTTTTGTTTTGGTATATAAAGGTAGTTGGTGCGTATTTTTAGCAACACCTAATGAGATGTTATAATTTGGAGCCTCTCCCTCTATCAATCCTCTACTCAGCAAATCTTTTGCCACATCTTCATGTATGAGTCTGCCTTTCTGTACAGCGTCAAGCGATATGCAATCCCATAGTGAAAGGGCGTTGTTGGTTTTCAACAAGTCTGTATATCGCTTATTTATTTCGTTGCCATATATGCGTACTACGACTCTTTTCTTTGTCGCATCAATCTCGTAATCCGGCATAGGGAAGTGTCTGCGCCGTTGCTCGTTAAACATCTTCTTGATACCTCGACTTACGGTGTCAATCATATTGAAGTCAACCATTGCCTTGCATAGACACTCGTTGCGGAAATAACTCTGAGACTCTTCATTTCTCAATGCATTCTCCAGTGTACCGGGGATAAAAGTACCGGCATTGGAATAATATAAGTAGCCGGGATTCTCCACAAAGTTTATACGTCGCTGTAGCGTATAGTCTTGATGTGCAATGCAATTATGGAGAGCTTCGCGTATAGTGTAGTCATCGTATTGTTTCATAGTATCTGGGAAAAGTGTACCACCAGGCATCTCACGCAAAGTCAGGTTTTCAATCTTTGAGAGTATTTCATCCACGGTCAATATGAACGGAACGGTAAAATGTTCGTAGTCAACCACGTCTTGATTTGCATTCCGCCGTGTCCAAGTTACCTGTGCAACCGCAGGACGTAGTTTGAAGACTGATTCATATTTGCCTAATAAGATGATGGCAGCACGGGTAATGAGACCATTCCTCGTTAGTCCACACTTGCCGAGAAATGTCTGAACATCCCAAGCATTCACCTCTGCTACAGGAATGCGACTGTGAACCTTCTTAAACATCATACGAGCTTTTGCAATAGCAACCTCGTCAAGGTCATCAGCAGAAGCATCGAGAACTATTTCTGCCGACCAGTCTTTTGTTCCACTTATAGGTTCGTCCAGAATTACATTCATCCGTTCTGCTGTAAGCTCCACGAGAGAATCTTCAATTCTCTGCCAAGCTTTCTTGTGAGCCAACACAGGGCGGCGAGGCAGATGCTTAGGAATATGGATAATCCACACCCTCTTTTGAGTGTCATCTGTCACAAACTCTTCAATGGACAATCCTTCAGACGACAGGTATGTACACTGTTCCGTAAGTTTAAATGTTGCCGATTGTGGATTGGCAGGTTGTCCGTTGAAAGTAAGCCTTGAAATATCTGTCCCTGCAATTTCAAGGGTCTTGTCCTTTACACCTATCACAAGATGCCCTCCCTCCATGTTGGCGATTGCCGACACATAGGATATCACATCATCCTTCTCGTCCCCACAGAACGAGTTCTTCAGGTTTTTAAATTCCTTCCATTCACATCGGGTATTCTCTTGTGGATACTCGCGGAGGAGGTATTGTTGTAGTTCGAGTTCGGTCATATATTTGTTTTTTATTATTCTTAAATAATACTTCGTTAAATTTTTATTCAATCCGTTGAAAATAAACGAGTTAGTTAACAAAGTTTAGCTCAATAAAATAGGTCAAGTAGCTGAATTTCAGTATCTTTAATGATATTCGACCACACATTAAAGTGATGCAGAAAACAGCACTTGACCGATATGAGGAAATCGTAATCGAAGCCTTGAGATGTTGCTCGGCGAAGTTACGCAAAAGTTTTAAAACAGCCTTCATCCAGACGATGGTTTTGTATATGGTTTTCACGGCTCTTTCATTTAAAACTGCCTCGTCCTTTCGGAGAGGGTACTATTTTATAGCGGGCAACCCACGGGAAAGATGTGGCTTCTTGTAGTGGTGCTACATGGCTTCGAGTTGGATCTAAGGGTATAGAAGTTTCCCGTCACAGGAAGCGTATATTCCTTATTTTCAAAGGAACAATAGTCCGTTAAAAATATAATTATCGGCTAAGCGGCATCAGCCACAAGGCCAAAGAGTTCATTGACAAGTTTAGCATTTAAAGTTCTGTTCGGTCGCAGACCGGACCTCGCTAAAAATCGTCTGAGCATGTAAATATTGCCCATATAGGACTTTAGCAGGCCGATGGACAGCGTCGGGTAATATTCGCTTCGGATTACTTTTGCGACGTTGACCGATGCGAGCGAGGCATTGAAAGCGAAGTCGAGTTTGCGCAAGTCACGGGCCTGGCAATGGTTCAGCCCTGTAAACTGCTTGGAGTCCCGGAATACGTTATGAGAAGCTTCTCATAACCTGTTTTATGATAAGTATCTTATCTACCTCATCAATTGGAATATCTGCATCATGATTTTACTTTGCGATGCAGATATTTTGCTTTTGATGCAGATAAAAGAAAAAAGATGATTAACTTCGTCCTTACAAAACCATGAACGTCATGCATGATTACGAATACATGGATACCCCCGGCAAACTGCTGACACCGGATATCGTCAATCTGCTCTCTGCCATACATGAATGCAAGGGCAGGCAGGAGTTGTATATCGAGGCACAAACCGATGTCCTGACTGCGCTGTTGAATATTGCAAAAGTCCAAAGCACGAAAGCGTCCAATAAGATAGAAGGCATATTCACCTCTGACGAGCGCTTGGAAGCGTTGGTGATGGAAAAAGCTGAGCCGCGAAACCGTTCGGAAGAAGAAATCGCAGGGTACAGGGAAGTGTTGGCTACGATACATGAAAGCCATGAGTATATCCCTGTCAGCACAAACAATATCCTGCAACTGCACCGTGATTTATACAGTTTCAGCGGCAGCAACAGCGGAGGCAAGTTCAAGAATTCGGATAACGTGATTGCGGAATCTGGAAAAGACGGAGCGCAGAAAGTGCGTTTTGTCCCGGTTCCGGCTTTCCAAACTGCGGAAGCGATGGAACGCCTTTGCGATAGGTTCCGGGCGGTGGCAGACAGCGGCAAATACGATGCGCTTCTGCTTGTCCCGATGTTTATCCTTGACTTCCTTTGCATCCATCCGTTCAATGACGGCAACGGGCGCATGAGCCGTTTGCTCACGCTGCTGTTATTGTATCGGAGTGGTTATATCGTGGGGAAATACATCAGTATCGAAATGCTGGTGGAGAAGACGAAGGAAACCTATTACGAAGCCCTTCGGGAAAGCTCCGCCGGATGGCATGACAACGAAAACGATTATGAACCGTTCGTCCGCTATTATTTGGGAATCATCTTAAAGGCGTACAAGGAGTTTCAGGAAAGAGTGGAGCACCTGCAATATCGCGGCCTATCCAAAGCCAAGAGAGTGAAAGCGGTGTTCGACAAGAAAATGGGCAGGCTCACAAAAGCCGATATTGCGGCATATTGTCCTGACATCAGCGAAACGACCATTGAACGGACGCTGAAAGAGTTATTGGATGCCGGATATATAGAAAAGGTGGGCAAGGCAAGAGCTACGGGCTATATCAAAAAATAGCAAAAATTACCGTTCAAAATACAGATATTAGCGTTGTCAAGTACAATGAAGAAGACTACATCAGCCTGACGGACATGGCAAGAAGCCAACCGCAAGAGCATATTATCTTCCGTTGGCTCAGTCTGACAAATGGCTATAAGTATCGGACGTGTTTTTGCCAATAAATAGAGAATATCTCAATTTATTGCTATATTTGCCGTTATAAATAAGCAAAGACCATCAGTAATGGATAATAGAGACTTGAATCGCATCAAGGTCGTGCTGGTTGAGCATAAGCGCACAAACAAGTGGTTGGCAGAGCAACTGGGGAAAGACCCCGGCACTGTCAGCAAATGGTGTACGAATACTTCTCAACCGTCAATCGACATGTTTTTTAAGATAGCCGAACTTTTAGGTGTGGACTATACGGAATTGATTGTTAAACCGCAATAGTAAAGCTATGACAGACCAGGAACTCAAACAACTCAAAGATAACCTTTGGCACTCGGCTGATATGCTTCGCGCCAGTGCCCACCTTTCCGCCAGCAAGTACGGGCAGCCGATTCTCGGTCTGATTTTCTTGCGTTACGCCGATGTGCTTTTCAAACAGCATAAGGATAAGATTGAAGCGGAGTATAATAAGTATAAAGGCACCCGAATGGAGAAGACCTACAAAGATGTCGCCGTCGAAGAGTGTGGCTTCTTCCTACCAGAATGTGCCTATTTCGACTATCTCAACAATGCTCCCGATGATGCCAACAAAGCCGTGCTTGTAAAAAAGGCGATGGAGGCTATCGAGAAAGAGAATCCGAGGATGGACGGTGTCCTGCCCAAAGAGGTATATGGGCAGTTAGTTCCGGAGGAGGAACCGGAATTGCTTAGCAAAATCATTCGCACATTCAAGGATATCCCTGAAAATATAAGCATCGACATTTTCGGTGAAATATATGAATATTTCCTTGGCGAATTTGCATTGAGTGAAGGCCAAGGTGGTGGCGTTTTCTACACCCCTTCGTCTGTCGTGCAGTATATGGTGGAGGTACTTCAACCCGTAAGCGGCGACAAAAAATTTCTCGACCCCGCCTGCGGTTCGGGCGGCATGTTCGTTCAGGCAGCCCGCTATATGCACCGGCACAATGCCACAAACAGCGACCTGATGCGAATTCGCTGCTATGGTGTGGAGAAAGACCCCGATACCGTGAAACTCGCCAAAATGAACTTGCTGCTGAACAATGTGCGAGGCGATATTATCGAGGCAAACTCTTTCTACTCCGATCCGCACAACGAATTCGGGAATTTCGACTATGTAATGGCAAATCCGCCGTTCAATGTGGACGAGGTTGTGGTGGACAAGGTTATCGACGACCGTCGATTTAATACTTATGGCGTCCCCCGCAACAAAACCAAGTCGAGTAAAAAAGCATCCGATAAAAAGGAGACAGTCCCCAACGCCAACTATCTTTGGATTGGATTGTTTGCAACTTCGCTGAATGCCACCGGCAAGGCGGCATTGGTAATGGCGAACTCCGCCAGCGATGCAGGCGGCTCGGAGTTGGAAATCCGCAAAAAGATGATTGAGGGCGGCATTATCTCGCAGATGGTGACGCTGCCAAGCAATATGTTCTCGACAGTCACGCTACCGGCGACGCTTTGGTTCTTCAATAAGGAGCGAAAGAACAAAGATGAAATCCTGTTTATCGACGCGAGAAACATATTTACACAAGTAGACCGTGCACACCGCAAATTCAGCGATGAACAGATAAAGAATCTCGGCATTATCACCCGCCTTTACGAGGGAGACAGCGCCGCATTCTGGGCGCTTGTCGAGGAGTATCGAAACGAGGGCAAGCAGGAGCAGGTCGATTGGCTGTTGGAGCGTTGGCCCAAGGGTACTTATCGCGACATTATCGGTCTGTGCAAAGTCGCCACACTCGAAGGTGAGGACGGCATTATCGACCAAGATTATTCGCTCAATGCCGGACGTTATGTCGGTGTGGTGATTGAGGATGACGGTATGACTGCGGAAGAGTTTGCCGATACGATGAAGGCTAACCACGCCGAACTCAAAGCCCTCAACGCCGAGGCAGAAACCCTTATGGCAGAGATAGAGAAGAATATGACGGAATTGTTTGGGGAATAATAGCATGGAGTATCTAATTAAACATATTGGGGATATTTGTCGAAAAGTTTGTAGTGGAGGCACTCCAACAAGTACAAATGCTTTGTATTATGAGGGAGGTACTATTCCATGGGTAAACACAAATGAAGTAAACTTCTGCAATATATATGATACAAATAGGAAAATAACGGAGGAAGGACTTAATCATTCTGCTGCGAAATATATTCCTGCAAATTCGATTATTGTAGCAATGTATGGTGTCACTGCGGGAAAATCAGCGATAGCAAAAATTCCTTTGACTACAAATCAAGCGTGTTGTAATCTCATCATTGATGAAAGCCAAGCGGACTATCGTTATGTATATTATTTCTTACTGCAACAAAGTGAGAACCTGAATAGATTAGCAAACGGCGGTGCTCAACAAAACTTAAATGCCTTTATCATTAAGAAATACAAAATAACTCTTCCTGTTCTTCCCATTCAACAGAAGATAGCCTCTATCCTATCCGCATACGATTCTTTGATAGAGAACAATACCAAGCGGATTCGTATGCTGGAACAAATGGCAGAGAATCTATACAAAGAATGGTTTGTCCGTTTCCGCTTTCCGGGACACGAGCATACAGAGTTTGTGGATGGTTTGCCCAAAGGGTGGAAAGTCTTGAAAATTAAAGACTGTTACAGGACTTGCTCTGGTGGCACCCCGAGCAGAGAAAAACCTGAATATTATATTAATGGCAGTATACCTTGGGTAAAAACAGGAGAGATTCAAGATTCGATAATTATTGACACGGAAGAAAAGATAACATCAGAAGCACTCAAACATTCTTCTGCGAAATTATTGCCTCGTAACAGCCTATTAATGGCCATGTATGGAGTAAATATTGGCAAACTTGGAATATTGACAAAGCAGATGTCATGCAATCAAGCCGCATGTGCATTTCTACCCAATAACGAGAAAAAGACTTTCTACTATTTATTTTTCTATCTCAAGAGTATTAGGGAGTATCTCCTAATTATTGGATTTGGCGCGGCCCAACAAAATCTTAGTCAGTCAATAATTAATAATATACGGATTACTATACCATCAGAAATTATTTTGAACGACTTTGAACGAAACATATTTGTATTATACAAACAAATAGAACTTCTTCAGCGTCAATCCGCCCTCTTGGCTCGCCAGCGCGACTTGTTATTGCCTCGCTTGATGAGCGGAAAATTGGAAGTAAAAGCGTAAATTTGAATGCTCTAAAAGAATGGAAGATATGGAAAGCAAACCAACATTTGTATATCGGGATGGAATGCTGTCGGACGCCAGATATGTGGAGTGGTTGTCCGATGTAAAAACTCGCTTCCGCCAAAGCCAGATAAAAGCCTCCGTCCGGGTCAATACCTCTATGCTGGAATTCTATTGGAGCATCGGGCGCGACTTGGTAGCACTGCGTGCAGAGGAGTGTTGGGGCGCAGGTGTGGTGAAGCAGTTCGCCCTCGATATGCGTCAGGCATTTCCGGATATAACAGGCTTCTCTGTCTCCAATGTCAAATACATGAAGCAGTGGTACTCGTTTTACTATGAGCGAGTTATAAAAAGCCACCAAGTTGGTGGCCAATTAGAAGATGAAAAAAGCCACCGAGTTAGTGGCTTTTTAGAAATGCCCGAAATTTTCGGTCGAGTGCCGTGGAAACATCACGTACTTATTATCTCCAAATGCCAATCCCTTGACGAGGCCTTATTCTATATCAACAAAGCAGCAGACGAGGGGTGGAGTCGCAGCGCACTTGAAGCCAAGATTTCAGCCAAGTTGCTCCAAGCCCAAGGCTCTGCCGTTACAAACTTTGAGCAGACACTGCCTACCCCACAGAATATGTTGGCCAAAGAGATATTGAAAGATCCCTATCATTTTGATTTCTTATCAATGACGCCAAGATATGACGAACGTGATTTGGAAGAAGCACTCGTAGCCAACATTACGCAGTTTTTGTTGGAGTTGGGCAAAGGCTTCTCTTTCGTAGGGCGTCAGATGGAGTTGCAGATGCTGGGCGGGCAGACCTTCTTCCCCGATTTGGTGTTTTACCATATCCCACAGCACAGGTATGTCATCATAGAGTTGAAAGCGGTAAAGTACATTCCCGAGTTTGCAGGCAAACTCAATTTCTATGTTACGGCTGCCGACGAACTGCTGCGAGGCGACGGCGACAATCCCTCCGTGGGGTTGATTATCTGCAAATCGACGGACAAAACCGTAGTGGAATGGTCGCTAAAAGACATCAATAAACCGTTGGGCGTGGCTACCTACCAATTGGAAGAGGTAGTTGACCGCACGGTGGCCGAATTGGCATTGAGAGCAAAACGCGAAAAAGAGGAATAGTTATGAAATCATTCATCAGCGAAGACAATATCGAACAGGCGATATGCAACCGACTGTCGCAACCGGAATACGGGTGGCAGCGCATAGCGTGCGATCCCGGCGTCGAGGCGCAGAACGATGTGTCGAAGACGGGACGGTCGAGCGTGGGAGAGTGCATACTGCCCGAGGTATTCCGCAATGCGCTGCGGCGTATCAATCCTGAGATTGACTCGGATATACTCGATGGGATCGTGCGCGAATACCGGAAAGATTATACCGGCACGGATATGGTGGACACGAACTACAAGTTCTACAACCAAATTCGCAACGGTATCAAGGTAAAGACCCGCAAACAGAATCGGGAAGATTTCGATATTGTACGACTGATTGATTTCGACAATCCGAAGGACAATGACTTCCACTGCGTGAATCAGATGTGGATAAAAGGCCGTTTCCGCTACCGCCGTCCGGATGTATTGCTTTTTGTCAATGGGCTGCCTTTGGTATTCATCGAGTTGAAGAATTCAACGGTAAAAATCGAGGAATCCTACAACAAAAACCTCGTTTCCTATCGGGCAGATATTCCCAATATCTTTGCCTTAAACCAAATCTGCGTTCTGTCAAATGGCTTGCAGACCAAGATCGGAGCGTGGAATGCCGGATATGAGTTTTTCTTCGAGTGGCTGCGCGTGGATGACGAGAAGGAGAAAGTAGACCGCAAACAAATTGAAGAACACGGGCTGAGCATCACGAACCTGATTGACGGTCTTTTCCGCAAAGAGCGTTTGCTCGACTACATAGAGAATTTCATCTTCTTCGACAACAAGCGCATAAAGATCATCGCCAAAAACCACCAGTATCTTGGCGTCAATAATCTGATGAGGAGCGTTGAGAATCGGGAAGAGCTGAAAGGGAAATTAGGTGTATTCTGGCATACGCAAGGTTCGGGCAAGAGTTATTCGATGGTCATGTTCGTGCGCAAGGTGAAGCGCAAATTGCACGGGAACTTTACTTTCTTGGTGATTACCGACAGGGAAGATCTTGACACGCAGATACACAAGACCTTCGTGCGGTCAGAAGTGATTGGAGACAAGGAGGAGTGTCAGCCGAAGAATGCCGCGCAACTCCGAGAGTTCTTGTCGGGCAACAAGCCGATGGTATTCACACTCATTCATAAGTTCCAATATGACAAGACGAAGAAATACCCCATACTCTCTGAACGAAACGACATCTTCGTGCTTGTAGACGAAGCGCATCGCACGCAATACAAGCAGTTGGCGGAAAATATGCACACGGGGCTGCCCAATGCGAACTATATCGCATTTACAGGGACTCCGCTTTTAGGCAGCAAGTGTCTGACAAACCAGTGGTTCGGCGACTATGTATCAGAGTATAATTTTGCGCAGGCAATCGAAGACGGCAGTACCGTTCCCTTGTTCTATAGTCGGCGCGTTCCAGAAGTCGGGCTTACCAATGACTGGCTCGATACCGACATCGACCAAATAGTTGAGGACGAAAACCTGAATGACCGTGAAAAAGAGTTGCTTGAAAACGCCTCCTCTCGCATTCTGGAAGTAATAAAACGCGACGAGCGTTTAGACAGGATAGCGCAAGACATCGCGCATCATTTCCCGCGTCGTGGTTTCCTCGGTAAAGGAATGGTCGTGAGCGTAGACAAGTACACTACGGTGAAGATGTACGACAAAGTACAGAAGTACTGGGTAGAGGAGAAGAAGAATCTTGTCAAGGAACGCAGCCACGCAACGACCCAAGAAGAGCGAGACCGCTTCACAACGATACTCAACCATATGAATAAGGTTGAAATGGCGGTGGTAATCAGCGAAGATGCCGATGAAGCAGAGAAATTCGCCGCGCAGGGACTTGACATTACACTTCACCGCAAGAAACTGAATGAGATAACGCCGGACGGCAAGGACATAGAAGACCGCTTTAAAGATCCGGACAATCCGTTGTGCCTCGTGTTCGTATGCGCCATGTGGCTGACGGGATTTGATATGCCCTCGCTCTCCACGCTCTATCTCGACAAACCGATGAAAGGCCATACGCTAATGCAGGCGATAGCCCGTGCAAACCGCGTATTTCCCGGTAAGAGTTGCGGTATCGTGGTCGATTATGTCAATGTGTTTAAGTATATGCAGCAAGCACTGAGCGACTATGCGTCCAATGATAATGGCTCGGAATATCCGGCAAAAGACATCGAAACGCTTATCCGGAATATAGACGGATGTATTACGGAGTGCGAAATGTTCCTTATGCAGTTGGGCATAAGCATAGAGAATATTATAGCAGAGACCAATACCCTTGACCAACTTGAACTCTTACGGCAGGCGTATGTGAAGATACTCGAAAAGGATGAATGGAAAGACCGGTTTAAGGTGCTGAGCAATCTGCTGATGAACCTTTACGACGCAAGCAAACCGGAGATATTCGAAAGAGGGTGGGCAAACGATAAGTTTGCGCCTATAAGTTATCTTAATGGACTTTTTTGCAACCGGATAGATGACGAGAAGCTGAAGCGTGCCAAGGCAAGAATGGCATATACGCTTGACGACAGCGTGTCGGCTATTGTAGCAGAAGATCAAGCCCACTATGGCATATATAAAAGTAAGGTTATCGACCTTAGCAAACTTGATGTAGATGCGGTACGCAAAGTTATAAGCGAGTCTCCCTATAAGGCGCTGGAAATAGAGAGTTTACGTGAGTATATTGAAGGGACCTTAAAGCAACTCATCAATAAGAATTGTACTCGTATCAGGTTCTCTGAACGATACAAGAATATTATTGACAGATATAATGCCGGCGGCAGCGAAAATGAAGACTATTACGAGAAACTTCTCCAACTCATAGAGGATCTGAAGCGTGAGCAGAATCGTGCCACCGAGATGGACTTGGCGGAAGAAGAACTTGAAATCTTCGACCTGCTTATCAAGGATCGTAAACTGACGCAGAAAGAAGAGCAAAAGGTGAAATTAGCAGCGAAGAACCTATATAAGAAACTCTCCGAGGAGAAGAACAAGGTAATGGTTGTGGACTGGTACAAAGACGAGCAGCCCAGACAGAAGGTGATGACTATCATCAAAGTCTCCCTGGATAACGACCTGCCTGAATCATACGATCGGGAAGTCTTTGTATCCAAAACAAACCTGCTGATGAATCACTTCATCGACATGGCAGTCCAAGGTTACGGTTGGCTTACGGCATAGAAAGGGATTAATAAACTGTAAATAGGATAACATGGAAAATGCCCGCATCATACATGTAACGACTCCGCCGGCTGATCAGCCATTATTCCGAAAGATATGAGCGGATGCTCGTGGGCACGGGCGATGTCCCTTCTACCGTCGGGTTTTACCTGCATTGCGGCTTTACCTATTCCCACCGTGTCGAAAACTTCTTCACGGACCACTACGACCACCCCATCATCGAAGACGGCATCCGGCTGAAAGACATGGTGTATCTGAAATATGCGATGAAAGACGGCATGACCATCCGGACGGCCCGACAGTCGGACGCAGCCGAAGGGAAGGATTTATTCCGGGTTACTGGCTGTTGCCGGAGTATCAGCACCGGGGCATCGTGACGGAAAGCGTGAGGCTGCTGTGCCGATGGGCGGTGAAGGAACGTGACATCCGGCGCATACAGATACGTTGCGCCGTGGGCAACGTGGCAAGCAACCGCATACCCCAAAGACTCGGCTTTAAACATGAGGGTACGGAACGCGCCGGGCAACTGTTGGCTTCGGGCGAATATGCGGATATTAACGTGTACAGTATCTTAAAGGAAGAGGTGGTTGGGGAATAACCTATTCTTCATCGTGATATTTCCTGACTTCGTCATTGCGTCACCCTAAATCATCTTTTTGGAAAGATCACACTTCCACCACCCGGTACACATTCCCTTTCATCGTATGGATGCGCTCGCCGAGTTGCGGCAGCACACGGCTGAGGCTGTAAGCCGTCAACCCGCGCATGGCGGCTGGATGCGCCTGTTTCATCGCCTCGAATATTTGGGCGGCGTTGAGCGTCCGTACGTCCTCCTCCTTGTCGTCCGCCGTAGCGAAACGGAAGACACTGCCGAACAGCTCCTCCTCGGGGACGTGCTTGTAGAATAGGGAGTTGTTGCGCCGGATGGCGGCCTCCTCTTCCTTGCTGAACCAGTGGCGCTCGCCTTGCAGCAGCTCCTCCTTGAGTTGGGCGTAAATCTGTGCGTGGTCGATGGGAGCGGCACAGTCGATGGGGTGCTCCAATTTCACGCAGAGGAAGCGGCGCGAGCCGGTGCGATCCGCCAGCAACGTCTCCAGATTGCTCGTGCCGATGAAGGAGGCGATGCGGCGCAACGGCTCGTGGCTTTGGCGGTACGCCTTGCGGATATTGAGGGCGGACATCTGCATCAGGTTTTTCAACAGGGGCATCTTCGAGGCGGGCAGGCGGTCGAACTCGTCCATGTTGATAAGGCCGAACGCAGCCAATTTCTGTTCGCAAGCGGAAGGGGCGTTGAGGTCGAAGCTGTCCGTGTAGTAATCCGCCAGTTCATTGGGCATCAGGGAGCGGCAGAAGGTGGATTTGCCCCAACCCTGTTCGTTGCTGACTATCAAAGGAGCCACGCTGTTGGCACGGAGTCCCGTACCGTGCTCCATCCATTGGGCGGCGACACCGAGCATCCAGCGGTGGAAGCCCTGCAGCCACACGGGATTGTCGCTGACACGGGCGGCGAGTTCCGTCACGCGGTCTTTCCCGTCCCACCCGGGAAGGTGCTCCATATAATCGGTAAAGGGGTGGTAGGCGGTAATGCGCTTGGAGTGGACAAAGCGCTGCACGTCGCGGTCCCAGCACTCCACGCCGGCCTCAAGGGCATCGAGGGAGAGGGCGTTGAGGGCTCGCTTATCCACTTTCCTGTATATACAAGTAAGGTGGGAGGCGGATTCTTCCGCCTGTTCCGTGCATGTTGCCCGTTCCATATACTCCGTCTGCTCGGTCAACACGTTGAAGCGGAAGAGGTATCGGCTTGTCAGGTAGTCTGTTACACGGCGAACCAGCCCCGTTATCTTGGAGGGGGATTCGGTGGCTTCTTCCCGGCGTACCGGCTTGCCACCCGTCACCGCACGTTTCCCTGCAAGGGCGGTGACACCTGCGTCCGCTTCATGTCCGCCCGCATTCGTCTCATGTCCGCCCGTGGCGTCTATCACGAAGCGGTGTTTCCCAAAGTGTTTGCTTTCATTGGTGCGTGGAGTCCACGCCACGGCAATGACCATGCGCCCCTCTTCCACATCGATGCAGAAGCGGCTGCCGGGTATGAACGCGCAGATGCGTTGTATCTTGACCAGCGCAGGGGCAAAGAGTTCCTCGCCCTCGGTCTTCGGGGTGGAACAAGAGGCAGAGGCATACGTCCGGCTGCGCCGGCCAAACATCCGTTTTACGGTGGAAAGAAAGGGATTGTTTATCATAGTCATTCAAGATTTGAGTTTTCTGCACACGCTTCTACAAATATACGACATCAAAAAGCCGTTGTCAAGTAAAAATGCAATTTTCTTCCGACAGTATAGACCTCTTTAGCTCGCTAAAGTGGCGCTTTAGCAACACAATGTAGAGGTTTATGACGGCTCGACGCCCGGCATTTGACGACTCATAATTCAAAATTCATAATTCCCAATCCTCTTTCATCCCTTCATCGCTCCTTTTCGCGTAAATGAAAAACGTCTGAAAGGATATCTGAAAGGAGGGAATGCCAATGTACGTTCATCCGTAAACGATTATTTATCAGCACTTCCAAACAGTCATGAAAGGATGAACGTAAAACTCGGCAAGCACATCCATGTAGCGATTTTTATAGGACGGTATGAACGGTAAGGCATGAAAGGGCGGTTGTTCCATCCATGCAGTTTGGCCTCCGGAAATGCCACACTTCAGCCTTCCCCGAGTGAGGCATTTTCCCCTGTGAAGTGAGGCATTTTCCCTTGCGAAGTGTGGTATTTTCCCTTGCGAAGTGTGGCATTGGAATCGGTTTCTCCCGCACATCCGTGTCCTTACATTTGGCTCTGCCCGGGTGCAGTATGCCGAGAGACGAAAATCGCCAACAGTCTAAATATCTGACTATTAGCGATTTCTGCGTACCCAGAGCCGGGATCGAACCGGCATGGAAGTGAATCCACTGGTGTTTGAGACCAGCGCGTCTACCAATTCCGCCATCTGGGCATTTTTTGAACAACCTTTCCAGCTTTAACCGCAGGTTTGCCCCTCAAATGCGTTGCAAAGGTACAGTTTCTTTTTAAACCTGCAAGCGTTTGGATGAAAATTTTCAAATATTTTTCCCACGGAGGGAATATATATAGGTTTGTTTCGCATAGAAAGATTATTTCGTTACATTTGTGAACGTATAATCATAATAACAGCCAATATCATGAAAGATAACTATTGCGTCATCATGGGAGGCGGAATCGGTAGTCGTTTCTGGCCTTTCAGTAGAGAAAGTTACCCAAAGCAATTCCTTGATTTTTTTGGGAGCGGACGGTCTTTACTGCAAATGACATTTGATCGCTTCGCAAAAATCATCCCTACTGAAAATATATACATCGTTACCAACGAATCTTACGCAGACTTAATCAAGAAGCAGTTGCCCGAATTAGCGGAAAGACAAATCCTTTTGGAACCGGCTCGCCGCAATACAGCTCCTTGTATCGCTTATGCGGCTTATCATATTAAGGCATGCAATCCGGAAGCGAATATTGTCGTAGCCCCTTCCGACCATCTGATCTTAAAAGAGGATATTTTCTTGAGGGACGTTCAAAAGGCGTTGGATTTCGTGAAAAGAAACCGTGCGTTGGTCACCTTGGGTATCAAGCCTAGCCGCCCAGAGACAGGATACGGATATATTCAAAGCAGTGACACGGTAGTAGATGATTTCACCAAGGTGAAGACCTTTACGGAAAAACCAAACCTCGAGTTGGCAAAGGTGTTTATGGAAAGTGGAGAATTCTTCTGGAATTCCGGCTTGTTCGTCTGGAACGTGAATACGATCTTGGAAGCGTTCTCTAAATATCTCCCGGATATCAGCAGCCGTTTCGATCTGGGTAAGGATAAATTTAATACCCCGGAAGAAAAAACGTTCATTCAAGAGAATTTCCCCTATTGCCTAAATATATCCATTGACTACGGTATCATGGAAAAAGCGCACAACGTATATATGCTATGCGCTGATTTCGGTTGGGCCGACCTCGGCAGCTGGGGATCTTTGTTCGACCTGGCGAATAAAGACGAGAATGAGAACGCCGTATTGAAAAATAACGAGGCAATGCTATACGAATGCTCCGGCAACGTGATCGCATTGAATAACCCGAAACGCTTGGCTGTTATCCAAGGGCTAAAAGATTGCATCGTAGCCGAGTCTGGAAACGTGTTATTGATTTGTAAGAAAGATGACGAACAACGTATCAAACAATTCGTAGCCGACGCTAAGATTAAATACGGAAAAGAATACAACTGATTAAAAATTGAGAATTGAGAATTATCGGCAAGCGGTATTCACTCTCAATTCTCAATTTTCAATTCCTTAGCAAGATATCGCACAGGATACCACGCTGCCAAAAAGCCTATCGCCAACACCGTTACAAAGATCGTAATTATATCGGTTGGGACTACACGTACCGGATAAGCCTCTATAACAAACGCACCGGCGGCTTCCCCTAGCTTTATAAAGCCAAACTCTTGTTGTAACAAGCAAAGCACAACTCCGATCAAGACTCCAATCAAAGCTCCAAAACCGGAGATCATCCAACCTTCAAACAAGAAAATCCGACGGATCAGACTGTCATCAGCCCCCATATTACGCAGCGTACTTACATCCTCCTGTTTCTCGATCATCAACATGGATAAAGAGCCCACCACGTTGAATAAGGCGATCGCCAATATAAAAGAAAGAATCAAGAAGGTCATCCATTTCTCGACTTGCATCATCTTGAAAGAAGCCTCCTGCTGCTCAAAACGGTCTTGCACGATATATCGATCACCCAGGATTCGTTGAACCTCTTTCTTTACCGAAGCGATATCCCCGCCATCTTTCACCTTCAATTCTACCGCCGTCACTTCTTTATCATAATTAAATAAAGAACGGGCCAACGACAAAGGCACGATCATATATGAATCATCGTAAACCTGTTGGTCCGTTCGAAAAACAGCGCCGATATAAGCATACTCCAAATTAAAGGAAGAAGCCGGATTCGCCATGTTCACCTTCTCCTCCCGCTTCGGGGCGTAGATCTCCAGTGGAGAGACAAAGCCCGCGTTTATACCTAGGGACAAAGCCAATCCGATCCCCATATTCGCATAATTCGCCACCTCGTCATTCAGAAGGAACTTTCCATCGATCAAGATACTATCGATCTGCGCCAGTTTCTCATATTGATCGTCTACCCCTTTCAAGGTGGCGACACCCTGACGATCCCGATAACGAACCAAAGCATTGTCTTGCAACACCTCACTAAAACAAACAATGCCGGGCAATTCCCGCACCTTTCGTATCTCTTCCGAGGTCGGATCGAAAACCTTCCCTTTCCGGGGCCTGATTTTCAACTGCGGATCAAAATTGCTGAAGAGCGAAGAGACCAAGTCGTTGAAACCATTATAGACCGACAGGGCGCATACCAAGGCGATCGTGGCGACAACAACCCCGCATACCGATACCATCGATATGATATTTATGGCATTGTGCGACTTCCTCGAAAAGAGATATCGCTGGGCTATATAGAACGGAAGATTCAAGGCTCCTCTTGATTACTTATGCAAAAGCTTGTCGATATTCTCGATATAATCCAATGAATCGTCTATAAAGAAGCTCAATTCCGGAATCTTGCGAACTTGCAAACGGATGCGTTGCCCCAAATCGAAACGGATCGCTTTCGTATTACTCCGTATAGCCTCCAATAGCCCTTGCGATTTCCCTGACGGGAAGATGCTTAAATAGGCTTTTGCCACACTTAAATCCGGACTTACACGAACCACGCTGACAGAGATCAATACACCAGGCATCCCTTGCGTCTGCTTCTGAAATATATCACTCAACTCCTTCTGAAGAAGGCGTTCGATCTTTTGTAATCTAGTACTTTCCATACGCTTTATCATTTACTTTTTCCAAACCATCGTCAAACCGTCGCGTAAAGGGAGGATCACCTTCTCTACCCGATCGTCTTGCTTGATCTTTTCATTAAAAAACAGTATTCCCTTCGTTTGTTTATCGGAAGGATGCACTTCTTCTACCACTTTACCGTCCCAAAGCGTATTATCCGCGAGAATCAAGCCGCCCGGGCGGATCATAGGGAATACCAAATCATAATACTCGGAATACAGACGTTTGTCGGCATCGATAAAAACCATATCGAACATCTCATCCAAACGGGGAATAATCTCCATCGCATCCCCGAAATGGACTTTTATCTTGTCCTTATGCGGCGAACGGGAAAGATATTTCATGATAAAATCCTCCATCTCGTCATTGATCTCGATCGTATGGATCAACGCCCCCTCGTCCATGCCTTCCGCCATGCACAAAGTGGCATAAGACGTATACGTCCCGATCTCCAAGACTCTTCTCGGACGGATCATCCGGCAAAACATCTTCAATATCCTACCCTGCAAATGCCCGGATAGCATTCGCGGACGGAGAAGGTTTACATTGGCATCGCGATTCAACGCCGACAGCAAATCTCCTTCTTCGTCTATATGAGAGAGAATATACGCATCTATCTCGCCTGTGAACATGCCTTTTACTCTTTAAAGGTAGGCAACTGGTATCGCGAGCCTGCATCCAGCACCTTTCCTACGTTATTAATCTCTAAAAAGCTGGTACCACCACCTTCGCCGAAGCTACCGCTCAAATAGGCTACCATATCGTTACAAGTGATACGTCCGCCATGAATCAACTGATTCAGCGCGTCATAAAAATATCCCCTACGGCTGTCGTTGTACGGTTGATGAACCGCCCATACGCCATAGGAAAGGCCCAACATACGCATCACACGAGGATTATAGCAGATAGCAAACACGGTAGAGGTTCCGCGGAAAGCGGCCAGATAACGTGCCGTACGACCGGTGTAACTATCTGTGATAATCGCCTTCACATGCAATTTGGAAGAGGACTTAACGGCTTGTTTCGCCAGGAAAGAGGTCACGTCTAAATCATTTCCCTCGATCGGTACACGGATATCATTCGCGGAAAGCTTGGTCTTCTCGGCCTCACAAGCCACTTTCGTCATGGTCTGTACCGCCTCGACCGGATATTTTCCATAAGCCGTCTCACCGCTTAACATCAAGGCATCCGTACGGTAATAGATAGCGTTGGCGATATCCGTAACCTCTGCACGGGTAGGACGAGGATTGTTAATCATGGAATGAAGCATTTGCGTAGCCACGATAACCGGCTTCTTCATCTCCACGCACTTACGGATTAACATGCGCTGAATACCCGGTATCTTCTCGGCCGGGACCTCGATACCCAGGTCTCCACGGGCGATCATGACACCATAGGCCACTTCCAAGATCTCGTCGATATTATCCACGCCCTCTTGATTCTCGATCTTAGCGATAATCTTGACCGGGCTGTTATATTCGTCCAAGATACGTTGAATATCCAATACGTCCTGTTTGTTGCGAACAAATGAGTGAGCGATAAAATCAAGATCGTGCTTGATCGCCCAACGGATATTATCACGGTCTCTCTCCGTTAATGAAGGCAGATTGATACGTACGCCCGGCACATTCACGCTCTTGCGGCTACCTAGCGTAGCGTCGTTCTGGATCTCGCAGAGCAAGCAGTCGCCGGATTTCCCGGTAACCCTCATTTCCAGATCACCGTCATCGATCAGGATATCGCTGCCAACCACCAAGTCGTTCACGAAATTCTTATATGACACACAAATACAATCGCGCGAGGTTTCTTGATCGGGATTACCAATTACCTTCACGATCTCTCCTGTCTTGAAAAGGATCGGCTCCTTGTTTATTGTTGTCGTGGTACGTACTTCCGGTCCTTTCGTATCCATCAAGATACCGATACGGTCGGATACGGTACGGACGTTATTTACCACACGGGTCAACCCCTCTTCCATCATGTGAGCCGTATTCAGGCGCACCACGTTCATTCCCGCTTTATATAACGCCTCGATGAACGCGACGTCGCAGCGCTGGTCGGAAATTGTAGCAACAATCTTCGTATGCTTTAACATATACCTTAAATTATTATAACCTAATCATTAATTCTATTTGATAACCTGCTAAACCTTCTATCACATAAACGATTCGATCGCCAATCGATACGAATCCAGCCCAAACCCGAGAATCACTCCCCGGCATGCCGCCGATAGCATCGATACATGGCGAAACGATTCACGGGCATGCACATTCGAGATATGCACCTCCACCACCGGCGTAGCAACCGCCTTGATAGCATCGCGCAACGCTATGGAGGTATGGGTATAGGCGCCGGCATTCAACACGATACCGTCATACTCAAAACCCACCTCATGGATCTTGTTAATCATCTCACCTTCCACGTTACTTTGATAATAAGATATCTCACACTGAGGGAAGCGGGCACGTAACCCACTCAAATAGCCCTCGAACGAGGCATTTCCGTATACTGTCGGCTCTCGCTTGCCCAACAGATTCAAATTGGGGCCATTGATGATCTGAATCTTCTTCATTCTTATTCTAAGTTTATTACCTTTGTACCACCCCCGTCGAGGCCGGAATCACTCGGCAAAGGTAAGGATTTTATTTGACACATTCATAACGACATACTGACAATGCGACAAGGAAAAGACATAATCAACCGATATAAGACCTATTTACGGCTGGAGAAATCGCTCTCAGGCAACTCGATCGACGCCTATTTGACAGATCTTGACAAATTGCTGCGTTTCGCGGAGGATGAGAAAAAGGACGTTAAGGAGATCACCTACGACGACCTGCAGCAATTCATCGCCCAATTACGAGACATCGGTATCCATCCCCGATCGCAAGCACGCATCATCTCGGGAATCAAATCGTTCTATCGTTTCTTATTGCTTGACAATTATATAACAAATGATCCGACCGAATTGTTAGAATCTCCCAAGATCGGGCTGAAGCTACCGGAGGTTCTCACCGTCAACGAGATAAACAGCATTCTCGATACGATAGACCTCACGCTTCCCGAAGGACAGCGCAACCGCGCGATGCTGGAAGTCTTATATAGCTGCGGACTGCGCGTATCGGAGCTTACCGGCCTGCGTTATTCGGATATCTATCCCAAGGAAGGTTTCATCCGGGTAGAGGGCAAGGGAAGCAAACAGCGGCTTGTCCCTATCTCCGAGATCGCTTTACGGGAAATCAAGAACTATCTCTATGACCGGAATTCGATCACGGTTAAAAAAGGCTTCGAGGATATTCTATTCCTAAGTCGGCGAGGGACGGCCCTCTCCCGTATCATGGTATTTCACATCATCAAGCAACAGGCGGAGGCCGCCGGTATCCATAAGAACGTAAGCCCCCATACCTTCCGCCATTCTTTCGCCACCCACTTGCTGGAAGGCGGCGCCAACTTACGAGCCATCCAAGAGATGCTGGGGCATGAGAAAATCACCACCACCGAGATCTATACACATATCGACCGGGAATTCCTTCGCGAAGAGATACTGCGACATCATCCAAGGAGCAAGCCAAGGACTTAAAAAGGACAGAAGCAGAATGTTCCTCGGGCGGTATTGGCAACCCTGTGAACCCATTAAAAGCTATAAATCAACACGCCCAATACACGATGGTTGGTTACCGAGTGCGTGTCGTGGATCCGTCCGCCATCCTGCAAGTCTACGTTACCGTACCAAGCGATGGAGGGGCTGTATTCGACACCCAGTTTCCAGTGCGGGAGGTTGTACGAAAGTTGCAGGTTAGCCGTAAATACCTGATCTACGTCCAGGCCTACGCCATAGGTCTCACCTACCAGCGCCTCGCTCGCGCCCAGGTTCTTCAAATAGCCCAGGAACAAACCCGGTTTCCATTTCTTGCCGTACACGATATTCAACCAAGAAGTCGAGAAGAGGTATGGCGCGTATTCCTGCTCGCCGGTACGCGGGTCGATCGAGGTGACGCCGTAACCGCCCAACATGCAGGCCTGCGTCAGGTTGGAGGCCAGCAAGGTTTTCGCCATCACCAACCAATTCGCGTCTTGGTATCTCGCATGCGCCTCGCCGGATACGGAAGTAACCCGCTCGCTGACTTTATAGGTCTTCCCATCCATCTCGCTCCGCGTTCTCGGCACCAACGACAAGATTTCCATACCGGCTCCTACCTGCCAACCGGGTTTCTTGTAATCCACCCCGAGATAGACCTCCGGTACGCAACTGTTCTTGATATATTCCTCGCTTTTCCCATTCGGCCCGGCCGATAGATATTGCAACTGCCACAGGACCGACCCGGTCAGTTGCCAGCTGTTGCTCGCGTAACGATAACGGATTTGCGGGCTGCGATTAAAGGGCTGGAACGGGGCGCCCGTAGAAAGATTTAGCAGCTGCGGGAAGACCTCGCCGAATAGCGGATGCCACGTCTGTCCGATCAAGACTGCGGACTTGCCCCAATCCAGATTCACGTAGGCATGGCGGACGCGAAGCACCGCCCAGTCGCTACCCGAGCCCCGGAAATCGCCCTCCAGTTTCAAGGAGGTCTTGGCCGAACCGACCTCCGGCCCTCGCACGTCAATCCCCAAACGGGAATAAAGCAGGTAGAAACTACCGTTCGGACTCGCGTTCAAGTCCTTGCCATCCGCGTCCGGCGCCACGTCTTTCGGATACAGGTGGAACAAACCATCCACGATCTCGGCGTTCGCGCGGGAATTGTAGAACAGGTCTCCGCGTACCTGCCCGTAGAATTCGTAAGTGAAGTTTTTCTTTTGCGCTGTCGTAGAAAATAAGGCTAGCATCCCCACGAGCGACAGGGTAATCCGTCTCATTGTAATTCAGTTGTTAGTTTTCTTACCTTGCGAGCCGCGAATGTATACATTTTTGGGGATTCCATTTGAGGAAACGAATATTATTTTGTTCCTTTGCTTCCAAATTGTAAGCCTTAAAGAGCCAATCAAATTGACATTGTAAAACCAGATAAAGGAAATGAGTACTAAAAAGTTTTTGCTAGAAGAAAAAGATATACCAACGGCATGGTATAATATCGTGGCGGACATGAAGAGCAAACCGCTGCCTATCTTGAACCCGCAAACCAAACAACCCCTGAAGGAGGAAGATCTGTATCCCCTGTTCTCGAAAGGCGTCTCGCATCAGGAAATGAACACGACAGACGCGTGGATCGAGATCCCCGACGAGGTACGCGAGCTCTACAAGGTATGGCGGCCGACCCCGCTGGTCCGTGCCACCGGGTTGGAGAAAGCGCTGGATACGCCCGCTCATATCTATTTCAAGAACGAGAGCGTAAGCCCGATCGGTTCACATAAGCTGAACTCGGCCCTGGCTCAGGCCTATTACTGCAAGCAAGAGGGCACGACAAATATCACAACCGAGACAGGCGCCGGGCAATGGGGCGCCGCGCTCTCCTACGCGGCAAAGGCTTTCGGCCTGGAGCTTGCCGTCTACATGGTAAAGGTCAGTTACCACCAGAAACCCTACCGCCGCTCGATCATGCAGACTTTCGGAGCGCAAGTGATCGCCTCCCCGAGCATGAGCACGAAAGCCGGACGCAAGATCCTGACAGACCATCCCAATTATCAAGGCAGCCTGGGCACCGCCATCTCCGAGGCGGTAGAGCTGGCCATGCAGACACCGAACTGCAAATACACGTTGGGCAGCGTATTGAACCACGTCATGCTGCATCAGACCGTCATCGGCCTGGAAGCCGAGAAACAAATGGAGATGGCGGGAGAGTATCCCGATGTCATCATCGGCTGTTTCGGCGGCGGTTCCAACTTCTCCGGTATCACGTTCCCATTCCTGCGCCATAAACTGACGGAAGGCAGGGATATCCGGGTCATCGCGGCGGAGCCGGCATCTTGCCCGAAACTCACGAGAGGGCAATTCCAATACGACTTCGGCGATGAGGCCGGCTATACTCCGCTGATCCCGATGTTTACGCTGGGGCATAACTTCTCTCCGGCGAATATCCACGCGGGAGGCTTGCGTTATCATGGCGCCGGCTCCATCGTCAGCCAGTTGATGAAAGACAAGTTGATGAGCGCCGTGGATATCGAACAATTGGATACCTTCAAGGCCGCCACCTTATTCGCACAAGCGGAAGGGATCATACCGGCCCCGGAATCGTCTCACGCGATCGCCGCGGCGATCCGGGAAGCAGAGCAGGCCAAGATCGAGGGTAAACCTCGCACGATCTTGTTCAACTTATCCGGCCACGGCTTGATCGATATGGCCGCCTACGACCAATATCTGGCCGGTGACCTGACGAACCATGAGGTGACGGACGAGGAGGTGGCGAACAACCTGAAAGATCTGGAGAAAATCATCTGATAGGAATCGGGCAGGCGGATACGGCCGGGCTCGCCGGGGGCAAAAACCCCGTGGAGCCCGGGGGCCATGCCCCTTACCGGACCCATAATAGCGAGAAAAGGAGCGATACCCCATCGCCCCTTTTCCCTATTTGCCTATGAAAATCTTTGTTTAAGTATGTATTATGAGAAAATTTCTTCGTAATTGACACTCGGGATAACCATGTTCTGGACATTCAGGCTAAAGTCTTTCTTCTTCTTGTCCCACATGCCGTAACTGGTCTTTATCTCTCCACTTTGATCATCATATTGATAAGTGATCTGATAGAACGGGACCCACTCATCGTTCGCCCGATCCCAACGGAACGCTTTCTTCTCGGAAACCTTGCCGTTCTCGTTGTATTGGAACTCATATCTTACCTGTTTGCTCAACAGCCCGTTCTCCTGCAAGAACACCACTTTAGAGACAATCTTGCCATTCTCCTCTTTCGTATCATACAGATAATCCTTGGGAGACACCGCGCTCACCGCTAAACTACACATGAACATAAAAACAAGCGTAAGAATGCTTTTACTCCGAACTAATGTTTTCATACTATTTTGATTTATAAGGTTACTGTCATCTCGTACCACGAAGTAAGAAAGTTTCCCGATAACCGCCAAAATAAAATTGATAAATCGTTAGCGATATCACAATATTTAACACATTTAGAGCCTTCACATTCTCCGATTTTCCCTTATTTGTTGCCATATTGTAAACCAAATCGTAAGTTTCCCTGATTTTTAAATACCTATTATTTACCGCCGGCCGGGCGCAACTTTCAAAAGAGAACTTTAGCCAGCGCTTTTTTAATAAAATAAAAATATATTCTTACCTTCGCGATGGTGGAACGCAAATTGAATTCTTGACATGCGACAAATCATGAAACTGTTTATCACATCCTTTCTTTTGATCCTATTCGCGGGGTGTACGAAGGATGTATATGATCCTTCCGATAAGATCCCGGGAGAAGGTCCTAATCCATTCTCAAAGGTAACGGTCGCCTCCGATTTCGATTGGTCGATGATACAAACATCTCGCCTTACCGTACGGTCTTTCGACCCTTATGATGGCGCCTATAATTATCTGGTGGAGGTATTTGATAAAAGCCCGGAAGATCCGGAGGCGAATCTTCTCGCCACCGGGGTCTGCTCAAAGAAAACACTTTTCGATAAGAAGATCATCTATCCCAAGGGAGAGCCGGGCCAAGTCTACGTACAATTGACGACCCCTACCGGCTATCGGGCTACCGCTCCTGTCGCCCTGACACCGGGTAACGACAATGTCTGCGCTTTCGACTCGCTGGCCGTATCGCGGGAAACAACCGCCACTCCGGTCAGCCGCACCCCGACACGAAGCGTATCTTCCACCTACACGTTTATCGTAGAGGACTCTTTCCCCTATTATGGAGATTATGATTTTAACGATGTCGTGATAAAAGTGCAGCTGGAGACTTCCATGAAAGAGGATTACGTACAATCCGCCAATATAAAACTGACGTTCCGCGCGCTAGGCGGGAGCAAGCGGTCCGGAGCGTTCATCCATTTCCCCGGCATGACTCCCGAGGAGATCCGGGAAGCCGAGTTAAATGGCTGGAGAACGACTCCGGAAACAGAAACCGAGACTCCGATTTATGTCCTATCGGATGACATACATGGATTATTCTTTTTTCATGAAATGATCAATACCGATAACGACCTTCCCTATAGGGGAACGCAAGAACGTTTGATCACCTTTTCGTTCGCTGCCGGTGCCGTAAAAGATTTGACCATTGATGACATCGATCTTTTCACCACCGTACTAAAGCGGGAAGGCGACGTCTTACGCACGGAAATCCATCAACGCGATTATAGCTATACCCCAAAAGGTGTCAAATACCGCTCTTACTCAAATGACAATTGCGTATGGGCCTTAATGATACCGGGCGATTTCAAATACCCGGTGGAACAAGTTTTTATCGGTGATGCCTATCCGGATATATTGAAATGGGTAAGTGGAGGTAGCGAGCATGTACAATGGTATAAAAGCCAGAATACCGTTGACAAGTGGATTTATGCCCGAGAATAAAGCCGGGAGGTTTTAAACCCTCCCCAGATATTCATCCACCGTATAGTTCAAGAAACGGTTGAACGGCAATAACAACTTAAAGTCATCCACCGCCTTGTCCATCCAATCCGTAGCGTAAAAGAAGCTGTCTGGCTTATAAGACATCACGCTGAAATCCTTATGCTTCACGATATAGCCGTAAGGGGAATCCATTGGATAGCCGGCGGGCATACGTTTCAGCGTCTCTCCAACTAGCACCGGGAATGTTTTTTTAAATGCGGGTTCCTCGATAATGGCCGTAAATTCCTCGATATGATCGTATATATCCTGACGGAGTCTCTTCAATAGCGCAGGCGGCGGGCACCACACGCCACCGGAAAGCAAGCAACCCTCCGGCTCCAGATGGATATAATAACCACCCCGTTCGCTGGCACGCCCCCCTTGGGAAATGTAAGCGGCGAAATGACATTTATAGGGAGTCTTGTCCGGAGAGAAACGGATATCCCTGTATATCCGGAACAAACAATCTTTCGCCTCCAACCCGGCTACCTCGGGATCGAACAAGGAGATACGACCGATTAGATCCTGTACCTCATCGATAAAAGCCCTACGTAGCGCGTCGTAACGATTTTTATTCTCTTGGAACCATTCCCGGTTGTTATGGCTCCTCAGCTCTGTCAAGAACTCTATGATCCGCTCATTCATAACTTTCCATTTTTTAATCCTTGCAAAGGTAAGAAATATCAGAAACTGTAACCCAGATTCAGATAAAATTGCAGGTTATTATTCCGGTTCGACAATCCGAAGTTCGTATTCATCGGGCCGAGCATACTATTGTAAGCATAACCGATGCTGCCTCCCCATACACTTTCTCCCTTGAACAGGTCGAAGAAATTATCCTCATGGATCGCATAGTTGGCTATCAACGAAATATAGTGCCGCTGCCCGATACGCTGACGCAAGTTCAAGCGAACGATCGCCACGGAATTATCGAATATCTCCATTCGGTTGATCCCCGCGAACGGTAACTGCTGGGGAAGGTATCTTTCCGGCATATCGCCACCGACGGCATTTAAGAACGGATAGGCGGGATCTTTCCCGATAAGCACACGACCGTCTATGGAAGGTAATAAACTCAGGTGAGAAGTCAAAGGCAATACGGATAAGAAACTCAGCTTCAAGGCGGAGAAGAAAGTATGTCCCTTATAGGTCACGAAATTATCCGTATAGATGGAATAATCCGCCTGCAAGGAGACGCCCCTGCTCGGGAAATAGCTGCGATCCAGCGTCTCCAGATGCGCTTGGGCGAAGTAACTGATAAAGCCTTCCGGCTTCACTTGATAATCATGGTTGTCATCCGTATAAAGAAAAGAGTTGTAATCAAAATACTCATACCTGGCCCCCAGTTTCAACTTAAAGTTCAGCCAATTCATATCCGAGTAACCCAATTCCACAAAATGATGGCGGTACGTCGTGTTCAGGATCTTATTCCCCCGATTGTACACGTCGAGATCATTATACGTGAACATATAAGACAAGTTGATGTTACGCAAGGGATTCCGTTCTATCGCATAATCCACCCTGCCATACATACGCTTTCCGATCCTTCCGGTCACGGAGAATTTGGAATGATACCGGGCACGGTTATCAAAGGTCGCGTTCAGCAACAAGGCCACGATATCCTCGCTATTGAAGTTCAGTCCAACGTTGATCGCGCTGCTGGATTTCTCTTGCACCGTAAGCACCAAATCCTCCTGTTTCTCCCCCACCAATTTATAACTGACATTCGAGTAGAGATTCGTCCCCACTACGATCGACATAGCCTTCCGCAACTTCTTTACGGTGATCAGGCTGTTCTCTCTCAAACCGCTGATTTGCGACAGCCATCGCTCGTCACGCGGGTCAACACCCTCAAACAAGATCCGATGGATATAGAATGTATCCGTATCCGCAACCGGATAAGAATGGGCCTGTCTTGACGCATATATCTCCGAACCATCCGTCAAGCCAATCTTCTCTTTCAAGGCCAAGATCTCGTTCCATTGCTTACGGGCGACCTGTTCTCCCCGGTTAATCAGCGTGTCCAACGCCGTCTCACTAAAACTGGCGGAATTATACGGTTCCGTATTCGGGCGAAACAGCAAATCCGTCCGTTCCTTGTTCGGGCCATATTTCTCATAGCCATGCAAAGCAATGATCTGTCCGATGATATCCCAAGGGGTATTGATCTTCTCCAATTGCTTGAGATCACTGGTACCGAGATCCACGCCGATGATAATATCTGCCCCCATATCCCGGGCCACGTCCGCGGGGTAATTATTCTTGATGCCCCCATCCACCAGTACCATACTATCCAAACGCACCGGAGCGAAAACAGCAGGGATCGCCATACTGGCGCGCATCGCCAGAGGAAGACTACCCTGATGGAATACATATTCTTCCCCATCCACGACATTTAAGGCTACACAAGCGAAAGGTATGTTCAATTGGTTAAAATCCACGGAATCATGATGGCCGATCGTCAGGTCAGAGAAAAGGTTTTGCAGGTTTTGTCCCTTAATCATCCCCTGTATCACCCGGTCTTTCTTGTTCCGGCCAAAAGGGAGGGAGAAGACATACCGCTCGGAGTTCTCTTTCTCCGGGAAAGTGAGGTTACTACGTTTCACACGGTCACTTAGCAACATGCTCCAATCTTGCAACCGCACCATGCTGTCAATCTCCGCCGCGTCATACCCGATGGAATACAAACCACCCACGATCGCCCCCATACTGGTGCCGGCAATATAGTCGATCGGGATACCTGCCTCCTCCAGCACCTTCAACACCCCGATATGAGCGACACCTTTCGCTCCACCGCCTCCTAATACCAAGCCAACCTTTTTCCGCTCAGCCATCACAGAAGGCACCAACATCAACCCAACCAACCACAATAAAAGGGACTTCCTCATCTAGATATTCTTTCCGGCAAATATAGTAGGTTTACTCGAAAACGCAAACGGATAGATAGCCAAATCCCGCTTTAGGCCCGGAACTCCATCTATCCTTAAATAAATCGCTGTCTGTTGGTTGAACTAAATTAACGCACGTATTTGAAGCCTTTTCCTTCCGTACTATTTCATGTGTCGGGGCACATGCCCTAACCTCTCCATTAATGCAGAAATATTTCTTTAATCGTTTGCGCGATATATGGATTTAGCATACCTTTGCGTGATACTTACATAGTTTAAGTAGAAATTTCCAAACACAATTAAATAACTTAAATTACTATCTTATGTGGTTACTTAATTCTTCTATCGGGAAGAAGCTGATAATGAGTATATCAGGCCTCTTTCTTGTTCTGTTCTTATTGTTCCACCTGTCGATGAACGTGACGGCCGTTTTCTCCGGAGAGGCTTATAACATGGTTTGTTCGCTGTTGGGCTCTAATTGGTACGCCGTGGCAGCCACTCTCGTATTGGCCGCAGGCGTTGTGATCCACTTCGTGTACGCTATCATTCTTACCTTGCAAAACCGTAAGGCACGTGGTAACGACCGTTACGCTATCAACGCTCGTCCGAAAGGCGTGGAATGGGCATCTCAGAACATGTTCGTTCTGGGTTTGATCGTCATCCTGTTCATGCTATTACACTTCAGCCAGTTCTGGTATAAGATGATGTTCGCCGAATTGATCGGTCATCACGAAATGGCATTGGGGTCAGCTATGGTATCTCCACAAGATGGAGCCGCTTTCATCAACTATTACTTCCACGGTAATGTCGTGATCACCGTTCTTTATTTGATCTGGTACGTGGCTTTGTGGTTCCACTTGACTCACGGATTCTGGAGCGCTATCCAAACAATCGGTTGGAATAATACGATCTGGATGAACCGTTGGGAATGTATCTCTAAGATCGTAGCTACGGTTATTTGCGGACTTTTCGCAATCATCACTGTCATCTTCTTCTTAAACGGAGTAGGTGCTTAATAGCAAGCTACAGGTTTTATAATTAAGAACTTTTGAAATTAAATCATTATGTCTGAAATAAATTCTAAAATACCTCAAGGCCCGTTGGCTGAGAAGTGGACTAATTATAAAAATCACCAGAAATTGGTGAACCCCGCTAACAAGCGTCGTTTGGATGTTATCGTAGTCGGTACAGGTTTGGCTGGAGCTTCCGCTGCCGCATCTCTGGCAGAGATGGGATTCAATGTATTGAACTTCTGTATCCAAGATTCTCCCCGCCGTGCGCACTCCATCGCAGCTCAAGGAGGTATCAATGCTGCTAAGAACTACCAGAATGACGGCGACTCTGTTTACCGTTTGTTCTACGATACGATCAAGGGAGGTGACTATCGTGCTCGTGAGGCTAACGTTTATCGTTTGGCTGAGGTTTCTAACTCAATCATTGACCAATGCGTGGCTCAAGGTGTTCCTTTCGCTCGCGAATATGGTGGCTTATTGGATAACCGTTCATTCGGTGGCGCTCAGGTATCTCGTACGTTCTACGCCCGTGGCCAGACGGGTCAGCAGCTTTTGTTAGGTGCTTACTCAGCGTTGAGCCGTCAGATCGGTTTGGGTAAGGTTAAGATGTATACTCGCCATGAGATGTTGGATGTAGTTAAGGTAGACGGTCGTGCTCGCGGGATCATCGCCCGAAACTTGATTACAGGTAAGGTCGAGCGTTATGCCGCTCACGCTGTAGTTGTAGCCACGGGTGGTTATGTTAATACGTTTTTCTTGTCTACCAATGCTATGGCATCTAACGGTTCCGCCGCATGGCAATGCTACAAGAAAGGCGCTTACTTCGCTAATCCTTGTATGGTTCAGATCCATCCGACTTGCGTACCGGTGAAAGGAGACTTCCAATCTAAATTGACTTTGATGTCCGAATCCTTACGGAATGACGGTCGCATCTGGGTTCCGAAGAAACTAGAGGATGCTAAAGCCTTACAGGCCGGGACGAAGAAAGGTAAAGATATTCCCGAGGCAGACCGTGATTATTATTTGGAGCGTCGTTATCCGGCATTCGGAAACTTGGTACCTCGTGACGTGGCTTCTCGCGCCGCTAAAGAGCGTTGCGACGCAGGCTTCGGCGTGAACAGTACGGGCTTGGCCGTATTTTTGGATTTCTCCGACGCAATCAACCGTTTAGGTAAAGAGGTCGTTAAACAGAAATATGGCAACTTGTTCGACATGTACGAAGAGATCACGAACGATAATCCATACGAGACTCCGATGATGATCTACCCGGCATTGCACTACTCAATGGGGGGATTGTGGGTTGACTATGAGTTGATGACCTCTATTCCGGGCCTGTTCGCTATTGGTGAGGCTAACTTCTCCGATCACGGAGCGAACCGTTTAGGTGCTTCCGCTTTGATGCAGGGATTGGCCGATGGTTATTTCGTATTACCATACACGATCCAGAACTATTTGTCCGACCAAATCCAAGTTCCGCGCTTCAGTACAGATCTGCCGGAGTTCGTCGAGGCAGAAAAGGCCATCAAGGATCGTATCCAAAATTTGATGAACGTCAAAGGTAAAGAAACCGTAGACACTATCCACCGCAAACTAGGTCATATCATGTGGGAACATATCGGTATGGCACGCGACGCAAAAGGTTTGCAAGAAGCTATCCAGATGCTGAAAGACTTGAAGAAAGAGTTCTGGAGCAACGTATTCATCCCGGGCAATGCGGACAGCTTGAATACAGAGTTAGAGAAAGCATTACGTGTAGCCGACTTTATCGAGATCGGTACATTGATGGCACACGATGCTTTGGATCGCGCTGAGTCTTGTGGTGGTCACTTCCGTACGGAGCACCAGACAGAAGAAGGTGAGGCCTTGCGTCATGACGATAAGTTCATGTACGTATCTTGCTGGGAGTACCAAGGCGAGGACAAAGAGCCTGTCATGTTGAAGGAGGATTTGAACTATGAGTTCGTTGTTCCTCAAACACGTAACTACAAGAAGTAATAATCATCAATTTCAGAAAAAATTAGAATCATGGATAAAGATATAAGTGTAACACTTAAGGTTTGGCGTCAGAGAAGTCCGAAGGAGAAAGGACAGTTCGAGACATACAAAATTGAGAAGATCAATCAGAGTGTCTCTTTCTTGGAAATGTTGGATATCTTGAACGAACAGTTGGTCAACGAAGGTAAGGAACCGATCGTATTCGATCACGACTGCCGCGAGGGTATCTGTGGCATGTGTTCATTGTATGTAAACGGACACCCGCACGGACCGGCGACCGGAGCTACGACTTGCCAGCTATATATGCGTCGTTTCAACGATGGAGAGACGATCACAATCGAACCGTGGCGTTCCGCAGGTTTCCCTGTTATTCGCGACTTGATGGTAGACCGCTACGCCTACGACAAAATCATCCAAGCCGGTGGTTTCACATCTGTCAACACAGGTGGTGTACCCGACGCTAACGCAATACCTATCCCAAAGGAGGATGCTGACTTAGCTATGGATGCCGCCGCTTGTATCGGTTGTGGTGCTTGTGCTGCCGCTTGTAAGAATGGTTCCGCTATGTTATTCGTATCCGCTAAGGTTAGCCAGCTGGCTTTGTTACCTCAAGGTAAAGTCGAGGCTGCTCGCCGTGCCAAAGCAATGGTTGCTAAGATGGATGAGCTTGGCTTCGGCAACTGTACAAACACACGCGCTTGCGAGATGGAATGTCCGAAGAACATCTCCGTTAGTAACATCGCTCGTTTGAACCGTGAGTTCATTTGCGCTAAATTACAAGACTAATATTTGATTAGTATATCATGGGAAGAGCGCCTTTCTCTAAAAGAAAGGCGCTCTTTTATTTTTTGTTATATATCGCAAAACATAATTTAGCATTACACCCTTTAACAAGAGTTGAGAACTTCGTACATTCGCATTGTGATTTTTTCATAATAGTATTAGATTTAAGGTTAAAAAAATTGGGTTAGGGCTTGTCGGGAGACAAGCTTTAATTGTTTATGGGCCTACCTTTTAAATATGGATCACAAAATCCTGTAAATAGAGATTGTTTAGCGTCATTTTATCATCGATCTTTGCCTTTAAAGATCATCGTATATGCTAATAAGTATTTTATTTGGCTTCTTATGTTATCTTCTCCGGGTGTTGATCAAACACAAGGGAAAAATCATGCGCCAGATAAGACAAATGATAAAACAAAAATAAAATGGACAAAAAACGAACCACCAGTTCTTTTAGGGCTATGAGCACGGAAAGAAAACTCGAGTCGATCTTCCTTTTCGTAACAGGCCGATGCAATGCCAAATGTGCGATGTGCTTCTATGCCCAAGAAATGGATAAGAAGCAACCCGACCTCACGTTCGATGAAATCAAGAAGATATCAGAAACCGCCGGACAATTCAACCGATTATGGATATCCGGGGGAGAGCCTACCCTACGTGAGGATCTACCGGAAATATTGGAGTTGTTCTACAAAAACAACCATATTAAAGATGTAAACATCCCTACGAACGGCTTAAAACCAGACCGGATCGTGGAATGGATAAAACGATTCCGCCAGAACTGTCCGGATTGCAATATTAACGTAAGCCTTTCCTTGGATGGCTTCGGCACGACCCATGATACACAGAGAGGCGTACCGGGAAACTTCTATAAGGCGCTAGAAGCCCTGCGTAAAATACAGGAGAATTTCGGAGACGATGGTAAAGTCTTAAAGAATATAGCAACCGTTATCACGAAATACAACATAGACCAGATAGAGGACTTCATGGCTTGGGTATACGGGCGTTTCCATATCTCCACGCATACGATTGAGGCCGCCAGAGGCATGACTCGTGACGATGGCGTGAAAATCCTAACCGAGTCAACGCTACGCAAAATACAAGACGACATATCCCCTATCTATTCAGCGTACGCAGAGCGGATGGTAGCGGATACCACTGGTTTAAGGAGACCGATCACACGCTTCTTCTATCTCGGTCTTATACGTACCTTGTATAATGTACGCGCCAGCAATATAGATCACCCGACCCCTTGGGGGATGGATTGTACGGCCGGAGAGACTACCTTGGTAATCGACTACGACGGACGTTTTCGTGCCTGCGAATTACGGGAGCCGCTCGGGAATATAAAAGAGTATGGTTGCGATATAAGTAAAGTGATGAATGGCGAAGCGATGAAACAGGAAATAGCCGCTATCGGACATGGGTATAGAGCCAACTGTTGGTGTACGCACGGCTGCTGGATCACTTCATCCGTTATTTTCAATCCACGTAAGATGATTTGCTCCGTATATAAAGGATACCGGGAAACGAAGCGATTGAATCACCCCCTAGCCATCGATGAGCAGAAATTACAAACAATAGAAGCCAAATATAATCTGGATATTGGACGTTTACATCAACTGAATATCCGGTGAACAAATCCCTCATAGCCCATAAATAAACATCGCATGAAAATACTATTAGTAACCAGAGGCTCACAAGGCGACGTCCTTCCTTATTTGGCCATAGCGGCCGAATTGGAAAGACGCGGCCATGAGGTGACCATCAATCTCCCTCAAATATTCGAGGATACCGTTAAACCCTACGGATTCAAATACGTATTACAGCAGTTTGACGATATCGGCGGCATGATCGATAGCGCAGCGCAAAACTCACATAAATTCCGGCCATTCCTTAAATGGATGCGGGATGTAATCGATAAACAATTTGATCAATTGATTCCCCTACTAAGAGAGCATGATATCTTAGTGTCGACCAACTCGGAATTCGCGGTCGCAAGTATCGCCGAATATTGGAAGAAACCCTTGATACGTACCGCTTACGCCCCATTCTTGCCGGGTAAGAAGATTCCCCCCGCCGTATTGCCATTTCCCAAACCCAACCCGATCATCACTCCTGCGATCCTATGGAAGTTGATGAACCGGATGACTAATTTCATGGTCAAAGACACGATCAACAAGAACCGGGCTAAATACGGACTCGCACCGATCCGAAATTTTGGTTACCATGCGGGAGAGCATTCATATAATTATTTGCTTTTCAGTCAGCACCTGGGGAACGTAGATCCAGATTGGACGTTCGAATGGGCGATCGGAGGTTATTGCTTCAATGATACTTTTCAATATGATGAGAAAGTTTACGAGGAAATGATGTCATTCGTCAACAGCGCTCAAAGCCCTATTCTCTTTTTTACCCTCGGGAGTTGTAGTTCCAAGGATGGTAACCGTTTCAGTAAAGCCTTGGCCGATATTTGCAAAAAACATGACTATCGGCTCATCATCGGTTCCGGTTGGGCAAAGACAGGAATTACCTTACAAGCGGATAAACATTTATTCTTAATGAAACAGCCCGTTCCTCATAATTTGATATTTCCACACTGCGACGGTGTTATCCATCATGGCGGTTGCGGTACGACTCATAGCGCAGGAAGGGCAGGAAAGCCCCAATTAATCACTCCGTTGATTATCGATCAGCCCTATTGGTCCTATCGAATCCAGCAATTGGGGTTAGGACCGGATGGGCTTAAGGTAGCGAAAGCAAGCGAGCAGGAGATCGAACGCAAGGTTTGCGACCTAGTCACCAATCCGCTTTATAAGAAAAATGCCGCTCATATCGGCAAGATGATCCAAAAAGAGGAGGGTATAAAGAATATATGCGACTCTATCGAAAGTTTTAAATGAATCCAAAATTCCTATTAGACTTTATTACATGTTACAAAACATAATTTAGCACTTATACTATTGCAAAATAACGGTAACTCCGTACATTTGCACCGTGGTTTTTTCATAATAGTATTAGATTTAAGGTTAACAAAGTTGGGTTAGGGCTTGTCGGGAGACAGGCTTTAATTGTTTTATAAGGTCTGCTTCCCATAAGGCCTTGATTATTTAATCGGGATTATTCGGTTATTTACCGATAGCGGTATGGAAATCAGCGGTATTTATTTGTGTATAGAATAACAAACCTGTACATTTGGTGAAAATAAAAAAATGAGACTTATGGATATGAAAGATTATGACAACGATTTTAAAAAGAAGAAGACAAACGGGTATCTGATCGCTACGTTATTTATCATCGTCGGTATATTATTTTTACTGCGGAATCTAGGAATGATAGATCCATCCTTATTTGACTTGCTTGTATCTTGGCCGATGCTGCTTGTCGTGTTGGGCATCTTTACGATTTTCCACCGTAATCCGGTAGGGGGCATGCTCCTTGTGGGCGTGGGAGTCTATTTTCTTTTCCCGCAGTTAAATTGGATCACGAACGATTTCTTACGTATATATTGGCCATTAGGATTAATCCTGTTAGGATTGGTCATCATACTGAAGCGCAAAGATTCTATCCGTTCGAAAAAGCATAAACGTCCTTTTAACCATCCCCCTTTCGGGAACGGAAAGCCTAACGATGAGATCAACAATGAGACTGATAACGGTTTCGTATCGGTTAACGCCACATTCAACTCGGTAAGACACATCGTGCTGGATCCCGTATTCAAGGGGGCGGACATAGACGTATCTTTCGGCAACGTGATTCTTGATCTTAAAAAAACAACATTAGAGGCCGATGAAACCATCATAAACATAGATAGTTCCTTCAGCGGCGTAGTAATATACGTCCCTAAAGGATGGTTGGTTCGTCTGAAGGTTGGTTCTTTCTTGGCTGGATGCCAAGATATGAGGGAACTGACAGAAGCAACTGATATGACGCATACACTATGCGTATGTGGAGACCTGTCATTCAGCGGCCTTGAACTAAGGGACTAAACTCATCATGCAAGAACATCCTATTACAACATCCATATTACATAAAGGACTAGGAAGCCTATTACTACTTTTAGCCATAGTGATCCAATGCGCGTTATTAACTCTTTACGGCGATCTTCCGTTGAGCATCACGTTGGTCGACAGCCTGCTTTCCATCGCATTGTTCGCCGTAGCGGGATATTACCTTTGGTATGTACAATGTACGTTGCATATCATGCAAGCACGAGTGGCTTTCGCCGTACTCGTACAAATCGCCTGCATAGCCGGATGCTCGGTCTTGCTACAAATATTCGAATGGGAAGATTGGGAGGAATTCTCGATCACGATTCCTTTCCGGTTCCTGTTCGGCCTAATGGCATGGACCATTCTATCCCAATGGTATGCCAGCCGGGAAAGAAAGAGCGAGGCGGAGTCTATCGTGAGACAAATGGAAGAAGATACGGCATCTCCTCCGCCGGCTACCATTCCGGAGGAGATGCTGGACCGTATATCCGTAAAAGACGGGACACGTATTCACATCATCCCGATAAAGGAGATATTCTATTTACAAGCATGTGGCGACTATGTGACCTTATTCACCACCTCCGGTCAGCACGTGAAGGAACAAACCATGAAGTATTTCGAACGAAGCCTACCTTCTCCGGAGTTCGTACGTATCCATCGCTCCTATATTGTAAATACAGAACAGATATTGCGAGTGGAATTATTCGGAAAAGAAACCTATCAAGTACGGTTAAAAGATGGAACCTATCTTCGCGCCAGTAGCGCAGGATATAAGCTGCTCAAAGAGCGTCTTTCCCTTTAGCACTCCTATAAAAGGGATCTAATCATCATTAAAATTAGAAGATTTTGATCATAATATATAGAGTTTTGTATTACGTAACACTTTTTGGCAAGCATCAATATGTTACTTAACATATATTAGCCGCAAAAGACTTGACAAAAGGTCTTGACGAGCGTACCTTTGCATTGTGGTTTTTTCATAATAGTATTAGATTTAAGGTTAACAAAGTTTGGTTAGGGCTTGTCGGGAGACAGGCTTTAATTGTTTATATAGGATGCTCTTATTTCCATCCGCAAGAGTCCAGAAGCGGCCACCTCTTGAACCAAGAGGCAGCCGCTTTTTATTAATAGAGGCACTAACATATCCTTGATTTTATCATTCCATAAATCATTAAATAAACTCATAGAATGCAAGGGAACCATTCACTCTTCAATAATTCTTACTACCTCTATCTCATAGATTAAAGTTGTATAAGGCTTAATTATCACATCGCCTCTCTTATCACCAGCAGAGCCATATCCAAGTTGCTGAGGTATCCAAACCTCCCAACAATCTCCTGGATGCATATTTTGCAAAGCCGTAGAAAAACCATCAATAAATTCAAAAACGCCTTCTTTCGTTGTATATGGAGCTCCAGCTTCATATGATTTATCTTGAAAAACTGTTCCATCAATAAAAGAGGCTTTATAGTAAAGCTCCACCTTACTCGTATAATAAATCGGCTCCTTACTCTCCCCTGTCTTCAAGACCTTGTAAAGAATAAATCCGGCGTTACTTTGAGATTTCAACTGCTCGAAACCTGGAACCAGCATCTGGGCTTGAAAAGCCTCCTCGTTCTGGACCTTCCAAACCTCATCCACCTCTAGTGTCTCTTCATCATCCCCACAAGAGGTGATCATGAGCACGCAAAACAACATCAACGCAATGTACCAGTACTTCTTCATCCGTTTACTCTATTACCTTTTTCAATAAATTCTTCAGACTCACCTTCTCCGTGATAATGTCGTGAAGCTTATCGATGCTTACACGCTCTTGCTCCATCGTGTCACGGAAACGGATCGTTACGCAATTATCCTTCAAGGTGTCATGATCTACCGTAATACAATACGGGGTACCGATCGCATCTTGACGGCGATAACGCTTACCGATAGAATCCTTCTCGTCGTATTGGCAACGGAAGTCGAAACGCAACCTATTCATAATCTCCTCCGCTTTCTCAGGCAGGCCATCCTTCTTTACCAGTGGCAATACAGCCAACTTGATCGGAGCCAAGGCTGCGGGCAATTTCAATACCACGCGGTTCTCGCCATTCGCCAATGTCTCCTCGCAGTAAGAACCTGCCATGATACTCAAGAATACACGATCTACCCCGATCGAGGTCTCGATTACATATGGCGTATAGCTCTGGTTCAATTCCGGATCGAAATACTGTATCTTCTTGCCGGAGAATTTCTCATGCTGGCTTAGGTCGAAGTTCGTACGGCTGTGAATACCTTCCACTTCCTTGAATCCGAACGGCATCTCGAACTCGATATCCGTGGCCGCGTTAGCATAGTGAGCCAATTTCTCATGATCGTGATAGCGATACTTCTCATCGCCCAAACCAAGAGCTTTATGCCACTTCAAGCGAGTAGACTTCCATTTCTTAAACCACTCGATCTCCTCTCCCGGACGAACAAAGAATTGCATCTCCATTTGCTCGAACTCGCGCATGCGGAAGATAAACTGACGAGCCACGATCTCATTACGGAACGCCTTACCGATCTGAGCGATACCAAACGGGATCTTCATACGGCCGGTCTTCTGCACGTTCAAGAAATTCACGAAAATACCTTGAGCTGTCTCCGGACGAAGATAAACCTTCATCGCACCATCAGCGGTAGAACCCATATCCGTAGAGAACATCAAGTTGAACTGGCGGACCTCCGTCCAGTTACGAGTCCCGGAAATCGGGCAAACAATCTCGCAATCCAAGATCAATTGGCGAAGATCCTCGAAGTTAGACTCGTTCATCGCCTTGCTATAACGCTCATGGATCTCGTTCCATTTCGCTTGCTGCTCCAACACGCGAGGATTCGTCTCACGGAACTTCGCCTCATCGAAAGCGTCGCCAAACTTCTTGGCGGCTTTCGCCACTTCCTTATTCATTTTCTCCTCGATCTTGCCCAAATGGTCCTCGATCAAGACGTCCGCACGGTAACGTTTCTTCGAGTCCTTGTTATCGATCAACGGATCATTAAAAGCGTCAACATGGCCGGAAGCTTTCCAGATAGTAGGGTGCATAAAAATAGCGGAATCGATACCCACCACATTCTCATGCAGCAGCGTCATGCTATCCCACCAATATTTCTTTATATTATTCTTTAACTCAACACCATACTGGCCGTAATCGTATACCGCTCCCAGTCCGTCATAAATCTCCGAGGAGGGAAATACGAAACCATACTCCTTACAGTGTGAAACTAATTTCTTAAATACATCTTCTTGTGCCATACTATACTAATTTGCTATTGATCCATCATTAAGGCCACAAAGTAAGTAATTTTTTCCGTAACTATAGAAAGTTTTGTATATTTACGACGTAAATCGTTAGTGTCTGCGCAAACAGTATAATTTAAACAAGATAATACCATGAAATCAGAAGAAATCTCACGCCGCTCGTTCTTGAAGCGAGCGTTAACCTTATCGGCGGTATCGGCTATCCCGTCATTCTGGACACCCGCGCACGGACATGTCCTACCTACTTCCCCGCTAATCAGCGCCAATGACCGGGTAAATATAGCGTTCATCGGCATCGGACAACGAGGGGGCGAGATCGCCAAGGAATTGTATAACACAGGCCTATGTAACGTAGTAGCTCTCTGCGACGTGGACATGGGAGCCCCGCACACGCAAGAGCTTATCAACATGTTCCCGAAAGCGGCCCGTTTTCAGGACTTCCGCACAATGTTCGACCGGATGGCGGACAAGATCGATGCCGTAAGCGTAGGCGTACCGGATCATTCCCACTTCCCGATCACGATCGAGGCGATGGCACACGGCAAACATGTATATGTAGAGAAACCGATGGCCCGCACGTTCCAAGAAATAGAGATCATGATGCGTGGGGCCAAGAAATACGGCGTTGTCACCCAAATGGGTAACCAAGGACATTCCGAGGCGAACTATTTCCAATTCAAGGCATGGAAAGAAGCTGGTATCATCAAGGACGTGACAGCGATCACCGCTCACATGAACAACTCCCGCCGCTGGCACGGCTGGAACCCGAACATTAGGCATATGCCTATGGGAGAGCCGGTTCCCGCCACGATGGATTGGGATACTTGGATCGGTGTGGCTCAATATCACGATTACAACCATGATTATCATCTGGGGCAATGGCGTTGCTGGTATGATTTCGGAATGGGTGCGTTAGGGGACTGGGGCGCTCATATTCTGGATACGGCGCATGAGTTTCTGGATCTGGGGTTACCTACGGAGGTAAATCCGCTCTATTTGAAAGATCATAACCCGTTCTTCTTCCCGATGTCGTCCACCCTTTTGTTTAGATTCCCGGAAAGAGGGAATATGCCGGCCGTGGATATCACTTGGTACGATGGGCTGGACAATATCCCCGCCGTACCGGAAGGTTACGGCGTATCGGAGCTTGATCCGAACATCCCGACCGTAGCCGGCGGCAAGATCCAACCGGCGAAGTTGAACCCGGGTAAGGAAATCTACTCGAAAGAATTAACCTTCAAGGGGGGATCTCACGGGAGCACCTTATCTATCATCCCGGATGAGAAAGCGAAAGAGATGGAATCCCGCTTACCGGAAGTACCGAAAAGCCCGTCTAACCATTTCGCGAACTTTTTGCTAAGTTGTATGGGTAAGGAGAAAACCCGCTCGCCGTTCTCTATCGCCGGCCCATTGAGTCAGGTATTCTGTCTCGGCGTATTGGCTCAGCGTTTGAACCGCAAGCTCGTCTTCGACCGTGACACGAAACAGATCACGAACGATCCGGAGGCGAATAAGATGCTGTGCGGAGTACCACCTCGCAAAGGATGGGAACAATACTATACCATTTAATTCAAACCTGGAGAATTGAAAGTTATTTGTTTATCGCTTTAGCTTTCAATTCTCCCCTATGATCTAGTCACCCAAATCGCCCTATTCCTTTCTTTCTGATTCTTTTTATGGGTAAATCGTGACAACGACATCCCCAAGATCGGCCAAACCAGAAGCCAAGAGGAGCCATGAAACGCGCTTTTAGGTGGAAATATCCCCACTTTCAGGCGCAAAAGGTGGCAAAAGCCTACACATTTAGTCGCGTTGAGCAACTTCCAACGCTGCCGTTGGGCATTGTAAACCATCATGAATAGGGTTGTCAACAGCCGTGAATGGGCATTGTAACCTCGTTAGAACCCAGTCGTAACCCAATGGAATCGCCCAAAGAAGTCAATGGATACGCTTTCGGATGAATGATTTTCGCTAGAATGAAAGGGCGCTTTTCCGTATATGATTAAAGATGAATTGATTAAATATATTTTAACGTGAATTTGAAGAGTCCCTGTCCCTTGGCCCGGAATAATCGATTCTCCGGGACTTTCGTTTACAAAATGTCAAAACCTAGTCGACATAGCTAATCATCATGGAAAAGTGAGGCGCCGTTCGTATGTTGTCAGCCAAATTATCAAAGAAATAAAATAGAATTTGCTATATTTACACCCTGTTAGCAATCTGTCGCAATAGCGTTGTGTAGAAAGAACTGGATTTTTTATGAGACCGGAAGATAAAGAAGACGATTATATCGAGGATAAGGGAAAAGGGGACGCACGTGTCACGACCTATCATTTGTCTGGGATGTACCAGAACTGGTTCCTGGACTACGCTTCCTACGTGATCTTGGAACGGGCCGTTCCGCATATCAACGATGGACTGAAGCCCGTACAACGACGTATCCTGCACTCCATGAGAAGGTTGGATGACGGGCGGTATAACAAGGTAGCGAATATCGTGGGTCACACTATGCAGTTCCACCCTCACGGAGACGCCTCTATCGGAGATGCCTTGGTGCAATTGGGACAAAAGGATCTATTGATCGATTGCCAAGGGAACTGGGGTAATATCCTGACGGGAGACGGAGCCGCAGCTCCCCGTTATATAGAGGCTCGCCTTTCCAAGTTTGCCTTGGAGACCGTATTCAATCCCAAGACAACCCTTTGGCAGCTTTCTTACGACGGACGTAATAAGGAACCGGTTACCTTGCCGGTAAAATTCCCTCTATTGCTGGCACAGGGTGTGGAAGGTATCGCCGTAGGCCTGTCTTCCAAGATACTTCCTCATAATTTCAATGAGTTATTAGACGCTTCCATCGCCTACCTACGGGGAGAGGAATTCGCGTTATACCCGGATTTCCAGACAGGCGGCTCTATCGACATAGCCAAATATAATGATGGAGAACGAGGCGGATCGGTAAAAGTCCGCGCGAAAATCAGCAAGCTCGATAATAAGACATTGGCGATCTCGGAGATCCCGTATGGAAAAACGACCTCTATCGTGATCGAGTCCATCCTAAAAGCGAACGATAAGGGGAAGATCAAGATCAAGAAGGTAGACGATAATACCGCCAAGGATGTTGAGATCTTGGTGCATCTCGCTCCGGGAGTCTCTTCAGACAAGACCATCGATGCCCTATACGCCTTTACGGATTGTGAGATCAGTATCTCCCCGAACTGCTGTGTGATCAAGGAGGGCAAGCCGCATTTCCTTACGGTCAGCGATGTGCTCCGCCACTCCACGGATCGTACGCTGGAGCTTTTACGGGAAGAACTCAAGATCCAGAAACAAGAGCAAGAGGAGGCCCTGTTCTTCGCCTCCCTGGAAAAGATATTTATCGAGGAACGCATTTATAAGGATCCGGAGTTCGAGAACGCTAAAGACATGGACGAGGCGGTATCTCATATCGATCTTCGTTTGGAGCCGTTCAAGCCTCAATTTATCCGTGAAGTCACCCGGGACGATATCTTGAAACTCATGGAGATCAAGATGGGACGCATCTTAAAGTTCAACTCCGACAAGAGTAACGAGTTCATCGCCCAGACCCTGGAACAAATCGCCAAGATCAATGATAAGCTGGAACATATCGTCGACTATACCATCGATTGGTTTGCTATGCTGAAAGAGAAATATGGCAAGGCTTACCCTCGCCATACCGTGATACGCAATTTCGACACGATCGAGGCGACCAAGGTCGCGGAGGCGAACGAGAAATTGTATATCAACCGTCAAGAAGGTTTCATCGGCATGGGACTGAAAAAGGACGAGTTCATATGCAACTGCTCGGATATAGACGACGTCATCATCTTCTATCGCAACGGTACTTATAAGATCGTTAAGGTAGCGGATAAGATCTTTATCGGTAAAGATACTCTATATGTCAACATATTTGAGCGTAATGACAACCGCACCATCTACAATGTCGTATACCGGGACGGCAAGTTCGGATATAATTACATCAAACGCTTCGCCGTCACAGGCGCTACACGCGACCGGGAATACGACCTGACCAAAGGTACGGAAAACTCCCGTGTCCTTTACTTCAGCGCAAACCCGAACGGAGAGGCGGAGACCGTCAAGGTAATCCTGAAACCCAAACCTCGGCAGAAACTACTCGTCTTCGAGAAGAACTTCAGCGAGATAGCCATCAAGGGACGCGGTTCTCAAGGTAATATCCTGACGAAAGCGGAAGTACACAAGATCAGCCTCAAGCAGAAAGGCTCTTCCACCTTGGGCGGACGGGAAGTATGGTTCGACTGGGACGTACTCCGGTTGAATTACGATGGACGGGGAGAAGAGCTAGGCGAGTTCCACAGCAACGATCAAATATTAGTGATCCTGCCGAACGGCGATTTCTACGCCACGAATTTCGATCTTAGCAATCACTACGAGTCCAATATTATGGTCATCGAGAAATACCGGCCGAGCAAGATATGGACTGCCGTATTATACGACGCAGATCAGAAATATTATTACATCAAGCGATTCCTGTTGGAGGTAAACACACGGAAGCAGAATTTCCTGGGAGAGAATCCGAAGAACCGCTTGATGTTGCTTACGGATGAGGTCTACCCTCGTATCGAGGTGATCTTCGGAGGCCATGATGCCTTCCGGGAAGCGCTTGTCCTCGATGCTGACGAATTTATCGCGGTGAAAGGCTTCAAAGCCAAAGGTAAACGAATCTCCACATTTGAGATTGAGACCATCAATGAGCTGGAACCAAATCGCTTCGTCCCTTCCGAAAACGCACCAGAATCAGGCGATGCCGAAGCCAATGAGGCCGGCAGCGATACTGACGACGGGCAGAGCGACACGGATATTATCGATGAAATTACGGGACAGATGAAATTGTTTGACAAATAACCTATGAAAGCTATTACCTGTTTAATCGGTTTGCTCCTGCTGTTTATCGCGTCACCGGCCAAGGCCCAGTCCGGTGGAAGCGAGATCCCTTGGTCTATCAACAGCGGGACGATGATCGGTATAGGAAGTTACAACCTAATGGACACCTACTTGTCTCCCAGCATGGAAGATAAGAACTATACAGGCCCCGGATTACGGGTAATGAATGAACGGATGAAAAGGGTCCGGCTGGCAAACTATCAGGTATCCAGGCAGCAAATCATAAGTGTCGATCTGGCGAACACGGATAATGCAGCCTCTACCGCTACGGATCTCGCGGGTTTTATTGATTATACGCTGGGATACCATTATCATTTGCCCGCGGTATTGCCGGATTTAAAGCTTCTGGCGGGTGGTGCCGTGCATGGCATGGGTGGTTTTATTTACAATACCCGCAACGGGAATAACCCGGCCTCGGCGAAAGCGGATATCGATTTGAACATCTCCGCCATGGCGATCTATAAGTTATGCGTCAAGGAATATCTCATGACGCTACGCTACCAGTTCACGATCCCCTTCGCCGGTATTTTATTTTCCCCCCATTACGGGCAATCGTATTATGAGATCTTCAATCTGGGGAACGCCTCGGGAGTGGTACAATTCAACTCCTTCCATAATAAATTCGCCATGAAGAACTTTTTCACGGTTGATTTCCCGGTTTGTGATTTCACGATACGGGCAGGTTATCTAAACAGCTCTTATCGTACGGATGTCAATGGGATACAGTCTCATATGATCTCTCACTCTTTTATGATCGGCCTCGTGAAAGAATTTATCGCTTTCGGAGGAAAGCGCCTAAAGAATACCCAGCAGGCCAGAAGCGCTTATTATTAAAAGGAAATCAAATGAAACGATACCTTACATATATATGTATATCTCTCGGATTCCTGTTTGCCGGATGTGAGAAATCAGACGAATACGTAGCCTCCCCACAGGAGAATTTTGAGGCACTCTGGAAAATATTGGATGAGAATTACTGCTTCTTCGAATACAAGGAGATGGATTGGAACGAGGTTCACGACCGCTATAAAACGCAGATAAGCGATACGATGAGCCAATACGTCTTATTCGACGTATTAGGCAACATGCTAAACGAGCTGAAAGACGGGCATACCAATTTGATATCTACCTTCAATATGTCCCGCTATTGGGATTGGTACCTCGATTATCCGGAAAACTTCGACTCGGACATACAAGAGAATTATCTCGGAAGGGACTACTCAATCGCCGGAGGACTTAAATACACGACATTGTGTGACGGGCAGATCGGGTATATTTACTACGGTAGCTTTTCCAGTTCGGCCGGCGAGAGCGGTTTGGATCATATATTCTATCAATTCAAGGATTGCAAAGGCTTGATCTTCGATATCCGGGATAATGGCGGAGGTATGTTATCAAACGCCGATCGCATCGCTTCCCGTTTCTTGGAGGAAAAGATACTGACCGGCTATATCCGGCATAAGACAGGTAAAGGACACCATGACTTTTCCGAACCTTATCCCCTCTATCTCTCACCTTCCGAGCGTATCCGCTGGTTGCGTCCTGTCGTGGTCTTAACAAACCGCCATTGCTACAGCGCCGCCAACGATTTCGTACAGAAAGTACGCATGATGCCTTATGTAACGACGATGGGGGATCGTACCGGAGGCGGTAGTGGTTTCCCCTTCAACTCCGAGTTGCCCAACGGCTGGGGTGTCCGTTTCTCCGCATCTCCCATGCTGGACGTAAACAAACAGCATACAGAATTCGGTATCGACCCCACACACAAGGTATCTATGACCCAAGAAGATATCGAGAAAGGTAAAGATACGATTATCGAGGCGGCGATCGCCTACCTCTTGTCAAAGACTGAGGAGGGATAAGGATAAGGCTTCGCTAAAAAACAGTATTTTTATCCAGCCCGCATAAAAGTCGCCGTTTTTATGTAATTTTGCCCCGTAGACAGATCTAGATTCGATGAGAGAATTTATAGATAAGTTCAACGCCATGGCCAAGAATAAGTTTTATGTCGTATGGAAAGGGTTAAACCCGGGAATCTATGATAACTGGGCGGAATGCAAGGCACAGGTAGAGGGGCAAGAGGGGGCCAAGTATAAATCCTTCGAGAACCGGGAGGAGGCCGCCAAAGCCTTCGAGGCCGGCTATACCCGTTACCTGAAGACTGCCTCTTCTCCGAGAGCCGCGGCCCGTCTCGCGCCGGGAGCCCCGATCGGGAGGCCCATCAATGAGAGTCTTGCCGTAGACGCCGCCTGTAGCGGCAATCCTGGGAATATGGAGTACAGAGGTGTTTATACCGCTACCGGACAAGAGATCTTCCATATCGGCCCGCTGCAGGAGGGTACGAACAATGTCGGGGAATTCCTCGCCTTGGTACACGGCCTCGCCTTGCTGCAGCAAAAAGGAAGCGACCTACCGATCTATTCGGATAGCCGCAACGCCATCAACTGGGTCAAGAAAAAGAAATGCAAAACGCTATTGGAGCGTAAACCGATCAACGAACCGATCTTCGACCTCATCGAGCGGGCCGAGAAATGGTTGAACACCCACACCTATACCACCCGGATCCTCAAATGGGAGACATCCGTATGGGGAGAGATCCCGGCAGATTTCGGAAGGAAATGATTACCTGTCAAAAACAACGGGTATAAGCCAAGGAAAAGCTATCATACAAATAATCTTGTATTCCATGCTTATAACCAAACGAAAGGATGTTCTTCTTTATCTCATAGCTTAACGTAGAACGTAAAACAATCGGTCGATCCCCATTGCCTTTATACCCTCGGATACCGGAGCAATCCCAACTCAGCGAAAGTCCTTTGAAACAACCGCTCAGACCAATCCCATAGCAAAAGGCATCATTTTGACGATGTATCAAATCATTGGTCATCCAGCAGTAAAAGCCTGCCAGCCCCTGCAAACGGACCCAGGCAGATCGAGACGTATCTTCCCACAACATCCGGCCAGCCTCAGCCGTAAACCAATAAGCGGCCGCATCCGTAAATCGAGCGTCACATAAACGCCCGCCACTCGCCGTCTTCAAATTCACACTCACGACGACATCCGCCCAGCGCTTGTTTCGCAACACTTGGTAATAACAATTGACGATTACATCGCCGAAACAACGAATAGGCGAACTTGTCTCCACCGCATTACGCTCGTCGCGCACAGCCTCCGAAGTCTTATACCATTCCTGTATCACGCCGCTCACCACCACACCCGCACGTCCCTGCGCGATAGGTACATAAACACGAGCGAAAATATCTTTTGTCTGATCGCCCGGCATCGTATGATACTCGCCGCGCAACTCCAGCTCCCAACGGTCGGACAAATCCCCCCCCGTCAGCACCGGAAGCGGAAAAGCGTTCGCCCCGAAATAACGAGGTGAATAAACCAGCAGAGCGGTCTTATCCCGCCAACTTTCCGCCCCCGCGGGGAAAGATATATATAGGCTTAAAATAAACAAAAGGACAATCCTCATCCACATAACAAGCACCCTCTTTTAAATTATCGCCTCAACAAGGCAAAACGCACACCAAAAATCAGATGACTCAGCTATCGCTCCACTTTTGGGTGTGTAAAAGTAAACATAAAAATCTTAAATCAAAATTTTCTCAAGCCTAGCCATAAGAAAATTAATGTTTTTAGTTATGTTTGTTCCCCACAAAGATATTCTATTCAATATACAAGGTAACGTGAGTTTAGTAAAAGTAGTCATACCGATTTATAAGGCGACCTTTTCAAAAGAAGAAAGGCTCTCTCTCTCACAAGCATACAAAATCTTAAAGGCATATCCTTTGGTAGTTGTCAAACCAGAGTCACTGGATTTGTCGGAGCTGGCGAATACACATCCGGCCATTACGTTCGTCTCATTTCCCGACTTCTACTTTAAGGGGATCAGTGGCTACAACCGATTGATGTTATCAAGCGATTTCTATGAGCGTTTTCTCGATAGCGACTATATCCTCATATATCAACTGGACGCCTATGTCTTCTATGACGCTCTGACGGATTGGTGCGGACAGGGGTATGATTATATCGGAGCTCCTTGGTTACAACGTAAAATATACCAATACCCGATCTTATCCGGTATCATGCGCCTGATACACGCTTATCATAAATTCCGGGGAGAGCCATCCAAGCAAGATTTATACAACAAAATAGGGAATGGAGGATTATCCCTCCGGAAAACAGCCAGCCATTACCGTGTGACACAGGAGCAAAAAGAGCGTATCCGCTTTTATCTGGCACAAAAGCGTCATCACCTATATAATGAGGATGCATTTTGGGCCACAGAAGCCGAAAGGTTCCTGTATCCATCGGTCCAAGAAGCACTCCGCTTTGCCTTCGACAAATACCCGGACTTATGTTTCAAAATGAATAACAAGCAATTGCCATTCGGATGCCATGCTTGGTATAAACGAAAAATGAGAAATTTTTGGACACGTTTCATCCCTTTTCAACCAAGTATTATGCGCGCAAAGAGACGGTCATCAAGCTAGAAAGCGATCGCCCGCACATCACCGAATGGAGTTCCCGGTCGAAAAAAGCACGTTAAACGCCTACATCTCGAACTTCACGGGATGTTTTCTAGCGTACCGATGCCAAAACGTTTTCCGATAACGGAGCACGAGCCTTACGCATCTTTCCCTATCTACCCGTAAGGTATCCGCATAACTTTCCGCCAAGATGCGGAAAGCGGCTTCCCGTCCCCATATACGGGCGAAATTAGCACACCCTCGCCTCAAAGAGACAGCGCCAAATGACATCCGGTTTATGTCGATCAGGACAAAACGAACTCCTTTACAGTCCCTACGATATAAGATATTTCCCGGAGAGTAGTCTTTATGATAAACCCCTTTTTGGTGCAAATGGGCTGTATACCCCCCCAAAGCCTGAAAAACATCCTCATTTTCTACCAGCGGACCTTGACTGATCTCATACAAGGTATGGTAAGAGGCCGGAACCTGGATACTGATAAAATAACTCCATCCCAACACCCCTCCCTCCTTACATAGGATATAAGCGACCGGCTCCGGGGTCTCTATTCCCTTCTCCAACAATCGCAAGGCATAGGTATAGGCCCGCCTCGCCTTCGAGGGACGAAACAGGGTATATACCAAGCGATTCAAAGGATGAGGCCTCTTAAACCGCTTGACATTTAAGACCTGCCCCTCGACATCAAAAGTTTTTATCAAATTCCTGCCCACATAAATGATCGTGCCTTCCTGCTCAAAGAGGCTCGGAATACGATGTATGAAATCGCTTAGATACGCATATTTCGGATGGATCACAATCTTCATAAAGAAAGTTCTATCTTTTCAACGATCTGCTCCGGCGTGATCTCGGACATACAGGCCCAATCTCCCCGGTAACAGGGCTTTTGGCCGAATACGGAACAAGGGCGACAAGGCAGATCCAACTGCTGGATACAATCTTTCGGATCTTGATGATATCCGTAAAATCCAGCATAAGGATGGGTAGCGCCCCAAATAGAAAGTACCCGCGTACCGACCAAGGAGGCGAAATGCATATTGGCAGAATCCATACAAAGCAACAGATCCAACCGGCTGATCAAGGCCAGCTCATGATCCAAGGCATATTTACCCGCCACGCTTTTTACCCGGGGATGTTCAAAAGCCCATTGCTCCAGGACAGCCTCCTCGTAACCGCGACCACCAAACAGAAAGATCGTAAGATCCTCTCTCTCTGAAAGCTTGGCCACGACTTGCTCCATCTCATCGACCGGATAAATCTTTCCCCGGTGCTTGGCGAAAGGGGCGATGCCGATCCATTTTCCGGTCTTCATTCCCGCAAGAGGTTCCAAGGCGGATAAATCCGGCGCGGAGGACTCAAACAGCGACGTAAATGTCTCCATATAATTAAGTCCGGCGTTACGGAAAACATCCGCATAACATTCAATCACCGGGCGAAGTTGTTTAAATTGCTTATGCTCCGCGTCGGTCAACCGCGCGCGGTCTTTCCGGGCCTTATCCACGACAAATACCCGCTTGCCGTTCAAGCGGAAAAACGTGCGGATGATCATGGTTCGCAATACGTCATGCAAATCCAGTACCAAGTCGAAATCGTACTTTACCAGCGCAGAGGTAAAACGGAGCAACCCCGCCAAATTCTTCTCCGTGGTCTTCGTATTAATACCGATCACGTTCACGTTCCCAGGCCGATTCATAAATACCGGGACCAAGAAAGCTTGTGTCAATACCGTAAAAGAGTCCTCCGGGTTCGCCTTGGCAGCGGAATAGATAACAGGAACGGTCATCGCCACATCCCCGATAGCGGAAAGTCGTATTACTAATATGTCTGCCATTATTTCTTACCGTACAATACCGGATTCAAAGCCGGGTCGTTATACATCTTCATTTGCTTATATACTTTCATGTATTTCTTACCGTCACGAATATCAGACAGTAATTGATCCAACGCCGAAGACAAGTCCTGTTTTTGCTCCACCAGCACCGCTAGTTTCTGCTCGCAACGGGCCTTATGCTCGGTTGTGGCATCCGAACGGTTTGCCTCCTCGCGCATATGATAGATCTTTAGCGTAAGGATAGACAGACGGTCAATCGCCCAAGCCGGGCTTTCCGTATTAATCGTAGCGTCCGGCAATACTTTTACGCCCTTGTACGTATCCAGAAAGAAACTATCAATTAGCTCCACCAAATCTGTACGATCTTGATTCGATTTATCGATGTGGCGTTTGATAGCCAGCGCTTCCACCGGATCGATCTCCGGATTCCGGATAATGTCCTCCAAATGCCATTGCACGGCATCGATCCAATTCTTTAGATAAAGGTAAAACTCAATGCTTTTTACCGCATACGGGTTATGCACCGTGGAGTCTACGTCATCGGTCACGTGATAAGCTTCCGTAGCTTGCTCAAAAATCCGGAAACATTGTTCGCTGAAGTTCATAAGTTCAATTATTTTCTTTCGGTAACTACTTTGTGTGGCAAAGATAAAGATTCATTCAATAAATTCACCTAACTTCGCACGATTTATAAACGATACGTCCCCATGCATACTGATAAGATCGTCACATCCAGCTTTTGCTATGTATTAGCGGCGAATTTCCTGCTTTTTTTCGCATTTTATCTAATCCTGCCAATCTTGCCCTTTTATCTAAAGGAAGAATTCATGATCGGGAGGTCCATGATCGGGTTTATCTTATCGTGCTATACGCTGGCGGCGCTCTGTATCCGTCCATTCGCCGGATATTTGCTGGATACTTTCGCCCGCCGTCCCTTATATCTGGTAGCTTATTTCATTTTCACCGCCATATTCGGCGGGTACATGGTAGCCACGGCACTTACCCTCTTTATCGCCTTACGCATCGTACACGGTTTCGCCTTCGGCATGGTGACAGTGGCCGGAAATACGATACTGATCGATATCCTGCCCTCCTCCCGCCGCGGGGAAGGCATTGGCTATTATGGCCTAGCCAATAACATCGCTATGAGTTTCGGGCCGATGATCGGGCTGTTCCTGCAAGGGAACTTCACATACGACGTGATCTTTTCCTGCTCGCTGCTATCCGGAAGCCTTGGCTTTATCATGGCCTATATGGTCAAGACGCCTTATAAGCAACCGGTCAAACGAGAACCGATCTCCCTTGACCGTTTTTTCTTGGTGAAGGGAACTTGGGCGGGGATCTCCCTACTATTGCTTTCCATCCCCTACGGAATGACGACCTCCTATGTGGCCATGTATGCCGCCGAGATCGGGATCAGCATAAACTCCGGGCTCTATTTCACCTTCATGGCGATCGGGCTGGCTGTGTCTCGCCTGTTCTCCGGACGGCAAGTGGATAAAGGGCGGATCACGCTTGTTATCTCCCTCGGGATGTATTTGGCGGCGGCCACATTCTTTCTTCTCGCGGCGCTCAAGGAATTGATGCATTGGAATCCGGTATTTTCTTCTTACCTCTACATAGGTATAGCCCTCTCGCAAGGCGTGGCGTTCGGAACCATGTTCCCGGCTTTCAACACGCTTTTCGTAAATCTGGCGCCCAACAACCAACGGGGTACGGCCACTTCTACCTATCTAACTAGTTGGGACATAGGTATCGGTATTGGGCTGATGGCCGGGGGCGCCATCGCACAAGAATTGGGTGGGTTCAACCACGCCTACCTGTCCGGCGCTTGCCTTACGGTATTGTCCACCTTGTTCTTCTTACTAAAGGCGGGTCCCCATTTCAATCGGCACAAGTTAAGATAGACACCCTATTGTTAGTACATTACAGTTTCTACTAGGAGAAACTCCCTTCACTTGTATATCCCCTGTTTTTTACTTAATATCGCGTAACGATAATCAAGCGAATAAGATGAAAATAATAGCAGATAACACGGTCCCTTATCTAAAAGGGATCTTGGAGCCGATAGCGGACGTATCTTATTTGGAATCCAAGGATTTCACACCCGAGAACGTACGAGATGCTGATGCCTTGATCGTCCGCAGTATCGACAAATGTACACGCCACTTGCTGGAGGGCAGCCGTGTGCGTTTGATCACCACCGCCACGATCGGTTTCGATCATATCGATACCCGTTATTGCGAGGAGGTAGGCATTATCTGGAAAAACGCTCCGGGATGCAATGCCGTATCGGTCGGGCAGTACGTATTATCTTCCTTGATCCACACAGCATTACAACGAGGCGAGAGCCTAAAGGGCAAAACGATCGGGATCGTGGGAATAGGTCATGTAGGCCGTGTCGTGGAAAGGTTTTGCGGTGCCATGGGTATGCGGATACTCCGAAATGACCCTCCCCGGGCAGAGCGAGAAGGAGTGGAAGGATTCGTCCCACTGGACACGATCGCCGCAGAGGCGGATATCATCACCCTGCACGTCCCGCTGACCCAAGAGGGGAAATACCCGACCTATCATCTCGCCAATACGACCTTCTTCGGTAAACTTAAGCGAAAACCATGGTTCATCAACAGTTGCCGAGGAGCCGTATGCGATACCCTTGCTCTACTACAAGCCAAACAAATTGGGCTTGTGAGCGATCTGATTATCGATTGCTGGGAAAATGAGCCGGACATAGATCGCACGCTATTGTCCGAGGCCACGATAGCCACCCCGCATATAGCCGGCTTCTCCGCCGACGGAAAAGCCAACGGCACACGGATGTGCCTAGAACAGATTGAACGCCATCTAGGCTTACGGATCGAGGAGATAGGGCAAGTGGCTCCTCCCGCTCCTTCCAACGAGCAGATCGACCTCGACCAATTTCAAGGCCTCCGGATCGAACAGGCTGTCTTATCCACCTTCAATCCCATAGCGGTAGACCGGGCCTTGAGAGAGTCACCAGAACGGTTCGAATGGTTCAGGTCTCATTACAACCATCCTCGAGAGTTTAAAGCCTACCGGGTTTTACATGCCCGACCGGAAGAAATTCAAAAACTGAACGCACTCGGTTTTGGACTTAGTATAACACCCGAGACTATTTGACATAGCGACGAGGACGTTTTAATATAAAAACGTACAGGAACAAGGAAGATGTTTATTAAAAAACTCGCTATCTTTGTGATTCAATTATAACTCTTTACAAATGAAACAACAAGCGATATGGCGATAAAAATATTAAGCGTAGACGATGAGCAGGATTTGGAAGTATTGTTAACCCACTACTTTAGACGGAAAATCCGGAAAGGAGAATACGAATTCACATTTGCCCATAATGGACTAGAGGCATTGAAGTTGATGGTAGAAAATCCCGACTTCGATATTATCCTTAGCGACATCAATATGCCTGAGATGGATGGTCTCACCCTGCTCTCCAAAATCAACGAGCTTCGGAATCCCGCCCAAAAATGCATCATGGTATCTGCCTATGGCGACATGAAGAATATTCGTACAGCGATGAACCGGGGGGCTTTCGATTTCGCAACCAAGCCCATCGACTTGGACGATCTCTCCACGACCATCGAAAAAGCGGTCGAGCAAATCAAATATATCAAGGAGACGCAAAAAGAGCATTACCAGTTGCAATCCTTGCAAACCGATCTGGCTACGGCCGGAGAGATCCAAAAAGCGATCTTACCATGCAAGTTCCCGCCTTTCCCAGAATTAGAGAAGAGGTTGGATATTTATGCATCCATGACACCGGCGAAAGATATCGGCGGAGATTTTTATGATTTCTTCCGCATCAACGAGGACAAGATCGGTTTTGTCATGGCGGACGTCTCCGGAAAAGGAATCCCCGCGGCGCTTTTCATGGCGGTAAGCAACACCCTGCTCCGTTCCGTGGCCATGTCCGCGGAGACGACCAACGAGTGCATGAACGAGGTAAACCGGCTTTTATGCAAAGCGAGCGTAAACTCCATGTTCGTCACGATGCTATACGGTATCTTAAATCATAAAACCGGCGATATAGACTTTACCAACGCCGGACATAACCCCTCTTATATCTTGCGAGACAACGGAACAGTGGAACAAGTACCGCAACACACCAATTTCGTAGCGGGCGGGCTGGAGGGATTCGTGTATAAGAATGACTCTGCACATCTAAATCCCGGCGAGGCGATCGTATTATACACAGACGGAATAACCGAGGCGTTTAATACGAAAAACGAAGCCTTCGGCGAGGAACGCCTAGCAGACTCGCTCGCAGAATTGTATTACGAGGACTCCAAAACTATCATCGAGGAAGTTCATAACGATTTAGGCGATTTCATCGGTGATACGACCCAATCCGACGACATGACGATGCTTGTGATCAAACGTAAGAAAAACTAACACATGCCTTTCCTAAAGCGACATATCGGACTCACGCTATTCCTTTTGCTTTTATTGGCGGGAGGAGGGGTATCTGTGTATTCGCTTTGGAAAGAGAACCTGCGGCATAAACAAGAACGAGCCACCTTGATTGAGCAATTACGGCAAGCCACCGAGAGCCAGAAAGAAGCGACCATCACTCGCCGTATCAGTACACAATTGGAAGAAATAGCCTACCAGCAAAAGGAGATATCCGACATACAACGGCAAGAAGCGGTCAACCAAACCAAGATCGCCGAGGAGATGCGCAACCACGCCGAACTAGAGAAGGAAAAAGCAGTCATGGCTCAAGAAGCTGCTCTAGAAGCCTACAATCAGATGGAGGAGCAGAAGAAACTGGCGGAGATCCGTCGGAAAGAGGCGGTAGAGGCCCGGATGAAAGCGGACACATTGGCTCGATTGGCCTTGGGACGTTCGTTGGGCTCACAGGCCTCTACACAATATACGATCGGGAATAAGGAATTGGCCACCTTATTAAGTTACTCCGCATGGAAATTCACGTCTGAAAACAAAGGAGATATCTACCAACCGGCTATTTTCGATGCGTTGTCTCAAATTAGCGACCTATCCAAGCGCTGGAGGCTCCATGCCGGAGCGATCCGGGACATACAGGTTTTCCAAGATGCCCAAGGCTCGCATCTGCTCTCCGCCAGTCAATATGGAGAGTTATATGTATGGAAAATAGAAGGGAATCATTTATCGCAAGAACATTTTCTCGTGAGTAATTCCACTTATGATTTCCGGAAGGTCGTGGTAGATTCGGAGCACAAACAATATATCGCGCTCTCTTATCCGGACCTATTACTCGTCGTAAATAACGCCAATAAAAAGATAGAGCTTCCTTTGGGCATGAAAGAGCCAGTCGGTATGGAACAAATCGAGAACCAACTATTCATCGCCTATAAAAAAGGGGAGATCCAAAAGGCGAAAATCAATGACTGGAAATTTACGACGGTCTGCAAGCACCCACACCGTATCACGGCTTTTACCAAAAATGGGCTTGACATCATTTGGGGCGATGAGGAAGGTGGGGTTTATCAACTTGACAAGCAAGGAAACATTCGCTTGCTATGGGATTTGATCAAGCAACCGATCTCTTGTATGCGAATCGGCAAACAGACCGAGAGGTTAACAATCGGTTATAAAAACGGATTAGTGGCTATCGTAAATACCGCAACCAAAAACTATAAAGAGCTAGTCGGACATATCTCGCCCGTGACCGAGATCCGATTCTCCGGAGGGAAATTATTTACGAGCAGTTACGACGGCACGGTTCGTCTATGGAGCATCGATAATGAGAGTAAGATCGTCTCATCCATCGTGTACCAGCCTTCCGAGTGGATACATACATTCGTGATCAGAGAAAGCGGAGACTGGATCTTTACCGGCGACGAGAAAGGAAACCTCAGCTTGGTCTCTATCTCCCCAGACTATATGGCGGCGCAAATCCGGCAACATATATCCCGGAACTTCACGAGGGAGGAATGGGATTATTATATCGGTGAGTTAAATCAATATGAGACGTATAAATAATATATCGACACCCAAGTACACGATCATCCTATGGATCGTGTGGATAGGGACGCTCTTGCCGGCCCTGTCGCAAGAAGGTGTACCGTTTTTCCGGAATTATACCACCTCGGACTATCAGGCTCACAACCGAAACTTCGATGTAGTTTGCGACTCCTCCGGAATCGTTTATTTCGCCAATTTCGAGGGAATTCTTTATTTCAACGGGGAGGAGTGGAATAAGATTTTCACGCCCGGGATCTCACGAATCACATGCCTATATGTAGACCGGGAGAATCAAGTCTGGGTAGGCGGGCATAACTACATCGGTAAGATCACGAGATCCGAGAAGGGAAAACCGGTATTGAAGACCTATCTATCCGATCAAGAAACAGGCAATCAGCATCTCCGTATAGGTGAGGTAAGCCATATCGAAGAGGCCGAAGACTCCCTCTACTTTCTCACGCAAAGTTATCAGATCACGATCCGGAAAGATTCCCTCCTGTCCGCCCACCCTTTCGACGGTGCTACCCGCCTAGAGCCTACGGCCAAGCGGATCCGCCTATCCACTCAAACATGGGTGAGCACGAATGGCAATAACGGACTCATTTTCACGGATAACCACGGGAACACGCTATCCACCCTCATGGAAGAGAACGGATTGTGCAGCAATACGATCAACGATATAGAGACCGATCATAGAGGTTCCCTTTGGGGAGTGACCGACAACGGAATCTTCCGGGTAAACACACCCTCTTTCTATTCCAAATTCACCGAGAAAGAGGGCTTGAAAGGAGAGGTTACCACCCTATACCGATATAAAGGAGATTTCTACGCTGGAACCTTGCACGGGCTTTTCCGATACAATAAGGCTACCGACCGATTCGAGAAACAGCCCGCTATTGCCCAGTCCTGCTGGCAGCTGAAAGAGAGTCCGGGCGGAAGCCTGTTCGCCGCCACGAGCAACGGACTTTTCAAAATCAACGGACAACGAATCATACAGCTCAACGATTACAACACATTCAGCCTCGTATTCGATCCTACGGACCCGCAAACGATCTATACCGGAGAGATCGATGGAATCTTTCGTTTAAAAGGAGAACATAGAGAGGAAGCCGCAGATATAGAGAAAGCGATGAAACTGGAAGTCTCGGACCATTCTTTCTGGGCAGAGACTCTCTATGGAGAGATTTACTGGTTCGGGCCGGAACTGCCTGGTCCCGTTCTGCTGGATTCCTTACAAGGTTTAAAGGCGATCGGAGGTAATAAGCTATATCGTATCAACGGACATGTAGATGTGTTCTCCCAATATGGAATCCAACGCTGGAACCCATCCAACCAACAGTTCGAGGAGACACCCGCCCTTTTGGATTCCCTCATGGAGACGAATCACTGGTGGCCGGGTATTTACGCCTCCAGCCCGTCCGGACATGAGGAATGGATCACGAGAGGAGACGGCAAGGGCCTGGTGTCTTTCAATAACAAACAGATTGACCGGACAAAGAACCTGATGTTGGTACCGATCAAAGATCATATCATCCGTACACTTTACTTGGAGGAGAACGGTATCTCTTGGATCGGCGGAGATTTCGGGTTGATCAAGTTCGATCCGAATGAGCTGGACGGGGACTTCTCGCACCTGCCGAAGATACATATCCGTGGGATCCGCCTAGGAAATGACTCCACGTATTTTGAGGGCTATAACGGAGATATCCGGCAAATGACGACACTGCCGGTTCCCCGCTTCGGAAGTTCTATGAAAAACTTTGAGTTCTTGTTTACCTCCGATGCCAACGATCTGATCACCGAGGTGGAATACGCCTATTACCTAGAGGGATACGAAAGCAGTTGGAGCCCGTGGCAGACCGCCTGCAAAAAGGAATACACGAACCTATCATTCGGGACCTATACGCTCCACGTGAAGGCAAAAGATGCATTCGGCCGGGAAAGCGAGGAGGCGAGTTTTACCTTTACGATCCTGAAACCATTTTACCTAAAATGGTACAGCTTATTGGCGTATCTAGCCGCTTTGATAGTACTGATCTTACTATTCTCCAAATGGCGTACCCGCAAGTTATTGCAGGAGAAAATGCGTTTGGAGGAGACCGTGGAGCAACGTACACGCCAGATCCGCGAGCAAAGGGACGAGATCGCCGAGAAATCACAAAAGCTGGAGGTAGCCTTGCGGGAATTGGGTGAGGCGCAAGACCAATTGATCCGCCAAGAAAAGATGGCTACCGTAGCCAAGCTGACGCAAGGATTGATAGACCGCATCTTAAACCCGCTGAATTATATCATCAATTTCTCCCATCTTTCTACCGTCTTACTCAAAGACATGAAAGAAGACGTGGAGGACGAGGAGGAAAATATCGCGGAAGATAATTACGAGGATATGCAAGATATCCTGCGAATGCTGCATACGCACCTCACGAAAATAGAGGAGCACGGCAATAGTACCTCACGCATATTAAAGGCCATGGAGGAAATGCTATCTGAGCATAACTGCCATTTCCGTAAGACGGATATCAATAAGCTCATAAAGGACAATTTAGACACATTAAGGCAGTATTGCCAAAAGGAATTGCAGACATCCGAGATACAAATCGACTTCAGGCCACTGGAAACGCCATTGCCCATGGACGTAGACCCGTTGCTATTGGGCAAGGTATTGACGAGCATGATGCTAAACAGCGTTCATGCGCTTCGTAAAAAGAAGGAGAGAAGCGATTATAAAGCCCAAATGGAGATCCGTATAGAGCGCCAGGAAGACCATGCGCTGATCTATTTGCGCGACAATGGCATCGGTATAGAGGAAAACATATTGGATAAAATATTCGACCCGTTCTTTACGACGAAAACCACCTCGGAAGCCGCAGGCGTGGGCTTATACCTAAGCCGGGAGATTATCTTTAGCCATAATGGTTCCATACAAGTAAAATCGGAAAAAGACGAATACACGGAATTCATTCTGTCTCTTCCTACACATCAATCCTTAAAAATCAAGTAATTATGAGTGATATGAAAGAATTAGAGCAACAAATCCAAGACTTGCGAACACAGATTCAGAAGTCCGAGAAGCTATCGTCATTAGGAATATTGAGTGCAGGTATCGCTCACGAGATACAGAACCCGCTGAACTTTGTCATAAATTTCAGCCAGATAGCAAATGATATGGTGGATGACCTGACAGATATCCTCGACGAGAAGGGTTTTGACCTGGAAGATGAGGAGAACAAGGAATTGGCAGACACGATCGCCACTTTGCGTTCTTATTTGGCCAAGATCGCCGAGCATGGGAACCGGGCTACCGACATCATTCAAGGAATCTTATTGTACTCACGCGGAAAGTCCGATGAGTTTATCGCCACCTCCATCCAGAAATTGCTGAAGGAGTACGTATGGCTATCCTTCCATGCCATGCGTGCCAACCTCACGGATTTCAACGTGACGATCAAGGAGGAGTATGACCCGACGATCCCGGAGGTGAAAATAATTCCCCAAGACATCAGCCGTGCCATTATCAACTTGATGAACAACGCTTGTTATGCCGTTTGGAAAAGACAACAAAACACCGATAGTTCCTATGTCCCTACAGTCACAGTCAAAGCGTACCGACAAGGAGAGCACCTCTACATCAGCGTAGAGGACAATGGTATGGGCATGTCAGACGAGGTAAAGCAGAAGCTTTTCAACGCTTTCTTCACCACCAAACCTATCGGGGAAGGGACCGGCTTAGGCCTCTCCATCACCCGTAACATTATCGAGGAGAAACATCACGGCAAAATAGTGTTCGAGTCTGAGGAGAACCGATATACCCGTTTCACGATCTCCATACCCATGAACCCATGAGAAAACTGATCTACTTGCTAACCATTTTTTGTCTGTCCGTCCCGACCTTTCTTTTAGCGCAACAAGGCGAGATGGATAACAGGCAACAATTTGCCTTGGCCGAATCCGAGTATCAAGTAGGCCATATTGATAATGCCATCGACATACTCAATCAACAGATCAGCACTTACAATGGCACACTAAAAGTCAGCGCTTATCGCCTATTGGCCCTTTGCAGCCTGGCTCAAGACGATTTGACAAACGCAAATAAATATGTAGATCTACTCTTGCGGGAAGATCCCTACTACAGCGTCACCATCAATGACCCGGAAAGATTCGCCGAATTAATCCGCGACAAAAAAGAAGGCAAAACCACCCTCGTAACCGCCTCCCAACAAGCGGAAACACTAGAGGAGGCACCCGTTCCGGTGACGCTGATTACGGAAGAGATGATTAAGGCGATAGGAGCACGTACCCTGAAAGATGTATTGATAACTTATGTACCGGGTATGACCTCTGTAGAAAGTCCCAACGAGACAAATGTTGCCATGCACGGAGTCTATTCTGCCGGTCAAGAAAAGATTTTAATCATGCTGAACAGCCAACGCATGAACGCAAGAATCACGAATAAAGCAGCTCCGGATTATAGTATCGATCTTGAAAAAATCAAGCAAATAGAAGTGCTCCGAGGACCAGCCTCATCATTGTATGGCAACGTAGCCCTCGTCGCTGTTGTCAATCTAATCACTAAAGAAGGAATAGATGTTGAGGGCATAGAAGTATCCGCAGGTATAGGTAATTTCGGTCAGAAAAAAGCGAATTTTCTTTTAGGAAAACGTCTCATGAACATAGACTTCATGGGGTGGGGATCATTCTATGCTTCCGATGGGCAAAAACGTTCTATCTCGAAAGAGGAAGCTGTTGGAGTATACCCTCACGATGGTTTCGCATGGGTAGAAGCCTACAACCATCTTCCCTCCTATGATATTGGATTTACATTTAAACTAAATGCGCTTTCCTTGATATTTAATCAGAGATATGGGAAAAAAGTTCCAACTTTCGCCGACATTCATTCTTCGATGGGAGCCTTATATGACTACGACAAATATCGGACGGTGAATGGAGAAAGAGCAGGCCATGGCATGTCTTTCACACATGCCGGAGTAAATTATTCCAGCAAGATACAAAATGTAAAATTAGATGTAAATACATATTTCGACCTAAACACGAGTAATCAATACTCATTAATGGGAGATTCCGTAAGCGGATTCTTAGAAGGAGCTGAGCGTTACTCCTGTTTTCAAATTATGAACTGGAAAGAGTATGCGCTAGGAGGAACTTTCCTGTTAAATTATATTTACCCTGAATTAGATGGAATAGGAAGAGGAAATTTGCTCATAGGCGCACAGTTGGAACATACTAAATTGTATGCGGCAGAGGGAGAGGTCGCGGAAGACTATACAAATGTATTTATACATTGGCCCAATGCTCCGATTCGTTTGGGAGCTGAAACATCCTACTCGCCTTTTCTACAGCTCAAACATTCGTTTAGCTCACACTGGATACTAAATGCCGGAGTAAGATATGATATAAAGAGGCGTGTAAATACTAAACACATAACCTCCTTATCTCCTAGAGCCTCTTTGATCTATTTACCAAACGAAAGATTCAACTTAAAAATAAATTACGCACGCTCATTCGTAGATGCTCCTTATTTTTATCGCTATAATGAATCACCCTCTTATAGCGGTAGCGAGAACCTGCAACCCGAATATATGCAAACGACCCAATTAAGTTTTTCATATACACCCAACTCTACGTTTTTATACAATGGAGTAATTGCTTATAACGATCTTTTCGGATTCATTTACCGAGATCCGAATGCTTCCGGCGAACAACCTCGTTATATCAATGCCGGAGAGTTGAAAACATTTTGTGTAGAAAACGCCTTGCAATATCAGACCTCTCGTTTTTTCGCCAACTTCAATGTTACTTATCAAACCATCTTAGATGGCGCTAATTATACCTATACCGGACACCAGATACACAATGTTCCAAACTGGTTCGCTAATATATCCCTGAACGGTAATCTATTAAAACATAAAGAACATGAGCTATGGCTTTATGGTAACGGAAGATTGACAGGGACACAATTATCTCCAATTGAAAACATCTTGATAGGAGGAGTTCCGGTCACAAACCTAAAGAATGAATTACCTGCCCTATATACGATGAACGCAGGATTAAGATATAAATATCAAAGACTTGAAAGCAGTGTACATTTTTACAACCTGTTAGACAAACTCTATTATCAAGGGGGTAGCGTACCAACCCCTTATATTCAACAAGGATTTAGCATGATGTTTTCATTAAAATATAAGATTTGGTAATCATGAGACAAATGAAAATCAAACTAAACAAATACCAAAGGCTCCTTTGGAAATATGCCAGTTTATATCCTGCCCACTTTTATAACCTTGGACTTAGTTTTAGGTTCACGGAGACATTAGATCCTATTCTTTTAAAAGATTCTTTCTATTATTTAGTTAACTCCGTAGATATCTTGCACAGTTTATTAATTGAGAACGAAAACGATCTTTATTTCGAAACTCAAAGCGACCTCCCTTTTGAGTTTTCTATTGAAGGGATAGCCTCAGAGGAACTATGCGAGATCGCGTTAGACCGATTTACTCAATCTATCTTTGATCTATATACGCAACGGCCTATACGAGCCAAACTATATCAGTTGCCGGATCACTCATATGCGTTGGTTATCGTATTCCACCACATATGTATTGATGGGACATCCGTAACAGATTTGTTGAACTTGCTGGCACAAATCTATAACGAACGCCTCCAAGACAATCCTTATCCCCGGCTGCAGTTACCCACGTTCAGCGAATATGATCAACTCCAGCAAAAGAACCATCAATACGCTTATTCGGATATTTGCCTAGAGCACTGGAGTGAACTATTCAAAGACAAACAACTAAACCTGACATTCCCCGGTATCACAAGAAGACAGACAAATTATGAGTTCAAGGACGTAAGATTTGAACTGGGCACCCAGCGAATGAAAGAAATAATCCATCTAGGAAGGAGACTCGGCACGACGACTTTCCTTGTCATTCTATCCGCCTGGATGTATGTGCTACATCGCTTCTCCAATCAAACACACATACTAATCGATAGCGCAATCAATTTAAGACCATCCCGGTTAAAGAACTTAATCGGGTTCTTCGTAAACAACCTCCCTTTGTTATCGTCTTTCGAGAAGGGACTCACCTGTAAAGAATTGATCTTACAACTAACCAAACAGAGAAAAAAGCTAAAACTCATCCAATCGTATACCCTAGATGAAGTGATCCCCCTATTGCAAACAAAGAACCACGAAATTATCGCTGGAAACATCAACGTAGGGATGAATTTTGTCGAATGGGGCGATTCTATTCATATCCCCCTGCAAGGAACGGAATGCCATTTCCATCGAAGGATAGATAAATACTCCCGTTTTGATCTGCTGCTTGAGGTAGATCCCACTGACAATGGGCTGGCAAGGATCTGTTACTGCCCGGAATTCCCCCGTCCATACATCGAGGCCCTCATCAATAGCCTAAAACAAGTCTTAGACCACTTTTCTAATCAGCTGTTAAGTGATCTCTCGGAAATTTGCCTACTATCCTCCAAACAATTGGAAGTTTACCAACAAGAGGTTGAAACTCATTTAAACCGTTTGTCTCTGATAAGTGACTCCATCAACACACGCTTTGAACAAATTGCCCGAAGATACAAAGATCATCCGGCCTTGATTTACAATAACACATCAATATCATATGAATATCTATATAATCTTTGCGAACAAAACGCACATAAGATAAGGGAGCGATTTTCGGAAGAGTTCCAACACGATATGCCAATCGGAGAACCAATAGGTATCTATACATCGGATAAAAGAAAAGCGATCATCTGGTTGCTTAGCATACTGAAAGCGGGGGGCACTTACGTTAATTTCGAGTTGGATCATCCCGTAGAAAGGATACGCTTTATCATGGAAGATTATGAGATACGCCACGTATTATCCGATTCATCCGAACAAGACCGTGTCTTTCCGGCAGGAACTCTCCTAACATCACTACTTGAAACGAGTACACAATCTTCCAATATAAATAAGTTACCAACTGTTCCACAAAACACAAACGCTTATATTATCTCAACTTCCGGCACGACCGGCTTACCCAAAGGGGTACCTATCACACATGGGCAAGTCTTGCAATTATTACAGTCAAAAATTATGGCAAAAGAGCAACAGGATGTTGTATTACAATATGCAAGCCTTTGTTTTGATGCGTCTGTATGGGAAATATTCAGTACACTATTAGTCGGGGCTACGCTTATCATAGCAAATGAAGAAGAACGCTTTTCACCAAAAGCTTTAAGTGATTTATTACAAAATCAATCCGTGACAACAGCTTGGATTCCTCCTGTAATGCTATCGGAACTGCCACACTACAATTTACCTCAAGTAGAAAAATTGTATGTAGCTGGAGATACCACGCCTAAACATGTCATTGATTTCTGGCGAAAAGGTCGTACATTCATTAATGCCTACGGCCCCACAGAATGTACGGTATGCGCTACCGCTTGTGTTATGAATGATGAGACTTTATCCAATGATATAGGCTGTCCCATAGAAGGCATCGCTTGCTATATATTAGATCAAAACAGACATTTACTCCCCCCTTTTGCAAGGGGAGAACTCTGTATCGGTGGCCCTCAAGTAAGTAAAGGATATATCAAACGAGAGGAGCTTAATCGAGAAAAATTCATTAAGAACCCCTATCAAACAGAGGAAGATAAACGTAGAGGACGGAATGCGATTCTTTACAGGACAGGAGATCTTGTATCTCGCCTACCCAATGGACATATACTATTCCATGGACGAATCGATTTCCAGGTAAAAATACATGGATTCAGAATCGAGTTGGAAGAGATAGAAAACGCTTTGAACCAACATCCCGATATCAAGAAATCGGTTGTCATCGTACGAGATTATCAAAAAGAGAAGAAATTGATCGCCTATGTACAAACGGATCAGGCACCCTCCCCGCGAGAGCTCCGGCAATCCTTGGCTAAGACATTGCCTTATTATATGATTCCCTCAGGGTGGGTCTTTCGTCCGAGCTTTGCCCTTACTGCCAGTGGAAAAATTGATCGAAAGCAGCTACCTGAGCCTGATATGTTGGCAGAATTCCCTACAAATCTAGCTCTTCCCCAAACCAAGGAAGAGCGACTTTTACTGGATATCCTATCATCAACCTGCCACATCGAACAAATCGGAGTGGAAACAGATCTTTTCGATCTCGGAATCTCTTCTATCCAGATTATGATGATCGCGTCGGAGGCCTCTCTAAAAGGGCTCGATCTATCAATCTCAACCTTCTATAGAGAGAGGACTATACGTAAGATCGTACAAAGCCCCCGGTCTTCTATCTGTTTTTGGGGCAATACCTATGATGAAAGCAAACCTATCATGGTACTTGTCTGTGGGGAAGCCAACTTTAATACCGAATATCAAGCGTTTATCGATATTTTCGGTAAAGAATACGCAATCCTCGTGCTTGACTCTATCCATGAGTATGCCCGACAAGAAAAAAAAATCCATTGGAATCAATTAATAGACACCTACACGTCACTCTTGGATCGAGTCGTAATCGATAAAGAAATAAAAGTCATAGCCGGATTTTGTATCGGGGGAGAAATCGGATTAGGCATCGCCAATAAACTCGTGGACCAGGGGAAAACTTACCGTCCGGAGCTCCTCTTGCTGGACAGTTTCTCTAAACGAGATAAACAGCTGAGGTTCGAATATACCGGTGCCGCACAATCCTACACAGGAGAACACAACGAGACAGTCTCCCGGCTCCTGCAAAACCAGAAGATGGAAACTTATCCAGGTAAAGTAACACTATTTCTAGCCAGTCAATTCACGAGCCTGCGTCTGGACTTAAAAAATCCGGACACCAAGGAGAGAGCTTACCGTCAATTCCAAGAGAACGCAAAATATTGGAAAGAGCTAGTACCTCATTGCCAAATCTTTTATCTTGATACAAACCATTGGGAAATACTCCAGGCAGCGTTTTTATCACAAATAAAGGATTTATATAGTGCGAACAAACAATAATTCAACTTTAAGTATATGGAACAAATCTTATTCGCCGGTCTATCCGGCCACGCATGGATCGCCGTGCTCACGATGCTTGGAGTGTTCGTGATCTTGATCGGCACGAAGCTTCCGGCAGACTTCGTTTTCTTATGGGCTTTAGCAATCTTGTTGCTTACAGGGACGCTGGATGTGCAAGAGGCGTTGAGCGGCTTCAGCTCGTCATCCGTCATTACGGTAGGATTCATGTTTGTGCTCGTGACGGGGCTGACCGAGACGGGCGTGCTGCATTGGATTACCAAGAAATGCTTGGGTACGCCTAAAAATTACACCGGAGCCCTGCTACGCTTGATGGCACCGGTATCGGCGGCAAGCGCTTTTCTGAGTAACACCACCGTGGTGGCGATGTTCTTGCAAATCGTGTTGATTTGGAGCAAGAAGTTATCTATCAAGCCCTCCAAACTATTGATTCCCCTGAGCTACGCTTCGGTACTAGGTGGGCTTTGTACGATTATCGGTACTCCCCCAAACTTGATTATCAGCGGACTATACGCCAAGGAAACCGGGATAGAGTTCGGCTTCTTTGAGGTTGGCAAATTGGGTATTATCTGTTTAGCGTGCGGTTACTTGATGATCCTTTTAATGAGAAAGCTTCTTCCAGAGCGCAGTCAAAGCAGCGAGCAATTCAGCCAATCGAAAGAATTTACAACGGAGTTGTTGGTTCCTTCCGATTGTTCCTATATAGGAAAAACGATAGAAGAAGCGAAACTAGGACAAGTGGATGGTGGACATATCGTAGAGATCATACGCTTCGATAAGGAGATTACCACCCCGGTCCCGGATGATGAGTTTATCATGGGAGGCGACCGCCTTATCTATACAGGCATACCGGATAAATTATTAGGATTAAAAGCTTCCCATGGGCTGGTAACCGCCTCAGAACACGTATATTCCATTTCCGAGGTATCGAAAGACAGGACCTTGATACAGGCCGTCGTACCCGAATACAGCTCTTTGATCGGGCGCACGTTTATGGGACGTAACTTCGAGAAATTGTTTAATGTTGTTTTGGTCGCGGTTTCCCGGGAAGGAAAACGTATCGTGAACAGTCCGCGCGAAACGGTCATCATACCGGGTGATATCCTTTTGCTGGAATGTAATCCGGATTTCCTAGAGCAGTCTGACGCTTTAGAGAAAGACCTAATCTTGCTGAACCCTAAAGAGAAAGACATCCCGGTAAGCCGGAAAACAATCGTAGCCTCCTTAATCATGCTAACGGTCGTACTACTGGCTACATTCAATATTCTACCTCTGGTCACGGCCGCCTTATTAGGACTACTTGCCATGCTTGCCACCCGTTGTTGTACGCCGGCGAGAGCACGAGCCAGCATATCGGGGAGTACCCTGCTCGTATTCGCTGCCTCCCTTGGCTTGGGTAGTGCCATCCAAACCAGCGGATTGGCTACCACCATCGCCGGAGGTATCCAAGATATTTGCGGGACAAACCCCTATGTAACATTGATCGTAATTTGCTCGGCCACTTGCGTATTAAGTGAGTTCATCTCCAATACGGCAGCGGCGGCCATCTTCTTTCCGATCGCATTGCAAAGCGCCCATGTGCTGGGAGTAAGCCCAACCCCTTTCATGATCTCATTGATGCTCTCGACCGCCAGCTTCGCCACGCCGATCGGATCACCTACCCATTTGCTGGTCTATGGGCCTGGAGGTTATAAGTTCACGGATTTCATGATACTGGGGATCTTGATGAACGCGATGACAGTAGCTGTATCCGCATTGTTCGCACCGATATTCTGGCCATTTTAGAATATCTGTAAGCATTTGATAAACTACAGGTATTAAACTTTATATATAACAATAGCGACTGTCACTATGAAGCTAATAGTTGCAGTCGCTATTGTTTTGTTGAACCTATATGTTGCAGTCGGCATTAGTTGCCG
>NZ_JAAKDT010000122.1 GCF_011038785.1 Parabacteroides sp. ZJ-118
TCAGACGATTTTTAGCGAGGTCCGGTCTGCGACCGAACAGAACTTTAAATGCTAAACTTGTCAATGAACTCTTTGGCCTTGTGGCTGATGCCGCTTAGCCGATAGTTATATTTTTAACGGACTATTGTCAAAATCAGATGCTGTAAAAACGTAATCTTCAGAAAATCCTACGATTCTTCTTCTTATTTCTTTTGTTACATTCATAATTATTTCATTATCAAGATGCAAAGATAGTGAAATGTCCCGTTTATTACGCAAAAAACGGGACAAAAAATGGGAAAGGGTAAGAAACTGCATCACGCAGTCCCCCCTTACCCGAAACAATTAGCAGCAAAACATATCAGTCTATTTTCTCATTCGCTCTAGCTCGTTATCGAGAAGTATTCTAAAATCTGCGCGGACAGCACTATTTGCGCCAGCATCTGTAAGTATTCCTTTTCCATACCACAAAGTGGAGAGACCGGAGCATGCTGGGACAGCATGAGGGCTGAAAACGAATGCCTAAAACGGCAATTCGCCGTTGGAAGGCATAGCTGATTATCAGTTATTTGCATTTTTCGTTTATGGTATCAGGCCATAAAAACCGGAGTATGTTGGGACAAATGCCGTTTCGAGTGCCGTGCCGC
>NZ_JAAKDT010000123.1 GCF_011038785.1 Parabacteroides sp. ZJ-118
TCGTTGCGGCGCATCTCCAGCTCCGTGATCTCCTGCTTCAACAGGGCGGAAAGGAGTATCTTCGCCACACGGTTGTCTTCCATCAGAAACTTGAACACCGAGTCGTATATGGGATTTGCTATCAGTAGCATGGCTCTATTTTTTAGGGATTACCGAACAAAGAAACAAATATCTTTCCGCTTTTCCTAATCTTTCTTCCTTTTTCTCGGCTAGCAGCGACGTTAATGTGTCATCGTCTTGCTCCCACACAAGAAGCCAATCCGGTTCGATGTGGCATTCCCATGCGAAATTGAATTTTGAGCTTAATTTGTGAGATCTATACACAGGAGGCAGCGAGCCTTTCTCTATAAGTATGTCAATGACAGTATCGAAAGCCCCAATATCAAGCCCGCGCTTTATGCAACGCTTGAATGCCTTCTTGAATCTATTGGCATGGAAACCTTGTACATTATCCAGCTTCCTGTAAGAGGAAGAGCCCTTGTCTTGGCACTCCTATTCCAGAAACGGACGGACATTCCCCTCCTCCATGGAAAGGAGGTCGGCTATTTCCCGGACGGACATTCCACGTCCGTGCAGGCTACGTATCGTGGCAGACAA
>NZ_JAAKDT010000124.1 GCF_011038785.1 Parabacteroides sp. ZJ-118
CTCAATGATTTTGTTTTGGGTCGCAATGCGTTTGTCAAGCAAATCTAATAATCGAGATATTTTAAGTTGCTCTTTTTTGTCGGGCGTATAATAAAAACGAATTGTTGCTAAGTCCTCACTATTAATAGCAGGGTAACTTGAGCCTGTGCAACGAATCATTACTTTTCTATTGAATCCGTCTGTATTTAATAGATGATAAATATAGCTTGGCGATTCTGTTGTTCTAATTTGAGCATATCCAGTAGAAGCAACCCATTGTTGATTACTCGTATTTAGAATCCTATGAATATAGTTGTTTTTCTGATAGGGGCGCACACATTGAAACAAAATATCATTGTTATCTATAACACGTTGTGCTCTACTTGGTGCTTCTTCTCGCATTATTTCTTGTATTTTTCTTAACTCACCTTTTTCGACGGCTTCCAAGTCTATATAAATAAAAGTATTCAGGAGTGAGTTTGATTTTGGATTTATAGTAGCTATATCTTGGAGTGATACCATTTCCCACTCCTCCGTAAACTCCGGAAATCTCAAAGGGGGAACAT
>NZ_JAAKDT010000125.1 GCF_011038785.1 Parabacteroides sp. ZJ-118
GAGAGAACCTTTCACTTGACGAGACGAGTCTCAGCAACGGGGATGTGTATACCATACTGACCAACAAGGCGGCCAAAGGGCGTAAGGGGGCTCTTGTCGCCATGGCGCGCGGCGTGGCCTCGGATACGGTAAGTGCCGTACTGCGCCGTCTCCCACACAAGGGGCGCATCGCCGTGAAGACGGTCACGACCGACCTGTCCTCTGCAATGATGCTGACAGTCAGAACCGTATTCCCCGGCGCAAAGCTCATCAACGACCGCTTTCATGTCCAGCAACTCATGTCGGAGGCCGTCGACCAACTGAGAATACGCTATCGCTGGGAAGTCCTCGATGCCGAGAACAAGGCCATCAGGGAACACCGGCAGAAGCGTAAACTGGCAAAGACACGGCTTGAGAAAGAACTGATAGGAAAATGGGAGCCGGAACGTATGGCCAACGGAGAAACAATGCCGCAGATTATGGCCCGCGGCAAACATATCATCCTAAAAAACAGAAGTAAATGGAACGAGCAGCAGAGCGCC
>NZ_JAAKDT010000126.1 GCF_011038785.1 Parabacteroides sp. ZJ-118
TGAGTGATGGCACATTCCGTAAAACAAAATTAAAGCAGGCTACAAATATGAGCCGTGATATTTTGTTTGTTGAGCGTAACCTTGACTTCTTGAAACCGGGAGGTAGAATGGCTATTGTTTTGCCGCAAGGTCGCTTTAATAATAGTAGCGACAAATCATTGCGTGAATACATAGCCGACCGATGTCGTATTTTGGCTGTAGTAGGTTTGCATGGCAATGTGTTCAAATCGCATACAGGCACAAAAACAAGTGTCCTTTTCGTTCAGAAATGGGATGATGTGTTATGTCCTAGAGTGGATGATTACAATATCTTCTTTGCAACTATGCAGGAGCCAAGCAAAGATAATAGCGGTGATAAAATCTATCGTAATACAATTGACGAAGAAGGCAATAATATTCCTCTGTTAGACAGTCACGGACACTTGATTGTTAAGCATGACCTTTTCAATCATGATGGTTTGACACAAGACGGAATTGCGGAAGCATTTTCAGAGTTTGCAAAGAAAGAGCATCTC
>NZ_JAAKDT010000012.1 GCF_011038785.1 Parabacteroides sp. ZJ-118
TTATTGAGGGTCAGAAATCGGGCAATCCGCAAAATAAACAAATCCTAACGGATGAGATTCCGCCTAACTTGTTGTTTTTCGGAGTCCGAGATTCTGCCTGATTCATTCTAAATTTAACGAACTATTGATTTATTTCCCGCGAAGATAATCAAACTCTTTGTAAGAGCCGTTATATCAATCAAACAATTCCTTTTCCGTAAAAGTTCCTGCCTTCTGCTTGTGGGTTATACATCATTCCGGTCAGAGCGAGAAGTTGAAACCCCGCTCAACCAATGTGTTGTATTTTTTCTCGTTGAATTTGTAGAGGAAAGCGCCCCGTTTCGAATTTTTCTTGTCTTTGATATCCAGTTTCTCCAGAATATCCATGGCGTTTAGCTTTTTACGGAAGTTCCGTTTATCTAAAGGGGTTTGGTAGATGGCTTCATACAATGTCTGTAGTTGAGGCAAGGTAAATTGCTCGGGAAGCAAATTGAAACCGATAGGGCGGCTTGCCGCCTTCATTTTAAGGACGGACAGCGTATTGTTTATCATCTGGTTATGGTCGAAAATCAAGTCGGGAAGCTCGGACATCTTGGCCCAAGCAGCGTTATGGTTCTCCAAGATCTCGGGGCTGAAATCATCCATGTTCACCAAGGAATAGTAAGCTACGGAGATAACCCGCTCCCCCAGGTCATACGATATATCTCCGTAAGCCCCTATCTGTTCCATAAAAAGATGTTCAATGCCCGTACAACCGGTTAATACCCGTGACGCTGCTTCATCCACGCTTTCCCCGGATTTCACGAAGCCTCCCATCAGGGACCACTGTCCTTTCATTGGCTCGAACGAGCGTTTGTATAATAAAACATTCAATTCTCTATTGTTAAACCCTAGAATGATACAATCTACGGCAACATAGAATTTGACTTCGTCTTGATAAAAAGCTGCTGACATCATTTTATGGATTTTAAAGATTAACAGAGTTTGCGCGCTCCGTCGCCGATTACTACATTGTATAACTTAGGTTCGCGGCCAAACTTCTCTTTATAAGCGGAGAAAGCCTTCTTTACGAAATCATCGTACAACTCATCCTTAACCAAGTTGATCGTACAACCACCGAATCCTCCACCCATGACACGAGAACCCGTTACGCCACACTCCTTAGCGATATCGTTCAAGAAATCCAGTTCCTCGCAGCTGACTTCATAAAGCTTGCTCATGCCATGATGCGTGCCGTACATCTTTTCGCCGACAGTTTCATAGTCGCCTTCCTCCAGAGCGGCGCATACGTCGAGTACGCGTTGGATTTCCTCGATAACATATTCCGCGCGCATGTAATCTTCGGCGCTGACGTCCGCTTTTACCTCGTTCAGCATCTCCATCGTAGCGTCACGTAAGAACGCTACTTCCGGATGGTTGCGGCGAATGGCGGCTACCACGTTCTCGCAGGACTTACGGCGTTTGTTGTAGGCAGAGGATGCCAACTCATGCTTAACGACCGAATCCAATAACACAAGTTTGTAACCAACCGGGTTAAACGGATAGTATTTATACGCTAAGGAACGGCAATCCAAGCGGATCAGACTTCCGGCCTTACCGAATACGGAAGCGAATTGGTCCATGATACCGCAATTCACGCCACAATAATTATGTTCTGTAGCCTGACCGATCTTAGCCAACTCGAATTTATCGATATTTAGTGAGAATAAGTCATTCAACGCAAAAGCATAAGTGCTTTCCAAAGCGGCAGAAGAAGACATTCCGGCACCCAGAGGCACGTCTCCGGCGAATACGGTATCAAAACCTTGGATATTGCCACCTCGTTTAATAATCTCCCGGCATACGCCAAAGATATATCTTGCCCAGCTTGCGGAAGGAGCGTCCTCCTCAGTCAAGCCAAATTCAGCGTAATCATTTAAGTCGATGGAGAACGCCCGGACTTTACCTGTCCCATTCGGTTTGATCTCGGCGATCATTCCTTTATCTACGGCACCCGGAAAAACGAAACCTCCATTATAGTCTGTATGTTCACCGATCAGGTTAATACGTCCCGGAGATGTGTATAAGCTACCTTCGGTATGAAATAACTCTTTGAATTTAGTTCTGATTTTTTGTTGCATGATACTTAATTTGATTGAGGTAAATAACTGTGAATAAACAAGAAGAAATTATCCATTCAGAAAACTCTGCCGGATAATTTCTTCCTTACTATACTATGTCCTGTCCCTATTATTCAACAGGAATATCTTTGTTTACGTTCTTGCTACCAATCAAAGCGTAATAGAGCAAATAGGCCAATCCCAGGAATACCACCCAGAAGCTGGTAATGAAACCGCCGGCGTCGGCTACGGCTCCTTGGATCAACGGAAGAATACCTCCACCACAAACCATTACCATGAAGATACCGGAAGCGGCTGCCGTATACTTACCTAAACCTTCTACTGCCAAGTTGAAGATACCACCCCACATAATGGAAGTACATAAACCACAAAGCGCCATGAACATGATTCCAACAGGAACCTCAACCATACCGAAAGAGATATCAGACAAAAATACGGGCATGCTAACTTTTGTCGTAGCAGGGGCGAAGATAGCGATCAGGATAAAGATCATACCTACCGTGGCGGCTGACGACAACATCGCCTTACTGGAGATCTTGGCTCCGAAAGAGGCGCCGAACAGACGTCCGATCATCATCAAGAACCAATATGTACCCACGATAGAACCGGCTACTGTAGGATCGATACCGATCTCAGGAGAAGTAGCGAACAAATTCATGAAGTTAGGAATACCTACCTCGACACCTACATACAAGAAGATCGCGATGGCACCTAAAATGAAGTGGCGGAAAGAAAGTGCGCTGTGCTTATCCGGAGTCTTGGCCTCATTTCCCTTCGCCATATGCGGTTCCGGAATTTGCATGCAGAACAATACGATGAATACGACGGCAAAGATGCCCATAGCCAAGAACAATGCCGGGTTTGCGTCGCTGATCTGAGCTTTGGCGGCGTCACCGATCAAATAACCAACCAATACCGGAACGATCGTAGCACCGATAGAGTTCACGGAACCGGCGACCTGAATTAGCTGGTTACCTTTGTTCCCGCCACCACCTAGCGTGTTCAACATCGGGTTTACTACGGTATTCAACATACACATAGAGAAACCGGACACGAAAGCACCTGTCAAATAGACAGCGTAGCTACCCACCACACCGGAAAGATAAGAAATACTTACACCACAGAAACCTACGATGATCGCTAACAAAGCGGTTTTCTTGTAACCGATCTTCTGCAATAACATACCAGCCGGAATACCCATGAAGGCATAGGCGATAAAGTTAGCCGCGTTACCCAGCTGCGACATGAAGTTGCTGGCAGCGAACTGGTTCTTAACGATGATGCCGAATGGGTTCTGTAAACCCGTCACGAAAGATATCATGAAGAAGAGAGCCACCATCATGATAATAGGCAATGTGTAATTCTTTTTTGCTGTTGATTCCATTTCTTTTTTTGTTGTTTTAGATTATTAGATTACTTGAATTGTTCTCTTATTCTACGCTGAATTTATAAATAGTGGTACTTTGGAAAGCCTCGTCCGGGCGGAGAACTGTTGTCGGATATTCCGGTTTGTTAGGACTATCGGGGAAATGTTGGGTCTCCAGGCATAAAGCGGCCCGTTCCGGGTAGCGTTGTCCGTTCTTGCCTTCGAAATTCCCGGTCATCCAGTTTCCTGTGTATAATTGCACGCCCGGTTGAGTCGTATAAGTTTCCATTACGATACCGGTCTTGGGGGAGGAGCAGCGAGCGCAGAAAGAAAGTTCGTTACCCTCTTTGTTCAGTAGGTACGTGTGGTCATATCCCTTACCGAATATAAGCTGTTCGAAATTGTCATTGATGCGTTCGCCCACCTCATGAGGGACCCGGAAGTCCATCGGTGTACCTTCCACCTTCTCTTTAGGTCCGTACGGGATCGCCGTATCGTCTGTGGGCAGATAATAGTCGGCGTTGATCGTGAGGATATGGTCTCCTATATAAGGATCTCCCGCACCGGATAGGTTAAAATAAGAATGATTGGTCAAGTTCAAGACCGTAGGTTTGTCCGTGGAGGCTTGATAGGAGATAACGACCTCATTCTCATTTGTCAGATGATAAGTTACGGTTGTCTTTAATTCCCCGGGGAAACCTTCCTCGCCATCGGCGGAGGTATATTTCAACTCAATGGTTTGCTCGTCTGTTTGTTTGGCGTCCCATACTACCGCGTTGAATCCCTTGATCCCGCCATGCAAGCTATTGGGACCGTTATTTATGGCTAATTTGTCATAAGTAACGCCGTCGATCGTGAATTTTCCTGCAGCTATGCGATTTCCATAACGACCGCAAATAGCACCGAAATAAGGCTCTTCTGATGTTAAGTACTCTTCAATCGAATTATGGCCGGTAACGACATCGGTCATTTTTCCGTTCTTATCCGGAACCATCAGAGAAACGATTTTCGCTCCATAATCCGTGATCGCCAACTCTGCTCCAGCCTTGTTACACAGGACATAAAGGGCCGTTTCTTTCCCGTCAACCAGCTTGCTAAAGTTAGCTGCGGACAAGCCCGACAGTGTATTCATGTTCTTCATGCGTATCAACCTTATTGAAATTGCGTGTAAAAGTAACTTTCTTCTTTGTATTTATAACCTTTTTGAATAATGTTTTATAGCATGATTTTAGATTTGTCTGCCAAAAATATGTAATTACTTAAGTTTTGCGACTGAATTTTAGCCCTTGCAAAACTTGAGCTATCTACATTGATGAGCGAAGTAACTCACTGGAATCCGTCTCGTGTTCCATTGACTTGGCGTCGTATCTCAATGGTTTTCCGGTCGTATCTCAATGGAAAAAATGGGGAGGGCAGGGCGCAAAGGGCGCATCTTTACGTACCTCTGGTATAACTTTATATATACATATAGCATGGGAGATGCTTTGACCGGCTCGGAATTTAATTCATCCAACGGTTTATTTTATTTATTCCGGAAAAAACATTACCTTTGTTCTCGTTTCTTGTTTATGGAAGTTTAATAACGAAAAAAAGACGATCTATGAAAGGAGAAGGTGATGTGTTCAAAAAGTTCCGTGATTCCTTCAGCAGGATGGAGGGGCGTCTCCATATACTAGAACAACGTGTGCCGGTTGAACTTCAAATGGAGTATTTCAAATACTCGGAAAACGTACGGAAGGAAAACCGGCCTCCCCGTCCCTTATCGGAGGATCAGTGCGAGATCCTGTACAACTCTTTGTTGACGGAGGAAACCAAGGACAAGAGGAAGAAGCGGTACCTGCTATCTCAATTGGCTACTTCGAAATCCGTCCGTGCGTATCGCCTGTTGGAGGAATACACCCGGCATCCGGATCCGGAAGTGACAGATTGGGCCTACATGGCTTTGATGGAGTCTCGTATCTCTTTAGAATCCGATTTCTCCGACGAGAAACAGGTTTACATCTCGACTGGCTTGGGGGGAAAAGGGGAGAAGTTGCGTTTCTATGTCTTGATGATGTCTAAAGGCAAGAAGCCTTTCCAAGAATATCAGCGGCGGATAATCGAGCGGGAGTTCGCTTATTATCTGTCGAAAGCGGACTGTGAGATCGAGCGTTTGGAGATCGGTGAGCAGTATGTGGAGTTGGTGTTCTTGATCCCGGTGTGTACGGATATAAAAGCCGCGTTGGAGCGGGTGATCTATGAATGTAACCAATACGGCGATTTCCTCTCGAATGTATTCACGATCACGAATGTCAAGGAATTGACACCCGAGGAGATTTCCGAGATTATAAATAAGAATGGAGACGATTAAGCAAGCCATTAAGTATGGCGTAGTCGGGTTGGGCAATACCTTGGTAACGATGATCGTCATCTGGGTGATGATGAAACTCTTCGGATGCCGGGAAGGTTTATCTAACTTGACGGGATATGTGGCAGGCCTATTGAACAGTTTCATTTGGAACAAGCAATGGACTTTCAAGGGGAGTTCCACCGGATGGACGAAAGGAGCGGTTCGGTTCGCGACCGCTTTCGTTGTTTGTTATGCCTTACAGTACGGATTGGTGCTGGTCTTGAATTCCCGACTCACGATCGATCATTACTACAATCACTTGATAGGAATGGCTTTCTATACGGTGATCAATTTTTTAGTAAACAAGTTTTATACCTTTAAAGCATAAAAGGCATGAAGAAGTTAGCGGTTATAGTCCCGTGTTATAACGAGGAGGCCGTGATCGAGGAATCGTATCGGCGTACGAAAGAGGTCCTGGTCAAGTTGCCGAACCCAACGGAGATTATCTATGTAAACGATGGTAGTCAGGATAAGACGCGGTCTTTGTTGGATCATATAGCCGCTACCGATCCTCATGCGAAGGTGATCCACTTCTCCCGGAATTTCGGCCATCAACCGGCGGTAACGGCGGGTATCAATAATTGTGATGCCGATTTGGCGATTATCATCGATGCCGATATGCAGGATCCGCCGGAATTGATCCCGGATCTGCTGGAGGTGCAGGAGAGAGAGAACGCTAACGTGGTTTATTGCGTCCGTAAGTCACGGGAAGGGGAGAGCCTTTTCAAACTGTTTACTTCCAAGGCTTTTTACCGGGTGATGAATTATATGAGCGAGGTTCATTTCCCGCTGGATACGGGGGATTTCCGTTTGGTGGACCGGAAGGTGATGAATGAGTTCGACCGTTTTAAGGAACGGGGAAAGTATATCCGCGGCTTGATAAGCTGGGTGGGCTTCCATCAGGTGCCGTTTTATTATGAGCGTGAGGCGCGCATCGCCGGCGAAACGAAATATCCTATTCGTAAGATGCTGAAATTCGCGTCAACCGCAATGCTTTATTTCTCAAAGAAGCCGTTGCGTCTGGCGACGAGTCTCGGGTTCATATCCGTATTGGTCGGTATTGTCTTGGCTGTTTGGTTCACGTTAGGCAAGATCTATGGTTTTAGTAACGCCGAGGTCGGTTGGACCTCTATCATGACTTCCATTATCTTCTTTGGAGGGGTACAGTTATTGACGGTCGGCGTGTTAGGACAATATGTCGGTATCCTCTTTGATGAGATCAAGGCTCGTCCCGAATACATCATCGACGAGAAGAAAAACTATTAAAAAACATCGGAGGCGGAATATATACTCATGAATGTAACGGAAGGCATAAAGAACTTGATCATAGACTTGGGCGGTGTGCTTATTAACTTGACTCGCAACCGCTGTATCGAGGCTTTCGAAAATCTGGGCGTGGAGAATATCCGGGAACAGATCACGAATAACTATCAACATAAGGATTTGTTTGAGCGTTTGGAGTTGGGGATGATATCGGTGGCACAGTTCCATGATGATATTCGTGCCTTAGCGGGAAAGCCCCTGACAGACGAACAAATCGACACCGCATGGATCGCCATGCTGGGGGATGTCCCGGGAAACAAGTTGCGTTTGCTATTGGAGCTTCGCGAACGCTATCATACGATGCTTCTGAGTAATACGAACGAGATTCATTGGAGATGGTCCGAAGAGACTTATTTCTCTTATCAAGGTCTTCGCGCCCAAGATTTCTTCCATAAGATTTACCTCTCATACGAATTGCATATGCTGAAGCCGAATGCGGGTGTTTTCGAGTATGTATTGAAGGACTCGAATCTTTTAGCCGAGGAAACGATGCTGATCGATGACGCATCCGTGAATTGCCGGGCGGCTGAATTATTGGGAATGAAGTCTTATACGCCGCAACCCCGGGAAGACTGGTCGCATCTATTCAATTCTCGTTAAAAACGATGGGTGTAGCAGATACCGATCGCATGGCGGTAATTTACAGGATCGTCCACATTGAATATGTGGTAGCGATAATAGAGTTGGAGGTTATTGTTTGGATTTAGCTGGTAATTGCTCCCTGTGGAGAAACAGATCTTATCGGATCGCATCTTATTTCGCGTGTCATTGTAGACTTCGGTATAGACAAAAGGACGGAAACCACTCTCGCCGATCTTGTAGGAGAGGGTCAGCATCGAGCGCAGATAATTCTTGGGGTGTTCGGCATGGACCTTATAGGTGCTTTGAAAACGTTCCCGGACAGAGAGGGTAAAACGTCCGGCCGAATAAGTCCCCGTAGCGTAGAGATAATATCGGTTTCGTAACTCGTCGGATGCCTTGTATCGCACTAGAGACATATATCCGCCCCCTGCTAGAAGATATTTGTTAAACTTGTAGTTTACCTCAACGGTGGTAAGGAACCATTCCGCTTCCTTGAAATCATCTCTCGGGCGGATGTCCTCTTCTACAAGAAAGGATAAGTGCTTATAGATTTTTCCGCGTAGGCTCACCTTGAAATACACACCTGTACCCTCTATTCCGTATAGGGATGAGGTGTATCCCATTATAAAGAATAAGATCAGATAAATGGATCGTTTTGTATAGGATGTGTTTTTCATGTAAAATGACCTCCGTGTGCAAAAATAGTGTTTTTGGATGTAATATCAACACCTCGGGATATTATATCCGATTTTCTAGCTGGAGGCCTGGCTTTGGCGACTACAGGTATCGAGGCGTGGGCAGCCGCGAAAAAGATAGTAGTGTCTAAATTTTGTACACCACTGTCAAATAATTGGACAGTCTGTTTGGGAGAGTGAAATCATACTTATTTGATAATTAAATATTTAGTTGGTTTGGCACACTATTTGAATTAGATATGGTAAATTAAATAATCAAGATAACAAAGATAACAATTAAAACAAATACAGTTATGATTAAGATCGAAGGTTTAAGTAAGTTTTTCCGTACGGAAGAGGTAGAGACAATCGCATTGAACAAGGTTTCTTTGGAGGTAAAGGATGGCGAGTTCGTCGCTGTCATGGGGCCTTCCGGTTGCGGTAAGTCCACGTTGTTGAATATTCTGGGTTTGCTGGATAACCCTTCCGAGGGAAATTACTACTTGGGAGACCAAGAGGTAGGACACTTGAAAGAGAAAGAACGTACACGAGTCCGCAAGGGAAACATCGGTTTCGTGTTCCAGAGCTTCAACTTGATAGACGAGTTGAACGTTTTCGAGAACGTGGAGCTGCCGTTGACTTATCTAAAGATCAAGGCGTCGGAGCGTAAGCAGATGGTAACGGATATTTTGAAACGAATGAATATCAGCCACCGTGCGGCCCATTTCCCTCAGCAACTCTCCGGAGGTCAGCAGCAGCGTGTGGCGATCGCCCGTGCGGTAGTCTCCAACCCGAAGATTATCTTGGCCGATGAGCCAACGGGTAACTTGGATTCCAAGAATGGCGCTGAGGTCATGCAACTGCTCACCGAGCTGAACAAGGAGGGGACGACGATCGTAATGGTAACGCACTCCAAGCACGACGCAGGTTTCGCCCACCGTGTGATCAATCTATTCGACGGTAGCATCGTTTCTTCCGTCAGTGAATTTATCTAGTCAGCATAACAACCGGCTCTAGCGATCATTGGTGAGGATGCGTGATCCTGATATCTTGGGATATCGCCAATGAGAATCCCGGCCCGTAGCATTAAGAACGAACGATAACATGTGATATAAATTACGTATGAAGACTATTTTGAGGAATCTCTTGAGTGTATTGCGCCGTTTCAAGATGGCGGCACTTTTAAATGTATTAGGACTTTCGATAGCTTTTGCCGCTTTCATTTTGATTATGATGCAGGTGGACTATGACCGGAATTTTGACCGGGGATATACGGATACGGAGTCTATATTTCGGGTAGAAGCTATGTTTGAGGATGGCGGGCAGACTCTTATTTGCCGTCCGTTGGCCGATGCTTTTATCCAATCCTCGCCCCATATCGTAGCCGGAACCTTGGTGGATCTTTGGAAAGGAGACTTGTTCTTCTCTGTAGAGGAGAATGGTGTACGGAATACTTTTAAGGAACAATGCATAAATGTTTATCCTGAATTCACGAAGGTATTCGACTTTCAATTTCAGGAAGGAAATCCGGATGCGTTACAGGAGCCAAACGTTGTTTTGTTGCCGCGGAGCATGGCCCGGAAATTATTTGGGAATCAATCGGCTGTAGGCAAGCGATTGATGTTTGAGAATGGGGATCATCTAACGGTGGGTGGAGTGTATAAGGATTATCCACGGAATTCATCTGTACGGAATTGTATTTATCGAAAGATGAACCCGAAGGAAAACTTCCAAAGTTGGGGAAACTGGAATTATTTTTTCTATATCCGTTTGGACGATCCGAAGAATGCCGAGGGCTTATTTGAAAATTTCAAGGCACATTTTGATCCGGCTCTACTGAAGGACAATAGTTTCTCATGGAGGGAAACTGAGATGACTTTCCGCTTTAATCCATTGCCTGACGTTCATTATACGACAGATGTAAAATATGACCTGCCCCCCAAAGCCAGCATGCAAACTTTGATGATATTATTTGCCATAGCTATCGTGATCGTGATAATCGCCGGAATTAATTTTACAAATTTCAGTACGGCACTCGCCCCGATGCGTATGAAGAGTATTAATGCACAAAAAGTATTGGGGGGAGAAGAATCTGCGATCCGTTTCGCCTTGGCCTTAGAAGCGGTATTCATAAGTATCGTCTCTTACTTATTAGGACTACTATTCGTCCATATCGCCGGGAAGACGGAAATCGCTTCCTTGATAAATGCCGATATCTCGTTATCAATGCATATGGGGTTGATTTTGGTTGCCGCACTTATCTCAATAGCCACCGGGCTTCTTGCCGGTATATATCCGGCATATTATATGACTTCTTTCCCGCCGGCTTTGGTGTTGAAAGGTAGTTTTGGTTTGTCTCCGAGGGGACGTCAATTACGTAATGTATTGATTGGAGTGCAGTATGTAGCTTCTTTCGGATTAATCATTGGCGCTACTTTCATGTATTTGCAGAATTATTACATGCAGAATACGCCTCTAGGTTATGATAAGGAAGCGGTGATTGTTACGGATATGAACGGTAAGATCCGGAAAAGTATCGATGCTTTTGCCAGTCAAGTGAAATCGTTTTCCGGCATTGAGGAGATTACTTACGCCGAGAAACTTCTTTCCAGCCAAGATCAATACATGGGATGGGGACGGGATTACAGAGATAAAAACATACAGTTTCAATGTCTTCCCGTTGATCCCTCTTTTCTGAAGGTGATGAACGTGAAGATCTCCGAAGGGCGTAACTTTAGGGAAGAGGATAAAGCGAAACGTCATGGCGCACTTATTTTTAACGAGCGGGCCCGTGCGGAATATGAACTGGAGTTGGGAGCCTTGGTAGATAGTATGGAAATTATCGGTTTCATGCCGGATGTCAAATTCGCCTCTTTCCGTACGGAGGTAACGCCTATGGCCTTTTTTGTATGGGGTACTGATAATTGGGGGACCCAACCTGATTACGCTTATATAAAGGTAAAGGCCGGTTCTGACTTACAGGAAGCTATGCGACATGTCAAGACTACGCTTCAATCCTTTGATCCGGAATACCCGTTTAATGTCCGTTTCTTCGATGAGGTATTGAACGGGCTCTATGAGAAAGAGAGAAGCCTTAGTTCATTGATTACTTTATTTAGTTTGATCGCGATCTTTATCTCGGTGGTAGGTGTATTTGGTTTGGTCGTATTCGATAGCGAGTATCGGAAGAAAGAAATCGGTGTTCGTAAGGTGCTGGGTTCTACCACGGGCGAGATTATCGTGATGTTCAACAAGACCTATATACGTGTTTTATGTATTTGCTTCGGATTGGGCGCCCCAGTCGCGGGTTATGCGGTGAGCCGCTGGTTGGAGAACTTCGCTTATAAGACACCGATGTACTGGTGGGTCTATTTGATCGCTTTCGCGATCATAACGGTTATCACGGTATTGACTGTCACTTTCCAGAACTGGCACGCGGCGAACGCAAATCCGGTGGATAGCATTAAAACGGAATGATAAATGAGGCTATAATAAGATGAAAACGATTATTCGAAACTTTCTGAGTGTGTTGAGGCGGTTTAAAATGGCGACCGCATTGAACGTTACCGGTCTCGCTGTCGCCTTCGCTGCCTTTATCGTGATTCTCATACAAATTAATTTTGAGCGGACCTTTGATCGCTGCCATCCTACCTCCGGAAGGATTTTCAGGGTAGACTTAACGACTCCGGGTACCTTCGGGACGATATTACCCCGTGCTTTTGTGGAGGCTGTTATCCAGTCTTCCCCGCATATCGAGGCCGGGACTTTGCTGACTCCTTCTTTTGGCCAAAATGGCGTTTATCTCTCAATCGACAGGGATGGACAGCCTTTCGGATTTAAGGAGATCGTGACAACCTGCCATGCTACCCTGCCGGGAATATTCGCTTTCCCGATCGTGGAAGGTGATATCGATTGTTTGAGGGATCCTGAGAAAGTAATGGTACCGCGAAGCTTGGCGATGAAACTCTTTGGAGAAGATGCCTCCGCGATAGGCAAAACATTGCGGGCGGAAGAAAGTATCTGGACTAAATCGGTTCAGCTCCTTACGATCGGAGCGGTTTATAAGGATTTTCCGGAGAACACGCAGCTCCGGAACGTGATCTATACGGCGATCGATCCAGATTATAATGTCCGTAATTTTGGAGCGAGTAACTGGGTTTGTTATCTATTGTTAGACGATCCGGCCTTGGCTGATGACGTGGCCGATAATTTCAACCGTCACTTCGATTTCAAAAAGATTGGTCGCGAGGATGAACAAATCTGTTTAGTTCCGTTGACCGATATTTATTACAGGAATGAGACACAAGACGGGGGAACTTTCCGTAGCGGCAGTCGGGAGGTGACGAATTTATTGTTGGGTATAGCCCTGTTGATAATTGTCGTAGCGGGCATCAACTTCACGAACTTCAGCACCTCCCTGGCTCCGTTGAGAATCAAGAGCATCAATACGCAAAAGGTATTGGGTAGCCCGGAAGGTCTGCTACGGAGGGCTTTATGGGTAGAGGCCGTCCTTGTCAGTTTTATCGCCTGGTTAGTGAGTTTATCCATTGTTTGGGGATTAGATATTGTAGAGGCTCTGCCTTTTATCGATGCCGACCTGGATTTAATAGCCAATCTTCCGGTTGTCTTGTTATCCGGTGTTATCGCTTTAATCACGGGCTTGATAGCTGGTATCTATCCGGCTTTTTATATCACTTCTTTTCCCCCTGCGTTGGTGTTGAAGGGCAGTTTCGGATTGTCTCCTGCCGGAAGGAAATTACGTACAGGGTTGATCTGTATCCAATTCGTGGTATCTATCCTCTTGATAATCGGGGCCAGTTTTGTACGTGTCCAGAATGGGTACATGCGTGATTTTTCCTTAGGATTCGATAAAGATCAGGTCGCCGTGGTGGAATTGAATAGTAGGATGTATGATAAACATCATGAGACTTATAAGAATCGCCTGAAAGAATATCCGGGTATCGAGGATGTCGCTTTCTCGATGGAGAAAGTCGGGTCGAAAGACGGATACAATACAAATGAGGTAACTTATAAGGATAAAGCGATCCAATATTTTATGATTATTTCCTCCTCGAATATCTTGCGGGTGTTGGGCATCCCGGTTATCGAGGGGCGTGATTTCTCCAAGGCGGACGAGCTGTCGGACAAAGTCTCTTATATTTTTAATCGCCCGGCGTCGCTGCAAGGAGACATGCGGGCAGGTGACTCTTTCGGGAACTATGCCCCTGGACGTTTGATCGGATTTGTCGGTGACGTGAAACTGACATCCCTCCGGAGCGGAGAGAGTAATATAGCGTTCGTGGTCGGGAACTTTGGCTATACGATGCCCGTATCCTACATCCGCCTGAAAGCGGGCTCGGATATCCACGCGGCTGTCAATCATATTCGTAACGTGGTGACGGAATTAGATCCTTCTTATCCGTTCCATATCGAATTCTATGACGAAATCTTTAATCATCTTTACCGGAAAGAGGAAAATCTGCGCGATCTGGTTACGATCTTTAGTCTGCTGGCGATTATGATCTCTTTGGTCGGGGTGTTTGGCTTCGTGATGTTTGAGACTCAATACCGCCGTAAGGAAATCGGTATCCGCAAGGTACATGGAGCTACGGTAGGAGAGATCCTGTCGATGTTTAACAGGACCTATCTGCGGATCGTAGGTATTTGCTTCGTGATAGCGGCGCCGATCGCTTGGTGGGGCGTGAAGCAGTGGCTCGAGGGTTTCGCTTATAAGACCCCGATCCATGGGTGGGTATTCTTGATCGCCTTATTGCTCGTAACCGTAATCACGCTATTAACCGTAAGCTTCCAAAACTGGAAGGCGGCGAACGAGAATCCGGTAAATAGTATCAAGAGCGAGTGATCCACCATCCCATCTTCCATGCCAGCAGCAAGATAAGCAGGGAAAGGGCCAAGCAGGCCAATAGCAACCAGACGCCCCATCCGTTTACGAAAAGGATGGGAACAAAGGTGATCAACAGGATCTCTATGGGGGCGATAGGCAAGTAAGCCATCGCGTAATCATCCATCGCCTTGCTGGAAAGTTTCGGGTCGACGATCCGCAGCAAGGCGATGCCCATGGCCATCGTGCCGGTCCACCATCCCCAGGCGAAAATCATGCGCTCGAACCAGAACGTCTTGGCTAATCTTCTTCCCAGGAAAAACGTGATGCACCAGACGATCACCACGCCCGCTATGATGAGTACGATAAGTGGGAAGGCATATTTTACGATCACCCCTAACTTGATAGACGCGACGCCACAAGCTACCAGCATATCGGTGAAGGAGCTGCTGAGTCGCTGGGTCGTCTGCGGACAGATGTATCTGGATATGGTTGTCGCATCGAAGAATTTCTTCAACGCTAGCCCGATGATGAAGGCACAACTGAAAACAGGCAGCTCCAATACCGGATAATACATCTTTACGGTTTGGCTGACCAGATATCCCAAGAAGGCCACGACAACTACCAAGGCCACATGGAAGGTCAGCGTATCGATGGATATGGAGGATGTCGTAGCCTCTCCGATGGAATTCCGCTTATCCTCCGGCAGCAATCCGCTTCTCAACTCGTCCGGGAGGTCATCGAAATCCGAGATAAAAGCGGTCTGCTTATGTTTGGCTGCCCATTTGACCATCAGCAACCCTCCGATGATCGAGCAGATAACCCCCACGGTAGCCGTTGTCATGCCTAAACTGCGAGCCTCGTCCCAGCCCATTCCCTCGAATGCGGACCCGATGGCGGCGGCCGTGCCGTGTCCGCCATAAAAGCCTGTTGGCAGCATGATGCCGAAAGCGTCATTCAGATCCGGCCAGATCTGTTTGATCACGTACAATCCGAACAGGCCAGCCAATGCCCACTGCAACAACATACCCACCTGGGCGTACGCCCACATCGGCCCGACCCGTCGCGCCACCTCTCTCATGGATACGTCCGGGGAAGATAAAGGCAACGCACCGAACACCAGGGCGATAAGGATCGCCGCGTAAGTACTTAAGCCGTTGGAAAGCGGAATCCACCCTAGCCCATTCGGCCCGAACGCCAATCCCAACAAACCTGCGATCAAGCTGGGGGGTATGAATAACTGTTGGATCAGCTTTACCTTGACTCGTATGAATTTGCCAACCAACAGGAGTATCGAAATGAATCCAAGGTCCGTAAAGAGTGTCCAAGGAGTGAACGGTGCCAGGTCTACCATAATAACTGCTTACTTTATGTTTGTTTGAATATCCATCCCGCAAATATATTTTATTCCCATGAGAAATACCAGAAGTCTCAGCGAATTCTAGACCTCCATCTCTTTTTTACGGTAAGCGGAGGGTGAGCAACCCATGACTTTCGTAAACGTACGAGAGAAGTAGGCGGCATCCTCGAATCCCAGATGGGTGGCGATCTCGTTCAACTTCATATTCGTCAGCTCGATGTATTCGCAAGCCTTCTGTATTTTCAGGCGTATGAAGTAATTCTTTGGCGAGACTCCGGTCTCGCCAAAGAAAAGGGCTGAGAAGTGGGAAGGGGAATATTTGAAATAAGACGCTACCTCTCTCAAGGTAAGATTCCGGGAGATATTCTCACGCATGTAGTGTATGACTCGTGCCGTAAACGGGTATTCTTTTCGCGAGGGAATCAGAGTATGGCGGAATTGCTCCAGATAGATGAAAGAGGCTAGGAAATTGTAAAGGCACATGGAGGAATAAATCATGTACTCTTTAATATATCCCGAGGAGAAACTGCTATAGATCTCCTCAAACAGTCGCAGCCGGTCTTGCGAACGGGAATACTCATTCGGCAAAATGGTGACGGGAACCGGACACAACGGCAGGAATCGATCGCTAAGCTCGCCCTGGAAGTGTAACCAGTAGATCGTCCATGGATCTTCCTCGTCCGCCCCGAATGAATAGGGTATACCGGGAGGGAGGATGATATATTGGTATTTCTCTACGGTGTATTGTTTACCGAGGATACGATACCACCCTTTCCCCTCCGTACAATAAATGAGCATGGCGTAATCGCAGCCATGTTCTTTTTGGAGAAAATGATATTTAACACGCGGGAAGAAACCTATCTTGCGTACATACAGATTATTGATGAGCGGTTCCCCCCGGTAGCTTGCCAATAGTTCCTCGGGCAAAGAGACAAGCCGTTCTCCCTTAAATCCCTCTTTTATCCTGGCCATGATCGATAAATCATAAGATTGTACAAGTAAATCGGAACAAATGTAGCATTCCTTTCCGGATTATTGAAATAATTTTGCCAACATAAATCATATCCGGTATCTACTTCTTGGATACGATGGGAGGAGGCGATTCAGGATGGCTGAACATCGGTAACTAGGATTTAGGCCCATAAAAACACGATAAAATGAAAAAAAGAACTTATTTATCAGCCGGATTGGCTTTGTTGATCGGGACATTGCCGATTCATGCGTCTTCGGGATTGTCGGATGTCAAGATCCGTGTATTACCGGCGGTTTATAAATCGAGAGACGGGCTGACCCAAAAGGTCGAGATCTCCGTGAGACATGAGGGAGAGCCTTCTACTGTGACGATCCGTTTAGGCGAGCGAAGCCATAAAGAGAGGCTGATGTCCGGGGATAATGTATTCCGGATCGAGATACCCGAGGTTGGCGAGACCCGCCAATTACCGTTGACACTGACAAGCGGGAAAGAGAAAGAGGTGACTACAGTGACTGTGAAACCGGCTCGCCATTGGCAGATAAATATGGTGCAACACACGCATACGGATATCGATTATACCCGTTCCCAAATGGAAATCCTGGCGGAACAGCTCCGGTACATCGATTATGCGCTGGATTATTGCGACGCTACGGATAAATATCCGGATTTCGCTAAGTTCCGCTGGACTTGCGAGATCGCCTGGGCGGTTAGCGAATATTTGAAATGTCGTCCCGCAGGACAGATCGCTCGCTTGAGGCGACGGGTAAAGGAAGGTCGTATCGAATTATCTGCGATGTTCTTGAATTTTGACGAATTGCCGGATGAGCAGACACTTGCCGCTTCCCTTTATCCGATCAAGCAATTCAGGGAAAACGGGATGCGTACCGAGGTAGCCATGCAAGACGACGTGAATGGTATCGGTTGGTGTCTCAGCGAGTATTTCGCAGATGCCGGCGTGAAATACGTGAATATGGGGACCCATGGCCATCGGGCGTTGATCTGCTTTGATAAACCTACGGTGTTTTGGTGGGAATCACCTTCCGGGAAGAAGGTCTTGACTTATCGTGCGGAGCATTATCACCAGGGTAATTTTCTCGGGATTCATACGGATGACTTTGATCGGTTCGAGGAGCGTGTCTTAACTTATCTAGATGAAATGGAAGCGAAAAATTATCCGTATGACATATTAGCGGTACAGCATTCGGGATACCTTACGGATAATGCGCCGCCTTCGACTAAAAGTTGCGAGATGTCACGAAAATGGAACGAGAAATATGAATGGCCGAAATTACGCACGGCGGTAGCCAGTGAGTTCTTTAAGACAGTAGAGAGCCAATATGCGGATCGTATCGAGACCATTCGCGGAGCTTGGCCGGATTGGTGGACGGATGGTTTCGCTTCCGGTGCCCGTGAAGCCACCATATCTCGTGTGACTCACTCGGATGTTATCGCGAGCCAAGGCGGATTGTCATTTGCGAAAATGCTAGGTGCCCAATTGCCGACAGATATCATTGACCGGATTCAGGACATCAACAAAGCCCTTTTGTTTTATGATGAGCATACTTTCGGGCATAGCGAGAGCGTGCGTAACGCTTACGGGCTGGAAACTTGGGAGCAACGCTCCTTGAAACAATCGTACGCGTGGGAAGCCTATCGGCATTCCGGTCTGCTGGGAGAGGCTACCATGGGCATCTTACAATCGTTCGTGCCCCCAAGCGACGTTCCGTCTATCGCCGTGTTCAATACGCTCAACTGGAATTATAGCGGTATCGCCAAAGCTTATGTCGATCATCAGATTCTTCCGAAAGACAAGGCTTTCGAGATCGTGGACGCGGCTGGCAACGTAATCCCTGCGCAAGCCGGTGAGAGTCGTTCCGACGGTACTTATTGGAACTTTTACGTGAAGGATGTCCCTGCCTTGGGATATGTACGGTATTACATAAAGGTGAAGGACGCACCGCATCCGGAAACGCAGGGCGCTACGGAATTAAAGGAGACGCATGTGGAGAATCCTTGGTATGCCATCGATTTCAATACCCGTAAGGGTACGATTCGTAAATTATATGATAAGGATTTGAACAAACAATTGGTTACGCCGGGCGCGGAATGGGAGATGGGAGAGTTTGTTTATGAGATTATCGATAGCCGTCATCCGATGGAACAATATCGTGCTCCCCAATTCCTCCGCCGTCGTCCCGAGAAGATGCGCTTCGAGAAATATGAGAAAGGCGACATCTGGGATACCTATCGTTTCCGGGGAGAAACTGTAGCGGGACGTGAGCCGGATAATTTGATGGTGGAATTCCGCGTGTTTAACGTGACAAAGAAAATAGAGGTGGTTTATCGCCTGCGTAAAAAAGCGGTAACGGATCCGGAAGCGGTTTACATCGCTTTCCCGTTTGAGGTAGAAGACGGAAAGATCCATTTGGATGTACCCGGCGGATCGATAGAGGCGGGTGTAGAGCAAATCCCGGGCTCTTCTAACGATTGGTACACGGTGCAAAACTTCGCTACGGCTCGTAATGGAAAGTCGCAAGTCGTGATAGGCAGCCAAGAAATTCCATTGATGCAATTTGGAGCGATCAATACGGGGCGGTACAAGGCCGGAGCCGTGCCTCAGTCCACGAATATGTATTCATGGCCGATGAACAACTATTGGGTAACCAATTTCAACGCAGACCAAATGGGAGAGATGCGATGGAGTTACTTCATCAGCTCTTCGAGAGACAACTCGATTGAGTATGCGACTAAATTCGCTTGGGAAAACCGAATCCCGTTCTTGACCCGTGTTTTGTCTGCGGGAGATAAAAAGGTGGAGCCTCTCCGATCCGCTTCCATTTTCAAGATCGTACCGGAGAACTTGTTGTTGGTAAACATGCGGCCTGTGGAAGGAGAGAACGCTGTTATGCTTCAACTACGTGAGATAGGCGGGAGGCCCGCTACTTTCTCGGTAGCCTCAGATAAAATTAATTTTGTGAAAACTACGGTCTGTGATGTCGTGGGAGATCCGGTTTCGGGGAATCCATTGGGTTTCGCTCCGTGGGAGAGTAAGTTCGTGAAACTATCTTGGTAAGAGCAAGACGCTATTTTTGCGGGTAAGGCAGGTTAATCCCGCCTTTACTAGGTTATAGTCTCTTGAAGTTTCTATCAGGGGAAACTGTGGTTCCCGTAGGACTTATATGTTTTAGGCTCGTTTGAGGTTTGATTTTCTTGGTTTCAAGGGGTAATTTAGTATAAATGTGTAGTTTTTATAAAAAGTGCCGTTATTTTTAGGATAGTTTAAAAAAAGTTGTAACTTTGCCTCGCTATTTATACGGTAGACCATGGATGGTGCATAAGTCCTACGGGGACTATGTCTGTCTGTAACAACATAACATTGCAGTTGTAAACTGTATTAATCTAAACTTTAATAAAAAACAAAAGCAAGATGACAAAGAATGAATCTAAGCTATTATCCCTCCAAGGGATAGCAAAAGCCTCAGCGTTCTGTTTGCTGCTTTCTGCCTTTTCTGTAGACACCGCCATGGCCGTTCCCGTTTTCGCTGGTACGGTTGATGAAGTGAAGGCCGTACAGCAGGGCAAGAAAGTGACAGGTGTGGTTGTTGACGGTACAGGTGAACCTGTTATTGGCGCTAACGTGGTGGTGAAAGGCACCACGAATGGTACGATCACCGATTTCGATGGTAATTATACGGTCGAGGGTGTGTCTGCGAACGATGTTTTGATCGTTTCTTATATCGGTTACTTATCCCAAGAGATCCTGGTGGGAAATCAATCTTCAATAAAAGTAACTTTAAGAGAGGATACCCAAACTTTGGACGAGGTTGTGGTCGTTGGTTACGGTACGATGCGTAAATCAGACGTGACCGGTTCTATCGGTGTGGCTAAAGGAGATGAATTAACAAAGAACCAAAACTTTAGCGCACTAGACAACTTGCGCGGTAAAGTATCTGGTGTAAATATCTTCTCAAACTCCAGCCAGCCGGGTGCTTACTCCAATCGTGTCGTTATCCGTGGTATGGCGACTATCAACGCATCATCTAACCCGTTGTATGTAGTGGATGGCGTAGTAATGGAGAACTTTGACTTGGTGAACCCGAATGATATCGAGTCCATGGAGGTGTTGAAAGACGCTTCCGCTGCCGCTATCTACGGTGCCCGTGGTGCCAATGGTGTTATCATGGTAACTACAAAGCGTGGTAAGAAAGATGGTGAAGGCGTACAGGTTAGCTATCAAGGTTCTGTCAGCGCAAGCCATATCGCTCGCAAGATGGATACGATGAACGCCCAGGAGTGGTGTGACGCATTCATGATTGGTTTGGAAAACGAGAATAAGTGGCAGGGTAAAAATTGGTCTTTGAACCGTGCTGATTGGTTTAATGACCCGGATTTCTTTGATGCGAGCGGTAATCCTCTGTATGATACGAATTGGCAAGATGAGGCAACTCGTACCGCGGTTTCTCACAACCATCAGTTGAATATACAACAGGCAGGGAAGAACTCTTCAATGGGTGCTTTCTTGAACTATACGGATCAACAAGGTATTGTAAACAATACGTATAATAAGCGTATTAACGCGAAGTTGGCATACGACGCTAATCCTACGAAGTGGTTGTCTACGGCAGTCAATGTATTGGTTAATCATACATGGGGTCGCTATACGCCTGAGGATGGTGGTGGCCAAGAGGCTCGTCGTACCATGATCGAGATGATTCCTTGGTTGCCGGTTCGCGATAAGAGTGGTAAATACACCACTTCTACCTCTTCTTCCATTGGTGATGTATTAGGCTTTGAGGGTATGTCCAACCCGGTCATGATCTTGGATCTGCAAAAACGTATGCGCTACAACACGCAGGTGTTTGGTAACGCAGCTTTGACATTCCACTTGGCTGAGGGTTTGGATTTGAAGACTCAACTAGGTCTCGACCATCATAACAAAACATATAGAGGTTATTCTTCTATCGATCTGAACAACATCTCCATGCCGAATGGTTGGGCTGAGTATCAAAATTGGAATACACTCTATTGGCAGGAAGAGACTTACTTGACTTACAGTAAGGTATTAAATGATCATCGTATCAACGCCATGGCCGGTCTGTCTTGGCAAGAGCGTGTGCAAAAGTGGAATAAGGCACGAACGGAAGGTTTCTCGGATGATTTCTTTGAGGACAATAATATGTCCGCAGGTACAACTCCGTCATCTCCTGAGTCTTCCTACGATCGTTGGGCGATGAACTCTTATTTCTTGCGTTTCGCTTACACCTATAAAGATCGTTACTCCGCAACCGTAACAGGTCGTGTCGATGGTTCCTCTAAGTTTGGTGAAAACAACAAGTACGCATTCTTCCCATCCGCGGGTTTGGCTTGGAATATCTCTCAAGAGGATTTCTTGCAAGATCAAAATACGATCAGCAATTTGAAGTTGCACACTAGCTACGGTTTGACCGGTAACTCCGAGATTAGTACGTATCGATCATTGGCTCGTGTCTCTTCCGGTACGCTTTTGATCAACGATATACGTGCTCCGTATTCCTATATCAGCTCTATGGCGAACCCGGATTTGAAATGGGAGAAGACCGGTCAGTTTGATGTTGGTTTCGAGATCGGATTTTGGCAGAATCGCTTGTCTTTCGATGTAGCTTACTATAACAAGAAGACAACCGACTTACTGTTGGATTGTCCGATTCCTCACACTACAGGTTTCACAACCGTGTATAAGAACATCGGCTCTGTAAGAAACCAAGGTATGGACTTGATGATCAGCGCACGTCCGGTTCAGACTCAAGACTTCAACTGGAACTCTACGATCAACTTAAACTTCAACAAGAACAAGATCCTTCAGTTGGGTGACAATAACGAGGATATCGAGATGAATAGCTGGGTAGGTGGTTCTGAGAGTATCTTGCGTGTGGGCGAGAACATGAGTTCTTTCTATGGTTACAGACGTTTGGGCGTTTATACGGAGGAAGATTTCAACAACGGATTGTGCGAGAAGAACCAGATCGGTCGTGCGAAACGTACGGATAAGAAAGAGATTATCGGTAAAGGTATGCCGGACTGGACTGGAAGCTGGATCAATAATTTCTCTTACAAAAACTTCGATTTGACGATGGACTTGCAGTTCGTATGGGGTGTTGAGACCATGCAACAGTTCTACCACTCTACTTACGACCGTTTCGGTATCACGAATGGTTTGAGCAACATTCTATATGACGCATATAACGGATCGAACCCGAACACGATGCAACAGGCCGTTTACTTGTGTAACTCAGGTCATGCAGGTCAGGATACGACCGTGGATTCTCAATGGATCGCCGATGGCTCTTATTTGCGTTGTAACATGTTGCAGTTAGGTTACACCTTCGACTCGAATGTAATTAGCAAGATTGGTTTATCCGCTTTACGTTTGTATGCGAGTGCGAATAACTTGTTCTTGATTACGGCCAGCGATTTCAATGGTTACGATCCCGAGGGTACATCACAGGGTGATAGTAATAAGTTCGGTCAGAACATGGTATTCTTCTCTTATCCGAGAGCGAGAACTTTCACGTTTGGTGTTAATGTGACATTTTAATTCATTTAATCAGTAGAATTTTTGGAAATGAAAAAAATATTGACAGTAGCGATTGCATGCGCTTGTTTAACCGGGTTCGGCGCATGTAATGATTTCTTGGAAGAGAAACCGAAGTCTTCGTTGACAGCCCCGGATTATTACAAGACAGAGGCTCAAGCCCAGGCTAACGTGAACTATTTGTACCGTACGGGAGCCTCAAATAAGCTCACGGGTGCAGGTAGTGCTTACGTGGGGCCGTTTGCCTCTATCACAGGACAATTGACCGGTTACTTTACAAACAGTTATGAAGGTCAGGAATTGACCTGTAAATATTCTCGCGAGTTGACTCGTCAGCAGAATACGATGACTGTTTCTGTGACGATTGACGGTATATGGGATGATTGCTACAAGGCTATTAACGTAGCTAATGGCGCTATCAAGTATATCCCCGAGATCTCAATGGATCAGTCTTTGGCAAATCGTTTGATTGGTGAGGCAAAGTTCTTTAGAGCCTGGAACTACTTCAACTTGGTGAAGATCTTTGGTGGTGTCCCATTGACAGTAGAACCGTACGAATCTATGGAGAACATGTATTTGGAACGTGCTTCCGTAGAGCAAGTATATGCTCAGATCGAATCCGACTTGAAGGATGCCGTTAACGCTTTGCCGGCTGCTACTTTCTACAACAACAATAACCGTATCACGAAGTACGCTGCCGCTATGGTTTTGACTTCCGCTTACATGCAACAAGGTAAGTATGCCGACGCTGCTTCTGCGGTAAAGACGGTGATCGATTCTCCGCATGCTTTGGCAACCAACGATGACTTAGCGTTGGGTTCTGCCTATAACAAGATCCGTACGACAGACGGTTTGGATGAGTCTATCTATTCTTATGAGTACAATGCGACGATCAGCAACGGTGGCTGGTGGCCTACGTATGCGTTCAACTCAGCTGCTACGGCTATCTTTGGTACGTATTCAATCTTTGAGCGTACATACGGCCCGATAAATCTGTTCTTGAACGTATATCAGGACAACGACTTACGTATCCAGCCAAATCAGTTCTTCCATTGGAATTATACCAATCCGGATAATGGCAAGACTTGGACGGCTCCTAAGGATGCTTGTGGCTGTTGGTTCTGGTATGACGAGGAGGCTTTGTTGAACTCCGGACGTTCTACGAAAGACCGTGATATCTTCCGTTATGCGGAGGCTTTGCTCGATGCTGCTGAATCTATCGCTCAGTATCAAGGTGTAACGGCTGAGGCTGCCGGATATTTGGCGCAGGTTAAGGGTCGTGCGAACATGGATGGCAAGACGGTAACTGCGATTACTGCCGATCTTCAGAAATTAGGTAAGCAGGCCTTCATCGAGGAATGCTGGACAGAGCGTTTGCGTGAGTTCCCGTTAGAATTCAAGATTTGGGATGACTGTGTCCGTACAGGCAAGTTTCCTGTAATCTCTTCTACAGAGAAGGGTAAGGTTACATATGTTGACTTGGTTGGCGCGAAGAATGCTTCCGGTGCGACCTTCAAGTCTTCCGACTTGTTATGGCCGATCTCCTTGAACGAGATGCAACGTAACCCGAGCTTGACTCAGAATGAGGGGTATGCCGCTCAATGATAAATTTCAATAACTGATGGATAGAGAGGGAGGGAATGAGCGATCATCCTTTCCTCTTCTTTTTTTGGTAGCACGGTTAGTCCGCAAGTCGCATGAAACAACATGTAATATACAGAATTTTGAATGGGTTGTCTTAGTATTCTATCCTTTTTTCTAATTCTTTTTGTTAGATTTGCGCCTATATCTGCAGAATGCCAGAGGAATTCATAAGAAAGAAAGGGATATTTCTAAATAAATGACACGAGAACGGATAAATTACAGTATTAATTTAATAGCTATATCATGAAGAAAAAAAGCGTTTGGGCTTTGGCTTTGGTGGCGACGCTGGCGTGGGTCGGGGAATCCGCGGCAGCGGCCGTAAACGAGGCTTTTGACCCTGTAGAGTACGTGAACCCTTTGATGGGTACGCAATCCACTTTTGAGTTGTCTACAGGAAACACCTATCCGGCGATCGCTCGTCCGTGGGGCATGAACTTCTGGACCCCTCAGACCGGTAAGATGGGAGACGGATGGCAGTATGTGTATACGGCTAACAAGATCCGCGGTTTTAAACAGACCCACCAACCCAGTCCGTGGATCAATGATTATGGACAATTCGTGATCATGCCGGTGGTTGGCAAACCGGAGTTCGACCAGGATAAACGTGCGAGCTGGTTCTCTCACAAAGGGGAGATCGCCAAGGCTTATTACTATAAGGTCTATTTGGCGGAGCATGACGTGGTGACGGAACTAACACCGACAGATCGTGCGGCTATGTTTCGTTTCACCTTCCCGGAGAACGAGCATTCCTATATTGTGGTGGATGCTTTGGATAAGGGCTCTTATATCAAGGTCGTCCCGGAGGAGAATAAGATCATCGGTTACTCGACGAAGAACAACGGCGGGGTTCCTGACAATTTCAAGAATTACTTCGTGATCGAGTTTGATAAACCTTTTACGTACGAGGCTACATTTGTCGACGCCTCTTTGAGAGAGGGTGCGAGGGAACAAACGAGCGACCATGTGGGAGCCGTTATCGGTTTCAAGACGAAGAAAGGCGAGATCGTCCACGCCAAGGTGGCTTCCTCATTTATTAGCTTTGACCAGGCCGCTACCAATATGAAGGAATTAGGGAACGATAACTTCGATACCTTGGTCCGGAAGGGTAAGGATATCTGGAATGAGCATCTGGGCAAGATCGAGGTTGAGGGGGGAGATTTGGATCAATACCGTACGTTTTATTCTTGCTTCTATCGTTCCTTGTTGTTCCCCCGTAAGTTTCATGAGATCAACGCTCAAGGCGAGGTGGTTCATTACAGTCCGTATAATGGTGAGGTATTACCAGGCTATCTGTTTACCGATACCGGATTCTGGGATACGTTCCGTAGTTTGTTCCCGTTCTTGAACTTGATGTTCCCGTCTGTAAACAAGGAAATGCAAGAGGGCTTGATCAATACGTATAAGGAAAGTGGCTTCTTCCCGGAATGGGCAAGTCCGGGTCACCGCGGTTGTATGATCGGTAACAACTCGGCATCTGTCCTAGTAGACGCTTATATGAAAGGAGTGAAGGTCGATGATTTGGAGACTCTGTACAAAGGTTTGATTCATGGTACGGAAAACGTTCATCCGGAGGTCTCTTCCACAGGACGCTTGGGACATGAATATTATAATAAGTTAGGATATGTCCCTTACGATGTGAAGATTAACGAGAATGCCGCACGTACGTTAGAGTACGCTTACAATGACTGGTGTATCTGGCGGATCGCCAAACAGCTAGGCCGTCCGAAAAAGGAATTGGAATTATACGCCCGTCGTGCGTTGAACTACAAGAACCTGTACGACAAGGAGACCAAGTTGATGCGTGGTAAGAATGAGAATGGCGAGTTCATGGCCTCGTTCTCTCCGCTGAAATGGGGCGATGCTTTCACGGAGGGCAATAGCTGGCACTATTCATGGTCTGTATTCCATGACCCGCAGGGATTAATCGACCTGATGGGCGGTAAGGATTCATTCGTGATGATGCTTGACTCCGTGTTCGCTGTCCCGCCTTTGTTCGATGATAGCTACTACGGTGGCGTGATCCACGAGATCCGTGAGATGACCGTGATGAATGTGGGTAACTACGCTCACGGTAACCAGCCGATCCAGCATATGATTTACTTGTACAACTACGCAGGGCAACCTTGGAAGGCTCAATATTGGTTGCGTCAAGTTATGAATAAGATGTACACTCCGGGTCCGGACGGTTATTGCGGTGACGAGGACAACGGCCAGACTTCCGCTTGGTATGTATTCTCGGCGTTAGGATTCTATCCGGTAGCTCCGGGTACGACCCAATATGTGTTGGGTGCCCCCTTATTCAAGAAGGCTACGGTCCATTTTGAGAACGGGAACAGTTTGGTGATCAATGCCCCGGACAACAGCGGGAAGAATATCTATATCGAATCCATGACGTTCAACGGCAAGAACTACACCAAGAATTATCTGGATCACAACGACTTGTTTAAGGGTGGCGTGATCAATTTTAAGATGGATGAGAAGCCGAACAGGAATCGTGGCATTAATCCGGAGGATATGCCTTACTCATTCTCCGTAAACGAGGAAGGAATCCATAAACTTTCCCCTGTCTCTGTAAAACCTAGTAAAAAGAAGAAATAAGCAATTAAGATGAACTTCATTCATAAACCAGCAATGTCAGGCATAGCAATATGCCTGACATTTTTCGCGGGACAAGCAGGTCTTGTCTCACGGATTGCCGGGAAAGCCCTTTTGGCGTCCGCTTTCCTATGGGTGTCGTGCTCCGGTGGGGGAGGAACTTCTCCTTCGGCGATGGACCCGGTGGATTACGTGAATCCTTATATGGGAAACATCAGCCATTTATTGGTCCCTACTTTCCCGACCGTGCATCTGCCGAACAGTATGCTGCGTGTATATCCGGAACGTGCGGATTTCACGGGCGACCGTCTAGGCGGCCTACCTATTATCGTGACAAACCATCGTGAGCGTTCTGCGTTCAACCTTTGTCCGTATCAAGGTGACGAATCGGGCTTGCGATCCGTGATCGCTTATAGCTATGACCGGGAGAAGATCCTGCCGTACCGTTATCAGGTATATCTGGATAATGAGGAAATCGGTGTGGATTTCGCTCCATCCCATCAAAGTGCCGTATATTCGCTCACTTTCGGGAAAGAGGGACCGGCTTATCTGATATTTAACAGCCGTAACGGACAGCTACAAGTAAATGGCAACGCCGTAAGCGGTTATCAATATATAGATAAGAAAACGAAAGTTTTTTTGTATGCCGAGACGAACCGGGAGCCTGTGAAAGCGGGTGCATTGTCGAATGGCAGTGTCAAATATAACGAGACCTCCGTGGAAGGTTCCCATGCCGCTATCGCCCTTTTCTTCGGGGAGGACGTGAAGAAACTGGGCGTTCGCTACGGTATTTCTTTTATCAGCGAGGAACAAGCGAAGAAGAACTTGGTGCGTGAGATCGCCGCTTACGACGTGGATGTGGTAGCGAAGATCGCCCGCGACGGCTGGAACGACGCTTTAGGTAAAATACAAGTACAAGGTGGTACCCGGGATGAGAAAACTGTATTCTATACCTCTTTATACCGTTGTTACGAACGCCCGATTTGTTTGAGCGAGGACGGACGTTATTACAGTGCTTTCGACGGGAAGATCCATGAGGATGGCGGACGGCCTTTTTATACGGACGACTGGATTTGGGATACCTACCGTGCTACACATCCCCTGCGTGTCTTGATCGATAATGAGCGTGAGGACGATATCATCAACTCTTATCTCTTGATGGCGGAGCAGATGGGTACCGATTGGATGCCTACTTTCCCGGAGGTGACGGGGGATACACGCCGTATGAACTCAAACCATGCCGTCGCTACTGTGATCGACGCTTACCGTAAGGGCTTGCGTGGTTTTGAGTTGGAAAAGGCCTATATTGCTTGTAAGAAAGGTATCGAGGAAAAGACCTTGATACCGTGGTCTGCCGCTCCAGCCGGTTGGTTGGATGATTTCTACAAGGAACACGGCTATATTCCTGCGTTGAGACCGGGAGAGAAAGAAACGGTACCTAATGTATCCGTCTGGGAAAAACGTCAGCCGATCGCCGTGACTTTAGGTACCTCTTATGATGAATGGTGCTTGTCCCAGATCGCTCAGGAATTGGGAAAGAAAGACGAGGCGGATTATTATCTGTGCCGCTCCTACAACTACCGGAACGTATTTAATCCGGAGACAGGTTTCTTCCATCCGAAAGATAAGGACGGCAAGTTTATCGATCCGTTGGACTACCGCTATGATGGTGGCCTAGGTGCCCGTGATTATTACGATGAGAATAACGGATATATCTATCGTTGGGATGTACAGCATAATATTGGTGACTTGATCTCCTTGATCGGGGGCGATGAGGCGTTTACCTCTGCCTTGGATTCCATGTTCAATACGCCGCTGGGTATGTCTAAGTGGCAATTCTATTCCACGCTCCCGGACCATACGGGTAACGTGGGTATGTTCTCTATGGCGAATGAGCCGAGTTTGCATATCCCGTACTTGTATAATTACGCGGGTAAGCCTTGGATGACCCAGAAACGTATCCGTACCTTGTTGAATCAATGGTTCCGCAATGATTTGATGGGTGTACCGGGTGATGAGGACGGTGGCGGTATGTCTGCTTTCGTTGTCTTCAGCCAGATGGGATTCTATCCAGTGACTCCGGGTTCTCCTACCTACAATATCGGTAGCCCGATGTTTACCGACGTGAAAGTGGATATGGGTAACGGCAATACGTTCGAGATCCGTGCGAATAATGCGTCCGATGAAAATAAATACGTACAATCCGCTAAGCTAAATGGTGTAACCTTGAACCAGCCTTGGTTCAAGCATAGCGATATCGCCGCCGGAGGTTTGTTAGAGTTAGAGATGGGACCGAAAGCGAACAAGGAATGGGGACTGGAAACTCCTCCTCCTTCTGCCGCTCCGATGCCAAAATAATTTCGGGCGTTTGTAGATGGTTGGATCAAACTTAAAATCTATGGATAATAAAATCATATTGACAATAGGCCGCCAATTCGGAAGCGGCGGCCGTGAGATCGGACAACGTTTGGCGAAGGAGTTGGGTATCGGTTACTATGATAAGGAACTGGTTTCCGTGGCGGCCCGTGAGAGTGGATTGTGTGAGGATGTTTTTGAGAAGGTGGACGAGCGTGCCTCCAGCGGTTTATCATATGCTTTTACGATGGGGTACTCTTCTTTTATGGGAGGGATGTTTACACCTTATAATGATATTTTGTCTAATGACGGTCTTTTTAAGATACAGAGCGACGCAATCCGTAAGTTGGCGGAGACTGATTCGTGTGTGTTGGTAGGACGTTGCGCCGATTATATCCTCCGGGATGATCCGGCTTGTTTGAGTTTCTTTATCCATAGCTCGGTGGAGAGCCGGATCCAAAAGATCGTGGAAAGGCATGACGCGACGGTGGAAGAGGCAAGGAACATGATGGAGAAGACGGATAAATCCCGTGCGGCTTATTATAATTATTATACGAATAAGACATGGGGAATGGCTTCTTCTTATAATTTCTCGATTGATGTATCCGTATTGGGAATCGACGAGACCGTGGAATTTATGAAAAACTTTATCGAGCGCAGATTGAACAAGCGTCCGCCTCATTTCGGATAAATCGTGTTTCACATCTAGGTGTTATACTATTTTTTTGTACATTTGCCCCTGGCTTTTCACATAGGGGTGCCCGGTTCATGCGGGCTGAGATTATACCCATCGAACCTGATCTGGGTAATGCCGGCGAAGGGAAAATAAGGTAGAACTAGGGAATAAGGGGGGCGTTACCTCTATGTGCTCCCCGATGTTTAAACTTTAATTAGTTATTTAAGATGGAACAGATTGTTTCAAGTGGAATCATTGGCTCTTACTTCGAGAAGTTGAAGAGGAACTTGTCTGTGGATGTAGCGATCGTGGGAGGAGGACCTTCCGGTATCGTGGCCGCTTATTTCTTGGCGAAAGCCGGTAAGAAGGTGGCGTTGTTTGATCGTAAGCTGGCTCCTGGTGGAGGTATGTGGGGTGGCGCTATGATGTTCAATGATATCGTGGTGCAGGAAGAGGCTATGCCGATTATCAAGGAATTGGGCGTGAGTCATAAGGAAGGTGCTGATGGCACGTATATCATGGATTCGGTACATACCACTTCCGCTTTGATTTATCAGGCGACGAAGGCGGGCGCTACGATCTTTAACTGCTATTCGGTAGAGGACGTGGTGTTTCATAACGATGCCGTAGCCGGTGTGGTAGTGAACTGGGCTCCGGTAATCCGTGAGGGAATGCACGTTGATCCGCTGACGATCATGGCAAAGGCGGTCTTGGAAGGTACGGGGCATGATTGCGAGATCGCCCGTGTGGTAGCCCGTAAGAACGATATCCAATTGAATACACCGACCGGAGGCGTGATCGGCGAGCGTTCCTTGAACGTGGAGCTGGGTGAGCAGACAACGGTGGAGAATACGAAGGAGATCTACCCCGGATTATTCGTTTCCGGTATGGCCGCTAATGGTGTAAGCGGTAGCTTCCGTATGGGACCGATCTTTGGCGGCATGTTGATGAGCGGTAAGAAGGCGGCTGAGTTGATCTGCGAAAAACTTAAAATTTGAGAATTGAGAATTGAGAATTGAGAATTATGGATCGTTGCATCTTTAATTCTCAATTCCCTACGGTTTCCCGTTTTTCCGGGAGATTTTTATTTATCGCAAACGTACAACATTCGTGCAAAAATAAAAAATATCCTTACCTTTGTGCTATGTGTGAGAAAATGAAACATAGGATCGTACAATACGTGGTGCTGGCGGCCGGCATCTTGACATTACTCTCTGTGGTTATCCCTCACCATCATCATCGGGACGGGATGCCCTGTTATCAATCCTTGATCTCGGAGCAAGCGCATGGCGATAAAAACGCTGATACGCATGATTGTGGTTGTGACGGGCATAACTTAGCCTATTTCGGTACGCATATTTCTCACTTTACATATGGGGATGTGGATATACATCTGATGCCGTTACTTGTCTTATTCGATTACATTTATCCACCCGAACCGGCGTTTTGCGGACAGCACCTTGAGCATGAGAACGCCTCGTATATTGAGTCGCTGCACGATACTTGGATAGTGAGCGCCTCGGGACTTCGCGCCCCTCCTATGTCTTGATATCTCGTTTGTGAGAGCGGGTGAGGACTGACTTGCCCCTATTTATATTAGTATTAACGATATCAAGTTTTTTACACAATGAAGAAAATATATTTGGTAGGTGCGATGTGCGCTTATCTGTTTGCCGGTTGTGCGGGAAATGCGCCGCAAGCCGGACACGACCATGAACACGAGGGACACGACCATGAACACGAGGGTCACGACCATGAGCATGAGGCCGGTGGTACCCATCCCGGCGAGATTGTCTTTAAGAAAGCCTTGGCCGAGGCCGTTGGTCTGCAGACCGTAACGGTTAATCCTGCTTCTTTCACGGATGTGATTAAGACGAGCGGGCGAGTAACGGCGGCGCAGGGGGAGGAGTCCGTGATCGTCGCTACCGTACCCGGAGTGATCTCGTTTGGTAGCTTGCCGTTCGTGGATGGTACGGCGGTACGTAAGGGGCAGGCCGTGTTGAGTATCGCTTCTAACACTCTCTCGGATGGCGATGTGGCGGAGAGGGCTAAATTCGCTTATGAGACGGCCAAAAAGGAATATGAGCGTATGCAAGCCTTGGTAGGCGATAAGATCGTATCCGCCAAGGATTTTGAGCAGGCTCGTTTGAATTACGAGAACGCCAAGGTCGCTTATGAGGCGATAGCGGGAAAACAGACAGCTAAAGGTGTGTCTGTAGTCTCTCCCTTGAGCGGTTACCTGAAGAACATCCAAGTGAAAGAGGGTGATTATGTATCCGTAGGCCAGCCTTTGGCTACGATCTCGCAAAACAATCGCTTGGTATTGCGTGCGGACGTGTCTGAGAAATATTACAATAATCTTCCCATGATTCAAACCGCTAATTTTAGGACTCCGTATGATAACGCTCTTTATAAACTGTCTGATTTGCGCGGACGGCTATTATCTTATGGGAAGTCTTCCGATATGAATTCCTCCTATGTACCGGTGACTTTCGAATTCGACAATAAAGGGACGGTTATCCCCGGTTCTTTCGTGGAGATCTTTTTGTTGACAAAGCCGATGGCGAATGTTTTGAGCGTGCCTGTCTCCGCCCTGATCGAGGAGCAGGGTATTTATTCGGTATTTATCCGCCTGGATGAGGAAGGCTATAAGAAGCAATGGGTGACGTTGGGAGCGAATAACGGCTCGGAGGTGCAAATCCTTTCCGGATTGAAGCCGGGTGATGAGGTCGTGACCTGCGGCGCTTACCAGATCAAGTTATCTTCCGCTTCCCATGCGATACCGGCTCATAGCCATAGTCATTAGCAGGAGGGACGTTTCATGTTAAATAAGATAATTTATTATTCATTGCACAACCGGTTAGTAATCTTGGTTTGTGCGCTATTATTGATGATCTGGGGTACGTACACGGCGTTTCATGCGGACGTGGATGTGTTCCCGGACTTGAACGCCCCGACGGTCGTGATCATGACCGAGGCGAACGGTATGGCTCCCGAGGAGGTGGAACGCTTGGTGACATTCCCTGTGGAGACCGCCGTGAACGGTGCGATGGACGTACGGCGTGTGCGTTCCTCGTCTACCACCGGATTCTCTGTGGTTTGGGTAGAGTTTGATTGGGGTACGGATATTTACCGGGCTCGTCAGATCGTATCCGAGAAACTGGCGATCCTGGGAGAGAGCCTTCCCGAGAACGTCGGTAAACCGACTTTGGGACCGCAGTCGTCCATCTTGGGTGAGATGATGATTCTCGGTTTGACCGCTGATTCCACCTCGTTGCTGGACTTACGTACGATCGCCGATTGGACGATCCGCCCCCGTTTGTTGTCTACAGGGGGTGTGGCACAGGTGGCCGTGATCGGTGGTGACATGAAGGAATACCAGATATTGTTGGACCCGGCCCGTATGAAGCATTACGGTGTAGGATTGAACGAGGTATTGGATGTTTGCCGGAATATGAACCGGAACGCCAATGGGGGTGTATTGTATGAATTCTCGAATGAATATATCATCCGAGGTGTCTTATCAACTTCGAAGGTGGAGGAGATCGCTCAGGGCGTGGTGAAGACCGTGAATGAGTACCCGGTTATGCTGGGCGATATTGCTACGGTTAAGATCGGCGGTAAAAGTCCGAAATTGGGAACCGCTTCCGAGCGGACGAAGCCGGCTGTGTTGATTACCGTGACTAAACAGCCGGATACGAGTACGGAGAAATTGACGGAGAAGCTGGATGAGATTGTTGTTGATTTGCGGAAGAACCTGCCGGCGGATGTACATGTCTCTACGGATATATTCCGCCAGAGCCATTTTATCGATAACTCTATCAATAATGTAAAGAACAGTTTGTTTGAGGGTAGTTTCTTCGTGGTGATCGTTTTGTTCCTGTTCTTGATGAATATACGTACGACGGTGATCTCATTGGTAGCCTTGCCGTTATCTTTGCTGGTCTCTATCATCGTATTGCACTACATGGGATTGACGATTAACACGATGAGCTTGGGCGGTATGGCGATCGCTATCGGCTCCTTGGTGGACGACGCTATCGTGGACGTGGAGAACGTGTATAAGCGAATCCGGGAAAACCGACTCTTGCCTCCAGACCGGCAACGCTCTACCCAGGAGGTGGTTTATGACGCTTCCCGTGAGGTGCGTATGCCGATCTTGAACTCTACCCTGATTATTGCGGTGAGCTTTGTCCCCTTATTTTTCTTGAGTGGTATGGAAGGTCGTATGTTGGTTCCACTGGGGATCGCTTTTATCGTGGCTTTGTTTGCCTCTACGTTGGTGGCGCTTACCTTAACTCCGGTGCTTTGTAGCTATTTGCTGAACCGTGAAGCGGCGGGAATGAAGGAACTGCGTGAGGCTTGGATCGCCCGGAAATTGAAAGCGGTATATAAACGGGCTTTGGTGTTTGTGCTGGCTTGTCAGAAATGGGTGCTTGGTATCACGATCGCTTTGTTTGTGATCGCCTTGGTCATCTTCTTTCACTTGGGACGTAGTTTCCTGCCACCCTTCAATGAGGGTTCTTTTACGATCAATGTAAGTTCGCTTCCGGGAATTTCCTTGGACGAGTCGGATCAGATCGGACGCCGTGCGGAAGCGTTGCTGCTGCAAGTGCCCGAGATAAAGACAGTGGCCCGGAAGACCGGTCGTGCGGAATTGGATGAGCACGCCTTGGGCGTGAATGTCTCCGAGATCGAGGCTCCTTTCGAATTGCAAGATCGTAGCAGGGATGAGGTGATGAATGATGTCCGCAATAAGTTATCTACGATCAGCGGCGCTAATATAGAGATCGGGCAACCAATTTCCCACCGTATCGACGCTATGCTTTCCGGTACGGAGGCGAATATCGCTATCAAATTGTTTGGTACGGACTTGAACCTGATGTTTACGGTCGGCAACCAGATCAAGGCCGCCATCCAAACGATTCCGGGTCTGGTTGACTTGAAGGTGGAGCAGCAGATCGAGCGTCCGCAGTTGACAATTGCCCCGAAACGGGAGTCGCTGGCTAAATATGGCATTCCCTTGCCGGAGTTCGAGGAATATATCAACGTGATGTTGGGCGGAGAGGCCGTAAGTCAGGTGTACGATGATGGTAAGAGTTTCGACTTGACCGTTAAGACCTCCGACGCTAGCCGTGCGACGATGGATGATATTAGCAATCTGATGATCGATGCCGCCGGACAGAAAGTGCCGCTAAGCTACGTGGCCGATATCCGCTCCGTGACCGGTCCGAATACGATCAATCGGGAGAATGTGCAACGTAAGATCGTGATTAGTGCCAATGTGTCGGAACGCGATCTGAGGGGTGTCGTGAACGATATTCGTAACAAAGTGGATGAGAGTATTAAGCTTCCCGAGGGCTATCACATCGAGTATGGCGGCCAATTCGAGAGCGAGGAGGCAGCTAGCCGTACGTTGTTATTGACATCTCTTATGTCGTTATTGGTGATCTTCATGTTACTGTACAACGAGTTCAAGAATGTAAAGGAGAGCGGCGTGATCTTGTTGAACCTGCCGTTGGCGTTGATTGGTGGCGTGATTATCCTATGGCTTACTTCCGGCGAGATCAGTATCCCGGCGATTATCGGTTTCATTTCCTTGTTCGGTATCGCTACCCGAAACGGTATGCTACTGATCAGCCACTATACGCATTTGCGTGGAGAGGGAATGGAATTGCGCGAGTCCGTGATACAAGGTTCCCTTGACCGTTTGAACCCGATCTTGATGACGGCGTTGAGTTCCGCCTTGGCGTTGATTCCGCTGGCGTTGAATGGAGATCTTCCCGGAAATGAGATCCAGAGCCCGATGGCTACGGTGATCTTGGGTGGTTTATTAACATCTACGTTCTTAAACGGATTCATCATCCCGATTGTTTATCTGATAATGAACAAGAATAAAGAATAAGTTTTATGAAATCGTATATTATAGTCGCCGTCTTGTCTGTATTGACAGGCGGCCTTTTCGCCCAGACTTCTATAGAGGACGTACTCCGGAGCGTGGAGGCGAACAATAAGGATTTACAGGCGAACAGCCGGTTGGTTCAGTTGCGGAAGTTGGAGGCGAGGTTGGATAATAATCTGCCGGACCCTTCGGTCTCTTATTCTCATTTCTGGGGAAATAAAGAAGGAATGGGATTCACGGGCGAGTTCGTGGCTTCCCAAAGTTTTGATTTCCCGTCCGTATATGTCTGGAAGCATAAGCTGACGAAGGCGAAATCCGCAGGTTTGGATCGCCAAGGGATGGCTTTTCGCCAGCAAATCTTGTTGCAGGTGAAAGAGGTTTGCTTGGATTTGGTGCTGTTGAACCAGCAGAAGAAACTATTGGATACCCGCCTTAAGAACGCTGAGCGACTTTCCGCTTTTTATGCGACTCGTTTGGAGAAAGGAGACGCGAATATCCTCGAGACAAACAAGATCGACCTGGAATTATTAAACGCCCGGACAGAGGCCCGGATGAACGAGACATCCCGTATTGCAAAGTTGCAGGAGCTGGCTACCCTGAATGGTGGTATCGCTATCGAGTTTACGGATACGGTTTACTCCTTGCCAGATAAGGGAGCGCTTTCCTTTGATGAACTGCGGACGGAGGCGATGCGATGCGATCCGCGATTACAGACCTTGCGTAGCGACCAAACGACAGCCCTTCGGCAGTTGAGCGTGAATAAGGCGAAAGGCCTGCCCGGCTTTGAGCTGGGGTATCGTATGAATCCGGCCTCGGGTGGAGAGCGTTTCAACGGTTTCTTGGTGGGAATCACCATCCCGTTGTTCTCGAACCGTAATAGCGTGAAACAGGCGAAGGCACAGGCTCACTATACGGAAATGCAGCTGGAGAGTGCCTCATTCACGGTAGAGAGTGGGTTGAGGCAGCTATATGACCGGTCTGTCTCCTTAAGGAAATCTATCGATGAATATAAGGGTGTGCTGAAAAGGCAGAATAGCTTGGCCTTGTTGAACAAGGCTATACAGGCCGGGCAAATATCTATGATCGAGTATTTCGTGGATGTGACGGCCTATTACCAAAGCGTGCAAAACTACCTGCAATTGCAAAACCAATACCAAAAGGTCATGGCGCAATTGTATAAGTATCGATTATGATAGGGAACACAGTTGTGTTTCCTCACAAACACAACTGTGTTTTTATCTTCTCTAGGGATAGCTTAAAGTCCCGGATCAATTCTTTCATCACCTCTTCTACGGTTAATTCCTCCCGGAATAAAGACGCTACCTGTCCGATCTCTAGCTCACCTTCCCTTAGGTCGCCCTCAAAGATCCCTTTCTTGGCACGTCCTTTGCCCAATAACTCACGTAATTCTTCCACGGAGGCTCCCCGGGCTTCCGCTTCTTCCACAGCCGTGGCGAAATCTCCTTTTACCAGACGGGTAGGGGACAGTTTCTTTAATAATAACTTCGTGTCGCCTTCCATAAGGTTCAAGCAGAGTTCCTTGAAATTCTCGTGTGCCGAGCTTTCTTGGGTCAGGGCGAAACGAGTACCTATCTGTACGCCGTCGGCTCCTAGTGCGAGTGCTGCTAGCATCGCTTGACCGTTTCCGATACCTCCTGCCGCCAAAAGAGGGAGAGAGGTCGCTTTCCGGACAGCGGGAATCAGGCACATCGTGGTTGTTTCCTCCCGTCCGTTGTGTCCGCCGGCCTCGAAGCCTTCGGCAACGATGGCGTCCACGCCGGCCTCCTCGCATTTCGTGGCGAATTTAGAGCTGCTTACCACGTGAACGACCGTCATACCCTGATCCTTCAAATACGTTGTCCATGTTTTCGGGTTGCCGGCGGAGGTAAATACGATCTTCACCTTCTCCTCTACCAATATCCGCATCAAGGTATCGATTTCCGGGTACATCAGCGGGACATTCACGCCAAAAGGCTTGTCGGTCGCCGCCTCGCATTTACGGATATGCTCCTGGAGCACTTCCGGATGCATGGAGCCTGCCCCGATCAATCCTAATCCACCGGCGTTACTAACCGCTGAGGCCAACCGCCAACCACTACACCAAACCATCCCTCCCTGTACGATGGGATACCGAATGCCCAAAAGATTACAAATTCGATTCATATTATTTCTTGTGTTAATCTCGCTAAAGTTAGTGAACTATTTTTATTGGAACAACAATTTCCTTGTCGAAGTTGCCCTGAATAGGCATATAAGTTTAAAATAGAAGCGATGATCTTCACGATGAGACCCTGTCTGCCCATTCCGTATTTCCGGATGATGACGCGTCTAATAACGGTTCCCGGAGGGAAGATCTCCCTCTGGGGATCTGTTTTTGTATGAATTATGAGAATCTTTTTCCCGATTTTAAATAATAACCATTTGAAATAGAATTGTAACGCAAAACTTCGTTATCTTTGCCCGTTGTAATTCTAATATAACAATGGCATGAATAAAACGCTTATGGCCGCAGGTTTAGCGGTTATTTTGGAAGCCTGTTCCTCCTCAAAGAAAAGCGATGTGGCGGAAAGCGTCACACCCAATCCGTTTTTTACGGAGTATACGACACCGTTCGGGGTGCCTCCGTTTGACCAAATAGAGGTGGCTCATTACAAGCCGGCTCTTTTGAAAGGCATGGAAGAGCAGTCGAAGGAGATCGAGGCGATCGTAACCAATCCGGATGCGCCGACATTCGAGAATACGATCGTGGCCTTAGATCAAAGTGGCGAGTTGCTTACTAAAGTAATGTATGCTTTCAGTGGCCAATCCAGTGTGAATACCACAGACGAGATCCAAGAACTCGAACGTGAGCTTTACCCTCTACTATCCAAGCATTCGGATGATATCAGCTTAAATCCCAGGCTTTTCGCCCGAGTGAGATCCGTATATGAGAATCAAGCGAGCTTCCATCTGGATAAGGAACAGAAGAAGCTGTTGGAAGAAACCTATAAAAGCTTTGTCCGGGGAGGATCCAATCTGCCGGAGGATAAGCAGGCGAAGTTGCGTGAGCTGAACGAGAAAATATCCATGCTCCAACTTGCTTTCGCACAGAATACCCTGAAAGAGACCAACGCTTTCCAATTAGTGATCGATCATAAAGAGGACTTGTCCGGCCTGCCGGAGGACGTGATTGTCAAGGCGGCACAAACGGCCAAAGAGAATGGTCTGGAAGGTAAGTGGGTGTTTACCCTTCATAATCCGAGCGTGATGCCTTTCCTTCAATACGCCGATAAGCGTGATTTGCGTGAGAAGATCTTCAAGGCATATACGAATCGGGGCAACAATAACAATGAGAATGATAATAAAGAGGTCGTTAAGCAGTTGGTTACCGCTCGTCTGGAGAAAGCCCGATTAATGGGATATGAGGATTATGCCGCTTTCATATTGGAAGAGAATATGGCGAAGAGCGAGAAGAACGTCTACGACTTGCTCGATAAGATCTGGCCATCCGCCTTGGCGAAAGCGAAAGAGGAATTGGCCGATATCAACGCCGAGATCAAGAAGGAAGGCGGTAATTTCGAGGCCGAGGGTTGGGACTGGCGTTATTATTTCGAGAAAGCCAAGAAAGCGAAATATAACTTGGATGAGAACGAGATGCGCCCTTATTTTGAGTTGGGACATGTACGTGAGGGTATCTTCCATGTAGCCAATAAATTATACGGTATCACGTTTACCGAGATCAAGGATATCCCGAAACCGGATCCCGACGCTCTCGCTTTCGAGTGCAAGGATAAAGAGGGTACGCATCTGGGCGTGCTGTATATGGATTTCTTTACCCGTCCGGGCAAAGGAGGTGGCGCATGGTGCGGCGGTTATCGCTCACAAGCGTATAAGGAGGGGAAACGAGTGGCCCCCGTGGTTACTACCGTATTTAATTTCAGTAAACCGGCGGATGGACAACCGGCGCTTTTGACGGCTGACGAGACCGAGACCGTATTCCATGAGTTCGGTCATGCCTTGCACAGTTTATTCTGCGACGTTCATTATTATGGCGTTTCCGACGTGCCTCGTGATTTCGTGGAGCTACCCTCGCAAGTCGATGAGCATTGGGCCGTAGAGCCGGAGGTGTTGAAAGTATACGCTAAGCATTACCAGACCGGTGAGGTTATACCGCAAGCCCTTGTAGACAAGATGATCAAGAGTGGGAAGTATGGGCAGGGCTTCGCTACGACCGAGTATCTGGCCGCCTCTTATCTGGATATGGATTACCATGTGTTGAAAGAGATCCCAGCCGATTTGGATGTCGAGAAGTTTGAGGCGAAGGTCCTGGGCGATCGGGGTCTGATCCTTCAGATACCGTCTCGCTACCGCTCCACTTATTTCGGACATACGATGGAAGGCGGGTATACCGCTGGTTATTATAGCTATATCTGGGCGGAAGTGTTGGATTGCGACGCTTTCCAAGCTTATAAGGAGACGGGCGATATCTTCAACCCGGAGGTTGCCTCTAAATTCCGTAAATACATACTGACCCCGGGCGGCATCGACGACGCTATGGATATGTACGTGAATTTCCGCGGTAAACAGCCTAGCATCGATCCGTTGTTGGAGAACAGAGGACTAAAATGATCATGATCAGAATAATTCATAACTCATAAATCAAAAAATCAGTAAAGATGAAACAATTAATTATGGCAGCAGGATTTGCTGTTATGCTTACCGCCTGCGGTACTTCCGAAAAGAAGACCGTGGAGGAGGAGAACCCGTTCTTCGCGGAATATACGACCCCGTTTGGTGTTCCTCCTTTTGATCAAATCAAGTTCGAGCACTACAAACCGGCTCTATTGCAAGGTATGGAAGAGGGACGTAAGGAGATCGAGGCGATCGTGAATAACCCGGAGGAGCCGACATTCGAGAATACGATTGTCGCATTGGATGAGCAGGGTGCGTTGCTTCGGAAGGTCCAGATCGTTTTCGGTGGACAGAATAGCGTGAATACGAATGATGAGATGCAGGCGTTAAGCCGTGAGATGTCGCCGCTATTGTCAAAATATGGCGATGATATCAACTTGAATCCGAAATTATTCGCTCGTGTGAAGGCTGTATACGATCGGAAGGATGCGTTGGGCCTCGATAAGGAGCAAATGAAGTTGTTGGAGGAGACTTATAAGGACTTCGTTCGGGGTGGCGCTAATCTTTCCGCTGAGGATCAAGCGAAATTGCGAGAGTTGAATAGCAAGATCTCTATGTTACAGCTTACGTTCGGACAGAATATGCTGAAAGAGACGAACGCTTTCAAATTGGTGATCGACAAGCGGGAGGATCTTTCCGGCCTGCCCGAGACCTTGATCGCTAACGCCGCTCAAGCGGCCCAAGATGCCGGAATGGAAGGCAAATGGGTATTTACCTTACAAAACCCGAGCGTAATGCCGTTCTTGCAATATTCCGATAAACGTGAGTTGCGTGAGAAAATTTTCAACGCTTATATCAACCGTGGTAACAACAATAATGAGAACGATAACAAGGAAGTGGTTCGTGATTTGGTCGCCGCTCGTTTGGCGAAAGCGAAGTTGATGGGCTATGACGATTACGCTTCTTTCGTGTTGGAGGATCGTATGGCGAAAAGCTCGGATAAGGTTTATCGATTGCTAGACGAGGTTTGGAAGCCTGCTTTGGCGAAAGCGAAAGAGGAATTGGCCGATATCAACGCCGAGATCAAGAAAGAAGGCGGCAATTTCGAGGCCGAGGGATGGGATTGGCGTTATTATTTCGAGAAAGCGAAGAAGGCCAAATTCAATTTGGACGAGAACGAGGTCCGTCCTTACTTGAAGTTGGACAATGTACGTGAGGGAGCTTTCTATGTAGCTAATAAATTATACGGTATCACGTTCACCCCGATCCATAATATCCCGTTGCCTTATCCGGAAGCGCAGGCTTTTGAGTGCAAAGATAAGGATGGCTCTCATTTAGGCGTTATTTATTTCGACTTCTTCCCTCGTGCCAGCAAGCGTGGTGGCGCATGGTGTGGTTCTTATCGTCCGCAGGATTATAAGGATGGCAAGCGTGTGGCCCCGGTCGTAACGATCGCTTGTAACTTTAGCCAGCCGGCTCCGGGACAACCCGCGTTGTTGAGTGCCGATGAGGCAAATACATTGTTCCATGAGTTCGGTCATGGTTTGCATAACTTGTTCCGTGACGTGCGTTACTCAGGAGTTTCCGGCGTTCCCCGTGATTTCGTGGAGTTGCCTTCACAGGTTATGGAGCATTGGGTCTTCGAGCCGGAAGTGTTGAAGGTGTACGCTAAGCATTACCAGACTGGCGAGGTGATCCCAGCCGAGTTGATCGAGAAACTGGATAAGAGCGGTAAGTACGGGCAGGGCTTCGCTACGACGGAGTATCTGGCGGCTTCTTATCTGGATATGGATTTCCATGCCGTCAGTGGTGACGCGGCGGATAAGAAAGTGATCAAGTTCGTTGACCAGACGAATAATGTTCCGGCCGACTTGAACGTGATGGATTTCGAGCAACAGACGCTAGGCCGTCGCGGTTTGCTGAAACAAATCCCCTCCCGTTACCGTACGACTTACTTCAACCATACGATGGGTGGCGGCTACACCGCCGGCTATTATAGCTACATCTGGGCCGAGGTATTGGATTGCGACGCTTTCGAGGCATTCAAGGAAACCGGTGACATCTTCAACCAAGAATGTGCCGATAAATTCCGTAAATATATCCTGACCCCGGGCGGTATCGACGACGCTATGGATATGTACAAGAACTTCCGAGGCAAAGAACCGGGCACGGATCCGTTGCTGAAGAATAGAGGGCTGAAATAATATTCTGTCATTTTGTTTATCGGGAGAGATCCGTTACCCTTTTGTAAGGGCGAACCGATAAAAGGAAGTGATCATAGCTGAAACTCGGTACGGAGAAGCATACGATCGAGGGGTGGAAGATTGATGAATGAGTTGCTTCGTAAACGTATCGAGAGGGCGGGAATCTCTGTTTGATACGGAGTTGGCCTTTTGGATACGTCGAGTCGCTCGGCGAGCTGTGAGAGCCGGACGATATCCGCCTGGGATAGGGAGGCTAAGTCACTGGAATCCGTCTCGTGTTCCATTGACTTAGCGCCGTGTCTCAATGGTTTTCCGGTCGGGTTTCAGTGAAAAAAAAACGGGAGAGGCAGGGCGCAAAAAATGGTGATTGTGGCTTGCACGGGTCTTACCAGAGACTTTATAGAAAAGTTGTGAGGGTGAGTTATCACCGAACAAGGGAATCTCTTTGAACGGGATGTCCTTATTATGGATTGAAAACAAAGCCCTCCCTTTTGCTTATAAAATGAAAGCTTTGTTAACCAAACGTCCGATAAAAACATTTTTCCCGTGAAAGTGTCAATTATTTTATGCTTGTTTGAACAATATGTTAGGGATTGTCTGTATCTTCGCGGCAAAGTCAAAAAGTTGATTCGACAATGGAAGTATTGAAGCACGAGTGTGGTGTCGCCATGGTCCGGTTACTGAAGCCTTTGGAGTATTATCACGAGAAGTACGGTAGTTGGATGTATGGACTGAACAAGCTCTATTTGCTGATGGAAAAGCAGCATAACAGGGGGCAGGAAGGAGCGGGCTTAGCCTGCGTGAAGTTAGAGGCAAATGCCGGAGAGGAATATATGTTCCGTGAACGGGCCGTCGGGACCGGAGCTATCACCGAGATATTTGCCGCGGTTCACGGACACTACGAGGATTTAACCCCCGAACAACTCAACGATCCACTATTCGCCAAAGCCCACCTACCTTTCGCCGGAGAGCTTTATATGGGGCATCTCCGTTACAGTACCACCGGGAAATCCGGGATCTCTTATATCCATCCCTTTTTACGACGCAATAACTGGCGCGCGAAGAACCTTGCCGTTTGCGGAAATTTCAACCTGACAAATGTCCATGAGGTATTCGAGGAGATCACGGCGATCGGCCAGCATCCCCGGAAATATTCCGATACCTATATCATGCTGGAGCAGCTGGGACATCGACTGGACAGGGAAGTGGAGCGCCTGTACCAAAAGTGTGAGGCGGAAGGATTGAGAGGGATGGATATCACGCATGCCATCGAGGATCAAATGGATTTGTCGAACGTGCTGAAACGCTGTGCCCCGGGCTGGGATGGAGGTTTCGTGATTTGCGGTATCACCGGTAGTGGCGAGTCGTTCGGCGTGCGAGACCCGTGGGGAATCCGTCCGGCCTTCTATTACGCGGATGATGAGATTATCGTGTTGGCTTCCGAGCGTCCGGTTATACAAACCGTGATGAACGTGCAGGTAGCGGATATCCGGGAGTTGAATCGGGGAGAGGCGATACTCGTCAACAAGAAAGGCGAGTGGTATACCTCCCAGATCGTGGAGCCGAAGGAGAACAAGGCTTGTTCCTTCGAGCGTATCTACTTCTCGCGCGGTAGCGACGTAGATATCTACAGGGAAAGGAAGCGTTTGGGTGATAATCTCGTGCATCCGATCTTGAAAGCGGTGGATTACGACTTGAATCATACCGTCTTCTCTTTTATCCCGAATACGGCCGAGGTCGCTTATTTCGGAATGCAGGAGGGATTGAACAACTATTTGAACAAACTGAAAAAAGAATGGATCGCCGACCGCGGTCACCCGCTCAGGGAAGAGGAACTGGAACAAATCCTTTCCATACGAATCCGCTCGGAGAAGGTAGCTATAAAAGATATAAAATTACGTACGTTTATCGCTGAGGGCAATAGCCGCAATGATTTGGCGGCGCACGTATATGATATCACTTACGGAAGTATCGAACCTTTTATCGATAATCTGGTCGTGATAGATGACAGCATCGTGCGGGGTACGACCTTACGCCAGAGCATTATCGGCATCTTGGATCGCTTGCATCCGAAGAAAATCGTGATCGTAAGTTCTTCTCCACAGGTACGTTACCCGGATTATTATGGTATCGATATGTCCCGGATGGACGAGTTTATCGCTTTTAAGGCCGTGGTGGCCCTGTTGCGTGACCGGGGAATGGAATACGTGATCTTGGACGCTTATCAGAAGGCGAAGCGGCAACAAACAGCGGCGGATGGTCCGTTGGTGAATTACGTAAAGGAGATATACGCTCCATTTACGGCGGAGGAGATATCCGTTAAGATGGTGGAGTTGCTTACACCGGCCGGGACACGGGCGAAAGTAGAGATCGTCTACCAGACCTTGGAGGGCTTGCATGCCTCTTGTCCGGAGCATCCGGGTGACTGGTATTTCTCCGGTGATTACCCGACGCCGGGCGGGACTCGGTTGGTGAACGAGGCTTTTATCCACTATATGGAAGAAGAATATTTAGTGAAATGACACAACATACAGATTCTATGCAGATAAACAAGACAGCAACTTTGAGGTTAGACGACGGTACCGTCTTTCAGGGCCACTCTTTCGGCTATGAGAGACCGGTGGCCGGCGAGGTCGTGTTCAATACCGCTATGACCGGATATCCGGAGAGCTTGACGGATCCTTCGTATGCGGGTCAGTTGATGGTGTTGACTTATCCGCTCGTTGGCAACTACGGTGTCCCGCCTCGTACGTTCGGGCCGAATGGGATCGCCACGTTTATGGAGAGCGAGAAGATCCACGCCGAGGCGATTATCGTCAGCGATTACAGCCATGAGTATAGCCACTGGAACGCTGAGTGCAGCTTGGGCGACTGGCTGAAGGAGGAGAAGATCCCGGGCATATACGGTATCGATACGCGTGCGTTGACGAAGAAATTGCGCGAGCATGGCGTGATGATGGGACGCGTCGTTATCGGTGATGCCGATAACGAGATTGAAGATAAAGAATTGAAAATGGAGAATTATGAGAATGTGAACTACGTGGATCGGGTATCGTGCAAAGAGATTATTTGTTACCTGCCTGATGGTACGAGCCAGACCTGTTCTTTATCAGAAGCTCCTAACTCTCGATTCTCGATTCTCGATTCTCAATTCCGAAAGAGCGTCGTGCTTTTGGACTGCGGCGTGAAGCATAACATCATCCGTTGCCTGTTGAGGCGTAACGTGGCGGTGATCCGTGTGCCTTGGGACTACGACTTCAATCGACTGGAATACGATGGCTTGTTTATCAGCAACGGCCCGGGCGATCCGGATACCTGCGATGCCGCTGTCCGGAATATCCGTAAGGCGCTGTCCGGAAATAAGCCGATTTGTGGTATTTGCATGGGTAACCAGTTGTTAGCGAAAGCCGGCGGGGCTTCTATCTATAAATTGAAGTACGGTCATCGCAGTCATAACCAGCCGGTACGCATGGTGGGCACGCAGAAATGCTTCATCACCTCGCAGAACCACGGTTACGCCGTGGATAACGATACGCTGGGCGAGGAATGGGAACCGTTGTTTGTCAATATGAATGACGGGACGAACGAGGGTATCAAGCATAAGACGAAGCCTTTCTTCTCCTCTCAGTTCCATCCCGAGGCTTGTGGAGGGCCGCTGGATACGGAGTTCATATTTGATAAATTCGCGGAATTGTTGTAGCCGGGGATTTACGCTTACCCTAAAAGAGAACATCAAAAAAGCAAAGCCATGAAAGAAGATATAAAGAAAGTCCTGATACTCGGTTCCGGAGCCTTGAAGATAGGTGAGGCGGGCGAGTTCGATTATTCAGGTAGCCAAGCCCTGAAGGCGATTAAGGAAGAGGGGATCCAAACGGTATTGATCAATCCGAATATCGCTACGGTACAGACCTCGGAAGGAGTCGCGGACACGGTTTATTTTCTGCCCGTTACTCCTTTTTTTGTGGAGAAGGTGATCGAGAAGGAACGTCCGGAAGGTATCCTGCTCGCTTTCGGGGGGCAGACGGCGTTGAATTGTGGCGTGGTCCTTTATCAAAGCGGTGTGTTGGAGAAGTATGGCGTGAAGGTATTGGGCACCCCGGTGCAGGCTATCATGGATACCGAGGATCGGGAGTTGTTCGTGCGCAAGCTGGATGAGATCGACGTGAAGACGATCAAGAGCGAGGCCGTGGAGAGTGCCGCTGACGCTCGTCGTGCAGCCGCCGAGCTGGGGTATCCGGTTATCGTCCGCGCCGCTTATGCGCTGGGGGGCTTGGGTTCCGGTTTCTGCGACAATGAGGAAGAGTTAGACGTGTTGGTAGAGAAGGCTTTCTCTTTCTCTCCGCAAATATTGGTGGAGAAAAGCTTGAAGGGCTGGAAAGAGGTGGAGTACGAGGTGGTGCGCGACCGCTTCGACAACTGCATCACGGTATGTAATATGGAGAATTTCGACCCGCTGGGGATCCATACGGGAGAGTCTATCGTGATTGCCCCCTCGCAGACCTTGAGCAATACGGATTATCATAAATTACGTGAGTTGGCGATCCGTATCATTCGCCATATCGGTATCGTGGGTGAGTGTAACGTGCAGTACGCCTACGATCCAGAGAGTGAGGATTACCGGGTGATCGAGGTGAACGCCCGCTTGAGCCGTTCTTCGGCCTTGGCCTCTAAAGCGACCGGTTATCCCTTGGCTTTCGTGGCCGCTAAATTGGGCTTGGGCTACGGGTTGTTCGACTTGAGAAATTCCGTGACGAAAACGACTAGCGCTTTCTTTGAGCCGGCTCTCGATTATGTGGTATGTAAGATCCCTCGCTGGGACTTGGGCAAGTTCCACGGCGTGGCTCGCGAGTTGGGTTCCAGCATGAAGTCGGTTGGCGAGGTGATGGCGATCGGACGCACCTTCGAGGAGGTCATCCAGAAGGGTTTGCGTATGATCGGGCAGGGTATGCACGGTTTCGTGGAGAATAAGGAGCTGGTGATCGAAGATATCGATAAGGCGTTGCACGAGCCGACCGACCTCCGTATCTTCGTTATCTCGAAGGCATTCCGTGCCGGTTATACGGTAGACCAGATTCATGAGCTTACCAAGATAGACCGGTGGTTCCTGCAAAAGCTCTACGGAATCATGTGCATTTCCAAGGAGCTGCACAAATTGACAATGGACAATGGACAATTGACAATGAAAGAGGAGTATCGTACCTCCAATAATTGTCCATTGTCGATTGTCCATTGTCAATTGCTTCGCACCGCGAAGCAGCTGGGTTTCTCAGATCTCCAGATCGCCCGCGCGATCGGTCTCGAGGGGGATGCGGAGAAGGGTATGATGTTGGTTCGCCAGTTCCGTAAGGAGCATGGCATTCTTCCGGTGGTGAAACAGATCGACACCTTGGCCGCCGAGTATCCGGCGCGGACGAATTACCTGTACCTGACGTATAGCGGTACGGAAAACGACGTGACCTACTTGGGCGATCATCGCTCGATCGTCGTGCTGGGTTCCGGCGCTTACCGCATCGGCAGCTCGGTAGAGTTCGACTGGTGTGGCGTGCAGGCCCTGCAAACGATCCGCAAGGAGGGTTACCGCTCGGTGATGATCAACTATAATCCCGAGACGGTGTCGACCGACTATGATATGTGCGACCGCCTTTATTTCGACGAGCTTACCTTCGAGCGTGTGATGGATATCCTTGAGCTGGAGAACCCCTACGGCGTGATCGTCTCCACCGGCGGCCAGATCCCGAATAACTTGGCGATGCGTTTGGACGAGCAGCGCGTGAATATTCTGGGGACATCCGCCAAGAGCATCGATAATGCCGAGGATCGCGAGAAGTTCTCCGCCATGTTGGACCGTATCGGCGTGGATCAACCCCGCTGGAAGGAGCTTTCTTCCATGGAGGATATCAATGGCTTCGTGGCAGAGGTAGGCTTCCCCGTGTTGGTCCGCCCGAGTTACGTGCTGAGTGGCGCCGCCATGAATGTCTGCTCGAACCAAGAGGAGTTGGAACGTTTCTTGCGATTGGCCGCCAACGTCAGCCAGAAGCATCCGGTGGTGGTAAGCCAGTTCATTGAGCATGCGAAAGAGGTGGAGATGGACGCCGTGGCCGATCATGGCGAGATCGTGATGTATGCCATCAGCGAGCATATCGAGTTTGCCGGGGTTCATTCCGGCGACGCCACGATCCAGTTCCCCGCGCAGAAGCTGTATGTCGAGACCGTCCGCCGGATCAAGCGTATCAGCAAGCGGATCGCGAAGGAGTTGAACATCTCCGGCCCGTTCAATATCCAATACCTGGCGAAGGGCAATGAGATCAAGGTGATCGAGTGTAACCTTCGCGCCAGCCGTTCTTTCCCGTTCGTGAGCAAGGTGCTGAAGATAAACTTTATCGAGCTGGCTACCCGTGTCATGTTGGGTTTGCCTGTCGAGAAGCCGAACAAGAATGAGTTCGACCTGGATTACGTGGGCATCAAGGCCTCCCAGTTCTCGTTCAATCGCTTGCAGAAGGCCGATCCGGTATTGGGGGTCGACATGGCTTCCACGGGCGAGGTGGGCTGTCTGGGCGACGATGTATCCGAGGCGGTGCTGACGAGTATGCTCGCCGTCGGGCAACGGGTCCCGGAGAAGAATATCCTTCTGTCTACCGGTGCGCCGAAGCAGAAGGTAGCCATGCTGGATGCCGCCAAGATGTTGGCGGCGAAAGGCTACGATCTATTCGCCACGGGAGGCACGCACCGTTTCCTGGAGGAGAATGGTATCCGGAGTACGAAGGTGTACTGGCCGAGCGAGCAGGGAGAACCACAGGCGCTAAAGATGCTTCATGAGAAGCGGATCGATATGGTCGTGAATATCCCTCGCGACCTTTCCGCCGGAGAGCTCGACAACGGCTATAAGATCCGCCGCGCCGCTATCGACTTGAATATCCCGTTGATCACGAATGCCCGTCTGGCGAGCGCTTTCATCCAAGCCTTCTGTACCCTGGGCGTGGATGATATCTGCGTCAAGAGCTGGCAAGCCTATAAATAAACGGGGTTTTGATGAAAATCGAGTGGTATTTATTTCGTAAGTTCGCGAAAACAAACAAAAACAACCACTAATATGGATACAGCGATATTTATAGCTCGCAGGATCGCGGCGCAATCGATTCTGCTCCGCGAGGAAGCCGTCGAGAAGCTGGCCTCGATCTTAATCCGTACAGAATTGAAAAAAGGCGACCTGTTTTTGAGCGAGGGAGAGGTTTGTACGCAACTCGGCTATGTTTATAGGGGAATGGTTCGCCAGTTTTACTTCAAGAACAAGAAAGAGCTGACCGAGCATTTCGCCAGAGAGGACCACATCTTCATCTGCATCGAGAGTTTCTTGCGCCAGCGTCCCGCCAATTTGTTGGTGGAGGCCTTGGAGAACACGGTACTGTATGGCATTCCTCATGATCCCTTGCTGGCGCTGTGCGCCGAGGATTACGAGATCGAGGTCATGTATCGCCGCCTGTTGGAGAACTCGCTGATCCTGTCTCAGCGGAAGGCGGACTCCTTTCGTTTCGAGACCGCCAACGAACGTTACGCCCGCCTATTGAAGGGACACCCGGAGATCGTGCGGCGCGCCCCCTTGTCTCATATCGCCTCTTATTTGCTGATGACTCCCGAGACGTTGAGCCGGGTCCGGGCGAATTTGCAGTCATGACAGCCCGCGGAGACGAGGCGTAGCCCCGCCTCCGCGAGCCGTACGATGATTCGGGACGATACCCCGGGTCTCCTATCGTTTCAGGGCTTCCAGCAACCGGTCGATCGCATCGGCGGGAGTAGGCTCGCTCTTTAGCAACTGCACGAACTTGCTGCCGATGATGGCGCCGGAGGAATGGGCCGTCGCCGCATCGAAAGTAGCCTTGTTGCTGATGCCGAAACCTACCAAACGGGGATTATGCAGCTTCATGGCGTTGATGCGGCGGAAATAGGCCAGCTTCCGCTCGTCGAAGTCTCGCTGGACCCCGGTCGTGGCGGCGCTGGATACCATATAGATAAATCCGCTGGTATGGGCGTCGATCAGCCGGATTCGCTCCTCGGAGGTCTCGGGGGTGATCAGCATGATCATTTTCAGGTCGTGGCGATCGGCGATCTCCTTGTAGCTGGAGATGTAATCGGCATAAGGCAGGTCGGGGATGATCATCCCGTCCACGCCGGCTTCCGCGCAGCTGGCGCAGAATCTCTCGAAACCGTATCGCATGATGGGGTTCAGGTAGCCCATCAGGATGACCGGGATCCGTACCTCGTCGCGGATCGCTTTCAATTGCTCGAACAGGAGGCGGAGCGACATCCCGTTGCGCAACGCGCGCGTGGATGCCTCTTGGATGACGGGGCCGTCCGCCATCGGGTCCGAGAAGGGGATTCCTACTTCCACCAGGTGGATGCCTTTGGCCTGCAAAGCCTTCAGGATGATCGCCGTATCGTTCAAGTTCGGATAACCGGCGGTGAAATAGACGGAGCATATTCCGTCTTTCCGGGTCTGGAATAAGTGTGTGATGCGATTCATTTTGAAATGTGTTGGATGAAATCTTTTAGTTTATCGATGTCTTTCAATCCCGGCTCGGTCTCGAAGCCACTGTTGAGGTCGATACCCGCGAGCCGCGGATGCCGGAAGTCGCGGATCGCCTCCGCGTTTTCCGGGCGGATGCCTCCGCTGAGCAAGAAGGGGGTTTCTCCCTTATACTCGGTCAGGATGGACCAATCGAAACGTCTGCCCGAGCCTCCATAGCCCTCGCATCTCGTATCGAAAAGGAAATAGTCCACCCGCCCCTCGTACGCCCTTGTTCTCTCGAGGTCCTCTTTCGCGGCGATGGGGAGGGCCTTGATCAGGGAATAGCCCCTTTTTCGCAAGGTGTGGCACTCCTGCGGCGATTCGTTACCGTGGAGTTGCAGGTAATCCAGCCCGCACGCGGTGGCGATCTCCATCATGCTTTCCGGGCTAGCGTCGACGAAGACGCCCACTTGCTTGACGGAGGGCCGGCCGGTGAGGGCGGACAGCGGTGACAAGCGACTTGCCGCGTGCGACGGCGCGCTGTCGCGCGCCACCCTGCGCTTCGTCGGGATCTGCCCGACGAAGCGCAGGGAGCGCTCATAGAAGATAAAACCGATCCAGTTGATGGCCAGGGCGGCTACCTCCCGGATATTCCGGGGCTCCCGCATTCCGCAGACTTTGATGATCATGCCAGTCCTCCTATGAAACGGGCCAGGGTGTCGCCCGGCCGCTCGGTTTTCATGAAGGTCTCTCCGATCAGGAACCCGCGGAAGCCGGCCTCGCGCAACCGGCGCACGGTATCGCTCTCGGAGATCCCGCTCTCGGATACCAGAAGGGGGGAGAAGCCTCGTCGCGGCTTGCCGACCAGCTTGAACGAGTTGTCCACGTCCGTATGGAAGGTGCCGAGGTCGCGGTTGTTCACGCCGAGCATGTCGATCTCTGCGTCCAGGTAGCTGAGCTCCTCCTCGCCATGGATCTCCAGCAAGACCTCCAGCCGCAGGCTGTGGGCGGTCTCGGCCAGTATCCGGCATTCCTCCTCCGTAAGGGCGGCGGCGATCAGCAAGACCGCGTCGGCGCCCATCGCCCGCGCCTGGAAGAGTTGGTAGGTGTCGATGATGAAGTCCTTGCGGAGCAGGGGGAGGTCCGTCAGCGTGCGGGCCTTCCGCAGGTCGCCCAGGGAGCCTCCGAAGAACTCCCCGTCCGTAAGGATCGAGCAGGCGGAGGCGCCTCCGGCCTCGTAGGCGGGCACCACGTCGGCCACGTCCGCCGCGGGGCGCAGCCAGCCTTTGGAGGGGCTTTTGCGCTTGAACTCGGCGATGATGCCGGAGGGGGAGGATTCCAACGCCGTGCGCATGGAGCGCGTGTCGCGCTCCATACGCTCGCCGCCCAGCGCCAACAGGGTCTGCAGACTCACGGCCTGTTTCTGCCGGGCCACCTCGACGCGCTTGTTGGTGATGATCGTTTGTAAGATGTCTTTTCTCATGGGATAGCTTTTCTGTGTGTTAGTAATGGTTCAAGGCGATAAACTTGCGGAACGTGGCCAGCGCTTTCCCGCCCTCCAGCGATTCACGCGCCTCGGCGATGCACGCCTCGATCTTCTTCTCCGGACAGATCACCTGAATGGCGAAGGCCGAGTTGGCGATCACGCAGCTCTTCTGGGCCTCGGTGGACCGGTTCGCCAGCACGGCGTCGAAGATGTGGGCCGCCGCCTCCGGGGTATCGCCGCCGTCGAGGTCCGCCTCCGCACAACGTTTGAACCCGAGCGCCTCCGGGGTATAAAGCTTCTCTTTCTCGGGCATGGCCACCTTGAAATCGGCCGTGAGGGAGATCTCGTCGTAGCCGTCCAGGCTGTGCACCACGGCGAAACGGGTGCCGCTCTCCTGATAGGTGTAGTTGTACAGGCGGAGCAGCGGGAGGTTATATACGCCCAGCAATTGGTACGCGGGCATGACCGGGTTGACCAGCGGGCCGAGCATGTTGAAGAAGCTGCGTACGCCGAGGCTCCTCCGTACCGGGGCTACCGCTTTCAGCGCCGGGTTGAACAAGGGGGCGTGGAGGTAGGCGATCCGGCAGGTATCCATGGAGGCGCGCAGCTTGTCGATGTCGCTCGTGAACCTTACGCCGTGTTGCTCCATCACGTTGCTGGCGCCGCTCACCGAGGTGGCCCCGTAGTTGCCGTGCTTTACGACCGGGTAACCGGCGCCGGCCACCACGAAGCAGGAGCAGGTGCTGATGTTGAACGTGTTTTTCCCGTCGCCTCCGGTCCCTACGATATCGATCGGTTTGTACGCGCTTAAATCCACCGGCACGCGCATCTCCAGCAAGGCCTCCCGGAAGCCGCTCAATTCCTCTACGGAGATGCTACGCATCAGGAATACGGTGATCAGGCTGGCGATCTGGGAATCGTTGTAGCGTCCCTCCGCTATGCCCTGGAGGATCTTCCGGGCCTCTTCTCTGCCCAGGTACTGGTGCTCGAATAATCGGTATAAAATCTGTTTCATATTGTATCTTTTATAATGTAATGTATGTTCGAAAAAATCGTGCGACTCCTTGCGAGCGGCCTTTCACCCGCACGAAATACCTCGCGAATCCCCGCGAGGCGTCTCTCACCCTCGAAAGGTGCCCGGCGAGCCTTCGCCGGCAGGTCGCTCCAGCCAATTCCGGATGATCGTCTTCCCTTGAGGGGTCAACACGGATTCCGGATGGAACTGGATGCCTCGCACGTCGTACGCGCGGTGGCGCAGGCCCATGATCTGTCCCTCTTCCGTATCGACCGCCGTGATTTCCAGGCAATCCGGGAAGTTTTCCTTGGAGACCACCCAGGAATGATAACGCCCGACCCGTATGCCCGGCTCCAGCCCCGCGAAGATCGGATCTTTGGCGACGATCCGGATGTCGGAGCAGACGCCGTGACGTACGTCGGCAAGGTTTACCAACGTGGCGCCAAATGCCTGGCCGATGGCCTGCTCGCCTAGGCAGACGCCCAGGATGCTCTTTGTCGGGGCGTAGCGGCGGATCAGGGGGAGGAGGATGCCGGCCTCCTCGGGGATGCCCGGCCCCGGGGATAACAGGATCTTATCGAAACGCGCGACCTCCTCCAGCGAGATCTTGTCGTTGCGGCGTACCTCGGCGTCCGCGCCCAGCTCCTTCAGCATGTGTAGCAGGTTGTAAGTGAAGGAATCGTAATTGTCAAATACTAATGTCTTCATTATTGTATGGATGATTAATTGATCAGTTTCTCCGCCAGGTCTATCGCCTTCTTCAGGGCGCCCAGCTTGTTGTTTACCTCTTGCGATTCGCGCTCATCGTCGCTTTTCGCCACGATCCCGGCTCCCGCCTGGTAGTACAGCACGTTGCCCCGGCTGACGAAGGTCCGGATCGTGATCGCCTGGTTCAGGTCGCCGTCCAGGCCGATGAAACCGATACAGCCGCCGTAAGCGCCCCGGTTATGAGGCTCGATGTCGGTGATCAGTTGCATGGCCCGTACCTTGGGCGCCCCGCTCAGCGTGCCGGCGGGGAAGGTGTCGACGTAGGTCCTCACCGGGTCGCTGCCGGAGTCGATCTCGCCGCTCACGCGGGATACGAGGTGGATGACGTGGCTGTAGTATTGCACCTCCTTGTAGAAGTCCACCCGCACGTCGTGGGCGTTCCGGCTCAGGTCGTTGCGGGCGAGGTCTACCAGCATCACGTGCTCGGCGTTCTCCTTGGGGTCGGCGAGCAGGGCCTCGGTCCGTCGCTTGTCCAGCTCGATGTTGCCGGTACGGAAAGCGGTCCCGGCGATCGGGTCGATGCTGGCGTGTCCGCCCGTTACCTTGCAGTGCGTCTCGGGGGAGGAGCCGAAGATCCGGAAACCGCCGAAGTCGAAATAGAACAAGTACGGGGAGGGATTGATGCTGCGCAGCGCCCGGTACACCTTGAAGTCGTCTCCCTTGAAGGGTTGCTCGAAGCGGCGGCTCAATACGATCTGGAAGACATCTCCCCTGAGGCAGTGCCTGATGCCCCTGCGGACCATCGCCTTGTATTCCTCGCTGCTGATCGGCGAGGTCTCGGGGCCCGCCTTCCGGAAGTTGTAGGAGGCGAAGTTACGGTTCTCGATCAGCGCGAGGATCTCGTCCAGCCCGCTATCCTCGCCCTCCTGGATCATCTCCACCAGCGTAAGCTCGTTCTTGAAATGGTTGAACACGAGCACGTATTTGTACAACAGGTACAACATATCGGGGGCGTCGTTCTCCTCGTGATGGACCTCCATGACCGGGATGTTCTCGAAATAACGGACGGCGTCGAAGGCCGTGTAACCAAATAACCCGCAGACCTTCTTGTCCGCTCCCTCTACCCGGAAGCGGCCGAGGAAAGCGTTCATCGCCTCGGGCACGCTATAGGTCTCGCTGAGCGGGGTGACCTCGCGGGTCTTGTCCGGGAAGGTCGCCGTGCATTCGCCGTTGTTGATACCGACGCTCGCCAAGGGGCGGAGCGCTATGAAGGAAAGGCTGTTCTCGTTTCCGTGGAAGTCCGAGCTTTCCAGCAGGGCCGATTCCGGGTAGATGTCCCGCACCTTGAGGTAGATGCTCACGGGAGTATGAAGGTCGCCCATCACCTTCTTGCTGATTGTCTTAAACGAATAATTCATGATAATCTATGATTGATGTAGGTATTCATATCTTTATCGCCGCGGCCGGAGACCGTCAGTACCACCACCTCTCCCGGCTCGAAGCTTATCTTGGCCAAGGCGCCTAAGGCATGGGCGCTCTCCAGGGCCGGTATGATCCCCTCCAGGCGGGTCAACTCGAAAGCGGCCTCCAACGCCTCGTCATCGTCGATCGCCAGGACTCGCGCGCGGCGCCTTGCGGAGAGGTTCGCGTGGATCGGACCGATGCCCGGGTAATCCAGGCCGGCGGAGACAGAATAAGGCTCCTCGATCTGTCCGTCCTCGTTCTGCATGACCAACGTGCGCGCCCCGTGGATGATGCCCACCTTGCCCAATTGGATCGTGGCGGCGCTCATGCCGGAGTGGATGCCCTTGCCGCCGGCCTCGGCCAGGACGATCTTGACCCGCTCGTCGTCCACGAAGTGATAGATCGTGCCGGCGGCGTTGCTTCCCCCGCCTACGCAGGCGATCAGGTAATCCGGGTGATCCCTTCCCTCCTTCTCCAGCAGTTGCCTCTTGATCTCCTCGCTGATGACGGATTGCAACCGGGCTACCATATCCGGGTAAGGATGGGGCCCTACCGTGGAGCCGATGATGTAATACGTATCCGAGGGATGGCAGCACCAGTCGCGGATCGCCTCGTTCGTGGCGTCTTTCAGGGTCATGTTTCCCGAGGTCACGGGCACGACGGTGGCTCCCAGCATCTCCATCTTCTGCACGTTGGCATGCTGGCGTTCCACGTCTGTCTTCCCCATATAAACGATACATTCCATATTCATCAGGGCGCATACCGTGGCCGTAGCCACTCCATGCTGCCCGGCACCCGTCTCGGCGATGATACGGGTCTTCCCCATGCGGCGTGCCAGGAGGATCTGGCCGATCGTGTTGTTGATCTTATGCGCCCCGGTATGGTTCAAGTCTTCCCGTTTCAGATAGATCTTGCATCCATATTTCTCGCTCAACCGTCTGGCCAAGTAAAGAGGGGAGGGGCGGCCTACATAGTCGCGCGATAACCGGTCGAACTCCTCCTTGAAGCCATCGCTTTCCAAGACCTCTAGATAGGTATTCCGCAAATCTTCCACGCATTGATGAAGGATCTCGGGGACATAGGCCCCGCCGAACTCACCATAGTAACCATTTTTGTCAACTTGATACGTTTTCATCTTTTTATCTATTTCAGTTATTTTCATCTTGAGCTTACCCCGCGAAAAAAGAGGCCTGCCGCAAGTGCGACAGACCTCTTCATATCTTCATGTGGTGTGCTTTACGTATACATACGAGTCCTCGTCCCTTACGACCTTCTGAGTTGTATGGAGCGCCACCACCAATATGTATTTACTACGAATGTTCTCACGACTTTGTTCGGTTGTTATGGCGGCAAATGTATGGAATCTTTAACAAATGGCAAATAAAAACGAGATTTTTTTTTGAGGAATTTCCTGCGCCTCCCTTGCAAGGAGAAGGAGAACCGGGGGCAAATTGTCAAAGGGAATTGAACGCACGAGCTCAAGTTCTTGTTACGCTTGAATAAGATCCGAAGGAGCTCTTGTGAATCTTGAAATTGACAAATTGTAACCGATGATAGGTCGATGGTGTGTTTTATGGGATAAATAAATGTTTTTTGTATTTTGTCAAAGAATAATTTGCTTTCAAAATAATAGTTCCTACCTTCGCGGAAACAATAAGAAAACAATTAATATTTCTAATATGGATACGAAATTAACTGGAAAAACTCGCGTGGAGAGCGACCTGATCGGCGCTCGTGAGATCCCCGCCGAAGCATTGTATGGAGTTCAAACCTTGAGAGGAATCGAGAATTTCTCGATTAGTAAATTCCGTTTGAGCGAGTATCCTTTATTCATAAAAGGATTAGCGATAACGAAAATGGCGGCTGCCAAGGCTAACTTTGAGTTGGGCTTGCTTACCGCGGCGCAAAAGGAGGCCATCACCGCCGCTTGTAAGGAGATTATCGATGGCAAGCACCGCGACCAGTTCCCGGTGGATATGATCCAAGGCGGAGCGGGTACCACTACGAATATGAACGCGAACGAGGTGATTGCCAACCGTGCCTTGGAATTGATGGGGCACGAGAGAGGCGAGTACCAATACTGCTCACCGAACGATCATGTGAACCGCTCGCAATCCACGAACGATGCGTATCCGACCGCCATCCATATCGGTATGTATTTCAAGCATCTTCAATTGCTGCCCCATTTGGAGGAATTGATCGCCTCCTTCCGTAAGAAAGGAGAGGAGTTCTCGCGAATTGTCAAGATGGGACGCACGCAGCTGGAGGATGCCGTGCCCATGACGTTGGGGCAGACCTTCCACGGTTTCGCCGGCATCTTGCGGGATGAGATCGCCCACTTGAACGAGGCCGCCGCCGATTTCCTGGTGGTCAACATGGGAGCTACCGCCATTGGCACGGGTATTTGTGCCGAGCCGGGATACGCGGAGAAATGCATCGCGGCTTTGCGCGAGATAACCGGATGGGATATCCGTCTCTCTCCCGATTTGGTAGGAGCCACCTCGGATACCTCGTGCTTGGTAGGCTATGCTTCCGCCATGAAGCGGATTTGCGTGAAGATGAATAAGATCTGTAATGACCTTCGCCTGCTGGCAAGCGGTCCTCGTTGCGGTTTGGGCGAGTTTAACTTGCCCGCCATGCAGCCGGGTTCGTCTATCATGCCGGGTAAGGTGAACCCGGTAATCCCGGAGGTGATGAACCAGATCGCCTACAAGGTGATGGGTAACGAGTTATGCGTGACCCTGGCGGGGGAAGCCGCCCAGATGGAGTTGAACGCGATGGAGCCGGTGATGGTACAATGCTGCTTCGAGTCCGTGGATTTGCTGATCAATGGTTTCGATACCTTGCGCACCCGTTGCGTGGACGGCATTACCGCCAACGAGGATCGTTGCCGCGAGGAGGTACATCATAGCATCGGAGTGGTGACGGCCTTGAATCCGGTAATCGGCTACAAGAACTCCACCAAGATTGCGAAGGAGGCGTTGGAGACCGGTGTTAGCGTTTATCAATTGGTATTAGATCATGGTATCTTGACCAAGGAGGAGTTGGATACGATCCTAAGCCCGGAGAACATGATCAAACCGGTGAAGTTGGCTATCAAGCCTCGCTGTTAATCGGGTCCTGTCCCATAAATGTATGCCATATGGGGGTCGTATAGGGGGATTTTTCCATCCTATACGACCTTTTTTGGATTATAATCGCTACCTTTGGGCTGACTTAATTCTAATAATCATGATAAATAGACGAGATTTTTTAAAGAACGCGTCCCTTTTCACCCTGGGTGGCTTGATGGCCGGAAAGGTCGGGAGCGCGGATGCGGCCAAACCTGTCACTTTCGAGGCGACGGCCGCTAAGACAGTTGGTTTACAAATCTATTCCTTAGGCAGGGAGCTTTACGCGGATGTACCCGGCGGATTGAAAAAAATCAAGCAGATGGGGTACGCCAATTTGGAGTTGGCCGGTTACAGGGAAGGCAAGATCGGCGGCGTAGACATGATGGAATTCAAGAAGATGGTGGACGACGCCGGATTGAGGATCACCAGTTCCCACGTGAATCCTCCGGTACGCGAGTACACGAAGGCCAACCGCTCCCAGATCTCGGAGTATTGGAAGAAGACGGCCGATGATCATGCCAGACTAGGCGTGAAGTACCTGATCCAGCCCGGGAAGCCGAGTACCCGCAGCACCGAGGAGACCGCTTTCGTCTGCGAGATCTTCAACGAGGCGGGTAAGATCGTTAAAGCGGCCGGTATTCCTTTCGGCTATCACAACCATGAGATGGAGTTCGCCAAGGTAAACCCGGGCGGTACGGAGGCCAAGCTGGGAAGGCGCGAGAAAGGAGACTGCGTCTATGAGTTGTTCTTGAGGAATACGGATCCTTCGCTCGTGTTTTTCGAGATGGATGTTTATTGGGCCGTGATGGGGCAACAAGATCCGGTAGAGTGGTTGAGGAAATATCCGAACCGCATCAAGGTATTGCACATCAAGGATCGTGCTATCCTGGGCGAGTCCGGGATGATGAATTTCGAGAATATATTCCGGCAAGCCTACGCGAACGGGATCAAGGATTATTTCGTGGAGTTGGAGGGCATGCCTGACGGGCGTTCCCAGTTTGAGGGCGTGAAAGGCTGCGTGGATTATTTATTGAAGGCACCGTTCGTGAAATAAGTCTTTTTGACTCACTCAGAAAAAACGCTCATGGCGGTATAGGATGCCCCTTCCGTCATGGGCGTGCTCGCCTGTGTCCGAGGTTCTCCCTCCGACTTCGTCGTTTTTGATAGCTCGGGAGAGAACACCTTCTTAAACCGCGATGCTTTTTGAGAACGGTTCTTCCGTATCTCACTTTTTATTCGTAGTTTCGCGACGCAGGGCTGTAAAAGAATGTTTATGTCTTTAAAACGTTTTGGCGTCTCTTTGGAAGACAATTTGTTGGAATCGTTGGATCAATACGTGAATGAGAATGGCTTCGCCAATCGCTCACAGGCGATTCGTTTTCTGATAGAGAAGAATGTGGCCGAGCGTAAATGGCAATGCAACCATATCGTAGCCGGGACGATCGTGATCATGTATGACCAAGTCAAGAAAGAGATCTCGTTGAAGATCATGGGTATCCAACAAAATTATAAGGATGTGATCTTGTCGTCTTCCCAGTATTATATCAATCGGAATTTTTGCTTGCATATAGTGACGGTGATGGGAACGGCCTGCCGCTTGACGGAATTGTCGGATACGTTGACGACGATCAAAGGCATTAAGCATGGCAAGTTGGTGATGAGCCGGGCGGATTGATGTTTTTTTTGCGGGTTTGGTAACACGTTTTCCGGTGGACGTGTTACCGCCGGATGTTTAAAATGATAACCAATATAGATACAAGTAGTATATGAGAAAAGGACTTTTACTGGTTTCCGGGCTGTTGACAGGCTCCATGGCATTCGCGATAGAGCCGGCAGAGGCTGACAGTCTGATCAATTTGAGAGGGGTGGTGGTTTCCGCCAACAAGATCCATGTGAACCGGAACAGCGTGCCGTTATCGATCTCGGTCATCGAACGGGAGGAGATTGAGGCCAGCAGTGAATCGGCGTTGCTTCCCGTATTATCGGAGCGGGTACCCGGGCTGTTTGTCACGGAAAAAGGGATCACGGGTTTCGGCGTTTCCGAGGGAGCGGCCGGGACGGTCAACATCCGGGGCGTCGGACAGGGTAATAAGGTCTTGATGCTGTTCGACGGGCAGCCTCAATGGGCCGGCCTGTTCGGCCATTCGCTTCCGGATACCTATGTGGCCTCGGACGTGGAAAGGGTGGAGGTGATCCGTGGCCCGGGTTCCCTGTTATACGGCTCGAACGCGATGGGAGGCGTCGTGAATATCATTACCCGCCAGCATAATCAGCCGGGACGACGTACGCAAGCCCGCGTCATGTACGGCTCGTATAACACCCAGAAGTATATGATCAACAATGGGTACAATAGCGGTGACTTTAGCAGTTATATCTCGTTGAATCACGACCGCACGGATGGACATCGCCCGGATTCGAAGTTTCAGATCACGAATGGTTTCGCCAAGTTAGGCTATAAGATGGGTGATCATTACAAGGTGACGGGAGACGTAAGCTTGGCCAAGTCCAAGAACCAGAACCCGGGGAAGGTAACAAGCCCGCTTATCGACAACAAGATGGATATCCTGCGAGGTACCGCCTCCTTCGCCTTGGAGAACAATCACGGGAAGACAAGCGGTGCCCTTCGCGTGTTCTACAACTGGGGCCATCACAAGATTGATGACGGGTACGATCCGGGCGGGACGCCCAGACCGTATCTGTTTTACTCGGACGATCATAACGCGGGTTTTTTGCTTTATCAGTCGTTCCGCCTGGTGAGAGGGAATCGTCTCACGGTCGGTGTCGACTACAAGAACTGGGGGGGTGACGCGTGGCAGGACAGCATCAATGGCAACCGGAATGAGCTGGTGAATAAGACTGTGAACGAGGTAGCCGGATACGTTATCGCGCAGCAGGATTTATTTGACAAGGTAAGCTTGAACGCCGGGGTTCGTTATGAGCATAACAGCGTCTTCGGTGGCGAGTGGGTTCCGCAGGCCGGCTTCACGGTACGTCCGTTCGAGGGGAACGTGATAAGGGCATCTTTGTCGAAAGGCTTCCGGAGCCCGAATATACGGGAGATGTATATGTTCCCGCCTCAGAACCCGGATTTGAAGCCGGAAAGCATGATGAACTACGAGGTCTCCGTCGGGCAGGAATTCTTCGAGGGCAACCTGTCCGCGGAGCTGACCGCCTTCTTCATCGACGGGCAGGATATGATCGAGACGACACGCGTAGACGGACGCCCCAAGAATGTCAACACGGGTGCTTTCACGAATAAAGGCATCGAGTTCGATTCCCGCTGCCGGATCCTCAAGAACCTGAGCCTCGATATGAACTACAGCTATCTACACACGAGCAAGGCCCTGCTGGCGGCCCCGGCGCATAAGTTTTTCGCCGGCGTGATGTACGCTCCGGGGCGTTTCACCTTCAACGTGAACGTACAATCCATCTTCGACCTCTACATCAATACGGCGGACAAGGTGAAAACGGATTACACGGTGCTGAACGCGAAGGCGGCCTACCGTTTCGGTACGCGCGATAAAGGCTTGAATCTATTTGTCAAAGGAGAGAATCTGACGGCCACCCGTTATTCCATCAACGAAGGATTCCCGATGCCGAAAGCGATATTTATGGGCGGCATGGATGTGACTTTTTAATATTTTTTCTTACCTTTGCTTCGTCAGGGTTCGTTCGATCCCGGCTAAACACAAGGAATAAAAACGTTATGTATATGGATGTAAAAAATGATCTGGGCGCAGGAAAGCCCACGCTGCTAATCGCGGAAGATGAGGAGAGTAATTATCTGCTTCTGAAAACCATTTTACATAAACATTGTAATTTGATCCGTGCCAAGACCGGCTTGGAAGTCTTGGCTCTCTTCAAGGAAAACGAGGTAGACCTGATCCTGATGGATATAAAGATGCCTGAGATGACGGGTATCGAGGCATTGAAGGAGATCCGTAAGTTATCGGAGGATGTCCCCGTGGTCATGCAATCGGCCTACGTGTTCGACACCGATATGGAAGCCGCCAGAGAGGCCGGGGCTACGGCTTTCATCACGAAGCCGATCAACCTGAAGATATTGAAAAGCACGATATCGCAATATTGCCCGTCGATTGTATGGTAAGGATGGCGCGAAAAGCAGCAGGCTTATGATAAAAAAAGACCCCCTTGTCCTTGACATTGCCGAGCTGAGAAAAGCATACGACCGGAGCTTCCCTTGGTTGGTGGCCTTGGCGGAAAAAAGTGAGGACGCGAAGTATTTCAAGGATACTTTGCGCCCTCTTGTCGTATCCCGGCTCACGGGAAAGGGAAGTGCCCGGGGAAACGCGGGAATGGCGGTGGCGAGGCGTATCCTCCTTTTGATCGAGCATGACGATACGTTCGTGGACGAGTTGTCTACGGGCGAGCGTCTTCCGGTGCGGACGATCACCTATCTTTGGCAGTTCCTGACCGGCCGGTTGGGAAATGAGGCCTCTCCCGATTTATTCATCGATTTATACCATCAGTTCGATTTGCTGGAACATCCGGTCGAGATCCTGTCGGACCGGGCGTTGGTGAAAAGGCAGATGAACCGTTGGCCGACCGGGCTCGACCCCGAGGTGATCGCCATCCGCGAGAGAAACAAGGCGCGTATCATCGCTTGCCTGATCAAGAAGATAGAGAGACGCCATCATGGCCCCTCGTCGCGTTTCCAGTTCGCCGAGGGCATCGCCTATGAGGAGAAAGAGGCCCGTGTACGTGAGTGGTGGAACACCGCCCGCTTCCATTTGTCGATGGCGATCAAGAGCCCTATGGAATTGAATTTCTTTTTGGGATATTCCCTGTCGGACGAGACGATGGGCCTGTTGACCCGTGCTCAGAAGAAGGGGATGCCCTTTTTCGTGACTCCCTACTACCTGTCCCTGTTGAATACAGGGCGGGAGGGGTACGACGACGCCGCGGTGCGATCGTACGTCCTGTACTCGGACGAGCTGGTAGATACGTATGGAAGCATCAAGGCGTGGGAGAAGGAAGACCAGGTCGTCGCCGAGGAGCCGAACGCGGCGGGCTGGCTGTTGCCGGAGGGTCACAACATACACCGGAGGTATCCGGAGGTGGCGATCTTGATCCCCGATTCGATGGGGCGTGCCTGCGGCGGGTTGTGCGCCTCTTGCCAGCGCATGTACGATTTCCAGAGCGAGCGGCTGAATTTCGATCTCGAGGCCCTGAGGCCTAAGGAGAGTTGGGACCGGAAGCTGCGTCGCCTGATGCGTTATTTCGAGGAGGATGCCCAGCTGCGGGATATCCTGATAACGGGCGGGGATGCCTTGATGAGCCAGGACGCTACTTTGCGTAAGATACTGGAGGCGGTATACAAGATGGCGGCGCGGAAACGGAAGGCGAACGAGAGCCGTCCGGAGGGCGAGAAATACGCCGAGTTGCAACGGGTGCGGCTGGGCTCCCGGCTGCCGGCCTATCTTCCGCTGCGTGTGACCGACGAGCTGGTCGGCCTATTGAGGGAGTTCAAGGAGAAGGCTTCCGCTATCGGGGTGAGCCAGTTTTATATACAGACGCATTTCCAGTCTCCGCTGGAGGTGACTCCGGAGGCGAGGCGCGCGATCGAGGCGATCCTGGCGGCGGGCTGGACGGTCACGAATCAGCTGGTCTACACGGTCTCGGCTTCCCGCAGGGGACATACGGCGAAACTGCGGCAGACCTTGAACGCGCTCGGGGTGGTTTGCTACTATACCTTCTCCGTGAAGGGATTCCGCGAGAATTACGCGGTTTACGCCCCCAACAGCCGTTCGTTGCAGGAGGCTCGCGAGGAGAAGGTCTTCGGGCAGGTACCGGAGGAGAAGCAGGCGGAGTTGTCCGAGATGATCCGGGGCCAACGCCCTTTGGGCAAGCGCTTGGCCCGTTTCCTGAAGGAGAACGGGCTGCTGTTCGCGGGGACGGATCGCAACGTGTTGAACCTGCCCGCCATCGGCAAGAGCATGACCTTCCGTACCATCGGCCTCACCTCCGAGGGGAAGCGGATCCTCCGGTTTGACCATGACGGGAGCCGCTCGCACAGCCCGATCATCGACCGGATGGGCGAGGTCTATATCGTGGAGAACAAATCCGTGGCCGCTTACCTCAGGCAATTGAGCGAGATGGGTGAGGAGGTGAGCGAGTACCGCACGATCTGGAACTATTGCGAGGGAGAGACCGAGCCTCGCTTCCGCATTTATGAATACCCGGACTATCCCTTCAAGGTCACCGACCGGATGACCAACCTCGAGCTATCGGACAGATAATCTCGGGTGTTTGCCTTGGTCTCTCGTATATTTTGTATAACTTTGGAAGAATCATATAACCTCCTTAGTCATAGGAGGTTTAGGAAAATGGCAAGAAATTGGTAAGCGTCCAAGCACAGCCGGACGAAATTGCAAATCACGGATTCAATGGCTGTTAGCTTCTATCCCCTGATTTTGTTTTCATTAAACATTTAGTATTTATTAGTACTCAAACCCATGTTCATGGGGAGCATGCTGCTGTAATCGGTGCACCCGCGCACGATTTTGG
>NZ_JAAKDT010000013.1 GCF_011038785.1 Parabacteroides sp. ZJ-118
CCTCAAGGCGATAGTAGGCTTTGCGTTCACCCTTGCTGTTGGTTTTATAGACTGTTCCTATGTGCATGGGACAAAGGTCGGCATTGTACCGACGACAGCCAAAAGTCTGGGGGTACTACAGAGGGGGTATGGAACCAAAATAACCTGATTTTAACACATAGACACAGCAAAAACCGCATAAAACCATCGAAATTAAAGATTGTTTAACCTTACGAAAGGTCTATTGTGGCAATGTGGGTTAAATCATTATTCGTATGGACAACACGATTGAGAACATCGGTCTATCCCAGCTTCCCAACGGAGCCCATTTCAACTACATGCAAGCCACCATCGAGCGGACGGAGGCCGACAGCGTGGCGAAAGCCAAAGTACCGAACGAGCTGCCCGCCCTCAAGAGCGCCTTCGCCGCCGAGGACGAATGCCTGAACGTATCGCGCAAAGACCCCCTCTCCGACCGGATCGGCGAGGCCGACACGCGGCGCGACAGCTATTACACGGGCTACAAGAACGCCGTGAAAGGCTTCCTGCACCTCCCCGAGGGCGATATGCTCGCGACCGCCCGGACGCTCTGGCAGCATATCGCGGATTATAAGATCGACACGAAAGACCAGCTGGACAAGGAGACCGGTATGCTGACCAACTTCATCGACGACCTGCAGGGCAAGTTCGCCTCGCAAGTGGCGGCCCTCGGGCTGAAACCCTTCGTCGACAACCTGAAGACGGCCAACGAGGAGACCCGCGAGCTGCTCATCCAGCGCGACACCGGCAACTCCTCCAAGACCGTAGGCGCCACCAAGGCCGCGCGGCAGGCCACCGACGAGGCCTACCGCAAGCTCATCGCGAAGATCAACGCCTACGCCACCCTCGACGAGACCGGCGAGCTGCGCCCCTTCGTCGACGCGATGAACGCCCAGATCCTCCGCTACAAGCGCAACGTGCTCGGACATCCCGCCACCCCCCCCGCCACCCCCGCCGAGCCGGGGCAACCCGCCGAGCCGGACCAGCCGACCGAGCCGGGCGACGATTCGCCCGACGAGATCTGACGACGCGGCCCCAACCGCCCCGTCCCACCGCGGGACGGCGGAAATAAAAACATCCCCGTTGAGGGGATGTTTTTTGCTACTGTCCCGTAAAATAAGTACTTTCGCGTCCTGAAGATTACATAAAAAAAGAGATCCTGATTATGGCATTACAATGTGGCATCGTAGGCCTCCCCAACGTAGGGAAGTCTACCCTTTTCAATTGCTTATCCAACGCGAAGGCGCAATCGGCGAACTTCCCGTTCTGTACGATCGAGCCGAACGTAGGCGTGATCACCGTGCCGGACGAGCGGCTGAGCAAACTGGCCGAGATCGAACATCCGCAGCGAGTGATCCCCGCCACCGTAGAGATCGTAGACATCGCCGGGCTGGTGAAAGGCGCCAGCAAAGGCGAGGGGCTGGGCAACAAGTTCCTGGCCAACATCCGCGAGACCGACGCGATCTTGCACGTGTTGCGCTGTTTCGACGACGACAATATCGTACACGTAGACGGGCGCGTAGACCCCGTACGCGACAAGGAGATCATCGACTACGAGCTCCAGATCAAGGACCTGGAGACGATCGACAGCCGCATCGCCAAGGTGCAGAAACAGGCGCAGACCGGAGGCGACAAGCAGGCCAAGGTCGTCTACGAGGTGCTTCGCAAGTACAAGGCGGCGCTGGAGCAGGGGAAAAGCGCGCGCACCGTCTCCCTCGACACGAAAGACGAGGCCAACGCCGCCCGCGACCTCTTCCTGCTGACGAACAAGCCCGTCCTGTACGTCTGCAACGTAGACGAGGCCAGCGCCGCCAGCGGCAACCACTACGTCGAGGCCGTACGCGAGGCGGTCAAGGAGGAAGAGGCCCGGATCCTGGTCGTCGCCGCCAAGATCGAGAGCGAGATCGCCGAGTTCGACACCTACGAGGAGCGCCAGATGTTCCTGCGGGAGATCGGCCTGGAGTCGTCCGGCGTAAGCCGCCTGATCCGATCGGCCTATAGCCTGTTGAACCTGCGAACCTTCCTGACCGCCGGGCCGGACGAATGCCGCGCCTGGACGTTCCGCGAAGGCTGGAAAGCGCCCCAATGCGCCGGCGTCATCCACACCGACTTCGAGAAGGGATTCATCCGCGCCGAGGTCATCAAGTACGACGACTATATCGCCTACGGCTCCGAGGCCGCGGTCAAGGAGGCCGGGAAGATGAGCGTAGAGGGGAAGGAATATGTCGTGCAAGACGGAGACATCATGCATTTCCGCTTCAATGTATAAGCAGTAAGCGAAATAAATCCTATCTTTGAGACCGGCTAAAGTGGCGTAAAGCCCTTTTACCCGGTTTCTTTATATCCTTTAAAATCCAATGTGTATGAAACGTTTTCTCAATTCCGTGCTTTGCGCGTGTATCGCCGCCTGCTGCGCGCAGGCCCAGCGAAGCGGTGTGACCAGCGTGCTGGAAGTGATGGACATCACGACCGGGCGGCGCACCGTCGTCAAAGAATTTCCCTACCGGATCGAGGCGCCCAACTGGACGCCGGACGGCCGTTGGCTCGTATACAACAGCGGCGGGAAGCTCTACAAGCTCTCCCCGGAATCCCCGGGCGAGCCGCGGCAGATCGACAGCGACTACGCGACCCGTTGCAACAACGACCACGTGATCTCCGCGGATGGCCGGCAAATCGCCATCAGCCACGCGACAAGGGAAGACCACCGGTCGCGCGTCTACACCCTGCCTCTCGAGGGAGGCGTCCCGCGGCTGATCACCCCGCTCGGCCCCAGCTACCTCCACGGATGGAGCCCCGACGGGAAACAACTCGCCTATTGCGCCGAGCGAGACGGCAACTTCGACGTCTACGTCATCCCGGCCCGGGGAGGCGAGGAAAAACGCCTCACCACCGCCGAGGGCTTGGACGACGGCCCCGAATACTCGCCGTGCGGGCAATACATCTGGTTCAACTCCGTGCGCACCGGGCTCATGCAGGTCTGGCGCATGAGAGCGGACGGTACCGAGCAAACCCAGATGACCTCTGACGAGACCCGCAACTCCTGGTTCCCCCACATCTCGCCGGACGGCAAGCACATCGTTTTCATCACCTACGCGAAAGGCGACCTGGAGCCCGGCCAGCACCTGGCCAATAAAAACGTGGAGCTGCGCCTCATGCCGGCCGAGGGCGGAGCGCCCAAGACCCTCGTCAAGCTATTCGGCGGGCAAGGTACGATAAACGTGAACTCCTGGGCACCCGACAGCAAGCGCTTCGCTTTCGTCAGCTACCGCCTGGCGGATTGACGCACGTCTCCCCTCCCCCCTTCCGGATCCCCCGTCTCCTCGTCGTGAGAGCCAAGCTATTTCCCCGTGATAATCCGCTTGATCTCGCTCAGTTTGTTCAGGGCTTCCAAGGGGGTGAGGTTATTCACGTCCAGGTGCTTGATCTCGTCCCGTACCCGGCCCAACACCGGGTCGTCCAGCTGGAAGAAACTCAGCTGATACCCCTCGGCGGCGGAGGCGATCGCCTTGACCGGCTTGCCCGCGATGCCCTCCTGGCGATTCTCGGACTCCAACTGCCGCAAGATCTCGCTCGAACGCCTCACGATGCTCTTGGGCATGCCGGCCATCTTCGCCACGTGGATGCCAAAGCTATGCTCGCTCCCCCCGGGGACCAGCTTGCGCAGGAAGATCACCTTATTCCCCACCTCCTTGACCGATACGTTGTAATTCTTGATCCGCTTGAAGCTACGCGCCATCTCGTTCAGCTCGTGGTAATGGGTGGCGAAGAGCGTCTTCGCCCTCGCGTCGGGGCGCTCATGAATATATTCCACGATCGCCCAAGCGATCGATATGCCGTCGTAGGTGCTGGTGCCCCGCCCCAACTCGTCGAAAAGCACCAGGCTCCGGGAGGTCATGTTATTCAATATGTCGGAGGCCTCGTTCATCTCGACCATAAAGGTAGACTCGCCCACCGAGATATTGTCCGAGGCGCCCACGCGGGTAAAAATCTTGTCCACGACGCCGATACGGGCGCTCTCGGCCGGGACGAAGCAACCGATTTGCGCCATGAGCGTGATCAAGGCCGTCTGGCGCAACAGGGCGGACTTGCCGGCCATATTCGGCCCCGTGATAATGATGATCTGCTGTTTCTCGTCGTCCAGGTAGACATCGTTGGCGATATACGGCTCTCCCAAGGGCAGTTGCCTCTCGATCACCGGGTGGCGGCCCCCCTTTATGTCGATCGCGTCGGAATCATCCACGACCGGACGGATATATCGGTTCGCCTCCGCGACCTTGGCGAAAGACAAAAGGCAGTCGATACGCCCGATCAAGCCCGCGTTCATCTGGATGGGCGGGATATACTCCGTCAAGGCCAATACCAGCTCGTTGAAAAGGCGAGTCTCCAGCGCGAGGATCTTTTCCTCCGCCCCCAATATCTTCTCCTCGTATTCCTTCAGCTCCTCGGTGATATAGCGCTCGGCGTTCACCAAGGTCTGCTTCCGGATCCAACTGGCCGGAACCTTGTCCTTATGGGCGTTCCGTACCTCTATGTAATAGCCGAAGACGTTGTTGAAGGCGATCTTCAAGCTCGGGATACCCGTCTGCTCGCTCTCGCGCCGCTGTACCTTCAGCAAATAATCCTTGCCGGAATAGGCGATGGCGCGCAAGTCGTCCAATTCCTCGTTGACTCCCTTCGCGATAATCCCTCCCCGGTTGACCAACGAGGGGGGATCGTCGTGAATCTCTTTCTCGATCCGGTCGCGGATCAAGGCGCAAGCGTTCAACTGCTCCCCGATCCGGCACAAGACAGGCTCCCCGCTCGCCATACAGGCCGCCTTGATCGGCTCGATCGCGCGAAGCGCGACCTTCAGCTGGACCACCTCGCGAGGAGATACGCGGCCGACAGCTACCTTGGAGATGATACGCTCCAAGTCGCCGATCTGCCCCAACCGCGTATCCAGCAACTCCTGGGTCTCCGGCTCGCGGAAGAGATAATCCACGACCGCCTGGCGCTCCTGGATCGGCTTTACATCCTTTAGCGGGAACAGTATCCACCGGCGAAGCATGCGGGAACCCATCGGCGAGATCGTCTTGTCGATCACGTCCAACAGGCTCGTTCCCTCGTCGCTCATCGGATCCACCAGCTCCAGGCTGCGTACCGTAAACTTATCCAGACGGACATATCGATCCTCCTCGATACGGGATAAAGCGGTGATATGGGAAATATGCGTGTGCTGGGTCTGGTCCAGATAATACAGAATCGCCCCGGAGGCGATAATGCCTAATTTCAGGTGTTGTACGCCAAAACCCTTCAAGTTCCTCGTCTCGAAATGCTTCAGCAGGCGATCCTCGGCGGCCGAGGTCGTAAAGATCCAGTCATCCAGCTCAAAGATAAAGAAACGAGGGCCGAAAGCCTCCTCGAAACGCTTCTTGTTTCCCCGCTCGATCAGCACTTCCTTCGGGGAAAAGTTATTGAGTAATTTGTCGATATAATCGATGGAGCCCTCCGCCGCCATGAACTCGCCGGTGGAGATATCCAAGAAGGAGATACCGCATACCTCCTTGGCGAAATGGATAGAGGCCAGGAAATTGTTCTCTTTATGATTCAGTATATTTTCATTGATGGAAACGCCGGGAGTCACCAATTCCGTAATTCCCCGCTTCACCAGTTTCTTCGTCAGCTTCGGGTCTTCCAGCTGGTCGCAGATAGCCACACGCTTACCGGCCCGCACCAACTTCGGCAGATAAGAATCCAAGGCATGATGTGGAAATCCCGCCATCTCGACATGTTGCGCCACGCCATTCGCGCGTTTGGTCTGTACGATACCCAATATCTCCGCGCCCATCACGGCGTCCTCGCCATACATCTCGTAAAAGTCTCCGACCCGGAATAAAAGGATAGCGTCCGGATGTTTCGCTTTTATATCGAAATACTGCTTCATCAAAGGGGTTTCCACAACTTTTGCCACGGTAGTAATCTTTTAAATTTATCCACGCGAAGGTAGCGTTTTAAAAAAATCTCGCCAATAGGCGAAGATTCAATTCCTATCTCTTTTTAAAATACAACGGCCATAAATCCTGTATGCGATTCGCTATGTGATACGCCAATACCGGAGGCACCGCGTTGCCGATCACCTTATAAGCACCCGAGACCGTCAGCTCAAAACGGGTATGCTCCTTCTTGCGCGACACAAAAGGATAATCCGGCGGAAACGTCTGTATCAAGGCACATTCCCGGGGAGTCAGGCGACGTTCCTGTAAACCGGCGTCTAATTCTTCCGTAATAACGCCCCCATGCTCCCGGGATAAACGACGGTATTCTATATTTCCATGATGCTCGGAACGAATCGTAGGGCCAATATGATCCAACGCGATCTCCTTTTGACCTTGACAATGAGCTCCCATATATTTCGCCTGTGAATAATACCGCTGGGATGGATCGTCTGTCCTATCCGGTTCCTCCAATCCTACAAAAACATCCCGACAAACCACCGGCGGCAATAGTCTCTTGTCTTCCACGGTGCAAGCATGTGTCGGGCTCGGATAAGGATCGTAAGCCTCGGGTATCTTCTCCCCTTGAAGCGCTCTTAAGGCCTTAGCCTTTAACGCGGACTTACGTATCCCGATAAAAATCACACGCTCTCTGGACTCCGGAACCCCATAGTTACCCGCATGTAAGACTTGAGGATCCAGAACAATATATCCATCCCCGGCCGCATGGGCGAAGTCTCTCTGAATGATACTTTTCACGTCTCCCAGATTCACCAGCCCCTTCACGTTCTCCGCGATAAACAGCTTGGGCCTCGTAATATCGATCACCTGCTTCATCCAGTAGTAAAGTTTACCCCTCGTCTCTTCCGAGGCCTCATCGTCCTCGCGCAATTTCCCGGTATGATCCTTATTCGACGCAAATCCCAGACGTTTGCCGGAGACACTGAAATCCTGGCAAGGAAACCCCCCCGTGACGACATCTATCCGCTCAGGGAAGACTTTTTTCCCCGCCCGGTGCTCTTTCACCAAGTCTACGATACTCTTTGTGTTATAAACGTTTTTATCGTGGCCGAATCGATCCATATATTGAAGCCAAGCGGTTTGTGCCTCTTTCAATATATCATTCGCGAAGACCGTCCGAAAACGATTCCTCCGTAAACGGACCCAATGCTCATCGATAACCTCTTGAACCCACGTACTTTGAGGAGATATAGATTTACGATGACATATAAAATCCCCCTCAAACCCTAAATCCATGCCCCCGCATCCGGAGAACAGAGACAAGACTCGTAAGCTATCCAACGATTCGATATCCTTTCCACCTCTTTTCATTTTTGGACCTTGTGCTATATACTGTTTTTATCAAAAGAGTCGCAAATCTACAAAAATCACGGGATTTGGTTAAACAATTTAGGAGGATTAGTTGTTGACTGATTAGATAAAATTAGTAGTATGGAAAAAAGTATTAAAGGTACACGTACCGAGCAGAATTTGTTGAAATCATTTGCCGGGGAATCTCAGGCAAGAAGTCGTTACACCTTTTTCGCCAGCGTAGCTAAAAAAGAGGGTTACGAGCAAATCGCGGGGGTTTTTATGGAGACAGCCGAGCAAGAGAAGGAACACGCCAAACGCTTCTTTAAGTTCCTGGAGGGGGGAATGGTTGAGATTACCGCTTCTTATCCCGCGGGCGTAATCGGAACAACCGCCGAGAACTTGGCCGCCGCGGCAGCCGGTGAGAATGAGGAGTGGTCCGAATTGTATCCCGAGTTCGCCAAGATCGCAGAGGAAGAAGGCTTTCCCGCTATCGCTTTGGCTTTCAAAATGATCGCGAAGGTAGAGGCTGAACACGAGAGTCGTTATCGTAAATTGTTGGCTAACGTAGAGGGAGGGAAAGTATTCGAGAAAGATGAAGCCATTTTCTGGCAATGCCGTAACTGCGGCTTTGTGATCGAGAGCAAGGAGGCTCCGGTTAATTGTCCGGCATGCGCTCATCCGCGCGCTTTCTTTGAACCGATGAAACAGAACTATTGATAAGTAGAGAATCGAGAATTGCTATGCCAATTCTCGATTCTCGATTATTTAACCGGTGGATAATCAATCGTATAATGTAATCCTCGGCTCTCTTTCCGCTCCATCGCTTGGCGAGTGATCAAATAGCCTACATTGATCATATTGCGCAACTCGCATAATTCCCGGGATGCCTTGCAACGCTTGAACAGGCTCTCTGTCTCCTCATACAGAATATCCAGACGGTTCCACGCACGGATCAAACGCGTGTTACTGCGAACGATACCTACATACGCCTCCATGATCTGGTTCACCTCTTTCATGCTCTGAGTGATCAATACACGCTCTTCATTGGTGATCGTTCCCTCATCGTTCCATTCCGGTACATCTTGGTTGAACTCATAGCGATCCAAAACGCTTAATGAGTGTTTCGCCGCGGCGTCGGCATATACAACCGCCTCGATCAATGAGTTTGAGGCCAGTCGGTTACCACCGTGCAAGCCGGTACAAGAACACTCTCCGATCGCATATAGGCGACGGATGCTGGATTGCCCATTCAAGTCTACCTTGATACCTCCGCATAGATAATGGGCGGCAGGGGCTACCGGGATGTAATCTTTCGTGATATCGATCCCTAGACTGAGGCATTTCTTATAGATATTGGGGAAATGTTTCTTCGTCTCTTCCGGATCTTTGTGGGTCACATCTAGATAGACATGGTCTTCACCCCGTTGTTTCATCTCGTTATCGATCGCACGGGCTACGATATCGCGAGGAGCCAAGGAAAGACGGGGATCATACTTATGCATGAACTCCTCGCCGCCAAGGTTTCTCAATACGGCTCCATAGCCGCGCATCGCTTCGGTGATGAGGAAAGAGGGACGGTCGCCCGGATGATACAAGGCAGTCGGGTGGAACTGGATGAACTCCATATCCTTTACGGAGCCTTTCGCACGGTAAACCATGGCGATACCGTCTCCGGTAGCTACCAGTGGGTTTGTCGTATTCCGGTAAACAGCCTCGCAACCGCCGGTTGCCATAACGGTTATCTTCGACAAGAAAGTATGTACCTCGCCCGTATCCTCGTTCAATACGTAGGCGCCGAAACACTTGATGCCGGGGGTATGGCGGGTGACGATAATACCCATATGATGCTGGGTGATAATCTCTACCGCATAATGATTCTCGAATACGGTGATGTTGGGATGATCGTTTACCGTTTTTATCAGGCTCGTCTGTATCTCGGCTCCCGTATTGTCGGCATGGTGCAGGATACGAAACTCGGAGTGTCCTCCTTCTTTATGCAGGTCGAACTCTCCGCTTTCTTTTTTATCGAAATTAACTCCCCATCGGATAAGCGCCTCGATCTGGGCAGGAGCCTCACGCACGACTTTCTCCACGGCTGCCCGGTCGCTGATCCGGTCGCCGGCGATCATCGTGTCTTCTATGTGCTTCTCGAAATTATCTACTTTCAAGTTGGTTACGGAAGCGATACCTCCTTGTGCGAAATATGTGTTGGCTTCTTCTTGTCCGGCTTTACAGATAAGTGCTACGCTCTTGCCCTCATTGGCTACCTTCAGCGCGAAGCTCATACCGGCGATTCCCGAGCCTATCACTAAGTAATCGAATCTCTGTACCATAATTGTCTACTGTTTAGGCTCACAAAGTTAGGGATTAACTGATTAGGTTGTTCCTTTTGCGCTTGCTTTTCGTTGAAAATAAATTACCGCACGGGCATCGTGTCTCTTCTTCCGCACGCCGTCGGAGGGAAGGATTTATTCCGGGATACAGTCTTTACGGTAAACAGGCAGGACTACTCGCAGGCGGAAGTGGAAGACCGGGGCATCCTGCATACACGGCAAGAGGCTGCACCTGTTCCGGCACAGCCTCGAGCAAAACCTCCGCTAATCGGCATAAAGCCCTATGCGGTTCCCTTCCGGGTCGGCAAACACGGCAAAAGAGCCTCTGCCCTCCACCTGAATCCGGGTGCGTGGAATCATGACCTTTCCGCCGCACTCTTTCACCCGCCCGAGCGTGGGATCCATATCGTCGCAATGAAAGTAGATCAATACGCCGTCTGCCGACGGTCGGAAACCGGGAGCATGGGAGAGCGCGCCCACCGCCTGCCCGTCTTGTACGAAGCACGCCATTTTCTCGTTACCGCAAGCCGACTGTGCCAGCTCCATGCCGAAGATGGATTGGTAGAAGTCCACCGCCCGGTCGAAATCTGTTGCCGGGATTTCAAAGAATGCAATTAAATTCTTCATCGTTTTTTTCTTTTTTATGGGTTCATACTGTGTCTTGCGCAAAGACACTGCAAATTTACAGGGACGGCGGCGGCCTCGATAGAAGAAAACGGACATCTTTGGGGGCAACTAAAGTTTCCCACCCTCAATAAAGTGGGTGGGAAATAAGTGTCATTCCCGGCATTCCTCCGGAAGTATGGCTAACGCCCTGTTCTCGTTCTCCTCCATGATCTCCCGCTCGCCGGGGCCTTTGTCGTTGATACCGCAAAGGTGTAGGATGCCGTGGATGATGGTACGGTGGAGTTCCTCGTTATAGTCCGTATGGAATGTATCGGCGTTTGTCCGGACCGTATCGAGGCTGATGAACAGGTCGCCCGAGATCTTGTCCCCTACCGTATAATCGAAGGTGATAATATCCGTGTAATAATCATGTTGGAGGTATTGGCGGTTTACCTCTAATATCTTCTCGTCCGAACAGAAGATATAGCTGATATCGCCCGTCTTCTTTCCATAGGCCTCGGCCACTGCCTTGATCCATCCGCTGACCGCTCTTTTCTTGATTGCCGGGAGTTGGATATCCTCGGCGTAATATGCTATTGCCATAAATTGTTGCTCTTGATGATTTGAAAATAGTATTGTCCGATTGGTTATACGGGCTGTTAAAAGAATAGATAAGCCATCGCTATCGCCGCTATCGCTCCGGCCAGATCCGCCAATAAGGCGCACTGTACCGTATAGCGGGTATTACGAATGCCGACGCTGCCGTAATAAAGAGCGACTACATAAAAGGTCGTATCGCAAGAGCCCTGTACGATGGATGACAGGCGGCCTACGAAAGAATCTGCCCCATAGGTATTCATCGCGTCCAACATCATGCCCCTAGCCCCGCTTCCGCTTAGCGGCTTCATGAGGATCGTAGGTAGCGCCCCTACAAACTCCGTATCAAGACCGATCGCTGCTACTCCCATACGAACCCCCTCGGTGATGAAATCCATCGCTCCCGAGGCCCGGAAAATTCCGATACCGACCAAGATCGCCACGAGATAAGGAATAATCGTTATGGCGGTATGGAAACCCTCTTTCGCCCCTTCGATAAAAGCGTCGTACACGTTGATCTTTTTCCGCGTACCGCTGATGATAAACCCGCAGATAATGGTGAAAAGCAGCGTATTGGCGAACAAGGTTGAATACAGGGAAACCTGCTCTTGCTCCATAGAATTGAACAACCAGACCAATCCTCCGATAAATAGTCCCAACCCGCCGAAAAACAATACGAGGTTCCGTTGCAAGACATTAATCTTTTGTCGTACGCAAACCGCCAAGATCGCTACCAAGGTAGACGTGAAAGTAGTCAGCATGATCGGCAGGAATACATCCGACGGATTTGCGGCTCCCATCTGTGCCCGGTACATCATGATGGTGATCGGGATCAAGGTCAGCCCCGAGGCGTTGATGCAAAGAAACATGACCATCGAGTTACTTGCGGACTCTTTCTCTGGATTTAACTCCTGCAATTGTTGCATCGCCCTCAGTCCCATCGGCGTGGCGGCATTATCCAGCCCCAACAAGTTCGCCGACAAGTTCATGAAGATCGATCCCGTCACTGGATGATCTTTCGGAATATCCGGGAATAGCTTACTGAATACCGGGGCGGCCAATCGTGCGAACGCTTGGATCACTCCTCCTTTCTCGCCAATCTTCATAATCCCCAGCCAAAGCGACAAGATCCCGGTAAGTCCCAATGAGATCTCGAACCCCGTCTTAGCCGAGGCGAAAGAAGCGTTGATAATCTCGGTAAAAACAGCGGTATCCCCGCCGATGACCAATTTACCTACGGCCACGAAGAAAGCGATCACGAAGAAAGCGATCCAAATGTAATTTAGTACCATAACAAAAATATATTGGTCGCGAATTTAGGAATTAATTGCCAATTCATCATATTTCATTCTCAAATCCGCAACCATTCAATGAAGCCCTTGTTGTGTCTGAATCAGAGAAGGCGCCGGGGAATATCCGCCTGGGATAGGACGGCTAAGTCACTGGAATCCGTCTTGCGTTCCATTGACTTGGCGCCGTGTCTCAATGGTTTTCGCCTTAATTTCGATTTGCGCGAGATACCGTGGCGTGTCGAAACGCCCCGGCTCGCGGAAGTAGGTGAAATCGTAGCCGTTCTTCTCAAGGTATTCAAGGTTCTTTTAAGGAACGGACAGAGCGGGGAGATTGGCCGAAATTAGCCTTGCAGAAGTGCGAGAAGTTAGAAAGCGACTCGAAGCCATACTTGTGACAAATCTCGGATATGGAAAGCTCGGTCATGATAAGGTCGTTATGAATGTCGTGGCATTTGCGTTTCAGCATCCATTGATAAGCGGGCTCTCCGAACGTGTACTTGAAGATACGGCGGAAAGTGGGTACGCTGTAGCCCCCCAATTGAGCGAAGGTCTCCACGTCTTTCGCCTTTTGGTAGTTCTGCATCACGAAATACTGGAAACTGTGGCTATACCGGTAAATCGGGGCGTAAAAGGCGGCTAGCTCCTTGATGGGATAGTAGCAGTTCAGCAAGTAGACCATCTCCGAGCGTTTGGCTTGCATCAGCCCGGAACATCTTAAATCATCGTTGAGGTAAAGCTTCATCCCCTCGATGAAGAGTTGTATCGGCGGAACCATCGTCATGACGATGGGCTGCTGGCACTCGTTCTCCACGATGGAGATGCCTTTGTTGAAACGGTTGTCGCATATGCTTTGCAGACGCTCGAAGAGATAGATGATACATTCGGCATGGTCGAGTACCTTGCACTCCACTTTCGAGCCGATTACTTGCAATACGAACTGTCCGCCCCGGAACGTAGTATCCGGGTGCTCCTCGCTGTTCAGCCAGATTTCTCCCTTGATCAGGAAGAATACCATGTTCTGCACGCATCTAGTCTGAGGGATCACGTATCCTTTCGGATAAATCCGATACTTGAATATATCCCTCTGGTAGAAGCTACAAGAGGGACAGTCGGTATATTTGGCGCAGCGATGGTCGGTTAACATGCCTTGAGTGTTGCTATAATTTCACTTTCTTTGTTCTGCCTCCGCTCTCGTTATGAAAACGGTCTACGGCGGTCACCACGTAATGATACTTGATCCTACCTTTCTCGTAAGGCATCAGGTAGCCGGTTTCCCGGGTGATAGCCACGATCTTTGAGGGATCGCTCGTGTCTATCGGCTCCTTGTCGTTAAAGCGATAGACGACGAAATAAGAAGCTAGCTCTGGATTCGTGGGGCTTCGCTCCGCTTGCCAATGTAACAAGAAGCCTTTAGGGGTCCATTCGGCCTTTAGCTTGCTTACGTCTTTTGGCGGACGGTTATGCATATGGGTATAGGCCGGGATAAGTGCTGGGTAACGGTGGTAGTTCCGTTTCAGGCTGTCGGCTACGCCCTTGTTATTCCATAGAATCTCGTTGGCGGGCCAGAAACAGTTGCCGCTCACGTGAGGCAAGGTGCGTTCGTAACGCATCTTGCGGGTTAATTGATCTGCTTTCATGGTGCGGGCCACGTCTTGCCCGATATACAGGTGTCCGCTGTTGGCGTTTTTGTCCCACCATTTGACAAGCGTGATGTAATCCGCCGCCGGGTGTCCGATCTCCCAATAGATCTGGGGGATGTTATAATCAATCCAGCCTTGCTGTACCCAATAGGTGATATCGGCGTAGAGGTCGTCGTAGTTTTGTAGGCCGTTGGTATTGCTACCTGATCCGTCCGCGGTACTTCTCTTGTTGCGGTAGATGCCGAAGGGACTGATACCGAAACGTACCCAAGGCTTGGTGAGCAAGATGGTACGTTTCAATTCCCGGATCAAGATATTTACGTTCTCCCGGCGCCAATCGTTCCTTTGTGCCTCGCTATAGCCTTTTCGCAAGCCGTATTTCCGGAAGCTGCTATCATCCGGGAAAGTCATACCCGCTATGGGATAGGGATAGAAATAATCGTCCATATGGATAGCGTCTACGTCGTAACGGCTGACGATATCACGCACCACCCGGCAGATGAACCGACGGCTCTCCGGTAATCCCGGGTCGAAAAGGATTTGTTTGTTATAGGTGACAAACCATTCGGGATGCTTATGATAGATGTGAGAATCGGCGAAACGAGTGTTTCCCGCCGTGCTTGCCCGGTAAGGATTTAACCAAGCGTGAAACTCCATGTTTCGTTTATGGCATTCTTGAACCAAGAAGGCCATCGGGTCGAACTCTCCTGTCGGGGCTAGACCCTGCTCTCCGGTGAAGAAGCGGCTCCACGGCTCAATATCGGATTTGTAGAAAGCATCCGCTTCGGGGCGCACCTGAAAGATGATGGCGTTGATGCCGCATGCTTGCAGGTAATTAAGCTTGCGGATGAAGTCTTTTCTCATCCGGGCGGGAGTCATATCCTTGTATTCGCCTTGAAAAGCAGTCTGTATCCATGCTCCCCTAAACTCTCGCTTGGTCTCTTTACCCGCATTCGTAACCAGACGGGGGGCCTTGCGAACGGTAGAACATGAGGTTATCGCACAAAAGAGAATCGCTATTAAGAAGCGGAAATAGTTAATGTACATGAGCGCCTTGCTGTATTTGTCTATGAAATTTCCAACAAATGTAGAAGATTCCCTGTAAATATGAAATATCTCACCCTTGTTATTTTACTTGGCAGTAGAGACGAGGCACACCCTGTCTGACATTTCCCTCCTCGGGCTTTATCTCCAGTTTTCTTATCTCACGGGCCTATAAATCGAGATTTATATCTAAATTTGCGTTAAAGAAAAAGATAGAGGTAATATGTCTGAGAGCAATTCGATTTTCATCAAGGGGGCGCGTGTCAACAACTTGAAAAATATAGATGTAGAGATTCCAAGGGACAAGCTGGTGGTGATAACCGGGCTGTCGGGGAGTGGAAAATCATCGTTGGCGTTCGATACCCTTTATGCGGAGGGGCAGCGCCGGTATGTAGAGAGTTTATCTGCTTACGCCCGCCAGTTCTTGGGGAGGATGAGTAAGCCGGAATGCGACTATATTAAGGGAATACCGCCCGCCATCGCTATCGAGCAGAAGGTGAATACCCGTAATCCGCGTTCCACGGTCGGTACATCTACCGAGATTTATGAGTATTTACGCTTGTTGTATGCTCGTGTCGGGAAGACGATATCGCCGGTTTCCGGTACCGAGGTGAAAAAACATCAGGTGAGCGATATTATCAAGGAGGTCATGCGATATCCCGAGGGGACTCGTTTTGCCGTATTCGCCCCAGTCGTTTTGCCGGAAGGCCGGGATATGAAGGAACAGCTGGAAATCTTACGGAAAGAAGGATATGCCCGTCTGTCGGTGAATGATACGGTATATCGTATCTCGGAGGTATTGGCGAGCGATGAGTTGCGGTCTTACCCGATCGAGTTGTTGGTAGACCGTCTGACGGTATCGGGCGATAAGACCTTGAAAAGCCGTTTGGCAGACTCGTCCGAGACCGCTTTCTTTGAGGGTCATGGTACCTGTTTGATCCGTATTTATACGGAGAAAGGGGTAGTCGTGAAGGAATTCTCGAAGAAGTTCGAGGCGGATGGCATGACATTCGAGGAGCCTACCGATCTGATGTTTAGCTTTAATAATCCGTTGGGCGCTTGTCCGGCCTGTGAGGGGTTCGGTAAGGTACTGGGCATCGATGAGAATCTGGTGGTGCCTGATAAAAGCTTGTCTGTTTATCAAGGGGCCGTGGTTTGCTGGAAAGGTGAGGTGATGGGTGAATGGCTGAAAGACTTTATCGTGAAGAGCGAGAAATATAACTTCCCGATACACCGCCCATATTATGACTTGACACAGGAAGAGAAGGATTTGTTGTGGCATGGGGCGAGAGGCATACACGGTATCGATGATTTCTTTAAGTTCGTGGAAGAAAATCTTTATAAGATACAATACCGGGTGATGCAAGCCCGCTATCGGGGAAAGACGACTTGCCCGGTTTGTAAGGGGAGCCGCTTGAGGCCGGAAGCGCTGTATGTGCAAGTGGGAGGTAAGAATATCGCTGAGCTGGTAGCGATGCCGGTTTCGGAGGCAAAGGTTTTCTTTGATCAACTGGAACTGGACGAGACGGATGCGGCGATCGCCAAACGTTTGCTCACGGAAATCAATAATCGCTTGCGATTCCTGTTGGATGTAGGGTTGGGTTATCTGACTTTAGATCGCCTCTCGGCCTCATTATCCGGAGGAGAGAGTCAACGTATCAATCTGGCTACTTCGTTGGGTAGCAGTCTGGTGGGTTCGTTGTATATTTTGGATGAGCCGAGTATCGGCCTGCATTCCCGGGATACGGATTTGTTGGTCAAGGTATTGCGGCAGTTGCGAGCCTTGGGAAATACCGTGGTCGTAGTGGAGCATGATGAGGAGATTATCCGTGCGGCGGATTATATCATCGATATCGGTCCGAAAGCGGGACGTTTGGGGGGAGAGGTCGTTTATCAAGGTGATGTAAACAACCTTCGGAAATGTAGCGATAGCCATACGGTACGTTATTTGACGGGAGAGGATCGGATCGAGATCCCGCCTTATCGCCGTCCGTGGAATAATTATATAGAGGTGATAGGAGCCCGGAAAAATAACTTAAAGGGCGTAGACGTGAAGTTCCCTTTGAACGTGATGACGGTGGTTACCGGCGTGAGCGGTTCGGGTAAAAGTTCCTTGGTCCGTGATGTTTTCTACGAGGGCGTGAAACGCCATTTGGATGATGCCGCTCGTCTGACCGTGGATTGCTCCGGTATCCGCGGAGATTTGAATAGGATTCAGGCGATCGAGTTTGTAGATCAGAACTCGATCGGAAAGAGTTCCCGCTCGAACCCCGTGACGTATATCGGCGCTTACGACGAGATCCGCAAACTATTTGGCGAGCAGCCTCTAGCGAAGCAGATGGGATATAACGCCGCCTATTTCTCCTTTAATAAGGAAGGAGGCCGCTGCGAGGAGTGCAAGGGAGAGGGCAAGATCACGGTGGAGATGCAGTTTATGGCGGATATCACCTTGGAATGCGAGGCCTGCCATGGCAAACGCTTCAAGCAGGATGTATTGGATGTAGAGTATCAAGGCACTAACATATATGATGTGTTGGAAATGACCGTGAATCAAGCGATCGAGTTCTTCGAGAAAGGTTCCGGCTCCCAAGAGAAGAAGATCGTGAAACGTCTGAGACCGTTGCAAGACGTGGGCTTAGGCTATATCAAGTTGGGACAGACTTCCTCCACTTTATCCGGTGGTGAGAACCAACGCGTAAAACTGGCTTATTACCTAGGCCAGGAGAAACAACAGCCTACCTTATTCGTTTTCGACGAGCCTACGACCGGTTTACACTTCCATGATATCAAGACTTTGTTGAAAGCTTTCAATGCCTTGATCGAGCAAGGCCACTCGGTGGTAATTATCGAGCATAATATGGATGTGATCAAGTGTGCGGACTACGTGATCGATCTCGGTCCGGAGGGTGGAAAGGCTGGCGGACAGTTGGTTTGTACCGGTACACCTGAGCAGATAGTGGCTTGCGAGGCATCCTATACCGGTAGGTTTTTAAGGGATAAGTTATAAAGAGACGACGATACAAAGTGCCAAAGTCAGGAAAGACGGCGCGGGGGGGGGAATATCCGTGGATAGCCTCCTGCGCCATTTTTTGCCTATTCTTATTTTGTTAACTTTGCACCCTCAAATCAACAGGTAAAAGAAATATGAGGAACAAATTTGATTTTCGGCCCAAACTCTTTACGGCACTGAAAAATTATTCCAAAGAGAGACTTATGACAGATCTCATGGCGGGTATAATTGTCGGCACAGTTGCCTTGCCGCTCGCCATCGCTTTTGGTATCTCCTCTGGGGTAAGTCCGGAGAAGGGGTTGATCACGGCTATTATCGGTGGATTCATTGTCTCCTTTTTAGGAGGCTGCGACGTACAGATCGGCGGACCTACCGGAGCGTTTATCGTGATCGTTTATGGCATTATACAGAACTTCGGTATCGAAGGGCTTGCCATCGCTACCATCATAGCGGGTATCATTCTGGTATTGATGGGCGTGTTGAAACTCGGTACCGTGATTAAGTTTATCCCCTACCCGATTGTCGTAGGTTTCACAAGTGGTATTGCGGTCACGATCTTCACGACACAAATGAAAGATTTATTCGGATTGACGATGGATAAAGTCCCGGCGGATTTCATCTCTAAATGGATCGCTTATTTCGGGGCGTTCGATACAGTCAACCCTTGGGCATTCGTTATCGGTATCATCAGTATCCTGGTCATTACGTTAAGCCCGAGGCTGACGAAGAAAATCCCGGGTTCCTTGATTGCCATCGTCATCATGACAATCGCTGTTTACATCATGCGTAATCAGTTAGGTATTACAGGCATCGAGACGATTGGAGACCGGTTCACGATCAACGCCTCCTTGCCAGCCCCGGCTCCGATCACGTTCAATATGGAAACAATCAACTTATTGCTTCCTTCCGCTTTTACGATCGCTATCCTTGGGGCTATCGAGTCTTTATTATCCGCTACCGTAGCGGATGGTGTGACAGGCGACAAGCATAATTCGAATACGGAACTAATCGCCCAAGGCGCAGCGAATATCATCGTTCCCATTTTTGGCGGTATTCCTGTGACAGGCGCCATCGCCCGCACAATGACCAATGTAAATAATGGTGGGCGAACCCCTGTTGCCGGTATTATTCACGCCATCGTGTTATTATTGATCTTGCTTTTCCTCGGACCGCTTACCAAACACATTCCAATGGCTTGTCTGGCCGGCGTATTGATCATCGTATCTTATAACATGAGTGAGTGGCGTACGTTCCGTTCCTTGATGAAAAACCCAAAAAGCGATGTATCCGTTTTGTTGGTGACTTTTTTCCTGACGGTTATCTTTGATATTACGATCGCTGTCGAGATCGGTCTTCTGATCGCCATGTTGTTCTTTATGCGCCGTGTGGCTGAGACTACGCATGTATCTGTCACCACGGATGAGATCGATCTTTCCGACGAGGGTGAGATTCATCATGACGAGGAAGTTCTCTCCTTGCCTAAAGGCGTAGAGGTTTACGAGATCGACGGCCCGTTCTTTTTCGGCGTGGCGAATAAGTTCGATGGCATCATGAAGAGTATAGGAGATAAACCGAAAGTCCGCATCATCCGTATGCGTAAGGTTTCGTTCATAGATTCTACCGGTCTGCATAACTTAGAAAGTCTTTTCCGTCTTTCACAAGCAGAGCATATCCATATGATACTTTCGGGTGTCAATGAACATGTACACCGTGTATTGACAAAATCTAGGTTCGATAAGAAGATCGGGGCGGAAAATATTTGCAGTAATATCAATGAGGCGGTAGCGAAAGCAAAAGCTGCCGTACAAACTTAAGATACAATCAGATAGGAGGAGACGGGGCATGCCCCGTCTCTACGAATGGGTATTTATTCTGGTAAATAGAGCCGATCATCCGGTAAAACAGACTCTTTGATTGTCCGGCTGGAAACTCCAACCTCTAAGGACTCACCCATATAATCCTCGAAATACAAAACACGTAACTCGTGGAAACCAGCGTCTAACGCTACCTTCCCTTTCGCCATACGAGCGTTATGAGATCCCTCATTATCAACAATAGCTTTACCGTCTATGAACAGCTTGGAACCATCATCCGAATACGTATAAAAGCGATATACACCTTTTTCAGGGATATTTATCAACGTACGGAATTCATAAGCGAAATGATCCTCGTCTGGAGCCTCCTGAATGGAGATGTTTTTCATCGTACCCTCTTTCACTTTCGTTCCGGAAGTGATCTGATCCGTGTGTTTAAACTTACCTTTATAGTAGGTATAAGCCACCCCGTGCTTTTTAGGTTTTACCGTTTTGGCGGGTAAGAATTCCATCGTTTCCTCATCTTTAGAGGTCAGGCCAGACGGATAATAATATGTATATTCCTTTCCAGACGGGGTACGAATCCATGAATCAAACTCAAACTTGCCCTCACGCAACTCAATGATACGGCCACCCCGCTCGAAATTTCCATAAGCGTCACATCCGGATACACGCCCGAAAGCCAGCCCCACGTTATACAACATCCCTATGTAATCGTTATCATGATCATGCCCGGCAAAAGTAGCCATCACATCTTTCATATCCACCAAGGAGGCAAAAAAACCTGTGTTGATCCTAGGAGAGGCGATTCCCTCTTCTTTCTGTCCTAATGTAGTCTCCGCCCCAACGATCTCATTATACTCTAGCAGAGGAATATGAAAAAAGGCCAAGGCAGGCAACGGCTCGCCGCCATTTTCCTTGGTATAGCGCATACTTTGCTCGCGATACCAATTGATCTGGTCGAAATGAATCCAATCATACGTGCCATAATCCTTTAGCGTAGGATAATCGTTGGAGTCGATACAATACAACAAGGCCGCTGATTTCTTTCCGTCCGAACTATAGACCGGTACCACATAGTTTCCGGCTCCATGTATATCACCCGGTCCCTTCTCGCCCATAAAATAAGGAGATTTACTAAGCATGGCATAAATCTCATCCTTGGGGACGATCTCCGCGTCGTGATTTCCCATCACGACCGTGAACGGCATCCGGGCCTCCTCAAAGATCCTGATCACCGACTTCCATCCTTCCAAACCAGGGCTGGCTGTCACCACGTCGCCCGTCAGTATCGCTACATCCGGATTCTCCGCCTTTAGTACGGATTGTATCGTGGCGACCGTCTTAGCGCATTTAGATGATTTCTGACCCCAATGAATGTCTGTAAATTGGACGATCTTGAATTTCCCATCCTTGAAAGAAAGCTGTTTTTGAGCGAATAAGCGCATCGGGGCGCAAAAGTACAACAAGACTATCGCTAATAAAAAAGTCTTTTTCATGTTCTTTGAATTAATAATTGGGGGCTAAGTTATAAAAAAATAGACATATCCACAAACCGGTTTTTTTTGTCAATGTCCATCTCTGAAAAAGGTTGACTCGGTCGGGAATCATTACGAACTTCACCTGTCCGGGAGTAAGCAACGGTATTCGTTATAGAACCACAAAGACAAATGTAAATAGCTCCTGCCCGGATATTCGGATAGGAGCTATCTCTTTGAAGAGGAATGGGAGTATCATTTGGATCTATACGGGATGCCGGGCTCCCTTTCTTTATCGCTTGGCGGGATCATCGTCTTTATTCCACTTATCCCGCATCCTCAGACGCTTGACCTGCAGATAGCGTAGCAGGATGATGATGACGAGCGTAGCACCGATCATCAGGAAATATCCGGTATAGCTGTTACCCGGGTTATTGCCGGGCCAGCCGATGATACTCATCGCAATTAGGTAGACAAGTAAGGCAATTGTGGTGATGTTGATCTTCTTCATATTCGTTTTATTCTAAAGACAGGGCAAAGATATAAGATTGCTTCGGGCTTTAGGGGGTTAAAACGCATTTGTATTGTGCCCGATAAGGTCCGGTTTGAATAATTAAGATATATAAACCTTGGGGGAGGGGAATCGGGAGGATAGGATTCCCTGCCCGTACCGCTTGCGTAAATACCAATATGCCTGCCGGAGTAAACAGCTCGACTTTACCGGAGGATGGAAGATTGTGAATGAATAAAGTTTTGTTCTTCAGATGATAGCTTAATCCCGGAAATGAAAAGGCCTGATTGGAAACAGGGGGGTCTTGTCGGGCTTGAGGTTCCGATGTCAGGGAAGATAGGGGTGCGCTCGTTGATAATAATTTATAATTGGCCGGTTGTTCGGATGTATTATGCACAGACAGGCTGGTGCTTTTATTCGCTTTGATAAAGAAGGCAGAGAGTGGAGGGATGGCGAAATCGCTGCCGATCGCGTAGGATTGGTAGGTGGAGCCGTCGTATACATAAATGTATCCGTCCAAAGCCGGGTTCGATTCTATCTGGTTGAGAGATAAAGGAGCCGGTAGGGGATTACCGCACAGATACCAGCCGTTGTGATCTTGGTTCTGGCTTTGGTTGTTGATGCTTACCGGAACAGAGGCTTGACCGTTCTTCCCGAAATCCACAGGGATATCACCTACCTCCGAGGAGAAACGAAGGTTCTGGCGATCGGCGGAGGCATCGATAGCGATCAGGTACCCCTTGTTCTTCTTGAAGATGGGCTGGGACGTATGGATTATGGTTTGGGGTATGGTTTCCCAGTTGTTGGAGAGGCTTTGCGAGTTGGCTCGCTTTTCTCCGTTGTAGGCCTGTACGTAAAAGTAATTACCGTTTGTATCGCTTTTGTTGTCACCTAGTTGGAAATCCGGGTCTATGCCGGAGGCAAATACATCGAAGGGGAAGGAGATAAAGTACCATTTGCCTTTTTGGGCGAAGGTCTTCTTGATCGTTATTTTCCCAGTGATGTTAATGGTTCCGGACGATCGCAGGGTGGAGGAAGACGCTAGGATACCATCATCGTGATAGATCGTAAGGTTGTGTGCGGATAGGTTCCCGGTTGGTAAGATACGGACGTTTCCATCGCCGATCAAGATATCCTTACAGCTGGTCGTTGTGTTTACGGAGATATTACCGTTGATCAAGGCGTTGCGATGGCGGTAGGCGGGTAGGTGGCTCCAGCGCTCCTCATCGTTCCAATTGCCGTCTCCGGTAAACAGAGAATAGGCAGGAATCCTTCCATGAGCGTAGACACTGTCTACGTAATAATAACCGTTCCGGGTATTGGCGGCGGGGGCGGGTGTGATGAGATCCAAGCCCGGAGGATTATTTCGTATATTCGTGGTTTTAAATGGATTGATGCCGCTCTCTCCTATGGCTATTACCAGGAGGGGATAACTTGTCTCACCTTGCCGATAGGTCCTGGCTCTCATGTTCTCGCCTTCTACCAGATGAGTGCCCCCTTTACGAACGCTGATGATTACGTCCTGATAGGTCGTCAAGGGGATATGCGCGAAGGCGACTCTCGTGTCCAGGGGCATTCGTAGGGCGTGAGTCCCGTGTCCCCCTCCCTGCACGTGGTCATCTGGAATCTCAGTATCCGATATATCTTCGATGGAAATATCTCCGGTCGTCGTGTAGTTCCAGTTATCGCAAGGCAATCCCGCGAAGGTCTGTACCCGAAACGTATCCCGGATGGATAAATTCGCGTCACTTCGCACAAAACGCTCCCATGCGGACGGATCTGAAACTTGTGACCGGATCAATTGTTGTACGAATAGGAATACCGTACAAACGACAACGCATCTGAATGGATGTTCAATTCTCTTTCTCATAGCTAAGTTGATTTACAGTTGTAATATATATGCGCGAATGTACGTAAATAATTGAAATCATATATCTTTGCGGCATGAAAGATTTTATTATATCTGAGGCAGAGACCGAAAGAGCCGTTTTGGTGGGTTTGGTTACCCCCGGGCAAAGTGAACGGAAAGTGAAGGAATATCTGGACGAGTTGGCTTTTTTGGCTGATACAGCGGGGGTGGAGGCGATGAAGCGTTTTACCCAGAAGATGGATTACCCGAATTCCGTTACTTTTGTCGGGACAGGTAAGTTGATGGAAATTAAGGAGTATGTGGTAGAAAACGAGATCGGCTTGGTGATCTTTGATGATGAGCTGAGCCCGAAGCAGCTCCGTAATATTGAGCAAGAGTTGCAGGTGAAAATCCTGGATCGCACGAGCCTGATCCTGGATATTTTTGCCAGTCGTGCGCAGACTGCCCACGCGAAGACACAGGTAGAGCTCGCGCAATACAAATACATGTTGCCCCGATTGACTCGTCTGTGGACACACTTGGAGCGCCAGCGAGGCGGGGTAGGTATGCGTGGTCCGGGTGAGACCCAGTTGGAGACCGATAGACGTATTATCTTGGATAAGATATCGCGGTTGAAGAAAGAGCTGGTGGAGATTGACAAGCAAAAAAGCGTACAACGGAAGAACCGGGGCAAGATGGTGCGTGTCGCGTTGGTCGGATATACGAACGTTGGCAAATCTACCCTGATGAACTTGTTGAGCAAGAGCGAGGTCTTCGCCGAGAATAAGTTGTTCGCTACGTTGGATACGACCGTGCGTAAGGTGATTATCGGGAACCTGCCTTTCTTGCTGTCCGATACGGTCGGATTTATCCGCAAGTTACCGACCGAGCTGGTGGAATCCTTCAAATCGACCTTGGATGAAGTGAGGGAGGCGGATTTGCTGGTACATATTGTGGATATCTCGCATCCTACCTTCGAGGAGCAAATAGAGGTCGTGAACCGTACGTTGGCGGAGATCGATAAGACCGAGAAACCGATGATCTTGGTTTTCAATAAGGTGGACGCATTCACATTTGTCCCGAAAGAGGAGGATGACCTGACCCCCCGTATGCGCGAGAATATCGATCTGGATGAGCTGAGACGTACGTGGATGGGCAAGTCGCGAGACAATTGCGTCTTTATCTCCGCCAAGGAACGTACAAACATAGAAGCGTTGAAGGAGATGTTGTACGAACGGGTCAAACAGATCCATATCACCCGTTTCCCCTACAATGACTTCCTCTTTCAGCCATACGACGAAGAAGAGTGATCACCGATCGTTTTTAACATTTATTACGCGGGATGGTATGCCCAACGGCAGGCAGTAGGGTGTGCTACGCTGGTGGAGGGTATTGCGTGCCTAACAGCGGGTAGCCCATGCTTCCTGTAGGGGGAGGCCAGGGCGGGCGTGTTATCCGAGATGCGTTTTTGGCCATGCGTCCGTCCCCTTGCGTCAGCGCCGCTTGTTTCTCTCCCTTGCCGCCTTCTCCTTTTCCCGTAAGGCCTCCTTGCGGGCTTTCTCTTTCGCTTTCAACTTCTGCTTGTACAGACGCTCTTTCTCCTTGCGCTCCTTTTCTTTCTGTTTCAGGCGTTGCTTATAGGCGCGCTCCTTCTCCTTGCGAAGTTCCTCGCGGGCTTTCAGTCTCGCCTTACGGTCGGCTTCCGCTTGTTTCAGCTGGGCTTTGCGGTCAGCTTTCTGCTGTTTCTCCCAGTCGGCTTTCGCCTTCAATAGGGTGCGTTCTTCCTCCGCTTGCTTCTTGAGAAGCTCTTCCTGTTCTTTTGCCTTCTGCTCACGTAATTCCTGATCCGCCTTTCGCTGGGCCTCGAAAGCCTTACGGGCTTCTTCCTCGGCGGCTTCCCGCTTACGGATCTCTTGGATCTCTTTCAAGGTCATGCCTTGATCCTCGGCCGCCGGCCGAACAGCGGGGACCGTGTCCCCGCGAAGGAGGGTATCGGCCGACTGGATTTCCGGTTTGTCAAACGTGTGGGCCTCAATCGTATCAGGGGGGGCGACCGGCATAGGCTGTATCCCGGGTTGTCGGACAGGTTCTTGCATCAGCTGCTCCTCCTCTGGCGCTTCGGCCTCTTCCTCCGCGATCGCCTCCTCTTCCGATGCCTCCTCTTCCTTGGCGGCCTCCATACGGGCCTTCCAGCGGGCCGCCAGATCCGGCAACTCCTCGCCGAAGCGCTCATCGAAGAAGGTGATGTATTCATCCAAGGTCTTGCCGCGCATCAGGGTCTCGTAATTGTCATCAGAGATCGGCAATACGGCGACCGCTTTGTCCAAGGCCGTCGCGTAGCCCGCCTTGCCGTATATCATCTTGTAATATTGGAGGGCCTCGTCGAGATTGACAAATTCTTTGATCGCCAGCATACTGATCGGGCCGGCCGGCTCCAGGGCCAAGTCAAACGCCTTCACCATGAAGTTCGCGAAGTTATAGGCGGCGACGGCGAATAGCAACTGATTTGGATCGACGCTACCCGTAGGATATACCAAGAGCATCTGATAGGGCGTGTTCCGCTCCGGGCTAAATACCCGGGTCGAGTCCTCGGCCGATAACACGCCATCCTCGCCCAGGCCGAATCGCAGGTTCCAACTCATCCCTTTCACGTCGCCCCGCACCAAGGCGCGTCCCCGGAGGACGCCCTTCAGCATCTCTCCGGCCAGTTCCGTCACATCCGCGTCCGGATACTTCTCGACCAGCGCTCTCAACGCATGCTTAAAGCCCTCCACGTCTCCGGCCTGTACATAGGATAGCGCGTCCAGGAACATGAATTTCGGCATCAACGTAGCCAACGGGTATTTCTCGCTCACGTAGCGGAAGCTCTCGCGGACATACGCCGTGTCGCTTGCCAGATAGCGGTCGTAGGTAGCCTGGTAGATCGAGTCTTGTACCACATCCATCATCCCGATGTTGTACGCGTAATCCGGGTCCGCTATCGCCACGGCGTAATTGCTTTCCGGGAAGGCGCTCGTCAGCTTATTCTTATACGCATCGGCCAAAGCCGTATCCCCGGTTCTCAGGGCCATCAAATAGACTTGATAATAGCTCTCCAGACGGTGCTCATGATCCGGGAAACGACGCTCCAGGTTCTCGAACGCCTCGACAGACAAGGGAATATCCTCCAACTTATCCTTATAGATCATCGCCATCTGGTAAAGGCCGTCTATGATAATGACGTTGGAAGCATCTATATCCTCTTGCGTGAAAGGCAGCTGCTGCAGGTAATACGCACGCGTATGCGGATCGTCGACGGCGACAGCCGGCAGCTCACCGCCGATCGAATCGGTCGGTAGCGGCTCACCGTCCGGCCCCGCCATCCGCGCGGAATCTCCCTCGGCCAGCATCTCCTCATCCGGATTCTCATCAAAGGTAGAGAGTTCCTTCTTACGGCGGCGCCAGTGATCTTCCAGCGGACGACGTCCCCATTTACGCTGGAACTGTGTCTTCCCTTGCGCTACGGTCTGAGGATTGTAGAAATAGAACGACGCCCCGCCGGCCGCGTTCGGCAAGACGACCGCATTGGTTTCCGTACCGGGGCGGTCGATCCCCGTGCCTTTCGCCTCCTGCTCGGCCAAATAAGCCTCCTGCTCGGCCAAGGCTTTCGCCTCCTCCTCCGCTTTCTTTACCTCCTCGATCTTCTTATCGATAATCGCCAATCGCTCCGCTTCCGGCAATTTAGCCAAGGCTTGCAAGCTGTCTTGAAGGTGGACCGCCTCTACATGCACGACCAGCTCATCCAGGATCGCCGACAATTTAGAGACCCGCTCGTAATCCTTGTATTCCTTCCGGATCCCGGCCAAGGCTCCGCTGAAGCAGGGTTGCGCCTTCACGTAATCCCGAGCCGTGAAGTAGATGTCTCCCAGCTTTATCTGGCAGATCGCCTTATCCATCCCATTCAACGTGCTCTTGTCGATGCCGAGCTGATAGTTCTTTATGGCATTCACCGTATCCTCCCGGCTGAGGTATACGTTTCCCAGGGCGTAGTATACTTGATCCAGATAGTCTTTATTCTTTTGGTTTTTCGCCATCCGCTCCAGCATCCTCACCACTTTCGAGTAGTTCGTGCCCGAGAATACTTCCGTCTGGCGGATACGCGAGGCAAATTCCAGCTCATACGGAGGATTCGAGCGGGCCACCTCGCCGAAGGTCTTGTAAGCCAAGCCATCCAATGCCTGATCCGCGTAGATTTGTCCTAAGAGGTATTTCATCCGGGTACGTTGTTTCCGGTTTTTCTCCGCCTTGATGGCGCTCTTCAGATACGGGATGGCCTCCTCGAGCCGCTCGTTCTTGATCAAATAATCGGCATACACCGCCGCGTATAGCTTCAAGGCAGCGGCCGGGATGCCGTTCTTGTTCATCTTGTCCAGGATATCCTCGGACTCATAGAACCAGCCCATCTCGGAATAACAGCGGGCTTGCCACAAGCGGGCCTCGGCCGCAACCTCCTCATCCCGCGCGTAATGACGGGCTATATAGGAAAAGGTAGCGGAGGCTTGCAGGAAATCGGCGTTGTAGAATTGCGCCTGCCCCAGGATCAGCCAGCTATTCTTCAAAAAAGGGTTATACTCCTCTTGTTCCTGGAAAGCGCGTTGCTTGGGATCGTTCCGCCAGCCTGGTTTCTTGGCCGGTTTCGCCTTTATGGAGTGTAGCTTGATGGCTTTGTTGCTTTTCTCGATCGTCCGGTCGAAGGGGCCGCCCGGCTCGGCTTTGTCTTTGGGCTGGGCACTGATCGGATACATGTGGATCCTTTCGGAATAGTTCTCCTTGTAGCCGTCCTGCTGGTTTTTCAATGCCTCGTCGAACGCTTGCTTCCCGTTGAAATAAATATTATAGCGAGTGGTAAAGGCATGATAAAGACGGCTCGCCTTCGTGTTCTTCTTCGTGCCGCACGACCCCAGCAAGAGTACCGTCAATAACGCCGCTATGTAACCAAGCCCCCTTTTCATCCCTTAATTAACGCCGGAACAACGGTTTTATTGCCTTCATGACCAAAAACAGGACCACCAGGAACAGGATGATAAACGCGCCGGAGGGCACGTTCAGGAAATAGGAAAGGACCAGTCCGGAGAGGCAGCCCAGGAAGCCGATCGCGATACTTCCCCCCATGATCTTCTTGAAGTCGGAGGTGAACAGGTTCACCGTTATTTGCGGCAGGGTCAGCAGGCTCATCAATAGCATGACCCCTACCAACCGGATCGAGAGAACGATGGTCAGGGCGATAAAGCCCATCATCGTATACTCGATCCATTTTACCGGCAGGCCTTGCGTGACGGCGAAGTCGCGGTCGAACGCCACGTAGACGATCTCGCGGAGAAAAAGGGAGAACAGGAGTATCAGCCCCGCGGCCAACCCGAAGATCCACAAGATATCGGCCGTCGCGATCGTCAATATGTTGCCAAACAGATATGCGGAGAGGTTCGGGGCGTATCCCGGGGTAAGGAAAATGAAGATCACGCCCAAAGCCATGCCCAGCGACCATACACCCGCAATGGCGGAATCCTCCCTTACGTTTTGCGTCCGGCTCGCCCACTCCACGCCGAAGGCGGAGAGGATCGCGAACAGCATCGCCGTCGCGATCGGGTTCGTTCCCAGGTAAAATCCCAAGCCCAGGCCGCCGAACGAGGCGTGCGTGATCCCTCCGCTGATAAATACCAACCGGCGGGCTACGATATAGGTCCCGACCATGCCGCAGGCGATGGCGGTCAGCAAGCTCCCGATCAAAGCGTTCTGAAAAAAGGTGTATTGCAATAGATCCATATGATTTGTCTCCCGATTAATGCGTACGGCGTTCGCCGATGATCAAGAAGGCCTCATCCTTCAAGGCGTCCGGCAATTGGATCCCTCGCAGTTGCAGGCTGCGAAGCCAACCGGCCACCTCCGTCTCCCGGAGGGTATAAAGCACCTCGCCGAACGCCTCGATGGCCTCCTCGTCGTAAGCGTCTGCCTCTATTCCTTGGAACTGATCCAGTTCCTCGTCGTTATAATATTCGATTTTCTGGCTGACGGCGGCCAGCAAGCTGTCCCGCTCGCAGGTCTCATATTGTCCGCAGCAAACCTCCGGGATCTCCCGCGCCTCGGGGATCTCCGGGATCTCTCCCCGTTCCAGCATCCTCCGGAGCTTCTTGTCCCGGAAATACCCAGCGATGGCGGCTACGACACCCAGGACGATAAGACTTATGACAATGTACCACATAATTTCATGGAATGTTGAGCGTTGAACATGAGAGAGCCGATTCCTTGATGGAGAAACCGGCGGCCTTCAGATCTTCCCAATAACGGGGATAACTCTTGCTGACCACCTGCGGGTGGGCGATCGCGATCCCCCCGGGACGTACCAAGGCGGCGGGGGCGAACGACAGGGCCATCCGATGGTCCTCGTAGGTGGCGATTACCGGACGCGGCTCCGGCTCCCCGCGCTCACCGTTCCATTCCAGGATACTGTCGTCGCGGTCTGTCAGCACATAACCCAGCTTGCGGAGCTCCCGCTTCAATGCCTCGATCCGATCCGTCTCCTTGATCCTCAACGATCGCAGTCCCGCGAAACGGAAGGGGATGTTCAATAGCGCACAAGTCACCGCGAAGGTTTGAGCCAGGTCCGGCTCGTTCACGAAGTCATGGACCAGCCGCTCGCAGACCGTCCCGGTATGCCTCAGCACGACCCCGCGGCTCGTATACGCGGTGCTCACGCCCAACCGGGCGAACAACCTCGCCCCGGCGGCGTCTCCCTGCAAGCTGTTCTCGCGCAAGCCCAGCAACTCGATCTCCGCCGTTCTCGATAACGCCAGGATCTCGTACCAATAAGAGGCGGCGCTCCAATCGGACTCCACGGTGAGACGAACCGGCTGGTAGGCCCCGGGGAGCACCCGGATCGTATGCCCCGTCCAGGAGGCGCTCGCTCCATACCGCTCCATCAATCGCAAGGTGATATGGATATAGGGCCTGGAGATGACGGTGCCCTCCAGGCGCAACGCAACCCCCTGTTCCGTCAGCGGGGCGATCATCAAGAGGGCGGATATGTATTGAGAGCTGACATTTCCCGGCAGCGAGATCTCCCCGCCCCGCAGGGCGCTCCCGAAAATACGCAAGGGGGGATAGCCCTCCCTCTCCAGGTACTCGATCCGGGCGCCCAGGGCGTTCAGCGCATCCACCAATACCTTGATCGGACGGTTCTTCATGCGCTCGCTCCCCGTGATCGTCCATTCGCCCGCCACCTTCGAGAGGAAAGCGGTCAGGAAACGCATCGTCGTGCCCGCCGCGCCTACGTCGAAATCCCGGTCGTTCGAGCTCAATGCCTTTACCATCAGGTTCGTGTCGTCGCAATCGGACAAGTTCTCCACGTCGTACGGGCTATCACTTAGCGCGTTCAAGATCAATGCCCGGTTGCTGATGCTTTTGGAAGCGGGAAGCTTTACGGTGGTCCGGATCGCTGAATCCGGAGCTTTTAGCTGATAATTCATTGCCTTCACATATTCAAGATTCGGGAGGCAAAAATACGAAAATTAGCGGAGATACGGCGTATGTCCCGGGAGGAAAGCGTACATTCCCCGCGCCGGCGCAGGGAGTGCACGGATGTGGTCAAGGCAGCGTACCCGTCTTCAGGAAATGCTTCCGGAAGAAGAGGATCTGGTAATCGATGGAATTGTTCCAATAGTGGGCGTCGTGGTTACCCGGGCGGGTGATAAAGTCGTGGTCGATACCCTGTCTCAATAACGCCTCGTGGTAGTTTTTGTTCACTTCCAGGAAGAAATCGCTCTCACCGCAATCGAAGATCAGGGCGGTCCGGCCTTTCCGCAAGGTGGGGACCAGGTGGATGACCGTGTGGGTCTCCCAATTCTCCGGATAGTCCGCCTTCGCACCTATCTGCAGGCTCATCTCCCAATTCTCGGGGAAGGGGCGGATATCCATGCCGCCGCTCGTGCTTCCCGCTGCGGAGAAGACATCGTCGTGACGGAGGGCGTTCCACATCGCGCCGTGCCCGCCCATGCTCAGGCCGGTGATCGCGCGTCCCTCGCGAGCGGACACGGTGTTGTACCGGGCGTCGATGGCTTCGACCAGCTCCTTCGAGATGAAGGTCTCGTAGCGTACGTCCGCGTGCAAGGGGCTGTCCCAGTACCACGAGTTCTCGCCGTCCGGGCATACGAAGAAGAGGCTCTTCTCGTCGGCGATCTCGGGCAGGTCCGGCTTGATGCCGAGCCATGTGCGGGCGTCGCCGCTGTAGCCATGCAGCAGATAGATCGCCGGGCAGGCTTTCGTCGCGGCCGCGTCCGGGCTTACCACGACTACCTCTATGGTTTTACGCATCGAGGGGCTTTGCACGCGCAACGTATCCACCCTCGCCGCCTGTACACCGAGCGGTAGCAAACCGGCCAACGCTACCGCCACCTTTTTTATCCAATTCATATCTGTAAACCGTTTGAGCCATCCCCCGAGGCCTTGTCCCCGAGGGGGCCGCGGGGGGATGAGCCGTGTTAAAGACAAGTTTATTCGGGGAAAGAGAGCGTCAGCTTCTTGTTACCCGTGAGGCAGTTCTCCACCGTGAAGGCCGTCGTTTTCGGCCTGTCGATCAAGACCACTTTCCGGGCGGGGAAGCGGTATAGGGCACCTCCGCCCGTCATCTCGAACGAGAGGTCTGACCGGTTGGTCACTTCCAGCCGGTTGTCTCCGATCGGGCGGACCGACAGGCAGGCTTTCAGTAATTTCTCGAGAAGCTCCGGGGATCCGGCCAGCTTCCCGTCAAAGTACGCGACGGTACGTCCTGCGGACAGCGCGTCGCGAATGCCTCGCTCGCTCCTCTCCGAGGCGAACACCAGGGTGAGCGGCCGCATCAGCTTGTCTCCCCAGCCGTATACGCTCGCGACCAGACCGTGCGCGTCCGTGTTCGCCATGTAGGCCTTCCCGTAGCGATCGCACCAATCCAGCGCCGCCGGATAATATTCCGCGTAGTTGAAGACCTCTATGCCGTCGATCTTGTCGGCCTTCAGCAGCTGCTCGTGAACCGGATACAGCGTAGACTTGTCGTCCGGCCAGCCGGGATGGTTCCACAGGATGAAAGCGCCTTGCCGTTTGGCCTCGTCGATCGCTTTCAGCGGGTCTTCCACGTCCATCGCCTCGGCATCCTGTATGAACAGGGCGTTCAAATGGCCCAGGGGCTTGCTGCGGGTGATCTCCGTCCCTTGGATGACGATGAAGCCCTTGGCGTCCGCCGCCTTCTTCGCGATTTTGTAGGATTCGTTCCTGTCGCCCTTCAGCACCTCTTTCCTCGGGCGGTACTCGATGTGGTCCGTGATCGCGATCGCGTCCAGTCCCTCCTGCCAGGCCTCCTGCACCCGCATATCCGGCCATACCAAGCCGTCGGAGAAGACCGTGTGGATGTGAAAATCGCACTTCAGGGTCTCGTAGTTGCCGAATCCCGGGATGTTGATCACGTTTCGTTCGTTCGATTTGTCCAGATGGGGCAATTCGTACACCTCCGTGTTCCGGATCTGCGCCTGGACGACGGACGTCCCGGCCAATAACAGGCATAAAGCAATCTGTTTCATCATTGTGTTTGATTTTATGTTTGTCGCTCGCGAATATACGCGTTTTTCAATTGCGCGCAAACCCCGGCGGACATGCCCGAGGCCTCGGGAGGTGTCGCTACGGCCGTGGCGGTCGTTTCCGAGGGTTTTCGGCCGGGAGCGCCCGTCGCCCTGCCGCGGCGCTCGCTTCCGCGCGCCGTGCGACGGGGGTATCGCGGCCGAGGTCTGTCAGCCGAGGTTGCCTACCTTGAGCAGGTACTCGGCGATCTGCACGGCGTTCAGGGCGGCGCCCTTGCGGATCTGGTCGCTCACGGCCCAGAATGTCAGGCCGTTCGGGTTGCTGAGGTCCTTCCGGATACGGCCTACGTATACCGGATCGTGGTCCGCCGCGAACAGCGGCATCGGATACGTCTTGCTCGCCGGGTCATCTCGCAACACCACGCCCTCGGCCCGGGCGAACGCCTGGCGCGCCTCTTCCACGCTGACCGGACGCGCGGTCTCTACCCAGATGGACTCGCTGTGCGCGCGCATGACCGGTACGCGCACGCAGGTCGCGCTCACCTCGACATCCGAGTGCATGATCTTGCGGGTCTCGTTATACATCTTCATCTCCTCTTTCGTGTAGCCGTTTTCCGTGAATACGTCTACGTGAGGGATCACGTTGTATGCCAGTTGGTAGGCGAATTTCTTTACCGTGGGCTCCTCGCCCTTCAGGAGTTGCTCATATTGTCTCACCAACTCGGCCATCGCGGTGGCGCCCGCCCCGCTGGCGGCTTGGTACGTGGATACGTGGACGCGCTTGATCGGCGACAGCTTCTCGATCGCCTTCAGCGCCACGACCATCTGGATCGTCGTGCAATTCGGGTTGGCGATCACGCCGCGCGGACGGTTCAAGGCATCCTCCGGGTTTACCTCCGGAACGACCAGGGGGACATCCTCGTCCATGCGGAACGCGCTGGAGTTGTCGATCATCACCGCGCCATGTCTCGTGATCGTCTTCTCGAACTCCCGGGAGGTATCCCCTCCGGCCGAGACAAAAGCGATATCGATCCCCTTGAAGTCGTCGTTATGCTTCAGCTCCTTGACGGTATACGGTTTGCCACGGAAGGTATAAACACGTCCGGCACTGCGAGCGGAACCGAAAAGTACCAGCTCGTCCATCGGGAAATCTCTCTGGTCGAGTACGCGCAGGAACTCCTGTCCCACGGCCCCGCTTACACCAACAATCGCTACTTTCATTTTGAGCATTGATTTCATTTGAGTCATATAAAATAGTTGTAACTTTGCCACGCGAAAGGGCTTCCGCTCGTAGGCCTTTCAGCCCCTTTCATTTACAATTGTATGTAGTCAGGGCGCAAAGATAGATAAATTTATAACGAAAACCAGATAGCTATGAAACATTTATTAGTAATGCTCGCACTTTTGCTTCCGCTTCGCGTTTATCCTCAGTTCAAAGAATCGTTTCAGGGGCCGGAGGTCGCGTCAGCCAATCCGTGGACGGGTGACCTGGATGGCTTCGCGGTCGGGGAGGGCTGGCTGCTCTCCCGCGCGGACGCGGCGCGGAATCGCGTCTCCATAGAGACGCCCCTCTTTTATTCCCCCACCATGGAGTGGGAATTCGAGGTCCGGATGGATTTCAAGCCAACCGATCCGAACCATATCCGGCTGCATGTCTATCTCGATGACCCGGGGACGCCGGGCGCGAGAACGGATTACTACGTCCAGGTCGGCAGTAACAAGCAAACGATCACGTTCCGGAGGCAGGCCGAAACGGAGAAGAGCCCGAGGATCTTGATCGAGGAGGCGCTCGCGGCCTTGTCGGGAGCCGTGAGCCTGAGGGTGAGACTTACGTTGGAGAATCGCGAGACCTGGAACTTGTATGTGCTGGAGGAGGATCGGTTCGTGTGGATAGGGAGTTGCGAGTCCGGAGTCTCCGCTTCCTGCGAAGGGGGGCCGCTCCGTCTGGAGTGCCGCTATACGAAAACGCGGGTGAATGGCTTCGCGTGCAACTACATCGTCGTGTCCGATACGATCTCGATCGAACCGGAGAGGCCGCACGCGCCCGAGGAGCCCGGAGCGCCGGATCTCCCCGCGGAGCCGGAAGAGCCCGAGGCGCCGGATGTCCCGGATCTCCCCGCAGAGCCGGAGGCGGCGGATACCCCCTCTCTCCCTGCCGGCGGTATCCGCATCAACGAGGTGATGGCGGATCCGAAAGGGCAACAGGCTTTCCCGGAGACGGAGTATGTGGAGCTGTACAACGCAACCGACAAGGCGGTCGCGTTGGCGGGCTGGTCGTTCGTATACGGTGGCAAGCCTACGGTATTGACCGCCTCGCTCCTGGACGCGGGCGGGTATGTCGTGCTCTACCGCTCCGGCAGGGAGCTGGCGATCGACGATCCGGGACAAGCCCTGCCCCTGGATAAATTCCCCGCGTCGTTGGCAAACGCGGGGAAGGAGCTGGCTCTCCTCGATCCTTCCGGTAGGGAGATCGACCGGGTTGCCTATGAGCCGGCGAGAGCCGGCATCGCCTGGGAACGCACGGGCGCCGGCTTCTACCTGTCGACGGATGAGCGAGGTGGCACGCCGGGCTCCGCGAACTCCTCCCCGGCGGCCGGGCCGGACGATCCGGATCGCCCGGGAGCCCCCGCGCACCCGGTCCTCCCCGCGCACCCGGCCGTTTTGCCCCGTGAGATCGTTTTCAATGAGTTGCTGCCGAATCCCTACCCGGAAGGGAGTGAGTATATCGAGCTGTACAATCGCTCGGACCGGGCGTTGCCCTTGGCCGGGCTCTCTATCGCTACCCGCAGGGCGGATGGGACATTGAGCGCGCGCTATCCGTTGTCTTCCATCACCTCTTCGCTGGAGCCGCGGGATTACGTGTTGTTGACGAAAAAGATAGAGGGCGTGAGCGGTTTTTATCTGATAGCCTCGCCCGGCGCCTTGCGGGAGTTGAAACTTCCGGTTCTGGCAAATACCTCCGCGACGCTGGTCCTGTTCCGTACGGGCGACGAGGCCGTGATCGACGAGGTTCGCTATACCGCCCAATGGCATGCGCCATCCGTGAGAAACGAGAAAGGGGTCGCCTTGGAGCGGATCCACCCGGATCGCGATACGCAGGACGAGGCGAACTGGACCTCGGCCTCGGCCCCGGCGGGATACGGTACGCCCGGCTACCGGAATTCCCAATACAGTACGCCGGATGAAGGCGAGGTCACGGGCATAGAACCGCCCGTTTACTCCGAGGCGACGAAAGAATATGCCATCCCCTACCGGCTGGATGAGGCCGGCTATACCTGCAGGGCTTGGATATTTGATACCTCCGGGAGGCGTATCTGCGAGGTGGTAAACCAGGACTTGCTGGGGACGGAAGGTGAGCTGACTTGGAACGGCCGTGCGGCGAACGGCTCCAAGGTGAGGACGGGCGTCTATATCTTCTACGCGGAGCTCGCTCATCCCCGCGGACAGGTAAAACGATATAAGGAGGTGTTTCTGGCGCGATAAGTTCACGCGCGGGATCAGGGCAACATCATGGGATATACATCCTTGTACCACTCAAGATCCTTGTACCATTCGTTCAGCTCGGGCAAGGCTTCTTGGGGGACGTATATGGATAGGCCACTGTAGGTGTGGATCGGCAGATAGCTCCCGCCCGGATACGGGTAGGCATAAATCGCCTTGGGTGTGGCCGCCTTGTAAATCACCGCCTTTTCCAGGCTCCGCTTGAACGCGTCGTAGGGCTCCCCCGCGGCCAGGCGGCTCACGTAATCGTCGAGATCGTATAAGGCATGATAATCCGGCGTCAAATACTCCATGATCTGCAGCTCGCCGGCGGGCACGGCGAACAGGTCGCGTTCCGTCTTGCCTTGGAATAGGGTACGGCAAGCCGCGACCAGTTCGTCCAACGCATCGCTTTTTATGACGGAGATCGTGGCGTATGGATAGTCGTCATCCTTGTAGTATTCGTAGAACTTTGTCGCCATCCCCACCACGTCCGCCTCTTTCTCGAACATATCCCCCATGATCGTCTGATAGGGGAAACCCTTAGCCTGTATCTCCGTGGGCGAGCCGATCATGTAATCCGTGCATCCCCGGAACGCGTAAGCGACCTCGGCGCACGACATATAACAAGCGTCGAACAAAAGAAAATCAAAATGGTACTTCGATAAAGCGGAGGACAGATCATTGATCTCCATGAAATTGTCCCTCCCGTCTTGCCCGAAGGAACGCAGATAGCGATAGACATCCGAAGGCAGCCAACCTGTCCCGTGGCTCCACAGCACCAACCCGTAGCCATCCGCCGGGTATTCCCCTTGTACCTTGTCGAGGATTCGCGTCAGCGTCTCGGTAGAGGCCGAGTTCTGGTCTGGGTCGTAGGTCTCGAGCACGATCTGCCGGACGGTATCCGCCTCCAGCTTTAACTGGAAAAGCCGAGGGACCTCGTTCTGCTCATCCGTATAGATCAACAAATTGCCGTCGTTCAGTCCCTCTCGCTCAATCCCTTCCTTTATCGCTCTCAGGTTTTGGCTCACGTATCCACTCAGGCTATTATCCCCCGCGATATAGACAAGGACCGTACGGGTGGTGGCGGCGGTAGGGATAACGACCTCCTCCTTGTCGCAAGCGACAAACGAGAGGAGCGACAGCAAGAACATTACGGTATGGTTAGCCTTCATAAGTGATATACTGGATTTACCCCGCGAAGGTATCACAATTCCTTGATATACGGAAGGACAAGGAAGATGATTTATCCTTATGCGCCGTGTCGTAAAGCGGCTGTATCCGTCCGGGCGCATAGTCGGTGCGCCGCGCGTCATTTTTCCGGCCTCCTCGTACCGGTGCGATAAGATCGCGCGTTGGCTTTCCCTTATGAAAAAGATTTATTTTATCACGCCTAGTTTTTGAAAAAACTTATCGTACCTTTGCCTGAATCACTCAATAAAGGTATCACCATGACAACTAAGTTCTTGCTCTCGTCCGATGACAATACTCGCGGTGGCCTTCTGAAAAAGAAGATCATACATTACTACATGGCCAATGGAGACGCTACGATAGCGGAGGTATGCAAAGAGATGAGTCTCAGTATCCCTACCGTCACGAAGCTAATTAGCGAATTGCAAGAGGACGGTTATATACTCGACTTTGGAAAACAAGAGACTAGCGGAGGGCGTAAGCCTAGTATTTACGGGCTCAATCCCGTATCCGGGTATTTTGTGGGCGTGGATATACTGAAAGACCAGCTGAATCTAGCCATATTGGATTTTAAAGGAGACAAGATCCGCATTGAGCAAAATGTGCCCTATACACTCGAAAACACACCGGCCGCCTTGGATCGTCTTTGCGAATGTATCCATGGATTTATCAACTCGTTGCCGATCCCGAGGGAAAAGATATTAAGCGTTGGCATTAATATATCCGGACGGGTAAATCCTTTCGCCGGATATAGCTACAGCATTTTTTACTTTGAGGAGAAGCCCTTGTCTCAAATCCTTGAGGAGAAACTACATATGAAGATCTATATAGAGAATGACACCCGTTCCATGACTTACGGCGAATATCTTCAAGGAGTCGTAAAAGGGGAAAAAAATATTCTGTTCATCAATATCTCGTGGGGATTGGGTATCGGTATCATCATAGACGGAAAGGTTTATTTCGGGAAATCAGGCTTCTCCGGAGAGTTTGGGCACTTCAGCTTCTTCGAGAATGAAATCCTTTGCCATTGCGGTAAAAAAGGATGCCTCGAGACCGGGGCTTCCGGCTCCGCCCTATACCGGATTCTCCTTGAGCGGTATAAAGAGGGTAGCAACACCATACTGGCCCGTAAAATCGATGCCGGGGAATACATCGGGCTCTCCGATTTGATCGATGCCATCCGCAAAGAGGATATGTTATCCATTGAGATTTTGGAGGAGATCGGTTTTAATCTGGGTAAAGGAATAGCTGGATTGATGAACATTTTCAATCCGGAACTGGTCGTATTGGGTGGGCCCTTGTCGCAAACGGGAGAATATCTAAGTCTGCCGATTAAAAGTGCCGTTAGGAAATACTCTTTAAACTTGGTAACCCGTGATACCCAGATCAAAGTATCCAAATTAGGTGAAAGAGCCGGTGTATTGGGGGCCTGCCTGTTATCTCGATCTAAAATTCTAGGCATGATTTAATAAGTATTTCAAAGGATTTGAATAAAATCCGATAATTAGTTCATTTTCTTGATAAAGTATCGATTTATTATTAAAACATTTTTATTTATATTTGCGTCGTAATTAAAACCGGAGATTAAAACTCATAAAAACAACGCAGGTATGGATAAAATTAAAGGACTGATCGATGCTCCCTTTACTCCGTTCCATGAGAACGGGGAGGTTAATTATGAGCCGATCAAGCTTATGCGAAACTTCTTGTGAAAAACGGGCTGAAAGGCGTATTCATCAATGGCTCTTCCGGAGAAGGTTACATGCTGACAGAGGAAGAACGCATGAAACTGGCCGAGAGATGGATGGAAGCAGCTCCGGAAGGCTTTAAGGTAATCGTGCACGTAGGTAGCACATGCGTTAAGTCTAGCCGTAATTTAGCGGAACATGCCCAGCAGATCGGCGCTTGGGGTATCGGCGCTATGGCTACCCCTTTCCCTCGTATCGGCCGAATCGAGGAATTGGTAAAGTATTGCGAGGAGATCGCTTGCGGCGCCCCGGCCTTGCCATTTTACTACTATCATATCCCTGCGTTCAACAATGCCTTCCTCCCCATGCTGGATCTCTTAAAAGCAGTGGACGGACGTATCCCTAATTTCGCCGGTATCAAATATACATACGAGAGCCTATACGAATACAATCAGTGTCGTTTGTACAAAAACGGCAAGTTCGATATGTTGCACGGGCAGGATGAGACGATTCTTCCTTGCCTTGCGATGGGCGGAGCGCAAGGAGGTATCGGTGGTACCACGAACTATAACGGAAAAGAGTTAACCGGCATCTTGGAGGCTTGGGCCGTCGGTGACCTAGAGACAGCTCGCGAGAAACAAAACTTCTCTCAAGAGGTTATTAACGTTATCTGTAATTACCGCGGCAATATCGTCGGAGGGAAACGCATCATGAAATTGATCGGATTAGATCTTGGCAAGAACCGTACCCCGTTCCAGAATATGACGGACGAAGAAGAGGCCGCTATGAAAGCGGAATTAGAGGCTATCAATTTCTTTGAAAGATGTAATAAATTCTGAGATATGGCAGCGTTTGACAACTTATCTAATCCATCGGAATACCTGGCTTATTGGGGCAAGACCTATCGGAATGAGCTGCTTACCAATATTCTTCCATTTTGGATGAAATACGGACTGGACAAAGAGAACGGCGGTTACTTTACCTGCTTAGACCGGGATGGTACTCTGATGGACTCCACTAAATCCGTTTGGTTCCAGGGACGCTTCGCCTTTATCCTGGCAGATGCCTATAATCGCGTCGAGAAGAACGAAGAATGGCTGAAGGCCTGTAAAAACGGCATCGATTTCATCGAGAAACACTGTTCTGATACGGACGGACGCATGTTCTTCGAGGTGACAGCGACGGGTATTCCTGTACGTAAACGCCGTTACGTATTCTCCGAGACTTTCGCAGCGATCGCCATGGCTCACTATTCATTGGCATCAGGCGATAAAAGCTATGCCGAGAAAGCCGTACATTTGTTCAAGCAAGTGTTACACTATAAGAATACCCCGGGATTATTGGAGTCTAAATTTCGTGAAGGTCTCGTGACGAAAGGCCATTCTTTCTGCATGATATTGATCGATACGGCGGCACGCATCCGCGAGGCTGTAAACGATCCCATACTCACACAACAAATCGATGATTCCATAGCCGAGCTACGCCGTGATTTCATACATCCCGAGTTCAAGGCTATCTTGGAGACAGTAGGACCCAACGGTGAGTTTATCGACTCTATCGCCGGACGTACCATCAATCCCGGCCATTCCATCGAGACCGCATGGTTTATCTTGGAAGAGGCCAAATACCGAGGATGGGATTCCCAACTGAAAGAGATGGGCTTACAAATCCTCAACTGGTCTTGGGACTGGGGCTGGGATAAGACGTACGGCGGAATCAACTATTTCAAGGATTGCAAAAACTTCCCCCCCCCAAGAGTATTGGCACGATATGAAGTTTTGGTGGCCACAATGCGAGGCGGTTATCGCTACGCTTTACGCCTACCAAGCGACTGGCGACGCCAAATATCTCGAAATGCACAAACTAATAAACGATTACACGTTTAATCATCTTCCCGACAAAGAATATGGGGAATGGTATGGCTACCTACACTTCGATGGTAGTCTCTCTCAATCTGCCAAAGGCAATCTATTCAAGGGTCCGTTCCACATTCCTAGAATGCTTCTGAAATGTAGTTTACTCTGTGATGAAATTCTTTCTAAATAACTTTATCTAAAACACTGAAATTGGTCAATTGACATCAGGAGTCCCGATCGTGGCTCTTGATGTTCTGAGGCTTTGTTTTCCTTTTTATTTCCTCAATCAAATGAAAAATAAGAAATTATATCCTTGGGTCGTAGTCGGTCTACTATGGATCGTCGCCTTACTGAACTATATGGATCGCCAGATGCTATCCACCATGAAATCAGCCATGATGGTAGATATCGTGGAACTCGAGTCTGCCGCGAACTTCGGACGTTTGATGGCAGTCTTCCTTTGGATCTACGGATTCATGAGCCCTGTAGCAGGTATGGTAGCGGATAGGGTAAACAGGAAGTGGTTAATCGTGGGTAGCTTGTTCGTCTGGTCCTTCGTTACCTTGATGATGGGGTATTGCACGGATTTCAACCAGATCTATTACCTACGTGCCTTGATGGGCGTCAGTGAGGCCTTGTATATTCCCGCCGGATTATCGCTTATCACAGACTATCACCAAGAGAAAACACGCTCATTAGCCGTAGGCATCCATATGACGGGTCTATACGTGGGCCAAGCCTTGGGAGGATTCGGAGCTACGGTGGCCAGCGCCTATACGTGGGAAACGACGTTCCATTGGTTTGGTATCATCGGCATCGCTTATAGCTTGGTCTTGATTATCTTCTTACACGATAAAACAGATCATGCGGCACGAGCCGTAAAATTGGAGAATCATCCGAAAGAGAATCCGATTTCCGGTGCGATCAAAGGGATGGGAATGTTGTTCGCGAATATCGCTTTTTGGATCATCCTTCTCTATTTCGCCACGCCAAGTTTACCGGGTTGGGCAACAAAGAACTGGCTTCCTACCCTATTCGCGGAGAATCTCTCGTTGGATATGTCTGAAGCTGGTCCGTTATCGACATTCACGATCGCTATCTCTTCCTTTATAGGGGTAATCGCCGGAGGCATTTTATCCGATAAATGGATCCAGCGGAATGTTCGGGGACGTGTTTACACAGGCGCCATCGGTTTGGCTTTAACGATACCCTCTCTCCTATTACTAGGATTTGGGCATAACTTCCCGATGATTATCGGCGGTGGCCTTTGCTCCGGTATCGGTTATGGTATATTCGACGCCAACAATATGCCTATCCTTTGCCAATTCATCTCCCCCCGTTACCGGGCTACAGCTTATGGGATTATGAATATGACCGGTGTATTCGCCGGAGCTGCCATCACGGATATATTAGGAAAATCTACCGACGCCGGTAACCTTGGCCACGACTTCGCCATGCTAGCCGGATTGGTACTCATCGCACTTCTGATCTAGGTGATCTTCTTACGTCCGAAAGTCGCTAACATGACCGACGAACGCTAATCAATCTCATCCAATAAACGAAACACTCTCGTTCCCCGGATTTATGGAAGGTAGTCCCGCCAGCGATGTCGGTCCGGCTGATGGGGACCCGCGGTATTATCGGTTGGATATAACTCGGTTTTTGGCAAGAATTCCAAAGGTGCTTTGTTCATATGGATAAATATCATTACCTTTGAAACTCACATATCTATTAATTTCAACCTACAAACAAAAAGCGTCATGAAAAAAACTTTCTTGTATTTCTGCCTTCTCCTCATCGTACAAACGGCTTTTGCGGCAGACAGTCTTTATGTGCGAGAGCGACAAATCCCTATCTTGATAGACCGGATCGATAACGTACTTTATGAGATACGGATACCGGCCCAAAAAGGGGATGTATTGAACGAGATCGCGATACAGATTGGAGACAATGTCAACCTGTCGGACATCCAAGCGATACGCCTATTCTATAGCGGAGTGGAAGCTCCCTCCCGTAAAGGAGAGCATTTCAGCCCCGTTACGTACATATCCAGCCATATACCGGGGAATACCCGTAAGGCTCTTGAATCGTATTCCGTACGACAAGATGAGGTGGGCGCCCCCTTGTCGCGCACCGTAAAACTGACCTCCAAGCAACCGATGCTTAAAGGCATCAATTATTTCTGGATAAGTATCCAGATGAAGCCTGAGACTTCCATATTGGCAAAAGTAGCGACTACGATACCTAACGCCCGGATCAACAACAAGCCGATCGACATCACTTGGAAAGGAAAGGTAGACGAACGCCGTGTGGGTATCGGCGTACGCCAAGCTGGGGATGATGGATCGGCGGCCTTCCGTATCCCGGGATTAGTGACGACGAATAACGGAACCTTGCTCGGAGTCTACGATATTCGCTATAACAGCAGCGTGGACTTGCAAGAGAAAATCGATATCGGAGTAAGCCGCAGTACCGATAAGGGACAAACCTGGGAGCCGATGCGAGTGGCCATGACTTTCAAACAAACAGATGGCCTGCCTCACGGACAAAACGGCGTGGGAGACCCATCGATCTTGGTAGACGAAAAGACCAATACGATCTGGGTAGTAGCCGCGTGGACGCATGGAATGGGTAACGAACGGGCTTGGTGGAACTCCATGCCGGGAATGACACCGGACGAGACCGCCCAACTTATGCTCGTGAAAAGCGAGGACGACGGCAAGACGTGGAGCGAACCGATCAATCTCACGCCTCAAGTGAAAGACCCCTCCTGGTATTTCTTATTGCAAGGCCCGGGACGAGGCATCACGATGCAAGACGGTACCTTGGTCTTCCCCATCCAGTTTATCGACGCTACCCGTGTGCCCAATGCCGGTATCATGTATAGTAAAGACCGCGGGAAAACATGGCATCTACACAACTTGGCTCGCACGAATACCACCGAGGCGCAAGTTGCCGAGGTAGAGCCGGGCGTATTGATGCTAAATATGCGCGATAACCGAGGCGGTAGCCGTGCCGTGTCCACTACAAAGGATTTAGGCAAGACATGGACGGAGCATCCTTCTAGCCGCAGCGCCTTGCAGGAACCCGTTTGTATGGCCAGTTTGATCAAGGTAAACGCCAAGGACAACATCACCGGCAAAGACCTTTTACTCTTCTCCAACCCGAACACGGCAAAAGGGCGTAATCATATCACGATCAAGGCGAGTCTGGACGGCGGACTTACTTGGCCTACGGAGCATCAAGTTTTATTAGACGAGGCCGAGGGCTGGGGATATTCCTGTCTCTCCATGATCGATAAGGAAACAGTTGGAATCTTTTACGAGTCAAGCGTGGCGCATATGACCTTCCAAGCCGTTAAGCTAACGGATCTCATCCCTTAGAGAAACAATCTATGAGGTTACTGAATTTTATCTTTATTGCATATGTAAGCATTTCCGGGTCTTTACAGGCCCGGAATCCTGTTTTATTGCCCTTGCCCCAAAAATACGTCCGGACAAACGCCTCGTTCCATCCGAAGGAAATCGCGGTTTCTTCCGAAGGGAAGCTCCGTTCCATCCTGATGGAATTTCCGGAGGAGCTGCCGGTAAGCGTCCAACCGGACAGCCGATACAAGATAGAGATTTCCTTGGTTGACAAATTGGACGGAGTCCCCCTCAATTCCGAGGAGGTCCCTTACTTACATATCGGGGCCGACGAGGTAAAGTTTACCAATCCAAGGTTCGTACCCGAGATGGTCGCTTACATCCGTGCGAAAGGGAAACAAGTGATCTCTTGGAACCCGGGATGGAAGTACAAACCGGGTGAGATCGACACGGTGCAGCTGTGGAGTTACCGGGGCAAAATGCAATCGGGCATTCCCGCGATCGATCCGGAGAACGAGGTATTGATGAAGCTTCCGGTCGGCGTGTTCAATACCCCCGAAGTCCGTTTGGTAAAATGGATGTTTACGTTCGTTTGCGTCACGCCCGATGGAGAGAACGCAGTGGAAGGATTGGTCTACTCGGCAGATAAACAACTTAAATAACCTCTAATTCGATTGAATGCGATGAGAAAAATAACAGGAATCTTATCGATCTTCCTCGCTTTTGCTCTCATGGGGCAGGCGCAAAAGATCAAGGTGGCTTGCGTAGGTAATAGCATAACCTATGGTTACGGAATCGAGAACCGGGAGGCCAACTGCTACCCGGCCCAATTGCAACGGATGCTTGGCGATACCTACGAGGTGGAGAACTTCGGGCATAGCGGGGCTACGCTATTAAACAAGGGATATCGTCCCTATACCCAACAAGAGGCGTATCAAAAGGCATTGAAGTTTGCCGGGGATTACGTGATCATCCATCTGGGATTGAATGATACGGATCCTCGGGCATGGCCGAATTACCGGGATGAATTTGTTCGGGATTACCTTTCCTTGATCGAATCCTTCCGGAAAGCCAATCCGGGATGCAAGGTGTGGGTTTGCCGCATGACACCGATATCTCACCGCCATCATCGTTTCAAATCCGGTACAAGAGACTGGTATTGGATGGAGCAAGCGCTTATCGAAGAAATTGCCCGGATAGCCGGCGCGACCTTGGTCGATTTGCAGGAGGGCTTATACGATCGTCCGGATCTATTGCCCGACGCATTGCATCCCAACACGGAAGGTGCCGGTATCTTGGCCCGCACCGTTTATGGGGCGCTAACCGGAGATTACGGAGGATTACAGCTTCCCGCCATCTATTCGGACCGGATGGTCTTGCAACGGGATCAACCGCTTCCTATATCCGGTATCGCCAACCAAGGGGAGAAGGTAACCGTTACCATCGCCGGACAAAAGAAGGAGACCTCAGCAGGCGCGAACGGGAAATGGACGGTCACGCTCGATCCCTTGCGGGTAAGCGGGAAATCCTATACCTTAACGGTTTCTACCCCCGGCCGCACGCTGAACTACCGGGATGTAGTAGCCGGGGAAGTCTGGCTATGCTCCGGGCAATCCAATATGGCGTTCCGGGTAAACGAGAGCGTAAAAGAAGAACAGCAGCAACAACTGGATTATGCGAGACAACACCCGCAAATCCGTTTATTCGACCTAAAGCCCCGCTGGGAGACTTACGCCGTGGAATGGGACGCTTCCGTATTGGATTCATTGAACCGCCTGCAATATTATCACGACGCCCAATGGGAGGTATGCGACACCCGGAATACCGCACGCTTCTCGGCCATCGGATTTGCCTTCGGGCGCATGTTGGCCGATAGCTTGCAAGTACCCGTAGGATTACTATTGAACGCTGTTGGCGGCTCGCCTACGGAGGCATGGATCGACCGGAAAACGCTGGAGTTCGAGTTCCCGGATATCTTACAGGATTGGACGAAGAACGACTTTATCCAAGATTGGGTACGTGAACGGGCGGCCCTAAACATCAAGCAAGCATCCAACCCGCTCCAACGCCATCCGTATGAGCCTTGCTATCTGTTCGAGGCGGGTATCCAACCCCTCCATCGATATCCCGTCAAAGGGATCATCTGGTACCAAGGGGAATCGAACGCTCATAACATGGAAGCGCACGAGCGGCTATTCCCGCTATTGGTGAACAGTTGGCGCCGGTATTGGAACTCCGATCTGCCTTTCTACTATGTTCAGCTATCTGGCATGGACCGACCGAGCTGGACTTGGTTCAGGGACAGCCAACGCCGCCTGATGCAAACCGTATCGAATACGGGTATGGCCGTGAGTAGCGATCGCGGGGATTCTTTAAACGTCCATCCGACCCAAAAGAAAGAGATTGGCGAACGACTGGCCTGTTGGGCCTTGAACAAGACCTACGGACATAACGTAATCCCATCCGGCCCATTGTTCCGCGACGCGACGTTTACCGATGACGCCGCCTATATCACTTTCGATTACGCGAATGGCTTGAGAACTTCCGACGGGGCACCCATCCGCACGTTCGAGATCGCTGGGCAGGAGGGGCTTTTCCATCCGGCGCGAGCCCTGGTAGAGAACGGGAAAGTAAAGGTGTGGAGCGACCGGGTGACCCACCCGAAGCTGGTACGCTACGGCTGGCAACCCTTCACGAGCGCGAATCTTGTAAACGAGGCGGGTATGCCGGCCTCTACATTCCGGGCTGTAAAAGAATAGGCTATGTATAATAAACAACAAATCACCGGTTGGTTGTTCCTCCTGCTACTCTGCGTGGCGGGATGCGGCCAGCCTGTATCTAAAAAAGAGGACACCATGATAAACTGGACAAAATTACCGGATCTGCCGGGAGCGGCCGATACGGTTTCCCTTGGCGTTTCCGCCCCATTTGCCGGCGTCCATAACGAGACATTGATCGTCGCCGGAGGTTGCAATTTCCCGGACAAGCCCGTCACCGAGGGAGGAGCCAAGCGCTATTATAGCGAGATATTTGCCCTTCTTCCCGACGGCTGGAAAGAGATCGGCCGATTGCCGCGTCCCGCCGCCTACGGCGCCACGGTTTCCACCCCGGAAGGTATCGTTTGCATCGGAGGAAACAACAGTGATTCTTCCTGGGGCGATGTTTGCCGTATCTCCTATAACCCCGCGAAAGGGGAGGTAACGGTTTGCGCCTTACCCTCCTTGCCGTCTCCAATGGATAACCTCTCGGCGGCCTTTACCGGACAGGAAATTTACGTAGCAGGGGGAAATGAGAACGGACAACCCTGCCACACCTTCTTACGCCTTACCCTCGCACGGCTCGAGAAGGGATGGGAACAACTGCCGGACTTCCCGGGAGCGGCCCGTGTACAACCGGTATTAGCGGCCGGAGAAAGCCCCCAGGGTACATGCGTCTATCTGGCCGGGGGCTTCCAGCCCATCCGAAACGAAGAGGAACCCATTGTCCCGACGGATGTATTGGCATTCGACCCGGCAACTTCCACGTGGCGACAGGAGACCCTCCTTCCCCCGTTTAAGGACGGCGCGAACCGTACCCTGACAGGTGGCTGTGCCGTGACTTTCCAAACGGATAAAATCTTATTTATGGGAGGTGTGAACTACGATTGCTTCCTAGCCGCCATCGCCCGCCCGATCCATTTAGCGAAGGCAGAGGCCGCTCAAGATCCGGCGGCCGTTACCCGCCTGCGAGCGGAAGCCGAGGCCTATATGCACCACCCGGTGGAATGGTACCGGTTCAATACCGCCTTGCTGCAATACGACCTGTCCGCGAAAGCATGGAGCGATCTGGGCGAATACGAGCAGCTGGCCCGTGCCGGGGCGGGAGCGGTTATCCAAGGCAACCGGTTGACCATCATCAACGGGGAATTGAAACCGGGCATCCGGACTCCGCAGGTCAATCAAGCGATCCTGCCCCAGAAGTGAATACCCGGGCTCTATTATCTCAGGCTCTCCTTCTTGTAATTTATACGAACGCCATACTTCGTATATACCCGGTCCAACCCCAGCATCCCTTTCGGATTAGGCTCGCCTTGCGCTTTACCGGACAAGATCTCCTCGCTCATCGTGATCATGTCTTTTACGCGTTGAGGCGTCTCCTTGTTCATTCCGAAATAATGTCCGGGGTAGAGGTATTTGATACCGTATTTCTCGATCACCGTACTCATCTTCTCGCAAGCGGAGATAAGCGTGGAGAAGTCAACTCCCAGCAATAGGTTACCCGAGCCGAAAGAGTCGCCGCTAAAGCCGTAAGCGGCATCTTTGTCCACAAACGTGGTCGAGCCAGGAGTATGCCCGGGAGTAAAGACTACCTCCAGGGTACGCCCACCCAGATCCAGTATCTCGCCGTCTTTAAGGAAACAAACTTTACCTTTATAATCCGGCATAAATTCCGGTATGCCTATCGTATCTGCCGGATTGATATAAATCTCCGGGAAATAATCGATGGCCGAGCCTGTATGGTCCGGATGCACGTGTGTAGCGACCAGCGTGACCGGCTTGTCCGTGATGGAAGCTGCGAGCTTATCCAAGTCCTTGATCTTTGTCCCGGCGTCAATCAAGATCGCCCTCGTTTCTCCCTCAATCAGATACAGGCTCTCGTTCGCCATCAGATTCCCGGTCCCCAACCAGGTATGCTCATCGATCTGCCGGAAAATCACATCTTCACTCCGAAGCACTTCCTTTTCCACGATACCCGCCGCCGTCTGTGGCTGGCCGAACAAAGCGATCCTTGACAGGATCAACCCCACCATTACTAAACCTAACTTTTTCATGATCATATTCATTTTAATTCTCTGTATGTATATATCTGCTTGTCAAATCGCCGCGATCTTCCGGAGGCTCGCGTCCCATCTCGGCTCGGTGTGGATGAGGCGGATGGCCTCTTCCGGCGTGTCGGCTACCGCCCACAGCCCGACGTGCTGGGGGCGCATGAAATTCTCGTTCATGGCGTTCCTCAAAAGCTCGAACAAGGGATCATAATAATGATTGACGTTGAGGATCACGATCGGGTTGAGGTAGAGGCCGAGTTGTTTCCAGGTGATGATCTCCAGGAGTTCCTCCAACGTGCCGCACCCGCCGGGAAGGGCGATCACCGCGTCCGAGCGGTTTGCCATGAGCTGTTTGCGCTCGTGCATCGTCTCGACCTCGATCAGCTCCGTCAAGCCTTTGTGGTACCAATCCTGCTCCACCATGAAACGGGGGATAACGCCCGTTACCGTCCCGCCGGCCGCTAATGCGGCGTCGGAGACGGCGCGCATCAAGCCGATATTGCCGGCGCCATTGATCACCCGTATTTTCCGCTTGCCCAAAAGACGCCCCAATTCCTCGGCGGCGTTAAAATAGATCGGGGCGATCTTCGTGCTGGATGCGCAATACACGCACACCGACGAGATGTCGTGGATCTTCTTCAGGAAATAGCGCCGCTCGGGTTCCGGATAATGCTCGATCGCGTAGCGGAGCGCCGTACGGGGAAGGCGGGTCGCGTAGCGTTCCAGGAAATCGGTAAGCGTCTGCCGGTCCTTCTTGCCGACCTCGCGCAGCATCCACCCGACCGCCTTATGTATCAGATCATGCTTATGGCCCATCAATCGCTCGGACAGCCTCAAGGTGTCCGCGAAATCATACCGGCGGATGAACGCCCACGTGGAGACGATCGAGATCCGTTGTTCCCACAGGTTCTCGCTCTCGGCCAAACGGTAGAGGGGGGCACGGTCCTTGTCCACCAGGTACTCGCCGACGATGTCCCGGCAGCTCAAGTCTACCAGATCCCAGTTATCGCAACGCCGTGCGTTCTTCAGGTAGAACCGGAAGATGGCTTCCCGCTCTCGCGGCGTCGCTTTCCGGGAGCGGAAGCGATAGACCAAGATCAGCAGGGCGCACAGACGCGCCTCGTGCCACGGGCTGTCCAGCAGCAGCTGTAGCTCGTCGAGAGGGGTCGCCTGGTTGGCCTTCGCTATGCTGCGGGTCAGCGGGACGACCACCCCGAGGAACCGATCTCCCTCGCCGTATTGACCGGGACCGGTCTTGAAAAAGCGGCTCAGGTGAGCCGCCTTCTCGGGCGTGCCGACCGACCGTAGCTCGGATAGGATAAACGCCGCTGTCATGGCCGGAGTACGCGTGATACGGGACGGTCGCCCTCCAAGAACCCGATCACGTTGTCGCATACCGCGCGCACCATGACGATACGGGTCTCCGTCGTCTGGGTGCCGATATGAGGGGTTAATACGACGTTGTCCATTTCCAGCAGCTCGGGGAGGGGATAGTCTCCAAACTCGAACACATCCAGGCCGGCGCCCCGGATCGTGCCCTCCCGCAGGGCCTTTACCAAGGCATGCTCGTCCACCAGCGTGCCGCGGGCCGTGTTGATCAGGATGGCGGAAGGTTTCATCCGCTTGAGCTCCTCCTCGCCGATGATGTGATGGGTCTCGGGGGTATAAGGGGCGTTCAGGGATACGAAATCGGCCGTCGCCAAAAGCGCCTCCTTGGAGGCATAGGTGACATTCCGTCTCGTCTCCTCCTCGATGTGCAGCTGATGCCGGTTGTGGTAGATCACCTCCATGCCCAACGCATTCGCCCGCTTGGCCAGGGCCTTGCCGATACGCCCCATGCCGATGATGCCGAGGGTCTGCCCGGTAACCGGCATGCCGAGGTTCTCCAGCACGCCCACCTTCATGCCCGTTCGCAGCGTGCGCAGCTTACGATCGCACTCCGTGATTCGCCGGGCGGTATCCAGCATCAGGCCGAGCGCGAGATTGGCGGTGGGAGCCGTGACCGGGTCCGGCGTATTCGCCACGGTCAGCCCCTTCCCGACCGCGTAGGCCACGTCGATGTTGTTGTAGCCGACGGCGTAATTGGCGATCAGCCGCAACCTCGGTGCGTGGTCGATCAACGCTTTGTCTACCGGGAAGTCGAACATGGAGCAGAGCACATCGTACTCGGGTATCCTCTCGAAAACCTCCTCATACGTAAAATCTCTTCCCGCGGGGAAGGTAACCTCGTACCTCCTCTCCAACTCGGCGAATCCCTCGCGGAACATGTCGTATGTCACTAGTATCTTCATCTTTGGGTGCTATTTGTAATTCGAGAGACAAAAATACAAATCAGTTGGCAATTATTTCCTAAATTTGTCCCTGATAATATCCGGCAGCCCTTTTCCGTCGCGAGGGAAGGGCTGTTTTTAATTAGATATACGCACCATGAATCATACCTGTTACACGATCGCCCTCCTGAGCCTCTTGGCCTGCTCCGCCTGCGAGAAGGAGGAGGTGGTCATCCCGGAGACCGACAACGCGGTGAATCAATGGATCGAGCAGACGATGCGGGCGAATTACCTGTGGTATTCCGAGTGCCCCGATCAAAGCGCCTTGGATTTTGGCCTGGATCCGGAGGCGTTCTTTAAAAGCCTGCTGTCCGATAAAGACGGGAAGGCGCTTCCCGAGGGTCATCATTACTTCTCGCGGCTGGAGAAGGCATCCGCGACGAAGAGCATCCGCGACGCGAGCGACTCCTACGGGTTCGATTTCGCGATCTCCAGCCTCACGGAGGGGGGCCGTACCTATAACCTGGCCCTCGTCCTCTACGTGCTGGAGGACTCGCCCGCCGAGGAGGCCGGGTTGAGGCGGGGAGACTGGATACTGGGCGTGAACGGCTCGTGGGGGACGATCCAGGACTATGACCGGTTGAGGAGCGGCGGCCGCGTATCCCTCCAGCTGGGGGCGGTCGTGGAGAATGGCAAGGGCCTGGCCCCGACGCGGGTGGTCACCCTGGAGGCCTCCCGGGCGGTCGAGGATACCCCCTTCTTGAAGGATTCCGTGTACACGTACGGCGATCGGCGGATCGGCTATTTGATGTACAACCGTTTCGCCGCCGGGCCGGACGAATACGATTACAGCGACACCCGGTATAATCTTCGCCTGCGGCAGCTCTTCGAGCGGTTCAAGAGCCGCGGCGTCAACGAGCTCGTGCTCGATTTGCGCTACAACGGGGGCGGGCTTGTCAATTGCGCCCAGCTGCTGGCCTCGTTGCTGGCCCGCGAGAGCGCCCTGGGCGAGCCTTTGTGCATCCTGGCGTACAACGACAAGAACAGCCGTAAGAACGAGACCTTGCCGCTGCTCAAGACGACCGAGGTGCTGGCCGGCAACCTGGACCTACGGCGGCTGTTCGTCTTGACCGGCTCCACCACGGCCTCCGCCTCCGAGCTGATCATAAACGCGCTCCGCCCCTACCTGGAGGTACGGGTGATCGGCAAGCAGACGCTGGGCAAGACGGTCGGCATGACCATCTACGACGAGTCCGAGCGATATGGCTGGATCCTCTCCCCCGTCACCTTCCGCATTTACAACAAGAACCGGGAGGCCGATTACGAGGAGGGCTTCCCGCCCGACGTGGCGATCGATGAGTTCAGGTGGGACCTGGTGCCGTTCGGGGATCTGGGCGATCCCCTGCTGGGACAGGCCCTCTACGAGATCACCGGCCGGTCGCCGCGCTTGCGATCCGCCACCCCGGGCGTCGACCGGGAGATCCGGTACGATCCGCCATCCTCCCCGAAGGATCGCTTCGCGTGGGTTCCTTACCGCCCCGAGTGATCCGGACGAGGGGGATGCGGTGAGAAAAGGCCTCCCGAGGCCTCGGGAGGCATCCCGATGGGCGTGGCGGCCATTTCCGATAAACAATGACCCCTCCGATCTTGTTCTCAGGGAAACAAGGACACGCATGTATATGGGAAACGTAAAAGAACAGTACTGGAAATACGCGCTGATCACCATCCTGTTAGGGCTCGGGGTCCTTTTATTCTTCAAGATCATCCCCTTCCTTGGCGGCATACTGGGAGCCATCACCCTCTACCTGTTGCTGCGCGGGCAGCTGCGCTACCTGACGGAGAGGCGGAGGATGAGACCGCTCTTTGCCGCGCTGCTGCTGCTCGGCGAGACGGTCGTATGCTTCTTGGTCCCGTTCACGTTGTCGGTCTGGCTGGTCGTCAGCAAGATCCAGGACATCCGTGTGGATCCGGCCCTGCTGCTGGACGCCGGCCAGCGTATGGCGGACCTGGTCCGGGAGAAGACCGGCTTTGACGCGCTGGGCAGCGAGAACCTGGCGAGAGCGGCCGCCATGCTCCCGCGGATCGGGCAATTCCTGGTGGGCAGCCTGGGCCGTTTCGCCGTGAATGTCATCGTGTTGATCTTCATCCTCTACTTCATGCTGATGGGTGGGAGGAGGATGGAAAACTACCTGTATACCCTGTTCCCGTTCAATGACCCGAACAAGGACGAGGTGCTCAACGAGATCCGCACGATCGTAAAGTCGAACGCCATAGGCATCCCGCTCCTGGCGGTGATACAGGGGGTCGTGGCGATGGCCGGCTACTTCATCTTCCGCGCCCCCGACCCGCTGCTGTTCGGGTTCCTCACCTGTATCGCCACGGTCATCCCCCTCGTGGGGACCGCCCTGGTCTGGGTCCCGCTGGCCGCCTACCTGGCCCTGACCGGCGATTGGGTGCATGCCGCGGGGCTGACCCTCTACGCCCTGCTCGTGATCACGAACGCCGATAACCTGATCCGCTTCATCCTGCAAAAGAGGCTGGCCGACATACACCCGCTGGTCACCGTCATCGGGGTCGTGATCGGGTTGTCCCTGTTCGGGTTCATGGGGATTATTTTCGGGCCGTTGTTGGTCTCCCTGTTCCTGCTTTGCCTGGATATCTTCAAGAAGCGCTACCTCGACCCGTAGGCCCTCCCCCTCCCCTCCGGCGGGCCCCCGCGGCGCCGTCCGGGAATATTTTATCCCGTCCTGTTCGTGAATCTGTCGTTTATGGGTTATCTTTGCGCGTCAAAGAACACGCGTATGAAAGAGGATTTTGATATAAGAGACGCCCGGGCGCCGGAGAGCGAGCGAGAGTACGAGAACGTGCTCCGGCCGCTCTCGTTTCGCGACTTCAGCGGACAGGCGAAGGTGGTGGAGAACCTGAGGGTCTTCGTCATGGCGGCCCGCATGCGTAAGGAGGCGCTGGATCACGTGCTCCTGCACGGGCCTCCCGGGTTGGGAAAGACTACGTTGTCGAATATCATAGCGAACGAGCTGGGGGTCGGTTTCAAGGTCACGTCGGGGCCGGTGCTGGATAAGCCGGGCGACCTGGCCGGGGTGCTGACCTCGCTGGAGAAGAACGACGTGCTCTTCATCGACGAGATCCACCGGTTGAGCCCGGTCGTGGAGGAATACCTCTATTCCGCCATGGAGGACTACCGGATCGACATCGTGATCGACAAGGGGCCGAGCGCCCGCTCGATACAGATCGACCTGGCCCCCTTTACCCTGATCGGCGCCACGACCCGCAGCGGCTTGCTGACCAGCCCGCTGCGCGCCCGTTTCGGCATCAACATGCACTTGGAGTATTACGACGTGGAGACGCTGACGAAGATCGTGCTTCGCAGCGCCGATATCCTGCGCGTGAGATGCGACTCGAGCGCCGCCCGGGAGATCGCCTCCCGCAGCCGGGGCACGCCCCGTATCGCCAACGCCCTGTTGCGCCGCGTGCGCGATTTCGCCCAGGTGAAGGGGAACGGGGACATCGACCGGGCGATCGCCTGCTTCTCGCTGGAGGCGTTGAACATAGACCGGTATGGGCTAGACCAGATCGATAACAAGCTGCTGACGACGATCATCGATAAATTCAAGGGCGGCCCGGTCGGGCTGACGACCATCGCCACGGCCCTGGGTGAGGACCCCGGGACGCTCGAGGAGGTGTACGAGCCTTTCCTGATCAAGGAGGGCTTCATCAAGCGCACGCCCCGCGGCCGCGAGGTCACCGATCTGGCGTATACCCACCTGGGGCGCGCCCGGGCGGGCGGGCAAGGCGCTTTATTTGATTAGACAGATACGATATGGCAGGAGGAATGAAGCGGCTCGCTAAAGAGACGGCTGTTTATGGATTGAGTAGCATCGTGGGACGTTTCCTGAATTGGATGCTGGTGCCGGTGTACACGCGCGTGCTGGACGGGACGGGTGCGTACGGGATCGTGACGAACTTATACGGCTGGACGGCCCTGCTGCTGGTCTTGCTCACCTATGGCATGGAGACGGGGTTTTTCCGCTTCATCAACAAGAAAGAGGAGCAAGAGCCGACGCGGGTCTACGCCTCCGTGCTGTATTGCTTGCTGGGGAGCTCGGCGCTGTTCGGCGTGGCGGTCTTCGCCTTGTTGCCGGCCATCAGCGCCGGCTTGGGGTATGGCGACCATCCGGAGTATGTCGGGATGATGGCGGGGATCGTGGCGGTAGACGCCTTCTGCTGCATCCCGTTCGCCTACCTCCGGTATCAGGGGAGAGCCTGGCGTTTCGCCGGGATTAAGCTGCTGGGCATTTTCTTGAATATTCTCTTGAACCTGTTCTTCTTGATCGCCTGCCCGTGGTTGCATACGCGCCATCCGGAGGCGGTGAGTTGGTTCTATCGCCCGGATTATGGGGTGGGCTACGTGTTCGTGGCGAACGTGTTCACCACACTGACGACCCTGCTGCTCCTGCTCCCGGACATCCTGCCGGGCCTGCGGGCGAGAGCCGACGCGGCGCTCCTGCGGCAGATCCTGCGCTATTCCTTCCCGATCCTGATACTCGGCATCGCCGGTATCTTTAACCAGACGGCGGATAAGATCCTGTTCCCCTTCTTGTTCGAGGACAAGGCGTACGCGAGCGAGCAGTTGGGCATATACGGCGCGTGCTTCAAGATCGCCGTGGTGATGGTCATGTTCACGCAGGCTTTCCGGTATGCCTACGAGCCCTTCATTTTCGCCAAGGACAAGCGCGACGGCAGCAAGAGCGCCTACGCGGAAGCGATGAGGTATTTCATCCTGTTCGCCCTGTTCATCTTCCTCGCGGTGATGTTCTATCTCGATATCCTGAAGTACTTTGTCGGGCCGGCCTACTATCCCGGACTGCGGGTGGTGCCGATCGTGATGCTGGGCGAGTTGTTCTTTGGTATTTATTTCAACCTCTCCCTCTGGTACAAGCTGACCGACCAGACGCGCTGGGGTGCCTATTTCTCCGCGATCGGGTGCGTGGCCACGGTCTCGATCATCTGGCTGTTCGGCCCCTCGCGGGGGTATATGGCTTGCGCGTGGGCATCGTTCTTTTGCAATTTACTGATGATGCTGCTCTCCTATCTCGTGGGGCAAAAGAAATTTCCGATCGAGTACGACCTGAGGTCCGCGTTCCTTTACCTCGGAGTGGCGGCCGCGCTATACGTGGCAGGCATGGCGTTTCCGATACGGCCCGAGTGGCTCCGGCTGGGATACCGCACGATCTTATTGGGCCTATTCGTCCTATTTATGGTTAAAAGGGATTTTAAATAGCTCGAGAAACAAACAATTGGAATATCTTTGCATAAACATGGAACAAGACGAACAGCGCATGGAAAAAGGATTGCTATACAAACAGATCAGGGATTTCTTCGTCCGCAATTTCGATGTCCGGCAAGAGAAAGAGGACGAATTGGACACGATAGAATCCATCAAGAGGGGCGTCGAATTTAAGGGGACCAATTTATGGGTCCTTATCTTCGCCACCTTCGTGGCCTCTCTCGGGTTGAATACGAATTCTACGGCCGTGATTATCGGCGCTATGTTGATCTCGCCGTTGATGGGGCCGATCATGGGATTCGGCCTGGGGCTGGGAATCTCCGATTTCGAGTTGATCAAGCGCTCGTTCCGCAATTTCGCCACCGCCACGGTTTTTAGCGTAATTACCTCCACCTTATATTTCTTGGTTTCCCCGATCAGCGAGGCGCAAAGCGAGTTGCTCGCCCGTACGCAACCTACGGTATACGATGTATTGATCGCCTTCTTCGGCGGTTTGGCCGGAATCGTGGCGAGCTCGACAAAGAGCAAGGGCAACGTGATCCCGGGCGTGGCGATCGCCACGGCCTTGATGCCTCCGCTTTGTACGGCCGGATTCGGATTGGCGAGCGGCAATTTGTATTACTTTTTCGGCGCTTTCTACCTGTATTTTATCAACACGGTTTTTATCAGCCTGGCTACGTTTGTCGTCGTCCGCTTGTTGAAATATCCGAAGAAAGTGTTCCTGGACAAACAGCGGGAGAAGATCGTGACACGTTACGTGGGTATCATTGTTTTTTTTACGACCGTGCCGAGCCTCTTCTTGAGTTATAACTTGATCCGGAGTAGCTATTTCAACGACCGGGTGCGCAACTTCGTGGCGGAGGAGCTGACCTTCCCGAATACGCAAATCCTGAATAAGGTCGTTACGGATACGAGCGAGAGGAAGGAGGTGAAGGTCGTCTTGATCGGCCAGACGGTGCCGGATGAGGTGATCGCCAACGCCCGGGCCAAACTACCCAAGTATGGATTGAAGGATGTGCATCTGGTCGTGCAGCAGGGTTTCGGACAAGAGGCCGCGGATATCAATGAGCTGAAAAGCCTCCTGATGCAGGATTTGTATAAGAATAGCGAGGAGGTGCTGCGTGCGCAGGCCGTCCAGATCGATTCGTTGAAACGGAAGGTCGACAAATACCAAAGCTATAGGCGGCTGACATCCGAGTTGATCCCGGAGATGAAGGTCCTTTTCCCCTATGTGGTCGAGGCGTCCTGCTCGCATACGTATATCGTAGATACGGAGACGGCGAAACCGGATACGGTTATGCTGGTTTATCTGAAAAGCAAGGCGACCATTAAAGAGGCGGAACGTAAGAAGATCAGGGAATGGCTGTCGGCCCGTGTGGAGATGGAGAATATTAAATTACTAATCGAATAATTTAGACGAATAAAAGTACGATGAGATTAATGAAAAGAATGTGGGCGGCTTTGCTGCTTTTAGCCGCTTCGGGCCCGTTGTATGCCGATGAGGGCATGTGGGTGCTGAAGGAATTAAATAAGCAGAATCTGGCGAGAATGGCCGAGTTGGGTTTTACCCCATCCTACGATCAGTTGTATAGTGAGACGGATCCTTGCGTGGCGAACGCCGTGGTAATCTTCGGTGGGGGATGTACCGGTATCACGGTCTCTGACGAGGGGCTGATCTTCACGAATCACCATTGTGGCTTCGGGGCCATCCAGCAGCTGAGTAGCGTGGAGCACGACTATCTGAAGGATGGTTTCGTCTCCCAAAGCAAGCAGGAAGAACTTCCGGTCCCGGGCCTGACGGTACGTTACTTGAAAGAGACCGTAGACGTGAGCGATCGTATCAACAGCCAGATCTCCGGTATCGAGGATGAGTTCCAGCGTTTGTCGGCGGCCGATTCTATCGGTCGTGTGATTTGTGATTCCGTGGGAGATAACGAGTTCCTGGCGGCTGACGTCGTTCCCTTCTACAACAATAATAAATATTTCCTGGTGGTGTACGATGTCTATCGTGACGTGCGTATGGTTTTCGCTCCGCCTAGCTCTATCGGTAAGTTCGGCGGCGATACGGATAACTGGATGTGGCCTCGGCATACCGGTGATTTTTCCGTATTCCGCGTCTACGCCAACGCGGATAATAAACCGGCGGAATACAACGCGGCTAATAAGCCTTATACCCCGAGATACGTAGCGGAGGTATCTATGCGAGGCTATCAAGATAAGGATTATGCCATGACAATCGGTTTCCCGGGAAGCACGGATCGCTATTTGTGCTCTTGGGGCGTGCAGCAGCGTATCGAGCATAGCAATAAGCCCCGTATCGAGGTGCGTGGCATCAAGCAAGGCATCTGGAAAGAGGCGATGTCGGCTAGCGACGCTGTACGTATCAAATATGCCTCCAAATACGCGGGAAGCTCCAATTATTGGAAGAATGCGATCGGTATGAATAAAGGCTTGGCGAATCTGAATGTGATCGAGCGTAAACGTGCGGAGGAGACGGCCTTCGCTGATTGGGTAGCGAAAGATCAGGCCCGCGGCGCTAAATATGGCGAGGTCTTGAATTTGTTGGAGAATGGATATACCTCGACCAATACCTATAGAGAGGCCTTGACCTATTTGAATGAGGCGTTTCCCGGTGGAGCGGAGATCATCCGCTTGGCCCGCATGGTGCAATCGGTGGATGTAAACGGAGCTACTCCGGAAGAGATCACGGTTTTTTTAGAGGACCGTATCCAACCGTTCTTCAAGGATTATGAACCCTCTTTGGATCAGAAGGTATTGGCCGCGATGATGAAGATCGTGAAGGAGCGTGTATCTCCGGAGTTCTTGCCGGATATTTATACGCACGTTGATAAGAAGTATAAAGGGAATTACGAGAAATATGCGGCGGATGTATTTAAGAAAACCTCCCTGTTGTCGTACGACAAGATCGCCGAGATGTTGAGAAATCCGAAGAAATATGAGAAATTGAGAAAAGACCCGGCGGCTGAGCTGAGCCTGTCCGTATGGATGCCTATCTTCCAGTTGCGGCAGTTGATGGGCGACGCGGAGTATGATATCGCGAAGGGAGGACGTTTGTATTTCGCGGGCTTGAAGGAGATGTATCCGGAGAAAGCGTTGTCTTCCGACGCTAATTTCACGATGCGCCTGAGCTATGGTTCTATCGGAGGGTATCGCCCTTATGATGCCGCATGGTACAATTATTACTCTACGGATAAAGGTATCCTGGAGAAAGAGGACTCGACGAGCGATGAGTTCTGGGTACAACCGGAGATACTGGATCTGGTTCGTAGCCGTGATTTCGGGCCTTACGCGAATGAAAAAGGGGAGTTGCAGTTGTGCTTCCTCTCGAACAATGATATCACCGGGGGTAACTCCGGCAGCCCGGTATTCGATAAAAACGCCCGTTTGATCGGACTCGCTTTCGATGGCAACTGGGAGGCGATGAGTGGCGATATCGCTTTTGAACCGGATTTGCAACGTTGCATCGGCGTAGATATCCGCTACGTCCTTTTCATGATCGATAAATGGGGCAAATGCCCAAGGTTGATCGAAGAGCTGAGGCTGGTCCGATGAGAGAAAAAGAGATGGGCATCCGTGATTTCCGCGGATGCCCATTCTAAGGAGTTTATAATGCCCATTCTAAGGAGCTTTGAATGCCCATCGTAAGTACCTTACGATGGGCATTGTTCTAATAAATACCTAGTTTTGATTTGATCGCTTTCGGGATAGCGTCTTTATGTACCATGATATAAATGGTCTTGGCACGGACAAAGCTATCCGACATGTTGAGGTAACCGCCGAACGTATTACGCTCCGTTCCCCAAGAATTCTTCGTGATATAATATTTCGTCCCGTTCTGATCCTTGGCGATGCCGGTAAGGTGCATCAAATGGTCGTCGGTCGTGACGAATGACTCGAAGCCTTCTTGACGGACTTCCGGGGTAACGTTTACTTCCGGGAAAGGCTTCTCGAATTTGTAGACCTCTTCCAGACGTCCCTTCTCGTCCATTTTCTCAAAACGGGCGCGGTCGGTAGTCGAGTAATCCTCTACTTTTTTCACCTCCGGGTTGATCGCCACTCCATTCTTGAAAGAGAAGCCTTTCTCGCTCACGTCGCCATCCCAGCATACCGTGTAGCCATTATTTAACGCATAATCCGCGACTTGCATCATCTCATCCAACGGGAGGTTATACATTTGCGCATGCTCCCAGTTATCGGGAACCTCTACCTCGAATTTCCGGTAATACGGATGATGCGTGAAGCTTGTCAATTCGATATAATCGTCCATATTCAACCCTAGGGAGGCGGCGAATGTCTTCGGGGTATATTCCTTGCCTTGATAGATGAATTTCTCTGGAAGTTTGCCCAGGTAGGTGTCGAATAGGTTATCGATTAGCTTGTAATATTCCGGGCTCCGTTTTTTCATATCCGTGGCGGTCGTGGCGATCGCCTTGATATATTTTACCATCTCGGCATGATTGTGTCGGTCGGAATCGTAGTTGATACCCGAGTACACCTCTTCCGGGACGATACCCACTTGGTTGAATGCGTTCATGAAGGTGTGGGAGAGACTTCCTTGGCCAATATTACCTCTGCCTTTGCGGATATAATTATCTTGCAACTGGTTCATATATTTCTGGCGGACGATGAACATCTCGGAGAGATCGTATGTCCCTTTTCCCATACGGAGTAATTCCGACTCCATGAAAGAGGTCGTGGCGAAGCACCAACAGGTTCCCGTGGATGCTTGATTCTTGACGGGTGTGGCGGGCACCTTTACTACATCTGTAAATTGGTAGCCTTGGGCGAATGTGCTCAAAGAACCTAACGCGAAAGCGCATGTTAGAATGAATGTTCTCATTGTATATGAATTTAAGTTTATGTTATTATTGTCGTAGAGACAAGGCGTGCCCCGTCTCTACTATCGGGCGGGATGGTTAGAAGCCTCTCTCGAATTGGGTCCAGAAGGAATCTCCCATTTCTCTCCAGCGTAGCATCGTGGCTCCGGCGAAATCGGCGGTATATCCGGTCAGGTATTCTTTCGCGGCCTCCTCACCTTGTTGGGCAAGAATCTCTTTGTAACGGCTCTCTACGAAAGGAAGTTCCGTCTGTCCTTTCTCCATAAAATGGGCGATAGAAGCTTTCATCCGATCTTTAGTCGCTCCCCAACGTACGGTGGCGAGTTTGTTGGCACGGCGGAAAGCCCACACGGCGGCATCTTCCCGGTAACGGTGCTGTCCGCAAATCTTGAAACAAGCCGGTAGGTCTTTCGTCCCACAGAAGATGGGGATACGGGGGCTTTGTCCGGGATTATCATAGGCCATCCAAACCACGCCGCCTATCGCATCGGGTAACCAGTCGCGTAGCTGGATCACGGTAGAATAGGAGCATTGTGGCACGGCAACCAAACGGTAGCTTTTTACGGCATCCGGTTTTAACCCGTTCAACATGTTTACCATATCCCGGGTCATCCAAGGATTGGCTACCGGACTGATAACCGTATCAGTCTCGTTATTATCTTTCTTCTTTATGGCTACTTTCAAGTTTCGGGTCATATCGTATTCCGTACCCTCGTACGTTTCAGAGAGGAGAGCCATCACATCCGTCACGGATACCTGCCGATCCGGTTTTACGCTGATGGGAAGTTCTTCCGCGTCATACGATAAATGTAAAGAAGGAGCTAATTTGTTCAATAGAAAGAATTCACGGATACTGAAGGATTTCAGCTCACCGGAATAATTTCCGCCTCCGTACGCTTCCCAGAAGCGGAACGGTTTCTTCCCGTCCCAGAAACCCATACGTTTAGCTACCTCGAATACATTGGCGGAAGCCATGCAATTGTCCGTATCTTTCGGATCGACCTTAGAGATACGCGGGATATTCGCCGATACCCCTACATGATCGTCGGGAATACGGATCGCCGCCCATACGCCACCAATCTTATCCGGTCCCTCGCCAAAGACCTCGAAATGCCAGACCTCTTTCGGATCCGCTATCGTAAGGCACTCGCCCCAGTCGCCATATCCGTATTTCTCGATCAGCTCGCCCATTAAGCGGATCGCGTCACGGGCGGTCGTGCAACGTTGCAAGGCGATTCGTTGAAGCTCCTCGATCATGAACATACCCTTCTTATTAACGAGGGCTTTCCGGCCGGTGATCGTAGTTTCCCCGATGCCTAGTTGCTTCTCGTTCATACAAGGATAGGCCGTGTTGAGGAACTGGTACGTAGATCGGGCTTCGGGCAGTGTTCCTTTCGCGATCATCCCCCGGGTTCCCTCGGCGTATTCGGTGTGCATACGCCCGGTATAGACCGTTGTTGTCGTATCGTGATCGTACGAGGCGGAAGGAACGATATCCATCCAAGTGCGGTAGTTACTATCGCAGGTGTGGCTAGTCATCACGGAGCCATCCGCCGAGGCTTTTTTCCCAACCATGATACTCGTACAACTCTCCGGGTTCAGGATCGGCTCCGGATATTGAATTTGTTGCGCCTCAGAAACGGATAGGCTGGCGCAAAGCATAAGAACATAGGTAAAAAGTTTCTTCATATTTATTATGTGTTATTTATCCGGTGTTAAAGATACGAATAGTTTCTTAACCCACATTGCCACAATAGACCTTTCGTAAGGTTAAACAATCTTTAATTTCGATGGTTTTATGCGGTTTTTGCTGTGTCTATGTGTTAAAATCAGGTTATTTTGGTTCCATACCCCCTCTGTAGTACCCCCAGACTTTTGGCTGTCGTCGGTACAATGCCGACCTTTGTCCCATGCACATAGGAACAGTCTATAAAACCAACAGCAAGGGTGAACGCAAAGCCTACTATCGCCTTGAGG
>NZ_JAAKDT010000014.1 GCF_011038785.1 Parabacteroides sp. ZJ-118
CCGGCCGGGTCCCGGTGGGAGACGAACGAGGAGAGCAGGGCGCAAAGGGCGCATCTTTACGTGCCTTTATAAAAACTTTTATATATATATAAATTTACATCGTACTTACACAGTAAGATGAATATTTTTATATATATATTTTTTTTAGCGGAGGTCTTGTTTTTGCGCCCTTTGCGCCCTGGCTCCCTTTAGGGAGGCGGCGTTGATCCGGGCTTATCCTTTTGATCCTCAGTGTTCTCGGGTTTCTCAGGGTCGCTGTTCCCCTTCTCCTGCCCAGGGCGCAAGAAATTGGCTTTTACCTGTTCCGACGTGATCTCCGTGATCTCGAAAAGGCGTTTTTTCCGGCGATTCCGTGAGCGAAAAACCTGCTTTTTCGGCATCTTGCTCCAACGTAAGTACACGAAAACGCGTCGGCGCGATACGTAAAAACGCTCTTGTTTTCGCCTTAATTCCGATCTGCGCGAGATACAGTGGCGCGTCGAGGCGCTCCGGCTCGCGGGAGCAGGAAACGCACTGTACCCGAAAAGCCCAATGACCTCCTGATGGGTTAAAACCGATGTCCCGGAGGCGGGCCCATCGGACCTATCCTCCGTCCGCCTCTGCCCGGCGCTTTCACGTCGTTGGTACTGGCTCCTCCCTTGAAGAGGCTGAACCGGTAGATGAGGTGCACCATGAAGTAGCTACCTAGCGTGTTGTATTCCGAGTCCTGTATATAGCTGGCGGTAACAGAACGGGAGATATTGCTCCGTTGTTGCAGGATATCGTAGATCTTGAAACGGAGCGTCCCTTGGTTATTCTTCAAGAAAGACTTAGAGGCTGAGGCGTTCCATAGGATCTCGTTCTGCTTGAACCCTTCCCCGTAGCCGGAGTTGGCAGACCAGTTCACGTCACTCTCTATCTTGAAATTGAAGGGCAGATAGATCGTCGTGTAACCGCTGGCTCCGTAATTGAAGGTGTTCTGGTTATTCTCCTTTTGCAGGGAGTTGCTGGTGGCGTTGTAACGAATATTCCCGCTCACGCCCAGATCCAGGTAGGAGGAGCGAAAGTCGATACCACCACGTTCGGACAGTATGAGATTCCGGTTCGTGTTCTTCTCCTCGTCGATATATCCATTGCTGTTAGCGAACGAGACCATTGTCATGGAGTTGATGGAGAATTTCCTGTTTCTCAAAGGGGTGTTCAACATCATACGGACGTTGCCGCTATAGTTGCCATTTACGTTTTTGTAAGTGGTGGTCTTTACACCTGTCTCTCGGTTGTAGGATGTATAACTTACGATATCGTTGATGATATAACTGCCGTTCGCCATGATCATAAGGGCCCGTTGTTTCTCCGGCATGAACTGTTGGAAACGGATGAATAGGTTGTTCGTATAACGGGGGCTCAAATCCGGGTTGCCGATCGTGATGTTTGTCGGGTTCGAGATATCCGCTACCGGTTGTAATTGAGTCATGCTCGGTTGGCTGGTACGGCCATTGTACATGATACGAAGATTCGTGCGCTTATCGAACATATAGTTGAATTGAGCCATCGGGGAGAGGTTGACTACCTTACGGGTTATCTTGGATAGAGTAGTGTCTCCCACGAAATTCTCGCTGCTGGAATAGGATGGATCCAAGTTCAAGCCGATCGTGTAGTTGAACTTTGCCCGTTGAGACTTGAAGCTCAAGCTGGCCCGCTGGCTGATAAAGTTATTGCGGTAGCTTTGGCTGTAGGCGGAATCCAATATGTTGTATATGCCATCGGCGTCTTGGTTGTAGACATTCTTCAAGGCTTCTTGCTTCCGCTGGCTGATACTATAAGTGGCTTGGATGAAATTGCCGTGCCCGATCGGCTCTACCCACGATACGTAGGCCCGGTAATTGAAGCCTTTGTTGTCGTAACGTGAGCGTTGGTCGATATTGTTGTTTTTCAAAGCCTCGGCCTGGTTGAAATAGACGATGTCGGAACGGTTCATGCCGTTGCTGTACGAATCGCTATTGCCTCCGGAGAGGGTGGCGCTGAACACACGTCCTTTGTCATTCAGCTTACGGCTGAAATCGACGCTGGCATTTAGGTTGTACCCGTTACTCTCCGAGTAGTTGCTGGATTTGTTGGTATTGACCGTGTCCCGTTCGTTATCTAAGGTGGTAGCGTCACTGAAATTGTCGTTCATGCTGTGACTGAAGCTGAAACTCGGGCGGAAGATAAGTCGAGTCATCGTATCCGGTTCCCATTCCAGGCGAAAGTCCGCGCCAAAGTTATCGCTCTTCGTACGGCTCATCGCCTCGCTATTATCGTAGGAGGAACTAGCTCCGGGAAGGATATTCTGCCGGTCACTCTTGCTGCGGGCGTCATTGTCGGAATGGGAATAGCGAGTATTCCCCCCGAAAGTGATGGCCGGATTGAATTCCTTGCTGAAGTTTAATCCGGCGTTCCCGGAAGAGGTGATACCGCTACCTGCCCCGAAACCTCCTCGCCGGCCTCCTCCGCCCCCCATACCGGAGAACATCGTTGAGGCTAGATCGGAGAAACCCATATTATTCGTGTTGTTCGCTCCGCCCATGAACGTGATCTGGTCGTTATTCACGAAACGATTGACCATGGCGTTGCCTTCATATCGGTCTTTACTTCCGTATCCGCCATATGCGTTGCCAAACCAACCTTGCTTCATGCCGGGTTTCACGGTCAGGTTGATGACGGTCTCTTCTTCTCCATCGTCGAAGCCGGTCATTTGAGCCATGTCGCTTTTCTTGTCAAGTACCTGTAATTTATCGATCATCTTGGCCGGAAGGTTCTTGGAGGCCACTTTCGGATCATCAGAGAAGAACTCCTTCCCGTCCACCATTACCTTTTTCACCTCTTTCCCATTGACGGTGATCTTACCTTCGCTATCCACCTCCACACCGGGCATCTTTTTCAATAAATCCTCCAAAACGGATCCTTCTGTTACTTTATAAGAATCCGCGTTGTATTCCACGGTGTCGTTGCGAACGGTGACCTCGGGTGCTTTACCTACAACCAAGGCTTCATCCAACTCGATCGCTCCGTCGCTTAATTCAAGCTTACCTACGTTTACCGGATTTTTCTTCCCCGTGATTTGCAAGGGCTGGTACAAAGGATCGTACCCGATGAATGTGACGTATAGTAAATAACTTCCTTTCTTTACGTTTCTCAAGGTAAAACTACCATTACGGGCGCTCACCACACCTCGTACCATGACACTGTCTTTTACGCTCAGCAAACGTATCGTCGCTTGCTCGATAGGGGTATCGCTACTTTGTTCAACGACAGATCCGGTAACATTAACACCGCCTTGCTGCGCGAAAACCAGTGGCGAGAAAAGGATCATCAACAACATCAAAAGGCATCTTTTCAATTTCATGACTATATGGATTACATGGTTTAAATTACGCAAAAGTAGACAAGGGTCATTCAAAATAGTTTAATATAACTTTTATAGATTTAATATTATTAACAATCGTGCAGGTCTTTTGGAGACTGAATGGTTACCGAAGTTTATTCTAAAATCCAGTGATAAAAGGGCGTGTTATCAATGATAAAAATAAGGCGCTCCAAAAAGACTTCTTTTGAAACGCCTTACCTCGATTTATAATCTAGCCTTGTCCTATTACAGTGTCGTAAGTTTTAAGTTACGCCAAAGAACCTTGATGCCTCCACCGTCGTGAATCTGAAGGGCGATGCGGCCTTTGCCGGCTCCGATCTTCTCGTCATTCAAGTTTACCATTTCCTGTCCGTTCAGCCAAGTCTGTACGTTGTCGCCTTGTACCCTGATACGCATCGTGTTCCAATCGCCTTCTTTCAAGATATTCTCTTTCTCGTCCGGAATCTGGACCAACCAGCCGCGTCCGTACGACTCATAGATACCACCTGTATCGTGACCCTTCGGAGCTACTTCTACCTGCCAGCCGTTTACTTTCACGCCTTCCTCTACGAAAGAGCGGATGAATACACCGGAGTTTCCGTCAGCCTCTTGCTTAAACTCCACGGTCAGGTCAAAGTCATCGTAATAATCACGAGTAGCGAGATAACCGTATTGTTTGTCGGGACCGCTTTCGCAAGCCAATAAACCGTCTTTTACGTACCATTTCTCCGTACCGTATGGTTCCCATCCCGTCAAATCCACGCCGTTGAACAGGTTCACTTCCTTACCGGCCTTACGGGGAAGTTCCTTGATCTTCAAGTTGCGGAAAGATGCGGGATAACCATGGTCTTGCAAACAAATCACACCTTTTCTCGCCAATCCGTATTCCGGTGCGTTGGCCCATTTGCCGCTGTTTTTCTTAGCGTGCCAATCGTCTGTCCATGCCTCGAACTCAACGATCTTTTGCCCGTTCAACCAATGTTCCACGTGTCCGTTATCGAATACGATCTTGGAGTTGTTCCATTCGCCTTGTGGATTCACCTTCATCTTGGATTTATCCGGCAAATGCATCGCATAATCCACTCCTAATTTCTGCCATTCTTCCAATGGTTCCGGGAAGTTCGGCTCGTCGATCAATTGGTACTCCGGCCCTGTTACGTAAGGAACAGCGTATTGGGGACGCTCTACCACGTGGTACAACATACCGCTATTGCCACCCTTGGACAATTTCCAGTCCCAAGAAAGCTCGAAGTTCTCATACGCTTTGTCGGTTACGATGTAGCCACTAGCGTCGCTGCCATCTCCTTTGGCTTGAATACAACCATCCACTACATGCCAAGGCTGTGTCAATGTAGTCCCGTTGTAATCTTTCCAACCGTCCAATGTCTTTCCATCAAAAAGCAGCACCCATCCGTCAGAGATTTCCTCGGGAGTAAGTGTGTTTTGTTCTTGACTGGCACAAGAGGAAAACAAGGCCAGCGATACCGCACAAGAGGCTAACAAACTTGCAACAGTCGTTTTTTTCATTACAGATTCCATGTAAATAAAGAATTTAGGTTGATAAATTGTAACTAAGCGGCAAATTTACGTAAATATCTTTGATATATCTCTCTGCTGGAGGAAAAACGCCTCTCGCATCACCACAAGGGTACGCTCGAAGTCCACGTCTGCATCTGCTTCGTTGCCTACAAACGCTACAAGGAGCTTGAGCGCATACTACGCCTGCTCGGCATAAACCTTAGTGTTGACAAGGTGCTCGACATCGCTAAAACCATCTCAACGGTAACTGCACCAAAAAATTACGGTCAAAATATGTTATACGACATATTTGCGAGATAAGTTCAAAGAAAATTTGTGTAATTGAAAAATAAAGTGGATCTCCGGGACATCGAGAATTTGGCTATGGTGAGTAACCTTGACGATTTGAACATTTACGTGAAGATTCTGCAAACCAAAGTCTTTTGACTATGATTAGTGAGATCTTGCAAGAGGGGTGGATCAAAATACGGATCTGCCCTCTTTTTATAATTGACCTTAAATCCGCGGTATAATACGAGTAGGGTTCCTACCCGCCCACAAAGTATTATTAACATTCTAAACGAATTATTTTTACCTTTTTTGTGTAAATATTAAACCAAAACACACGTTATTTGTCGCCATATTAAGCGAAAGATATTGATATGAGGAAGTCGACAATTTGGTTGCTTGCGGTAGTCATGGCTTTTGCCTTCGCCGGGCTATTATACCTACAGGTAAACTATGTGAGCATTATACTTAAGACACGCAGCGAACAATTCAACGAGACTGTCAAAAGGAGCCTGCGCCAAGTATCTAAGAACCTGGAATTGGATGAGACCCGCAAATACCTCGAGGATGATATCAACCGGGATGAGACAAATTTCATGTATCAAAATGCCCCGGATGCCCAAAGCCTGGGACAAGTGATCAACCATGAGAAATACCAATTACAGATCAAGGATTCAGATGGAACCGTTCAGCAAATAGAGATGCAAAGCTTCAGCGCCCATAAGTTCGAGCCGCTCTCTGCCTTGTCAAAACGGCAGTCTGCCAACAGCATCGTAAACACATCCAAAGATTTACAAAAGACACTGAAAAGACGTTACCAGTACCAAGGCGGGCTGATCGAAGAGTTGATTTACAACATCTTATACACCGCGAATCTAAAGCCGATCGAGGAACGTGTAGATTTTAAAAAGCTAAACAATTACTTAAAAACAGAATTTATTAACAACGGCTTGAACTTGCCGTTCGTGTTTTCTGTTATTAACAAAGACGGAAACGTAGTATACCAGAGTGGAGAGATCCAAAAGCAACCGATCGCCTCTGACGTGATCACCCAAGTGCTTTTCCCGAACGATCCTCCATCGAAACTAAACTACCTGAGAGTTTATTTTCCGACGAAAGGCGATTATATCAAAAGCTCTATCACTTTCATCGTTCCATCGGTTATATTCTCATTGATCCTGTTGATAACCTTCGTCTTCACGATTTACATCGTATTCCGTCAAAAGAAGTTATCCGAGATGAAAAACGACTTCATCAACAACATGACGCATGAGCTGAAGACACCGGTATCCACGATCTCGCTCGCCGCCCAGATGTTGAAGGATTCGGATATAACGAAAAGTCCGGACGTATTCAAGCATATATCCGGCGTAATCAACGACGAGACGAAGCGATTGGGCTTCTTGGTCGAGAAAGTGCTGCAGATGTCTTTGTTCGAACGACAGAAAGCGGCGCTTAAATTGAAAGAGATTGACGCGAATGATTTGGTAGCGAACGTGGCTAACACCTTCGTTTTAAAGGTCGAGAAGTACGGTGGTACAATGGATATAGACCTGCAAGCTACGGAATCGGATATATATGTGGATGAAATGCATATCACCAATGTATTGTTCAACTTGATGGATAACGCGGTTAAATACCGCCGTCCGGAAGTTCCGCTTACATTGATGGCACGCACTTGGAACGAGAACGGGAAGCTGCTGATCTCCGTGGAAGATAATGGTATCGGAATCAAGAAAGAATATTTGAAAAAGGTATTCGACCGTTTCTTCCGCGTACCGACAGGCAACGTACATGACGTGAAAGGGTTCGGTCTCGGACTCGCTTACGTACGCAAGATCATTGAGGACCACAAAGGTACGATCCGCGCTGAAAGTGGTACCGGAAACATCGGGACAAAATTTATTATTACTTTACCTCTTATAAAAAGTTAGTTATGGAAGAAAAACTAAAGATCTTCTTTTGTGAAGACGATGAGAATTTAGGAATGCTTTTAAGAGAATACTTACAAGCTAAAGGGTATGTAACGGACCTATTCTCTGACGGAGAAGCCGGGTACAAGGGTTTTACCAAGGGTAAATACGATCTTTGTGTGTTGGATGTCATGATGCCCAAGAAAGATGGTTTCACCTTGGCACAAGAAATTCGCTCTATCAATCCTGATATCCCTATTATCTTCCTTACAGCCAAGACTATGAAGGAAGACATCTTGGAAGGATTCAAGATCGGCGCGGATGACTACTTGGCAAAACCGTTTAGCATGGAAGAGCTATTGCTTCGTATCGAGGCTATCCTTCGCCGTGTGAAAGGTAAGAAGATGAAAGATATTCCTTTCTACAAGCTAGGGAACTTCTTGTTCGACACCCAGAAACAAACGTTGGCGATCGGCGACAAGGTCACGAAACTTACCACGAAGGAATGCGAATTATTAAGTTTGTTGTGCTCCCACGCAAATGAGATCCTCGAGCGTAACTACGCCTTGAAGACAATCTGGGTAGACGATAACTATTTCAACGCACGCAGCATGGACGTTTATATCACGAAACTACGCAAATTATTGAAAGACGATCCTGGTATCGAAATCATCAACATCCACGGCAAGGGCTATAAATTGATCACTCCTTCCGGAGAGGATCAAGCGCGAGAGGAAGGCATACAAGTGCTTTAATTCACCTGGGCACTAGGGGCAGAGAAGGCTGGCTTTACGTTTAGCCAGCCTTTTTTATATCTTCCGCCTTTTCCAGCCTAAGAAGATCCCGCAAACGATCAACGTGACCAGTAACCCCAACAGTCGAGAAATACCAGAGGAAAAACCAAATCCTTCCGGAGCCACGAAAATATAGGTAGAACATACCGCCGTCATGAATAAGGCGGGGATCAAGGTTATCACATATAATTTCTTTGCCTGTACCAAATATACGGTCAATGCCCATAGGGTAAATACGGCCAATGTCTGATTACTCCACGCGAAATAACGCCAGATCATATCGAATCCGTCCTTATCTTTTTGACTATATAATAAGATTCCCATCGCTATGATAAACATAGGAATACAGATCATCAAGCGCTTGGCTACCGTTTTCTGCCCCATATGCAAAAAGTCGGCGACGATCAGACGAGCCGAGCGGAAAGCCGTATCTCCAGAAGTAATTGGAGCCGCTATCACACCCAATATCGCCAACACACCTCCGACAGTACCCAACCATTCTTTCGTGATACTGTCTACCACCACAGCGGCATTGTTCTCCTCCATCCCGTTATTGTGGAAGAAATACGTGGCAGCGGCAGCCCAGATCAAGGCTACGATACCTTCGGTAATCATCGCTCCGTAAAATACAGGACGGGCGTATTTCTCACTTTTCATGCAACGGGCCATCAATGGGCTTTGGGTAGCATGAAAGCCGGAGATGGCGCCACAAGCGATACTGACAAACATGATCGGGAAAACAGGCAAGCCTTCCGGATGCATATTACCAAGTCCATCCGTAATCTCAGGTAATGGTGGCCGGTTAATAAATAACATAACCAAAATACCTACGGCCATAAATAATAAGGCGATGGCGAATAATGGATAGATCTTCCCGATAATCTTATCAACGGGTAATAGGGTAGCCAGTATATAATAAATGAACACGACAACAATCCAAAACGTAGCATCTAGATATTCTGGAGTCAATTTGGCCAGCAACCCTGCAGGCCCCGCGACAAAAACAGCGCCCACCAAGATCATCAAGATAACCGTAAAGCCCCGCATAAATTGCTTGAAGTTGTAACCCAGATACCGCCCGATCAATTCCGGAAGACTTTCTCCATCATACCGCAACGAAAGCATTCCCGATAGGCAATCATGGGTAGCTCCCGCAAATATACTTCCCAATACGATCCACAGGAAAGAAGCTACCCCAAATTTAGCCCCCATGATCGCGCCGAAAATAGGTCCCAGACCCGCTATATTCAAAAACTGGATCATGAAAATCTTCCAAGTAGGTAAGGGCATGTAATCGACACCATCTTGTTTCGTGAAAGCGGGAGTAACCCGGGCGGGATCTACGCCAAACACCCGCTCGACAAATTTGCCATACGTAAAATATCCAACAATAAGGGCTATCAGACAACATGAAAAAGTAATCATGGTTTTCTAAAGAATTAAGTTGTCAACAAAAAAGGTATATACGAGAAAACCGTATCAAGGGCATTCTGACGAGTGATTGTCAGAATGCCTTTAGCACGGTCTTCATTTGAATCAATTAATTAAGTAAACGTTTAACCGTCTCAGAAATCATCCGTCCTTCAGCTCTTCCTGCCAAAGCTTTTGAGGCCACACCCATCACCTTGCCCATATCTTTCGGTCCGGCAGCACCGACTTGAGCCATAATGGCTCTCAATTCTTTCTCCAATTCCTCGGCGGATATTTGTTGAGGTAGATATTTCTCAATCACCTTTACCTGCTCCAACTCGGCATCCGCTAGGTCTTGACGACCCTGTCGCACATAAATCGTAGCGGAATCTTTCCCTTGTTTCACCAACTTCCGCATGATCTTCAAGGCATCCGCATCCGTCAAGGTATCATTGGCTCCCGGAGCGGTTTTTGCTTCCAAGAAAAATTTCTTTACATTTCTCAATGTCTCCAAGGCTACCTTATCTTTCGCCTTCATCGCATTTTTAATGTCTTCGCTGACTTGTTCAAATAAATCCATATCCTTATTATATTATTAACTAACGGAAACTGATCACATGCTTGCCTCCTCGCTGAGAATCTTGGCGAGGTTGGTTAGCCGGTTGCTTCGCCGTTGTCGGAGCCGATACTTGAATGTCCTCCCCCGCCACCTTGGAACGGGCACGGGCTACGATCTTCGGATCCCGGTTATAAGTTGGGTTATCCTCTATCAAAGCGATCAAGGCATCATCGTCCAACTCCTCCGGAGTCAAAACAACCGCTTTCGAACGAGAGGCAAAACAGCCTACCTTTTGCGCGGAAGGACCATAATATTTACCGATCAAATCACGCTCCTTACGCTCTTTCTCGATTCGCTCTTCTTCTAAACGCAATTCTTCTTCCGTCATCTGAGCGGCCTCATTCCTGCGTTTATCAGCGATCAATGGAATATCATCCATTGTAAATCCGGTAGCGAGAATCGTCATTTTTACTTTATTACCCAATGTATTATCCACGGCAGTACCCCAGATAACCTCTATATCACGATTGAACCCGGACATAAAGTTATGCACGTCGTTCATCTCCTCCATTCGCAACTCGGCCTCCTCGCTGAAATATACGTTGAACAGGATCTTCTTAGCGTTCTTTACGTCGTTGTTGCTTAATAACGGAGAATTCAGAGCGTCTTCCACCGCTTGGCGAACACGTCCTTCTCCTTCACCATAGCCATTACTCATCAAAGCGACACCTCCATCTTTCATCGTGGTATTGACATCGGCGAAGTCGAGGTTGATAATACCCGGAAGCGTAATGATCTCCGCAATACTCTTGGCTGCGATCGTCAAGGTATCATCGGCCTTGCCGAAAGCGTTCATCACGGAAAGATCTGAATAAATTTCACGCAAACGCTCATTATTGATCACCAATAAGGCATCCACGTTCTTCGCGATCTCCTCCACACCATTCAAGGCCTGTATAATCTTACGCTCACCCTCGAACAAGAAAGGAATGGTTACGATACCTACCGTCAATATTCCCATATCCTTTGCGATACGAGCGATAACCGGAGCGGCACCCGTACCGGTACCACCTCCCATACCGGCCGTAATGAATACCATCTTCGTACCGTCGTTTAACATACCTCGAAGATCGTCCAGACTCTCCTCGGCTGCCATCATCGCACGCTCCGGCTTATTTCCCGCGCCCAATCCCTGCGTGATCTCACGCCCCAACAATAACTTGATAGGAACATCCGAACGGTTCAGGGCTTGATTATCCGTATTACATAACACGAACGTAACGTCGTGTATGCCCTCCTTATACATGTGAGTAACAGCGTTTCCGCCACCGCCTCCAACACCAATCACCTTAATGATTTTGGGAGTATCCGTAGGATAATTAAAATTTAATATTGTATCGTCCATTGTCTTCCGGTTTTATTACATTCGTAAATCACGTTATTTACTCTCGTTATCATCGTCATCGAAGAGGGTTTTACCAAAAGTATCGATTCCTTTTGTCAAGCGCCCGAGCAAGCCGGAGCCTTTTTTCTTTTCTTTCTTCGGCTTCTCCTTGACGGATTCCGGATCCAGAGCTGATTCCACTGTCGGTTCAAGCTCAACCAACGGCTCAATCTTAGGCTCCGGTTTAGGAGGTATATATAACGCGCAATTCTTGGTTCCTTTCGCCAAGAGGCCGATGGCCACCGCATATTCAGGATTGCTGGCGATCACTAAATCACCACTAGCGACAACTCCCTTGCGAACCGATGAATAGCGAACCTCCATCTTCAAACGCTCGCTCATCACCATCGGTAAATTCTTCAAAGCGGCGCCTCCACCCGTAATCACGATACCAGCACCGAGAGCGCTCATCAAGCCTGTAGCCTCCAGACGAGCATATACATTTTCTAAAATCTCATCCATACGAGCCTCTATCACGCCGTTCAACTCGGCTAGCTTGATCTCGCGCAAGCCCATTCCATCCGCCAAACTCACTTGGATGGCCATATCATTATCCCGGTCAGCTTTCGCGCTGCCATAAGTGACCTTCAAGCGTTCCGCCTCAGACTCTACGACCCTGAGATTGGTTATATCTTTTGTTATCAAATTACCTCCAAAGGGAACAACAGAAAGACTGGCCAACTTACCCCCCTTATAGACAGATATCGTCGTCACGCCGGCACCAAAGCCGATCAAGGCGCAGCCCAAGTCCTTCTCATTGTCGCTCAAGACAACATCCCCCAACGCAAGGGGTGACACGAGAATGCCGGCGATCCCGATCTTTGCTTGTTCCGAGATGCTATTAATAATATTTAACTTCAAGGAAGGACGTCCAACAATCAACTTGTAACGAGCCTCGATACGGCTACAAGGCACGCCCACCGGGTTGGACTCTGGTTTATCATCTAAAAAACAGGAAGGAGAAACCACGTCAAGAACGGTCAACATATCCGGACGATAATCCTTACACTCTTGATAGAGAGAGTCTATGACCTCCTCCGTAACCACACCTTCCATTCCCAACACCTTGCAAACCGTATGCTCGATAGAACGGAGTGACTGACCTCCCAGTCCCACATATACCTGCCCGATCTTGGAACCACCCAGTTTATTCTCCAACTTGAGGATCAAGCGTTTTATCTTACTCGCCGTCTCTTTCACGTTATATACACATCCTCTTCGTATGCAGGTACCGGAGTTCTCAACTTCGTAGGCGATGATTGAAAGAGCGCCCGTCGCATTCTTAGTCCCCACCATTCCTACCATATGGGAGGTACCTAGGTCAATAGCTGCTATAAAGTCTGTGTATGCCATATCATCTATTTTTTAGTACAAACAATCTGATTCTTATATTTTAAATTAATCATACTATACTTCTCCCAACCCACTTTAGGAATCGCCTGCTCATAGAAAAGCTTTAAATTCGCAAGCTTTTCCTCGAATTCATCCAAAGTACCCAGCATGATCCGATGGTTGCCCACTCTTGGAATAAGTTCTATATCATTATCCGGATATACATAGATTTGTTCAATCTGGTCATTCCAAAACTCATTCTCTTGCAAAAATAATGCAAATTTGTATAAGTCGGTCACCGCAAGCTCTTTTTCCACATATCCACTCACAATTGGCACATGCGCGGAGTACCGACGACTAATCGGCATGGTGGTTCCCAGATTATCCACGTAATAACTACCTCTTACGCCCATAATCCGAAGGATAGGCATCTTTTGCATGACCTCTAGCTTGATGATTCCCGAAGGAGTCTTATACGCCTCTACTTGCGCAATCATCTCATTCTTAAGCAATTCCGTCTCTATCCGATCCGTATTTACGTCGATCATCGATCGCTTGATCGGATCTAGCCCGCCTTTCTTCAGTATAGACACAAGGTCACTCTCGCTTACGAAATGTTTATCCAGACTGTCTTTCACCACGACTTGCAGGTCTTGGCAAATAAAGTCCTGACGTACTTCCCGAAAGAAAAGCGAGGCGAACACGATGTAACAGAACAACAACGTGGCTACTACTATGGAAATTATTCGGATCACGGTTTCCTTATTTGTTCACATAAAATCTCTTTTACAGGCTCCACCAAACGATCGATATTGCCGGCACCTACCATTAATACTACCTCATATTTTCCGGCGGCAACCACGTCCAAAAGTTCTTCCTTCTTACACAGCGTCTTGGAAGGGATGGTCACTTTATCAAAAATGATTCGAGAGGTCACCCCCGGAATCGGTTCCTCGCGAGCTGGATAGATATCCAGCAAGATCAATTCGTCCAATAAAGAGAGACTCGCTGCGAAATCGTCAGCGAAATCCCGGGTACGGGTATATAGATGCGGCTGGAAAATACCTGTCACCTTACGACCCGCATACAACTCCTTCACCGACAAAATGCTCTGTCGCAATTCGGCCGGATGATGAGCATAATCATCGATCAATACCACTTGATCCGTCTTCAAGTGAAAATCAAAACGGCGGCGAGCTCCGGCAAATGTGGCCATACCTTTTTTCAGATCCTCCGGTTTCACTCCATTCAACCAAGCGATCGCCATAGCCGCTACTCCGTTCTCGATATTTACCTTTACAGGAACACCTAGTTCCACATCAGGAATACGGATTTCCGGACCAACGAAGTCAAAGGTAATATTTCCGTCGCAAATACAAATATTTTCAGCGTAAAAATCCGCTATTCCCGTAACGGAATAGGTATATTTCTTGACACCCTCCTGTAAACGGGGCGTCACGTTGATTCCTTTCTTGATCAATAGACAACCATCGAGACGAATTAGAGAGGTAAATTTCTCGAAACTCTCCCGATAAGCCTCTGCCGTGCCGTAAATATCCAGATGATCTGGATCAGCGGAAGTAATCACCGCCATATAAGGAGTAAGCCAATGGAAAGAACGATCGAACTCATCCGCCTCGATCACGGTAAAGTCGCTCGTATCAGACAACATCAAATTACTCTCGTAGTCCTTTAGGATTCCACCGAGGAAAGCATTGCAATCCACCGACGATTGTTTCAGCAAATGAGCCAGCATAGAAGAGGTCGTTGTCTTGCCGTGCGTTCCCGCCACGCATAAACCCCGGCTATTTTTCGTGATCTCTCCCAATACACGAGCCCGCTTCATCACCTCAAAACCTTGCGTGCGGAAGTAGGTCAACTCCGTATGCGACTCTGGGACTGCCGGCGTATAAATCACCAGCGTATTGTCGGGCGACTTGAACGCCTCCCCGATCAATGCAATATTATCCTCATAGTGAATATCAGCTCCCTCCTTTTTTAACTCCTCGGTTAAATCGGAAGGGGTCTTATCGTACCCGCCCACTCGCTTTTCCTTAGAGAGGAAATAACGGATCAAGGCACTCATCCCAATACCCCCGGCACCTACGAAGTACACCGCTGTCACTTTATTTATATCCATATTCTTTATTTCCTATCTATAATCTTAACAATCTCATCCACGATACGATCCGCACTACAGCGTTGCGCCAAAGTCTCGATATTACGGCTCAGCGTACGCAAACGTTCACCGTCATGAACAATCTTCAAGGCGGTAGGCACCAAATCCTTCTCCGCATCTTTATCGGCGATCATAACGGCGGCATCCTTATTGACCAAGGCCAAGGCATTCTTGGTCTGATGATCTTCCGCCACATTCGGCGAAGGCACCAAGACCACCGGTTTTCCCAATAAACAAAGTTCCGAGATAGAACCAGCTCCCGCACGGGATATCACCAAATCGGCCGCTGAATAAGCATAATCCATACGAGTAATAAAATCTGAGCACCAAACCGGCATTCCCCGGTACGCCTTCAAATGCTTGGAAGCGTCGTTATAATAATACCGACCGGTTTGCCAAATAACCTGTACATCTGAAGCGAAGAACTTATCTAGATCCCCTTGGATGCTCCGGTTAATCGTCCGTGCGCCAAGGCTACCACCTACCACAAGGATCGTCTTTTTCTCCGGAGAAAGCCCGAAGAACGCCAGCGCCTCCTCTTTCTTGTTCAGCGCCTCCTCCAAATCCTGTCGTACCGGATTTCCCGTAATCACGATCTTATCCGCCGGAAAGAACTTCTCCATGCCCTCGTAAGCGACACAAATCTTGCTTGCTTTCTTCGCCAATAACTTATTGGTCACACCGGCATACGAGTTTTGCTCCTGTATCAACGCGGGAACGCCTTGCGAAGCCGCCATCCATAAAGTCGGTCCGCTGGCATAACCGCCCACGCCAACCGCAATATCCGGCTTGAACTCACGGATCGTCTTCCTCGCCAAGCGCAAGCTTTTCGCTAAACGAGCCATGACCTTCACGTTATTCATCAGGTGGGCACGGTCAAACCCACTCACCGGTAAACCTACGATTTTATAACCGGCTGCCGGAACCTTATCCATTTCCATGCGATCTTCCGCTCCCACAAATAAGATTTCCACATCCGGAAAACGTTTTTTGAAAGTATTAGCGATAGATATGGCCGGGAAGATATGGCCTCCCGTACCACCACCACTTATTATGATCCGGTACTTCCTCATACTTTTGACTCTACAGTTATCGTTTCGACAGCCGATAACGGATCATCTTCTTTCTCTCCATCGACTGCCTGATTTATTGTCTCTCCGGATAATCCATCGGAAAGATTCTCCGTATCCTCCTCTTTCTCATCCTCATTCCCGATATTGGCGCCAAAACGACTTACGCTCAATATGATCCCAAAATAGATACAAGAAATAAGCGTAGACGTACCACCCCGGCTCACCAACGGCATCGGTTGCCCGGTAACGGGCACTAAATTCACGGCCACCGCCATATTCGCCAAGGCTTGGACTACCACCAGCAACCCGCATCCCAACACTAGAAATTTCGGGAATGATTTATCACATTTCCGGGCGATCATCCCGACCCGGACTAGCAGCATTATATAAAGTAACAATACAAAAATTCCTCCAACGAAACCCAGTTCCTCTATGATAATCGCATAGATAAAATCAGAATACGCCTGTGGCAGGAAGTCGCGCTGTTGTCCATGTCCGGGCATCTGTCCAAATACGCCTCCCCGGGCAATAGCTATCTTCGCATGGGTTACCTGATAATTATCATCGGTTATCTTATACGTACCGCTCTCATCCAAGTTATCCTTATGTCCGTCGAAGAAACGCTCCAAACGTCCTTGCCAAGTAACGAATCGATCTGGCAAATACCGGGTAATAGCAGCCGGCGTAAACTTAAGCAACGCCAAGAACAATACCAACAACAGTATCAAGATACCTGCCAACTTCGCCAACTTACCAAACGGCAACTGACCGATAAACATCATCAGGAAACAAACCCCGAACAGCATAAACGCCGTAGAAAAGTTCTCCGGCAGAATCAAGACACAGGTCAGTCCTACTCCAATCAGTATATACTTAAAAATCTGGTTCTCCGTTAACTTTCCACGCTTGCTGAGCAAGAAAGCGACAAACACGACACAAGCCAGCTTCCCGAACTCCGAAGGTTGGAACTGTATCCCCATGATTTCCAGCCATCGATGTGCGTCATTAGCGTCCACGCCGATAAAGGGTGTCACGATCAACATCAACACTGAGATCGGCAATAATATAATAAACGCGGAGAAGAAGCGACACGGTATGTTATGCAACAGCAATACCATGACGAAACCTCCCAATAAAAATGTGGCGTGCCGTACGATAGGCGCCCAGTGATTCGCGTTCTTATAAGCGATCGTACTGGTCGCACTGAACACCTCTACCACCGATATAAGGCACAGGAACATAAAGATGATCCATATCACCCGGTCGCCCCTAAACAGTTTACTCGCCAGATCCATTTTACCTCTTATTACAGATTACGTACGCAAGCCTTGAACTGATCGCCCCGATCTTCATAGTTCTTGAACAGGTCGAAGCTGGCACAACAAGGAGAGAGCAATACCGTATCTCCCTTATGAGCCATCTTATAGGCCTTCGCCACAGCCTCCTCCATCGATCGGGCATCTTCAATATTCGCCACTTTCCCATCAAAGAAGGCATGTAATTTAGTATTATCCACACCCAAGAAAATCAATGAATGCACCTTTTTACTCACTAATTCCTCGATCTCCGAGTAATCATTTCCTTTATCCGTACCCCCTAAGATCAAAACGACCGGGGTCGTCATGCTCTGCAAGGCATACCAACAAGAGTTTACGTTCGTAGCTTTCGAGTCATTGATATAATCAACGCCACGCACGCGAAGCACCTTCTCCAAACGGTGCTCGACACCCGTGAAATCACTGAGTGAGGCACGTATTTTCTCATCATGAATGTCCACGATCTTGGACGCTATCCCCGAAGCCAAAGAGTTATACAGGTTATGCGTACCCGTCAATGCCAATAAGTCTTGTTCCATCGTAAATGTACCGTTTGCTGTTTCAATAACTACTTGATTATTTTCCGTATATCCCTTCACACCGTTCTCATGCGTCCCGGCGAATGGGTAAAGAGTAGCCTCAGGATGCCGTTTGGCGATCTCACGGGCTATAATCGGGTCATCGTTCCAGAAAATGAAAGCGTCGTCCTTCGTCTGATTTTGCAAGACGCGGAACTTAGCATCTACATAATTCTGCATCTCATAGTCATAACGATCCAGATGATCCGGTGTTATATTCAGTAGGATAGCAATATCTGCTTTAAAATCGTACATGTTATCCAATTGGAAACTACTCAACTCGATCACGTAAACCGCATGTGGATCTTCCGCGACCTGAAGCGCCAAGCTGTTTCCGACATTTCCGGCCAAGCCTACGTCCACTCCCGCTTCTTTCAAGATATGATACGTAAGCATCGTCGTTGTCGTTTTGCCGTTGCTTCCCGTGATGCAAATCATCTTCGAGTCCGTATACCTTCCGGCAAACTCGATCTCGGAGATGATCGGCGTACCTCGCTTCTTCAATAACTGTATGATAGGAGCCTTGTCGGGAATACCTGGGCTTTTGACAATTTCATCGGCATTCAAGATGTCGGCTTCGGTATGCTGTCCCTCTTCCCAACGAATCCCGCGGTTGTCCAGCATCTCCTTATACTTAGGTTTGATAGACGATTTATCGGATACGAACACGTCGAATCCTTTCGCCTTCGCCAAGACAGCGGCTCCCGCGCCACTCTCCCCAGCCCCTAATATAACCATTCTCTTACTCATCTTTTATCTCATCTTTAACGTAACTATCGTCATAACAGCCAAAATAATACCGATTAACCAGAAGCGAACCACGATCTTCGATTCGGGCACGACATTGAATGGCTTTTGGATCAACGCCTGTATACCATCATTTCCCGGCTTCTGGAAATGATGGTGTAAAGGGGCCATCTTGAAGATACGGCGACCTTCCCCATACTTCTTCTTCGTATATTTAAAGTAGGCCACTTGCAACATGACCGATATATTCTCCACCAAGAAAATACCGCAAAGGATCGGAATCAACAGCTCCTTTCGGATGATGATCGCAAAAACAGCGATAATACCTCCCAAGGTCAAGCTGCCCGTATCTCCCATAAATACTTGGGCCGGATACGAGTTATACCATAGGAAACCAACCGTGGCACCGATAAAGGCAGCGGCATAAACCACCAACTCCTCCGCACCGGGTATAAACATGATATTCAAGAACGAGGCGAACTCAAAGTGAGATGACATATAGGCCAAAATACCGAGCGCCACTCCGATGATAGCCGACGTCCCGGCAGCCAAGCCGTCCAGTCCATCCGTCATATTGGCGCCGTTCGACACGGCGGTCACCACAAAGATCACCATCAGTACGAACACCAGCCATGCGGCAGCCTCCTTATAATCGCCCACCCAATTTACCAAGTTCGCATAATCGAAATTATTGTTTTTCAAGAACGGGATGGTAGTCTTTGTTGACTTGGTCTCCATCGTATGATAACGAACCTCCTCGATCACGTTATCATGGCGCACCTCCATATTCTCCTTGATCACCACGTCCGGACTCATGAACAATACCAAGCCAACGATCAGGCCCAGTCCCACCTGCCCAACGATCTTGAAACGTCCGTGCATACCCTCCTTATTCTTCTTGAACACCTTGATATAATCATCCGCGAATCCCAAGGCACCCAGCCAAACCGTAGTCACCAACATCAATATCACATAGATATTATTCAGCTTGGCACACAGCAAAGTAGGGATCAATATAGCGATAATAATGATGATACCTCCCATCGTCGGCGTCCCTTTCTTGCTCATCTGACCCTCCAGTCCGAGATTTCTTACCGTCTCGCCGATCTGCAACATTTGCAACTTATCGATGATACGCCGGCCGATCGCCGTAGAAATGAACAAAGACAAGATCAAGGCCAAACCCGAGCGGAAAGATACGTACTTAAACATACCCGCTCCCGGGAAATCCAATTGATCCAAATAATTAAAAAGATAATAAAGCATGTCGTCTTAAATATTATGATTGTTGTGTCGAAAAAATCTCGCGTAACTTCTCGCGGTCGTCAAAGTGATGTTTCACCCCCTTGATCTCCTGATAGTCTTCGTGGCCTTTTCCAGCAACAAGGATCACATCCCCTTTCTTCGCCAACATCGTAGCGGCCTTGATCGCTTGCGTACGGTCCGTGATGCATAAGGTACGTTCCATATCCATTTTCGTCAATCCGGCTACCATGTCTTTAATAATATCATCCGGTTCCTCAAAGCGTGGGTTATCGGAGGTAAGGATTACCTGATCGCTCAGCTTAGCAGCCTCTTTCGCCATCAACGGACGCTTCCCCTTGTCCCGGTTTCCTCCGGCACCCACGACGGTAATGATACGCCCTTTCCCATCCAATACCTCATGAATCCCATTCAGTACGTTCGTCAAGGCATCTGGCGTGTGCGCATAATCCACGATCGCCGTATAACCGAACGGAGACTGAATCGTCTCGAAGCGACCGGATACGGAGCGAAGCGTGCTCAGCACGATCAACACCTCCTCGGGATCTTTCCCCAAAGAAACCGCGGCACCATACACAGCCAACAAGTTATAAGCGTTGAAACGCCCCACGAAACGCACCATGACCTCCCGATCGTTAATCATCAAGTCGGTACCCTCGAAATGGGATTCCAATATCTTTCCTTTGAAATCGGCCAAGGTACGCAAGGAATAGGTTAGCTTCTTCGCCTTCGTATTTTGCAACATCACCAAGCCGGATTTATCATCGGCATTCGTCAAGGCGAAAGTCCCGGCAGGCAGATCATCGAAAAATTTCTTCTTCGCTTTCAAGTAATTCTCCACGGTCTTATGGTAATCCAAATGATCGCGAGTCAGGTTCGTGAAAATCCCCCCGTCGAAAGACAAGCCACTGATGCGTCGCTGATCGATTGAATGAGAGCTAACCTCCATAAAAGCATACTCGCATCCGGCTTCTACCATCCGGGTCATCAAGGAATGAAGCGTAAGCGGATCCGGTGTCGTATGATCCGTCGGTACCGCCTCGCCGTCTATATAATTACATACCGTGGAAAGCAATCCCACCTTATGCCCCATCTTCCGGAACATCTCATACAATAAGGTGGCGATCGTGGTCTTCCCGTTCGTACCCGTCACGCCTACCAGCACCAGTTTCCGGGAAGGATCACCATACCAGCGGGAAACCAAAAGACCCAGCGCCTCCGCCGAATCCTTCACCACGATAAACGAGCACCGCCCCTCTAAATAGGACGGGATCTCCTCGCATACGATAGCGACAGCCCCCTTCTCTACAGCGCTGTCCATATAGGCATGGCCATCCACGACCGTACCTCTCACAGCGACAAACAAAGACCCCTTCGTCACCCGACGAGAGTCTGATTGAATATTCGTGATATCCACATTATCCGCACCCATCAACATAGGAGCTTCTAACGCACCGATTAAATCCCTTAGTTCCATACCTATTTCAATGTTAATAATACGGTCTGCCCCTTAGACACTCGCCATCCAGGCTGAATACTCTGCGAGACGACCCGTCCGACACCCGACAAGGAGACACGCAGACCGGCTTGCTCCAACAAGAAAACCGCGTCTTTAGCCCCCATACCAACTACCCGGGGAACCAGTCCTTCCCGAATCGTCAGATCGCTCAATTTCACTTTATTCTCTTCTTGCTCGGTGGAAGCTACGACCCACTTTGTCTCCAAACTGTCCGTATCCACCTTAATATCCAATTCATCCAATACTCCCTCTACCGCCCTCAGGTCGCCTCCTTTCACACGAGGCACCATCACGGCTGTCGAATCCCGTTCCATATCCCGGACATCGAATGACATATGACCGGCGTATATCTTCTCGGCAATCGCACGTACCACACCTCCCGACATCGTACCACCCGAAGGATAACCGATACGCGGACGGCGGATCACCACGATACAAGAATACTTCGGATGATCAGCCGGGAAATAGCCACAGAAAGAAACTTGGTGCCCGCTCGTACGGTAAACACCGCCCGTAGCGATCTGCGCCGTACCGGTCTTTCCAGCAATCCGGACAATATCCGAATGAACCGCCTTACCGGTTCCTTTTTCCACAACCCCCAGCAACATATTTTTTATCAACTCCAACGTATGATCCGAGCAGATCGAAGAGTTGATCACCTCCGGGGAAAAACGCCGCACAGTCTTGCCGTTATGTAAGATTTCTTTCGTAAACATCGGACGAACCATCTTCCCGCCGTTTGCGATCGCATTAAAGAACGTCAACGTATTGATCGGCGGTATCTGCGTCTCGTAACCGAACGACATCCAAGGCAAGGTGGTCTTGGACCAATAACGGGTCGTATCATCCGGACGGCGTATCTTGGCACGTCCCGCTCCCGGTATCTCCAGACGAAGATCCGCATTCATACCGATACGGTACAGTCCCTCCACGAACTTCGTCGGGTTATCCGAATAACCTTTCAGGATCGTCTTGGCTACACCGATATTGGAGGAATACCAAATCGCCTGCTCCACCGAGATCCGTCCGTATCCACCTTTGTTCATATTATGGTCTGTCATACGGGCTCCCTTGTACATGTATATACCATTGCCCACATCGACCGTATCTCCCGGATTGCATACACCATCCTCCAAAGCCACCATGATAGAGGCCACCTTGAAAGTAGAACCCGGCTCGATCTCATCCGCCACGGCATGGTTCTTCGTCTCACCATATCCGCCCTCGCGGATACGCCCCATATTCGTGATCGCCTTGATCTCCCCGGTCTCGACCTCCATCACGACAGCCGTACCGGACTCGGCATCGATCGCCTTCAATTTATCGACCAACGATTTCTCGGTTATATCCTGTATATTAATATCGATCGTGGTACGGATATCCATGCCATCCACCGGTTCCACCTCGACCACGTTCGTCCAGCCTCCGCCGACACGACGGACGGAACTCAACCCGGCCTGCCCCCGCAGGAGCGAATCGTATTGCAGTTCCAATCCATTCTTTCCCTTTGTGGTTCCGCCCTCCTCGATCTCTCCGTAGATATCACCGATCGTACGAGACGCCAAGGTCCTGAAAGGTTTCTGGCGCTGCACCATCTCCTTCGTATAAAAACCACTCTTATAACGTCCCAGACGAAGGAACGGGAACTGGCGGATCTCCTTCAAGTCCGAATACGAGACCTTCCCTGCGAAAATCGGGAACTGGCGGCTCTTCCCGCTCAGTCCTTTCAGCAGATAAGCCTTATAGCCCGCCGGCGTACGATCCTTCAATTTACGGGAAAGATAAAACGCCAACGAGTCCACACCATCCTTCTTGGACGTCTTGAACGTATCCAGCCAATTATACTTGGCACCCTTAGCCGGAGTATACGCATCCGCCTTAAAGTCGATATACATATAGTAGCGAGGCACGCTGGTAGCCATCAACTTACCGTCCGACGAATAGATATTGCCCCGTCCGGGCAGCACCAAACGGTTCGGTCGTTTCTGGCTCTCGGCCACTTTCATCCATTTATCCCTCTCCACAAAGGCCGTATCAAAGGCGCGGAACAAGATTCCTACGGCCACAAGCCCCAACAACAGCACGACCACGAAGTAACAGAATAAAATCCGGCTACCTTTAGGCTCTATTTCTTTCGGTTCGTTTTCTTCAGACATACCCATTTACACCTTATCTTACTTATGTAACTCATAAGGAGGCGTTTTCGCACCCTCCAAATCAATACCTTGCTCTTCGATCAGCGACTCGATTTGAGATTGGCGACTATTGCCCGTCAACTCGGATGAGATCGACAACGCCTCGAAACGCACATCCCTCAATTGCTGTTGCAACCGATCGATCTCACGCAGCTTCTGCAAACAAGTATACCGGTTACCGATAAAGAAAAACGCCAGCACGACGAGTAACACGATCATGCGCGTATGCCTCAAAATAAAATCCTCTTTCAGCACACCGCCGCCGAGTATATACCAGGGCGAAAGACGTTTCTCCTTCTTCCTTGTTTTCTTATGTTGTCCGTTTTCTTCCATACCTATTTCTCCTTATACCTTCTCCGCGATTCTCAACTTGGCGCTCCTGGAACGAGGATTCCGCTCCACCTCCTCGTCTGTCGGGACGATTACCTTATTATTGATCAAACGAAAAGGCGATCGCACGTTCCCGAAGAAATCCTGCTCGCATTTCCCCTCGAAGTTTCCGGTCTTCAGAAAGTTCTTTACCAGACGGTCTTCCAAGGAGTGATATGTGATAACCACCAATCGTCCTCCCGGCCTCAACACTCGCAAGGCACTCCGCAACATTTCTTTCAGCGCCCTCATCTCATCGTTCACCTCGATACGAAGCGCCTGAAAAACTTGCGCCAAGAATTTCTTCTCCTTGTCTTTTCCCATAAAAGGCTCGATCTCCTCCAAGAAGTCCCCGATCGTCTCTATCCTCTTTGTCTCACGGGCTTTCACCAGCACAGAGGCTAATTTCCGTGACACCTTCAACTCGCCATATAGATAAAACACATCGGCCAACGCCTCCGCCGTATAATTATTCACGATATCGGCGGCGGTCTGCCCGGCACGCATATTCATCCGCATATCCAACGCCCCGTCGAAACGAAAAGAGAAACCGCGATCCTTATCGTCGAAATGATGGGAAGAGACACCTAAATCCGCCAACAGACCATCCACCTCTCCGTTTTTTCCGTGGTAACGCATAAAATTATACAAATAACGAAAATTACTGCGCACGAAAGTGAATCGTGAATCCGCCGGAACATTAGACTCGGCGTCTGCGTCTTGGTCAAACCCGTAAAGTTCGCCCTCGCGACCCAACCGTTTCAAGATCTCGCGGGAATGTCCTCCACCGCCAAACGTAACATCCACGTAAACCCCGTCGGGACGAATATCCAGTCCCTCCAGACTTTCCCGCAACATTACCGGTACATGATAGCAACTATCTTCTTCCATTCGTTGTTCTTACGTTAAACTTCCCCTTAAAATCAAGCGCCGTACTCCTTTGATACGCACACACATGCCTTATCGGAGGGTAAAAGTACACATTTCCCAAATTACCCGCCAATATTTTATAAGAAAAGTAGGAAAAAGTTATCAACAGGTCGTTAACCCTTCGTCTTCTCGTCTTTCTATCTTACGCTTTTCATCGGTATTCGTTAGTCTATTCTTCCTTTCTCTCTCATCTTCCAACGACTGTTGGACAATCATGCGACAGCCGTTAGAGAACCGATCGCTAAGTTCCCGGGGATTACCCTCCCCTAATGATAGCGGCAAAAAGATCAAGATGGAATGGCCAAGATAGCTGGCGAGAAAGCAAAAACTTCGCTCAAACCTCTCTCATTTTAATTATTAACTTTATCTTTGTCCCCCGACAAGCTTATATAGATGGCAAAACAAGGTGTGACAAAGATAGATATTAAGCAAATATTGGCACAAAAGGCACCCAAGGCGTCGCGCAAGATCCCGGGATTTATCGTGGACTACTTGATTCGCACGGTTCACCAAGAGGAGCTGAATGATATACTAACCCGTTACCACGATAAGGAAGGGGTGGATTTCATGCGTGAGCTTATCGGTTATTTTGACCTTACCCTTGATCTAGTACATGAGGAAAACATCCCGACCGAAGGACGCTATATCTTCGCCTCCAACCATCCGCTTGGAGGATTGGACGGTATCTGTCTCTCCGCCGTTATCGGTTCCCGGTTCGAAGGCCGCATTAAGTGTCCGGTCAATGATTTATTGCTTTATCTCTCCAATCTAAAATCCATCTTTGTACCGATCAACAAACACGGTGCCCAAGGAAAGGACAACGCGCGGATGCTGGAGGAGGCTTTTGCCTCGGGCGACCAGATCATCACCTTCCCCGCAGGTCTGTGTTCCCGCAAGATCGAGGGAAAGATACAAGACCCGGAGTGGAAGAAGTCCTTTATACAGAAAGCGGTGGAATATAAACGGAATATCGTGCCTGTCTATTTTGATGGGCGGAACTCCAATTTCTTCTATAACCTCGCCCGGATACGCAAGGTGTTAGGTATACAGATGAATTATGAGATGATTTATTTACCGGACGAGATGTTCCGGAGCAAACATAAGACCTTCCGGATTTACTTCGGGAAGCCTATCCCTTGGCAGACATTCGACAACAGCAAGAAACCTGTCGAATGGGCCGAATGGATGAAAAATAAGGTTTACAAACTCAAGGATTAACAGACGAAACATATGCAAGACATTATCAATCCCATAGACAGGGCTCTACTAAAGGTTGAATTGACCCAAGAAAAGAGGTTGAGAAGAACCAATAAATCGAAGAATGAGATTTATATCGTCACGGCGCACGACTCACCCAATGTCATGCAAGAGATAGGGCGTCTGCGGGAGATCGCTTTCCGTTATTATGGGGGTGGCACGGGATTCCCGGTGGATATCGATGAGTATGACACGATGGAAGACGCTTACCGCCAGCTGATTGTCTGGAGTCCGGAAGATGAGCAGATCTTGGGTGGATACCGTTTCCTTTGCGGATCGGACGTTAAGTTCGACGAGAAAGGCAAACCGATCTTGGCGACCTCGCACTTGTTTAATTTCTCGGAGAAGTTTGTCAAGGAGATCCTTCCTTATACGGTAGAATTGGGGCGATCGTTCGTGGCTCTGGAGTATCAGTCCACCCGTTCCGGGACGAAAGGTTTGTTCGTGCTGGATAATCTGTGGGACGGATTGGGAGCCTTATCCGTCGTTGATCCGAGCTTGCGGTATTATTTTGGGAAGGTGACCATGTACAATACGTACAACCAAGAGGCCCGTAATATGATCTTGTACTTCCTCGGCTTGCATTTCCCGGACGCGGATCAACTGATCACTCCGATATATCCCCTGGAAACTAATATGGATGTAGAGAAGATGAAATCTCTTTTCCCGCATGATAATTTCAAGGATAACTACAGGGTATTGAATCAAGAGGTCCGTAAATTCGGTATCAACGTGCCTCCTTTGGTAAACGCTTACATGAGTCTATCGCCTAAGATGCGTGTATTCGGCACCGCTATCAACCATGAGTTCGGAGAGGTGGAGGAGACGGGCATCCTAATCGCTATCAACGAGATCTTAAAGGACAAGAAGAAACGGCATATCGAGACGTATCTGGAAGAGGAATACAAATCTGCCGAGCTTATACGTAAGAACTTCATCGGGGAATGAATCAGAAAGAAAGGAAGAGGACGATTTTAATGCCTTATCGATAAAGGGATTTATCGGTTGTAAGAACCGGCAAGAAAGAGGTTCCGGAGGTTGCGCGGGTTGGATCCTGAATGAAAGGGCCGTGGGCCAACGTAAACGTAAAAAGGATACGGAAATTTGCTATTCTCGGAAAGCATTCTTACCTTAGCGAGTCACAAAGCAAGAGGAGCGTTCCATGTTAACAGCCATTCATATACAGTTAATCGTTGGTACAATATTTATCATATTGTATAGCGTCACCATATTAGGGCTGGTATTGGTTATCATTACAGAGAACAGGAACCCGCTAAAGACAATCCCTTGGGTGATCGTCTTATTATTAGCTCCCGGCATCGGACTGCTTTTCTACTTCTTCTTTGGACAAGATAACCGGAAACAACGAATCATATCGAGGCGCACCTATAAACGAATCATGAAAAGGCCGCAAGAGGGGAAATTACCTCAAGATGCCTGCGTAGTCCCGGATCCCTATAAACCTTTATCGACCTTGTTGACTAACACCAACCAATCCTCCCTCCTGTACGGAACACAAATCACGATTTATACGAATGGTAACGATAAGTTCAAAGACTTGCTGGAGGAGATCCGGAAAGCGACCCACCATATCCATATACAATATTACATATTCTGTGATGACGAGATCGGAAAACAGGTGCAACAGCTCCTTATCAAAAAAGTAAAAGAAGGCGTGGAGGTACGTGTACTCTATGATGATGTGGGTTGTTGGAATGTAAAAGACAGCTTCTTTAAGGAAATGAAGGAAGCAGGTATCGAGGTATATGCGTTTTTGAGGGTGGCGTTCCCCGTTTTCACCAGTAAGGTGAATTACCGGAACCACCGCAAGATTATCGTGATAGACGGTAAAGTCGGATTTATGGGAGGCATGAATATAGCCGACCGATACGATAAGGGGACCTCTTGGGGCACATGGAGGGATACGCATTTTAAATTCGAAGGGAAAGGAGTGCACGGACTGCAATCCGTATTCCTCATCGATTGGTACGTGGTTAGCAAAAAACTCCTGAACGATCGGATTTACTATCCGGCAGCCCAAATCTATAGCGATAATGTTATGCAAATCGCCACAAGCGGTCCGGTAGGTCAATGGAGAACCTTGTTGCAAGCGACTATTTTCTTGATCGCCAACGCCAAGAAATATATCTTTATACAAACCCCTTATTTCCTGCCTACCGAGGGATTGAACCAGGCGTTGCAAACCGCCGCCTTGGGGGGAGTGGATGTTCGCTTGATGCTGCCCGAACGTTCCGATACACGCTCGGCAAACATGGCCAGTCATTCCTTTATAGACGAGATGGTAAAAGCCGGTGTAAAAGTATACTTCTATAAACCGGGCTTCCTGCATTCCAAGTTAGTCGTGTCCGATGACGCATTGACAAGCATCGGGTCCGCCAATATGGACTTCCGCAGCTTTGAGCATAACTTCGAGATTAACGCCTTCGTATATCAAAGGGAATTCGCCCTCCAAATGAAACGCACCTTTATACACGACATGCATCACTGCGAGCGCTTGGTCCCTTCCCGCTGGTTAAAGCGCCCACTCAAGCAACGCATGGCGGAATCATTTATGCGTCTGTTTTCTCCCCTGCTTTAAGGAAGATGCTAAAGTTCACGGAACCATACACCCGATGTTGGTAGAAATAAGGCAAAGAAGAGAAGTCATTGGCCTTAGAATGCTCCATGATGAATATTCCTCCATCCCTTAGTAAATCGCGCTCGAGAACCAAAGCAGGTATTTCCGGCAACTCCGGCAAGACATACGGAGGATCGGCAAAGATAAAATCGAAACTTTGCTTCGGGGCTGAATTCAAATAACGGAAAACATCCCCGCGAATCAGGGTCAACGCATCCGTCTTCAGATCTTTCGCCACCTTGGCGATAAAAGAGGCATGCGCGTTATTTTTCTCTAGGGCGGTTACATTCCGGCATCCTCGTGAGATCAACTCAAAAGAAATACTTCCGGTTCCGGCAAAAAGATCCAACGCATCCATACCTTCCAGATCCACCAAATTATTTACCACGTTAAAAATATTCTCTTTCGCAAAATCCGTCGTAGGACGTGCGCTAAACGAAGAGGGCACGTCAAAACGCCGACGACCGTATATACCGCTTATTATTCGCATATTAATAAAGATATTAAATCCATGGGGGCTTTCGCTACATCCGTTCCCAACAAATAGGCTTCCGAAGGGATTTCCATCGGCTTAACATGGCGTAGATAGGCTCGCGATCGCTCCAGGACCCGCATTCGCGAGAAAGATTCCCCCGCAAAATGCAACTGATCCTTTTCTTGGTCCAATCCCGCCTGTTTCCATACATATAATATATAGTATACTATATCGTCCGATTGGACGATCGGGTAAGAGTTCACAAATAAGAGTTTTCCTTGAGCGCAGCACACTACATCCATCCGCTTTCGTTCTACCACGACATACATTTGCCGAGACAAGCTAGCGCTACTCTCTCTTGCCCATAGCATTAGCGGAGCAGTCATGTAGTGGGAGAAGAATGGATGCAAAAGAGAGCGGGAGCAAAACTTATAGACCTCCTCGTCTACCCCAAACACCAACTTAGCCTGTTGTTCCTTCAAAGTATCGGTTAAGCAATACAATTTCGACGTAGAAAAGTTGAAATCCAATAAGCGTCTTTCCTCGCCGTGCTCCCAATAATTATCAGGGACCAAGCTATATTCCGGAAATGCACAGATCACGTTAATCCGTTTATAAGCCCATGTAAGGAACTCATGGGTAAAGAAAAACTCCTTAAGGGAAGAGATGAAAGAAACCGTCCGATCAAATTCAGTCTCCCGATAAAAGAAACTTCCTCCAAGCGAGGGATCATATCCGGAAAAAGAAAGTCCACCCGGCCGAAGCCGGATGGACACTGCATACTTTTCCGAATTACCAGTAGTTAACGTATCAGGAATGCTGATAGTCATACGAGTCACTGATTATTCCCAGTTACCTGCGTTGTTATTGATTTCTTCCAAAGAACCTACGCGCAATCCCGGGAACTTACTTTGTTTCTCTGCCTTTTCGACCAAGTTATAAGTCAACTGAGCATCCATGTCACGCAAATATTCTTTGTAAGGGACCTCACAAGCGAACACTTTGATCTCATAACCCGAACCGGATTTCAACGTAGCCGTATCCATCTTGAAAGTAATCTTCTCACCCGGAACGGCCGGAACATAACGCATAGACGCTACATCATAGTCCTTACCCAGCAAAGTATCTTTCGCCAATACCCACATGGTATCACGTCTGATTAGACCTTTCTTAACAGCCTCGGCTTCTGTCATACCTTTCTCCAACTGCTCATCCGTCAGTACACCTTCCTTGATCAAGAACGGCAACTTATCCGTGTTCAAGAATTTCTCCAAATCGTCAAAACTTCCGGCATGAGTCTTATACATGTTCTTGTATTCGATCTGAGCCTTACGGATCTCAACCAAACGGGCGATGATCGCATTGTCACGAACAGTCTTCTGATCATCATACTCAATCGGACCGGTGACGCTCTTGTAGCACATGTAAACTAGCAGTACAACTGCGACAGCTAATAAAATCTTTAATGTAACTTTCATGGTTTGTATTGTTTTTTGAATTTATTTCGTTCGGCAAATTTAAAAAAGAATATTTAATACGCTACCTTTATCGCAAAAATTATTGCGATCAAAATGATAAATAGTTATATAAGCCGGCAAATCAGACGAAATTTCCCCCATAAACCGACGGACGATCAGCTTTTAGCGCTCCATACGCTCGCCGAATTTCTCATATCCGAGCAACCGGACAGTCTTCTGCTAATGAAAGGTTACGCCGGAACCGGGAAAACCTCTCTGGTCGGAGCTTTGGTGAAAACGCTTAACGAACTAAAGCAAAAAGCATTTTTATTGGCTCCAACCGGACGGGCAGCCAAAGTCCTCTCGGGCTACGCCGGCCAAAAAGCGTATACAATTCATAAAAAAATATATCGTCAACGGGCGTTTTCCAATGAACCGGTGGGCTTCATGCCGGCAGATAATCTACATAAAGATACACTTTTTATTGTCGACGAGGCTTCCATGATCGCCAACAAGGGGTTGGATTCATTTGTTTTTGGTTCCGGACGCCTGTTGGACGATTTAATCCAGTATGTCTATTCCGGGGAAAACTGCCGTCTTATCCTGATGGGAGATGTCGCACAGCTTCCTCCGGTGACACAAACGGAGAGCCCTGCCTTGAATCCTGAGATATTACGGGGTTACAACCTACAGGTTTGGGAGATCGCGTTAACTCAAGTCGTCCGCCAAAGCGAGGACTCGGGGATCCTGTTCAACGCTACCCGGCTGCGAGACGCACTACGAAACCACACAGTCGAGATCTTTCCGAAATTACAATTGAAAAGCTTCTCTGATTTCACGAAAGTCAATGGAGATGAGCTAATTGAGGAAATATCTTCCGCCTATAGCCGCGATGGCATGGAAGAGACAATGATTATCTCCCGCTCGAATAAACGAGCCACGATTTATAATAATGGCATACGCAACCGTATCCTATACAGGGAAGAAGAACTATCGTCCGGCGATCGCTTAATGGTAGCCAAGAACAACTATTATTGGACAGCGAACTGCGAGGAGATGGATTTTATAGCGAATGGAGAGATCATTCAAGTCCTGCGGGTACGCCGTGTCACAGAGCTGTATGGCTTCCGCTTCGCCGACATCACAGCGCGTTTTCAAGATTATGATCTGGAAATCGACTTGAAAATCCTATTGGATACTTTACAGACCGACTCTCCTGCCCTTCCTAAGGAGCTAAACGACAAGCTATTCTACACCATTTTAGAGGATTACGAGGAGATCCCTACCAAGGCGGGGAAAATGAAAAAGATGAAGGTAGATCCTCATTATAACGTCGTCCAAGTAAAATATGCCTATGCGGTAACTTGCCATAAAGCCCAAGGCGGCCAATGGATGAACGTCTTTCTCGATATCGGTTACATCACGGAAGAAATGCTTGGAGAGGATTTCTATCGGTGGCTCTACACGGCTTTTACCCGGGCGACCCATCACCTGTATCTGGTGAATTTACCGGATGAGTTCGTCGAATGATTTACAATATTTTAAGATCAGGACTGGCGACATTGGCAAGAAATACTTACTTTTGTTGCGAGACATACGTATGTCCGGATGATTTATAGCATCCGAAAAACATATAGAAATGGTAAACAAGGAAAAAATAGATTACCTGCTGATCGGTATCAGGGAGCTGGAGAAGTTGGTAGCCGGAATGAGGGACGCGGAAATCTATCCCGCCTCTTTCTTCGACCAGGCCTTCCGGTTGACCCACAAGGTATTGAAGGAGCTTCATACGCTGGAGGAACTTCAGTTGGAGGCTTTGCGTAAACAAATGGAGGAACATCAACGACTTATCGATTCTATTCCCGTGAATAGAACTTCACAGATGCAGGAGATGCAACCGACTCCGGAAGTATCCCCTACGATCGAGCTCGCACAGGTACAGGAACCGATCGACGAGACAATTACGCCGATAATCGAAGATCAGATTTCCCACAAATCCGGTATATCACTGAATGATATATTGGAGAAAAAGAATCTTTCTGATTTTCGTAAGGCATTCAGTTTAAATGATCGTTTCCGCTTCAAGAGGGAATTATTCGGAGGAAATGAGGAGAAAATGAATGGGGCGATCGCAGACCTGAACGATCTTACTTCGTACGAGGAGTCGGTCACTTATCTAAACAATGTATTGAACTGGAATCTAGAAGATGCTTCCGTAGCCGATTTCATCAAGCTATTGGAAAAGCGCTTCTCATAACTATTTGATATGGCAAAATTGACTGTAGTCCCAACTCCTGTCGGCAACTTGGAGGATATGACATTCCGGGCGATCCGTGCACTAAAAGAAGCGGATCTTATTTTAGCGGAAGACACCCGTACGACCGGCATATTGCTGAGACATTTCGAGATACAGAACAAGATGCAGTCTCACCACAAATTCAACGAACATAAGACGGTGGAGCAAATCGCGGCCCGTATCAAGGGAGGCGAGAACATCGCCCTTGTTTCCGATGCCGGTACGCCGGCCATCTCTGATCCGGGATTCATGTTGGTGAGGGAATGTGTTCGCCAAGGGGTAGACGTAGAGTGCCTGCCCGGAGCTACGGCTTTCGTGCCCGCCTTGGTAGCGTCCGGATTGCCCAATGAGAAGTTCTGCTTCGAGGGGTTCCTTCCTCAAAAGAAAGGGAGACAGACCCGACTGAAAGAATTGGCTTTGGAATACCGGACCATTATTTTTTATGAATCACCTTTCCGTCTGCTCAAGACCTTGACGCAATTCGCCGAGTTTTTCGGTACGGATCGTCAAGTATCAGTATCCCGGGAAATCTCCAAATTGCACGAGGAAACCGTACGAGGCTCCCTAGAAGAAGCCATTCGGCATTTTACCGTGAACGAACCAAGGGGTGAGATTGTTATTGTATTAGCAGGCTTAAAAGATAAAAAGGACAAAGAGACAGAAAAAGATGTTTAACTTAACAAGCGAAAAGGACATGAAGAAAGTATTATTAGTATGTATCTGCGCGGCCATATTGGCCTCTTGTGGCCAAAATTCAGCGGATTACAAGAAACTAAAGGCTGAGAACGATTCTCTACGTATCGAGAATACGAAGAACACGGATGAGCTTAATGATCTGCTCTCCACCCTAAATGATATTGAATCTGATTTTCAATCTATACGTGATGCCGAGAATTACTTGACAATCCAACAACAAACCGGCGGTGAGCTAAATCAGTCGCGCAGAGATCAAATCAAGCAGAACATGCGATTGATCAGCGAGACCCTGAAGAAGAACAGGGAGCAAATCAGCCTGTTGGAAGAGAAACTGAAGAAAAGCGGTATTCAATCGGCCGCGTTACGTAAGACGATCGATCGTCTTTCATCCGAGCTGGATCAAAAGGCAACAATGATTGTCGCCTTGCAAGAGGATTTGGCAAAGAAGAACGTACGTATCCAAGAATTGGACGAGATGGTAACTTCCTTGAATGAGGATGTGGAAAGTTTGGCGACTACCGCTGCCGCTCAATCCGAGAAATTGAATGCTCAAGACAAAGCTCTTCATACGGCATACTATTGCTTCGGCACTTCCAAGGAATTGAAGGAACAGAAGATCTTGTCCGGTGGCGGCCTGTTCTCGAAATCTAAAGTATTGCAGAGTGGCTTCAACAAAGATTACTTCATATCTGTCGATATCCGTGAGGTAAAAGAAATTCCTTTGTTCGCAGGTAAAGCTAAACTAAAATCCAATCATCCGGAAGGATCTTATGAGTTCGTAGAGGATGAAGACGGGAACTTGACCTTGACAATAAATGACGAGAAGGCATTCTGGAGCCTAGGCAAGTATTTAGTGATCGAAGTTGGATAATGATTTATAAAAGTATATTTATCGATTTGGACGATACCCTTTGGGATACGTACCATAACAATAAAGAAAGCCTCGAGGAGCTATATACCGATTATCACTTTGATCGGTATTATGCCTCCTTCGAAGTTTTCTTCGATGTTTATATGCCTCATAATCTAGACTTATGGGCCAGGTACCGCTCGGGGGAAATAGACCGGCAAACCTTAATCTTGGATCGATTTCTCTACGTACTTCGTCCGTTAGGGATAGAGGATAAGAAGACCATCTTATCGATAAATACTGATTTCTTGCGACGTACGACCACAAAAAAACGATTAGTGCCCGGAGCCGTTGAGTTACTGGAATATCTTCGCCCTTCCTATCGGTTATTTATTTTATCAAATGGATTCCGTGAGGTACAATTCCAGAAACTTAGCAACGCCGGCTTGGCTCCTTATTTCGAACAGATGATCCTGTCCGAGGACGCTAATATACAAAAACCCCATAAAGGTATTTTCGACTTCGCTTTAAAGAACACGAACTCTCGTCGACCCGAGAGCTTAATGATCGGGGATAGCTGGGAAGCTGATATCATTGGGGCTTATCAATCCAAGATCGACCAGATATGGTTGAATCCGGAAGGATTACCTGCCGTAGGCTTCATCCCAACCTACACAGTCCGCTCTCTGGAGGAGATCAAATCCATCCTATAAACAGACCTTTCTTACAATGCCCATTATAGCAGGCTTACGATGGGCATTCTAAGCTTCTTAGAATGGGCATCGTAAAGACCTTACAATGCCTATTCTAAGAACAATATCTTAACACATTATAAATTAACCGATTATTTATCAGCTATCACCAGATATTGGCGAAACCCCTCCGAATATTCCGTATGATACCCATCTCCTACCGAATCAGAGCAAATAATAAAATAGTCAAGACCGGGCACTTTTGCGCATAGAGATTTAGCCTCCTCCGAGCCTAAGACCATAAACGCCGTAGCATACGCGTCAGCGGTCATGGCATCCGGGGCGACGATTGTAGCGCTAAGGATATCCCGCTGTACAGGGCAACCTTCGCGAGGATCGATCGTATGGGCGTATTTACGCCCATCCTTGATATAGAAATTACGGTAATTACCGGAAGTAGCCATGCCCAGCGGGCGCGGGAAACTAACGATTTGCTCCAATTCTTGATGGATGCCCTCTGCGTCATCCGTAGGCTTGGTTATGCCCAAGCGCCAATCCTTTCCCATGGGATTCACGCCCATTACCCGCATCTCGCCACCAAATTCCACCAAATAATTACGGACCCCTCTCTTCTCCAGCATCTGAGCGATCATATCGCAAACCGTTCCATCCGCCAAGGAAGAGAAATTCATAATCAGGCGAGGATCGTCTTTTACGACGCGATCTCCCTCCAAACACACCTTCCGGTATCCAATAAACTGACGGATACTATCAATATGGGCAGGCGTCACGCTATCCTTCCGGCTGAAGCCAAACCCCCAAAGGTTGATCAACGGGGCGCAAGTCACGTCGTAGGCCCCATTTGTCTCAGCAGACACCTCCAGCGCCTTCTTAAAGACTTTTTGGAAGAGCGTGTCTACCCGTATATCACAGTTCCGATTTACCTGACTGATTACCGAAGTAGAATCAAAAGCATTAAACAGCCGGTAGAAATATTTCAACTGCTCGTCAATCTCCTTATCCAATGGCTTAGTGTGCTCAAACTTAATATGATAAGGAGTATGGAGCCTTCCGGATACCTCATAGTATTGGGGAGCCTGTTCACAACTTATCAACAAGATGTTAACAAGTAAACAAAGAATGGCGAATCGACTTTTCATATTAAAACTCTGATGTAAAGTGGAACTTAATATCCGGAAAATCCTGCTGGGCCATCATCAATACATAGCCGGAATCCGCTAAGTAAACATCACGACCTTCCCTATCCAACGCCATGTATTGCGCCTTACGTTTCTTAAAGTTCTCCAATGCCTGTTGGTTATCACTCTCGATCCAGCAAGCCTTGTACAGGCTGATCGGCTCCCATTTACAATGGGCGGCATACTCATGCAACAGGCGGTATTGAATGACTTCAAACTGCAATTGTCCCACCGTACCGATGATCTTCCGGCCATTGTATTGATTGGTAAACAACTGAGCGACACCCTCGTCCATCAATTGCTCGATACCCTTGTTCAATTGCTTTGCCTTCATCGGATCGGCGTTCTCTATATATTTGAACATCTCGGGCGAAAAGCTCGGCAATCCCTTGAAGTGCAGATCCTCTCCGGAAGTCAACGTATCCCCGATCTTAAAGTTCCCGGTATCCGGCAAACCGACAATATCACCTGCGAACGCCTCATCCACCACTTCTTTCTTCTGGGCCATGAAAGCCGTCGGGCTACTGAAGCGCATCACCTTACCGAAGCGTACATGCTTATAGTTCGCGTTACGCTCGAAACGACCGGAACAAATCTTCACAAAAGCGATACAACTGCGATGGTTCGGATCCATATTCGCGTGGATCTTGAAAATGAAGCCGGTGAAATTATCCTCATTCGGGTCTACCACACGCTCTACCGCTTGGATCGGGCGTGGAGAGGGAGCGATACGGATAAAGCAATCCAATAGTTCTTTCACACCGAAGTTATTCAGAGCGGAGCCGAAGAACACCGGGGCGATATCCCCATCCAAATACGTATTTACATCAAATTCGGGATAAACCCCCTCTATCAACTCTATATCCTCGCGAAGCTTTGCGGCTTGTGTAGGATCAATATAAGCCTCGAGATCCGGACTAGTGATATCCTTGAATTCCACATTCTCCGTCACATATTGCTTACTCGGGGTATATAGGTTCAGTTTCTGCTCGAAAATATTGTATACACCCCGGAAACGTTGTCCCATATCGATCGGCCAGCTCAATGGGCGTACCTTTATCTGTAGTTCTTCTTCTATCTCATCCAGCAAATCGAAAGGATCTTTACCATCACGGTCCATCTTATTGACAAAAACGATCACCGGAGTCTTACGCATACGGCAAACCTCCATCAATTTACGAGTCTGCGCCTCTACCCCCTTCGCGATATCGATTACGATAATAACGCTATCCACCGCTGTCAAGGTGCGGAACGTATCCTCGGCAAAATCTTGGTGACCCGGCGTATCCAAGATATTAATCTTATGATCGGAATAGTCAAAAGCCATTACGGAGGTGGCTACGGAGATACCACGTTGCTTCTCAATCTCCATCCAGTCAGACGTGGCAGTCTTCTTGATTTTATTCGACTTCACCGCTCCCGCTACATGGATCGCACCACCAAACAACAATAATTTCTCGGTAAGCGTAGTCTTACCGGCATCCGGGTGGCTGATTATGGCAAACGTTCTTCTTCTTTCGATCTCTTCTGAATACTGGCTCATTCTATTTAATTATGTATATATTGTTATCCGTTACACTTTGTTATTCATACAGTAGGTCAAGCTAGCCTCCCAATGGGGAATCGTCAGTCCATACGTATGTTTTATCTTACCTTTGTTCAACACGCTATAATGTGGCCGGCTGGCTGGTGTCGGATAATCCTTGGTCTCTATGGGAATCACCCGGTTATTCAGACCTGCTATCTGCAAGATCTTTACCGTAAAATCATACCAGCTACAAACACCCTCGTCCGAGAAATGATAGATACCCGGTATAAATTGACCCGCTTCGGCACATTCCAGCACGGTAAACATGGCCAACGCTAAATCTCCGGCATAAGTAGGCGTACCCACCTGATCGAATATGAAACGCAACTCATCCCGCTCCTTTCCCAAACGCAGTACCGTTTTCATAAAATTGTTCCCATACTCGGAATACAACCAGGCCGTACGAATAATCACGGAGTCCGGGCATACCTCCATCAAGACCTGCTCTCCCGCCAGTTTCGTACGTCCATATACGGAAACAGGGCAAGTCGCGTCGCTTTCCAAATAAGGACGACAACTCGTTCCATCGAACACATAATCGGTAGATACATGTATCACCTTCGCACCCACGGCATGAGCGGCCTCACCCAAGTTCCGTACCGCGTCCCGGTTGATGCGCATACACAGATCCTCATGGTCCTCCGCCATATCCACCGCCGTATAAGCGGCGCAATTCATGACATATTGAACATCATTTTCCAAGACATATTTCCGGACGGCCTCCTTGTCGCAAATATCCAACGTATCTATATCCGTAAAAAGAAAATTATAGCCGGGATACCGGCCGATACGAGCATGGATAGAATTTCCCAATTGACCGTTCGCTCCGGTCACCAAAACTGTCTTCATGTTTATATCTATTAGTAATCCTCTAGTTTAAGTGTTCCTTTCATATCTTCCCGATATTTCTCGGCGAGCAACGCCAAAAAGGAACTGATTTGTTTAATACCCTCCAACGTCTCCGCGCTCACCTCTTTCCCTTGCATACGCAAAAGCAGATAGCCATATACGGCGGAGAAACAGGTTTCCAGCTCCGGCAGATCCTCTCCACCCGATTTAGCCCGGAGCTGTATGATGTAAGGGAGCGTCTTGTAATAAGCCGCGCTATAAATCATTTCCGCTGGGGATTTCAGAAGACGGAGATGCAAATCGGTCAACGAGAGAATCACATTCCTGTTCAACTGGATATGGCCTTTCTCCATCACCCCCTCGCCACGCATCATCTCGATCAATTCCTCGTACCATCGGGCGATCTCCCTCTTCACCTCCTCAGGCTGGTCATAATGAGCGATCACGGTGCGGTTGATCGAATCCATATCAAATTGATTCGCCCGGATCAAGTCCTCAACCTGCCACATATAAAGCAGATATTCAGCGATATTCTCTTTCCTTTTTTGTCTAGCTATTATCATATCGGCAAAGATAAACTATATTCCGATAAGGCTTGATAAAAATCCGCGTCTTTAACGCCCAACTGCCGACAAGCCAAACGTGCCGCATTCAGATTGATCAAGAAATAGCGATCGGGTATCCGCACCGGATAATCTCCGTAGCGGGTATGCAGAAACGTCTGTCCGCCTTTCTCCACGACCGGATGTTCCTCAAAGGGAATAGCGGTGATATCGCTCCGGACCTCTCCCGCCAACCGGCTGACCGTATCATCACCACCAAAATAAACCAATTTCCCTTCCCGCTCAATAGAAACAGAGAAGGATTGATAAGTGGATAAATAGGCCTCCGGAGTCGCATGATCCGTCTCGGCAGACCAAGACAGGTTCGTCAGGATGGCGATATGCGGACGGTAGAATTCCAATTGGAAGCGCTTGTCCAAGGCTGAAGTGATATGCTCATCTCCTTCAATCAAAGCGATACGCGCCTCATAGCTCAGACGTATCCGGTTCGGAAGTAAATCCACTTTGCTGGTCAACGCATAGTCGAACGCCAACTTTTGCCGGCGCAGCGCACAGATCATCATGGAAATAATCGTTTTTTTCCCGCGACTGCCCGCCACGACAACCCGTGTCTTCGACCGAGTCCGTTGAAATATAAATTCCGGAATGGATTGGATCAACACCCCCAATTCCTTCGCGCGCGATAATTCCGGGTTATCTTGCTTTACTTTAGCTCCCAAAACCACCGAGTGAATATCTTTTATTAATTTCTCCGGAAACCACCCATCCCCATAACAGGTACAGCCTGCGTTATGAAGTCTTCCTATCATCTCTTCAGTCAGATCACAACCAGAAGCGCTTACCTCATATCCTTTTTCTCGAAGAGCCAAGGCTAGATCTAAAACCAAAGGTTCGGTTACGGAGATCAAATGAACTTTTCGCATCGTTTTGATTTTAGCGCGAAAGTACGACTTTTATAAATACCTTCGGCACAAAGAAGCGAAAAATTAGATCCTTCGCGATTAAAACCGGAGCCTGTATAAATTCCACAAGAAGAAAGGGCCGATGTTCTGGTACCGCATACCGCGACCCGACCGAGGTACGAAAAAAAAACGTATATTCGCGCATGGCAATCATTCAAAGAAATAACCATGGAGACATATACAAGATGAAAACACGACACGACTTCCTCGTATGGATTTTTTGGGCACCAGCGTTCTTCGTACAGTTCACGCAAGCCCGGCCACAAGTACACGCCATCGCCGACACCCACATCCGCGATCCTTACATCTTGCCGGAGGACACAGGGAATACGCTTGTACCGAAAAAAGAACCATCATCGCAAAAACAAGATAAAACAGCGCCCTTTTGGGGAAAGCAAGAAGCCTATCTGATCCATCAGACTGAAAAATCCTTTCATTTGGTTAATACGCTTCTGAAAGAGAATCCACCTTCCTCAAATAAACCGTCATCGGCCCGTAAAGCGGCCCTGCAGCTACTGGATGGCATATTTCACGATACCCGGCTGGACGGAAGCGAGACGGTTTCCCGTTTTATGGAATCCCGCATGAAAGAGGTACTGGAAGATATGCGTAACCTGCCGGAAACAGGCATGAAAATATATAAACTTTACAATGATGGCTTTATCGTAAGGACAAAAAGCGTTACGGTCGCTTTCGACTTATATCGCGGGAGAACCATGGAAAATTCAGCGACCTTGATCTCTGACGAGACCATGCAGGCTCTTGTCGCACGGTGTGACATTATGTTCCTTTCCCACAACCATCCGGACCATATAGACCCGAAGGTCGTGAAAATGTTTACGGACGGAGGTAAGCAGGTAGTCGCTCCCGCGAACAGTCTGAAGGAAAACAAGCAGGTGACTCACATCCGTTCGGAACAGATAACAGACAGAGAATTCGAGGTTAATGGAGGCAAACTAAAGGTGAAACTACTTCCGGGCCATCAAAGCGAGCTGATAAATAACATACATGTTATAACAACCCCTGAAGGTCTCACCTTCTCACACACAGGTGATCAATATAGCGATGAAGACCTGAAATGGCTGCTCAATGTAAAGACAAAAATCCCGGCCCTGGACGTATTGCTGATAAACTGCTGGGCGAACCGTATGTCAGATACCATAGAAGGGTTCGGTCCCAGGCTCGTGATTACGGGACATGAGAACGAGCTAGGTCATACCATCGATCATCGCGAATCGTATGGGGTCTCATTCATGAAGCTGGAAAATATCGCCCGGCCGAATTGCCTGATGACATGGGGGGAAACCTATTGGTATAAACGATGATCCTACAGATCCTAGACACCGGCTACTTCTACGCCGATGGAGGCGCCATGTTCGGGGCCATTCCTAAAAGCGCTTGGAGCCGTCGCTATCCGAGCGACGAGACAAACGCTTGCGTGCTCGCCATGCGTAGCCTTATCATAAGAACGGATGACGGACGCATCATCCTAGTAGATAACGGAGCGGGAAATAAACACTTAAAACAACTAAGTTATTACCGTTTCTTCAACTTGGCGGACCTCGGCACGGAACTACGAAACCGGGGAATCCAACCGGAGGAAATCACGGATGTTGTCCTCACCCATCTCCATTTCGATCATTGCGGCTATACCACGCAAAAGGATGAATCTACCGGACACCTATCACTTTCATTCCCTAACGCGAGCCACTGGGTTAGCCGTAAGCAGTGGGAGAATTTCCTTCATCCGAACGCCTTGGAGAAAGATTCCTATTTCATCGAGAATATGCAAGCCGTCGCGGAGGCTAATTCCTTACGGCTGATAGATGCCGATACATCGATTTGCCCCGCGATAGAGCTACGCTTGTATGATGGGCACACTCCGGGACAAATTGTTCCCTATATCCACACGGAGGACCGGACTTTTGTCTTTGCCGGGGATGTTATCCCCCTTGCAGCCAGCGTATCTCCGGAATGGATCTCGGCTTACGATACGTATCCGGTCACGTCATACAACGAGAAACTGCGCATGCTCGCCGAAGCCGCCGAAAAAGGGCAAGCGCTCATCTACTGCCATGACGCTTACATCTGCTGTACGACCGTAAAACGGGTGAATACCTATTACAAGAAAGACAAGGAAATATCCTCCGGGAATGCCACACCTTAGCCCCCTGCGAAGTGTGGTATTTCTCCCTGCGAAGTGTGGTATTTCCCCCCGCGAAGTGTGGCATTTCACCCCGCGAAGTATGGCGTTTTCACCTCGCATTTACTAGGCATGGCCCATACTGTGCGGGTTATCGGCTATAACCGTTCCCGCCGTAAAATAAGAGTCTTTTTGAGAAAGCAAAGGCATCTTAATGAAAGAGCCGTGAAAGTTATCGTATCAAAAGTGAAAAAACATTCGATAAAACGGCTAATTCTTCGTATCTTTGGGCAGTGATACTGAATCAATTATTGTTTTACATTCTAAACTCTGAACACATGAACAACCTAAGCAAACTAGCGCTCGTCCTGACATTTTGCACGGGAATGATCGCTTGCTCCGGTGGTAAGGCCGTAAAAGGAGATTACGGAGTAGTACCTTTGCCACAGGAAGTAACATTGACGAACGGCCATCCTTTCGTCTTAAGTCCGTCCACGAAGATATTTTATCCGGAGGGTAATGATAAGATGAAGAAGAACGCCGAGTTCCTCGCTTCTTATATCAAGGAGATCACGGGCTATGAACTGGCAACCGCTACCGGCCGGCCCGGTAAGGGGATCAGCCTCGTTATCGACCAAAGTATCCGGCATCCGGAAGGATACCAATTGAGCGTCAGCGATAACGGGATACGGATCGCGGGAAGTACGGATGCCGGTGTATTTTACGGCATCCAGACATTACGTAAATCGATCCCGGCCACAGCCCAAGGGATGAACGTAGAATTGCCGGCAGCTGCCATCAACGATTATCCCCGTTTTGCCTATAGAGGCATGATGCTGGATGTCAGCCGCCATTTCTTCCCGGTGGATTCGATAAAAACATATCTCGATATCCTTGCCTTGCACAACCAAAACACATTCCACTGGCATCTGACCGATGACCAAGGTTGGCGTATCGAGATCAAGAAATATCCGGAATTGACACAGACCGGATCCAAACGCAAGGAGACCGTGATCGGCCATAACTCCGGAAAGTATGACGGGAAAGAATACGGGGGCTTCTATACACAAGACCAGATTCGCGATGTCATCAATTATGCCGCCGAACGCCATATCTCGATCATTCCGGAAATCGATATGCCGGGACATCAGTTGGCGGCGTTGGCCACTTACCCGGAACTGGGATGTACAGGGGGACCGTATGACGTATGGGGGCAATGGGGTGTATCCGACGACGTGATCTGCGCCGGGAACGAGAAATCCATGCAATTCCTGGAAGACGTATTGAGCGAGGTTATCGATCTTTTCCCTTCCGAATACATCCATATAGGTGGTGATGAGTGTCCGAAGGTACGTTGGAAGACCTGCCCGAAATGCCAGGCTCGCATCAAGGCGGAGGGTATCAAGGGAGATGAGAAACATTCCGCCGAGGAATATTTGCAAAGCTACGTGATCTCCCGTATGGAGAAATTCGTGGAGAGCAAAGGACGCCATATCATCGGCTGGGACGAGATCCTGGAAGGAGGCTTGGCTCCGAATGCCACGGTAATGAGCTGGCGCGGCATGGGCGGTGGCATCGAGGCCGCCAAGCAAAAGCATAACGTGGTCATGACCCCCAATACCTATGTGTATCTGGATTACTATCAATCCGCAGATACGGATCTTGAGCCCGATGCGATCGGTGGTTACTTGCCGTTAGAGAAGGTATATTCTTTCGAGCCGACAGCCGGTATCTCCCCTGAAGACCAGAAGTACGTGATCGGGGCACAGGCCAACCTCTGGACGGAATATATCCCGACGTTCTCACAGGTGGAATACATGATCATGCCCCGTATCGACGCCGTAGCCGACATCCAGTGGAGCGATCCGTCCCAGAAAGATTATCAGACGTTCCTGCCCCGTGTGGTCCGCATGACACAACTTTACGATCGCCTGGGATATAACTACGGAAAGCATATCTTCGATATTGACGCCTCCCTGACCCCCCATACGGAGAACGGGACACTCGACATCACCTTGACAAAGCTGGGTGAAGGAGATATCTATTACACGGTAGACGGTAGCGATCCTACGATCGCTAGCATCAAGTATGAAGATCCGGTACAAATCAACCGGAATTGCGAATTCAAGGCGATCGTTGTCCGTCCGAACGGTACGAGCCGCATCTTCTCAGAGGAGATCTTTTTCAATAAAGCGACAGTGAAGCCCATTACCTTGAAGGAGCAACCCAGCAAAGGATACGTTTTCAGTGGGGCACAGGTATTGATAGACGGCTTACGCGGAGGTAGCAATTACAAGACCGGACATTGGTTGGGCTTCCAAGGCAAGGATCTTGACGCCACGATCGACCTGAAAGAGCCGACAGAGATCCAAAAGATAGCTTTCAATACGAATGTAGTAAAAGGCGATTGGATCATGGGCGCCTCTTCCGTAACCGTAAAGGTATCCGACGATGGCAAGAATTTCAAGGAAGTAGCTTCCAAGAAAATCCCGGAGCTGACCCAAAACGACAAGGACGGTTTATATCCCCAAGAGATATCCTTCGCTCCGGTAGAGACCCGCTATATCGAGGTTATTATCAACAGCAGCAAACTGCCCAAATGGCACGGTGGCGCCGGAAGTCCCGCGTTCCTGTTCGTAGATGAGATAGAAATCTTATAAGATAATGATACAGCGAGATGGCTGAGAGATACCCGCCATCTCGCTTTCTTACCTTATATTAAATGACAACTGTCATAACCGGCTAAAAACATCTCCATTCTTTCAGTCCTACGCTCCTGTCGCTCACTATGGGCGGATGAGGTTGTCGTGCGACCGGGTTCGGTTGCAAAAAACTCAATATTTTTTTTAAGATCCATCTCCGCAAATACATTCATCAGAAAGCAGGAGCCCCTTTACAGCTTCCTAGCGTTAGAAGGGATTTTCGTTTCTACTGTTTTTTCGCCAACACCTCCGGTTAACACTTTTTGTTTTTAATTTAGTTCTCCATGCTAAATATGCGTAATTTTAAGACATAAGTCATAAATTTTTTTTATTACCAAATCACTTGTTTTACACAAAAATACCTCTATATTTGCCGAGTAACCATTAAGGAATGTGGTTATCGCCAAACTGACAATTAAGTATTGCAGATGTTATCCGTGGATTTCGATTGATAAGGTAATTGGATATTCACAATAATTAATACATAATACGCCGTGTATTGATTTAGTTCCTCGGATACTACATGGATTCATTTTTTGACAATAATTTCTTACAATAAACTATTTACTAACAAACTAAACAAAAAGCATGTGTCTATGAAAAAGTTGACTTGTCTTTTACTATGCTTATTCGCTAGTATGGCGTTTGCAACAGCTCAGACCACGAGGGTAACCGGAACGGTTATCTCGGCGGAAGATGATGCTCCTATCATCGGAGCCTCTATCGTAGTAGCGGGTACTACTACAGGTACAGTAACGGATTATAACGGGGCGTTCGCCTTGGATGTCCCTTCCAGTGCCAAAAAACTAATCATCTCTTACATCGGTATGAAATCCGTAGAAGTAACGATCAAACCGATAATCAGTGTCCACATGGAATCCGACTCACAGGATTTGGATGAAGTCGTGGTGGTTGGATATGGAACCCAGAGGAAAAAAGATGTAACAAGTGCTATCTCCAAAGTGGGAGGCGAGGATTTAAGCAATTTGGCGACAGCGTCTTTCGACACCCAACTAGCCGGGCGTGCCGCCGGAGTGCAGGTTACGACTCCCAGTGGTGTACTGGGAAGCGGGCCTCAATTCCAGATCCGCGGCATGAGCACGATCAGCTCCAGCTCGCAACCGCTGTTTATCGTAGATGGTATGCCGATCGCCGTAGGAGATAACTCCAATGGCAGCACCGGTTTGGGTATGTCTTACGCTTCCTACAATGCCATGTCCGATATCAACCCGAACGACATCGAATCCATCGAGATCCTAAAGGATGGTGCAGCCACCGCCATTTATGGATCCCGCGCGGCAAATGGCGTTGTTTTGATCACCACCAAAAAAGGTTCTAAAGGGCGTACTCAAGTGACATACGATGGCTACGTGAGCGCGGCCAGCGCGGCGAAATTACATGATCTTTTGGGAGCGAGAGATTTCGTGACTATCGCTAATGAGAAACATGAGAACTGGGGAGAAAAAGGCCAGGCTGTTTACGACCCGAACGGACCGGACACGAACTGGAATGATTACATCTTCCGCACAGGCTTCCAGCACAACCACAGCGTGTCCGCCAGTGGTGGTACGGATAAGAGTCAATACTACGTATCTTTCGGTTTCACGGAACAAGAAGGTATCGTTCGCGCCAACGATTTGAACCGACTGAGTTTAAAGGCAGACTTGACACAACAGGCCACAAAATGGTTGCGCATCGGGCTGAACGGCCAGATGACCCGAACCAAAATCAATGGAGTCATGAATGGAGAGAATTCCCTGGGAGGTGTAGGTTTCGCCGGTCCCCGTATGTTACCTAACGTATCGGTATTCAACCCGGATGATCCGACAGGATATAATATTGACGCGGAAAACCGCAAGACATTAGGAAGAGGCTGCAACCTCTCCTACATCGATAATGGTATCCAAAACATCGTTTGGGCCTTGGACAACAACGTGAACCGAACGACGAACACCCGTGCGTTAGGGGGAGGCTGGGCCGAGATCACATTTATAGACGGATTGACATTGAAGACCCAGGCCGGTTTAGACATTTCTAACGTTAAAGACTTTATGGTATGGAATCCCGAATCAGGAGACGGATACGGCTATGGTGGCTTATTGGATGAGACAAACACCACCTATACAAACTGGAACTGGCAGAACGTATTGAACTTCAGCCGGACATTCAACGACTTGCACAACGTATCAGCGACAGCGGTACAAGAATACACCTATTCGGAACGCGAGTACACCGATGCTACCGTACAACAATTGTCCGATATATTCTTTGCCGATCACATCATTTCCAATACATTCGGCGAAAAATTCGTATATGGAGGCAAAACCTACATGGGACTGGCATCTTATATGTTCCGTGCGAATTACAATTATGACAGCAAATACTATATAGGCGCATCCATCCGTACGGATGGTTTGTCCAGTCTTCCGAAAGACACCCGTTGGGGTACATTCTGGGGAGCATCAGCCGCATGGCGTATTTCCCGCGAGAAATTCTGGAGCGAATCACCCATAAACGAATGGTTCAACGACTTACGTTTGCGTGCCAGCTACGCGGCGATCGGTAATTCCGACTTAGGCAACCACTTCCCGTATCTAGGGACTTATGGAGCGAAACTTACAGGCCCGAATGCCGGTATCGCATGGAACCGTATGGGTAACAGCCAACTTAAATGGGAAACGACCGAGACTTTCGATATCGGCTTGGATGGCTCTTTCTTCAACAACCGGTTGACCTTTGAGCTGGCATATTGGCAGAAAAACTCCAAAGACCTCGTATTGGAGGTTCCTACCGCACCAACCGCGGGTATTCCATACAACTCCTATTACGACAACATCGGCAAGATCAAAAATTCCGGTATGGAATTGAGCGTCAACGCGACGATCATCGCCACGAAAGACTGGAACTGGCAGACCAATTTCAATTTCTCGACAGCGAAAAACACGGTCAAGAGCCTGTACCAAGGAACTGATATCATCGATGCGTACACGATCATCAAAGAGGGTGAATCCTATCGATCCTTGTACGGATATGACTATTACGGCGTAAACGCGGAGAACGGCAACCCGATTTGGTCAAAAGCCGATGGCTCATTGGTGCAATTCGATACGTTTGGATCCTACGACTATGCGGAATACGATCCGTCTAACCCATCCGATGTATCCAAGGCATCCTCCCTAGAGGCCAGCGACCGTAAGATCCTGGGCTCATCCATGCCTACTTGGTACGGAGGATGGAATAACACGGTCACATACAAAAACTTCGATCTTAACATATTCTTCCGCTTCTCCGGAGGTAACAAAATCATGAACGCATCTCGTCAAAGCACATTGCTCAATATGCAATTCAGCAACAATGGCACAGAAATACTTGGGCGTTGGGTATCGAAGGAGCAACCGGGAGATGGCATAACTCCTAAAATCGGCTATGGAGACGAGAACCGGCTATTCAATGACGGATATACGGATTCGCATTTCGTTGAAAGCGGAAATTACCTAAAACTTGCCACGCTGGCTTTGGGTTATACCATCCCAAGATCCATCGTATCCAAATTGAATATGACAAAAATCCGTTTTTATGTTCAAGGGCAGAACTTGTTCACGATCACAGGTTATTCCGGATTGGATCCTGAGACAAACTCTCGTTTAGGTGTAGATTGGAACGGTATGCCACAGCAACGTTCTTTCACTTTTGGAGCGAACATTACATTCTAATTTTACAAACCAAGAAAAGTTACAATCATGTTATACAATAAATTATACAAAAGCATCTCAGTAGCCGCACTAGGGATAGCCCTATTCTCGCTACCACTGTTCACCGCCTGCGAAAGCGATGTCGTAGACCTTGAACCTGTAGACAAATTCTCAGAGTTAACCGCATTCGGGACACCGGAACGCTGTGAGCTATCCGTAATCGGGGCCTATGACGCGGCGCAATGTGGCATGTATGTCAATACGGGTAACGGTTGGCAACGCGGGTATCCATTCGGGGCAGCCAGTATTCTCCAAGGAGAAATGCGTGGAGAGGACATGAATCTGACCGCCGTATTCTATGATATCACCTATTCGGCGACCTACAACCCGACTACCGCCAATAACGTGGCGATGTGGGAGACTTCTTTCGAGGCTATCAATCGCTATAACACGGTATATGCGGGAATCGAGGGTGCGGTAGCCGAAGGAGTCATCTCCGAAGAAAAAGGCAATCAGTACAAAGGGGAATGCTTGTTCTTACGGGCGTTAACCTATCACAACCTAATGATCCATTTTGCGTTGCCTTACAATGTAGAAGGCAACAACAATTATGGCCTGCCTCTTTACACAAAAGCGGTAAACGATCCCAGCCAGCTAGAGGAGCAGCAAAGTATAGGCCGTTCTACCGTAAAGGAGACTTACGAGCAAATAGTAAGCGACTTGAACAACGCGGAGAGCATGCTTCCCGACGTTATCGACGCGGATAAAATAGGACGTGCCAGCAAAGGTGCCGCTATAGCGTTGAAAACACGCGTGTACTTGCACATGCGTGATTGGAATCAAGTGATTACGGAAGCTAAGAAACTGGAAGGAGGACGTTTCAAGCTGGAAGCAGACCCGGTTACGCCTTTCGTCTCTTACAGTAACAACGCAGAGTCTGTTTTCTCCATCCCTAACGACTCCCAAGATAACGGATCCGTGAATGGAGCCATGTCTTCCATGATGTCCGCCCGCGATGGTGGTCGAGCGATGTGCCCGACATCCCCAACCCTTTACAATTCCAAGTTCTGGAAAGGAGATGACAAACGTCGTAATCTCTTGCTCTATCGTCCGTCAGACGATTATTACTTCTGTGATAAGTACCGGAATCCGCAAACACGCGAGGAATACGCTCCGATTCTCCGCTACGCGGAGGTATTGCTGAACGAGGCCGAGGCCGCCGCTCGTACCGGCAACAACACCCTGGCATTGGAGAAATTGAACCAAGTCAGAGATCGTTCATTAGCCGATCCCGCCACGCAAGCTTATAAGGCGAGCGACTTCGCAAACACAAAAACACTGGTAGAGGCAATCCTTTGGGAACGGCGCATTGAGTTCCAAGGAGAGGGACGTCGCTGGGAAGATATCCATCGTTTAGCGGCAGACGATCTATGTCCGTCGGGCGGTATTCCCGCAAAGATCGAGTACAACAACACGAAAGGACAGGGAGCCTTTGTCGTAGGTGGAGAAGTGAAAGCTGAATGGTTCAGTAACAGCAAGAAGTTCATCCCATACACGGATAAACGCTTTATTTGGCCGATTCCATTGAATGATATATTAAGAAACCCCACGCTGGCCGCACAACAGAACGCAGGCTGGTAAGTATATAGACACACTCTTATTTTTCACTATGTAGGGGGACTTGAGAGGACGAGACCGGGAGGTTTCGTCCTCTTTTCTTTTAAAACGTATTGGCATAATAATTCACGGGAAATCATTATCTTTGCACCCTCTAAAAGAGGCTTTTTCGTTATTTCGTGACAAATACTAATAAATCAACGATATGATTCTATTCTTTCAATCTTCAACAAAGACGGTGCTGGCTGTAGAGGCCGCGCACACTTTCTCTCCTGAAGACACTCAAAAACTGGTTTGGTTGTTTAGCGAGGCGGCTCCTGTTCAAGCAGAGACATTGGAAGGCTGGTACGTAGGGCCACGCCGGGAAATGATTACCCCGTGGAGTACGAACGCCGTTGAAATTACCCAAAACATGGGCCTGACCGGTATTTCCCGTATTGAGGAATATTTTCCTGTTTCTTCCGGCGACGCGGATCACGATCCGATGTTGCAACGCATCTACAATGGCCTGGATCAAGAGATCTTCACAATCAGTAAAAAACCGGATCCTATTGTCTATATTGAGGATTTGGAAGTGTACAACCAACAAGAGGGTTTGGCACTAAGCCAAGAGGAGATCGCTTACCTGAACGAAGTAAGCCGGAAGTTGGGACGTAAGTTGACAGATAGCGAGGTGTTCGGTTTCTCTCAAGTAAACTCGGAACACTGCCGCCATAAGATATTCGGAGGTGTATTCATCATCGACGGCGAGGAAAAAGAAAGTTCCTTGTTCAACTTGATCAAGAAGACTTCCGCTGAGAACCCCAACAAATTGGTTTCCGCTTATAAAGATAACGTAGCGTTCAACGAAGGACCGACGGTAGAGCAATTCGCCCCCCTTTCCGGTGACAAACCTGATTTCTTCGCGGTAAAAGACATCAAGACGGTTATCTCCTTGAAGGCCGAGACGCATAACTTCCCGACAACCGTCGAACCGTTCAACGGTGCCGCTACCGGGACAGGAGGTGAGATCCGTGACCGTCTGGGCGGTGGCAAGGCATCCCTGCCGATAGCGGGAACAGCTGTCTATATGACTGCTTACCCTCGTACGGAAGGTACTCGCGAATGGGAGAAAATCCTGGACCCCCGTCCTTGGTTATACCAGACTCCGGAGCAGATCTTGATCAAGGCCTCCAACGGCGCTTCCGACTTCGGCAATAAATTTGGCCAACCGCTTATCTGTGGTTCTTTATTGACTTTCGAGCACACGGAGAACGATAAGAAATACGCTTATGACAAAGTGATCATGCTTGCCGGCGGTGTAGGCTTCGCGAATATGCGCGACGGATTAAAAGGGGATCCGCGACCGGGGGAGAAAGTGGTTGTAATCGGTGGCGATAACTACCGTATCGGTATGGGCGGCGGGGCCGTCTCATCCGTAAACACGGGACAATACACGAGCGGTATCGAGCTGAACGCCGTACAGCGAGCAAACCCGGAGATGCAGAAACGTGCGGCCAACGTGATCCGTGCGATCGCCGAGTCTGACGAGAACCCGATCGTCTCTATCCACGACCATGGCGCGGGTGGACACCTCAACTGCTTATCCGAGTTGGTGGAGGCTACCGGCGGACACATCGATATGAGCAAATTGCCAATCGGCGACCCGACTCTTTCAGCGAAGGAGATCGTAGGGAACGAGAGCCAAGAGCGCATGGGCTTATTGATGAAAGAAGAAGATGTAGCCCGTGTAAAACGTATCGCGGATCGTGAACGTGCCCCGATGTATGTGGTAGGCGAGACTACTGACGACATGAAGTTTGTCTTCGAACAGGCAGACGGCGTGAAACCCATCGATATCAAGCTGGAATATATGTTCGGTAAACCGCCCAGAACGGTTATGACCGACCATACGGTCACTGAATCTTATCAACCGGTTGTTTATAAAGAATCCGAGCTTCACCATTATTTGGAGAACGTGCTTCAATTGGAGGCCGTAGCCTGCAAGGATTGGTTAACAAACAAAGTAGACCGTTCCGTAACCGGTAAGATCGCCCGCCAGCAATGTCAAGGTGAATTACAATTACCGTTGAGCGACTTAGGTGCCGTAGCGTTGGATTACCGCGGGAAAGCAGGTATCGCTACCTCAATCGGCCATGCTCCTCAAGTAGCCTTGGTTGATCCGGCCGCCGGTTCCGTTATGGCAATCGCCGAGTCATTGACCAACATCGTATTCGCTCCGCTGACAGAGAAGTTGGAGAGCGTATCCTTAAGCGCCAACTGGATGTGGCCGTGCCGCAACGAAGGCGAGGACGCCCGTCTGTACACAGCCGTACAAGCCGCATCCGACTTCGCTTGCAGCTTAGGTATCAATATCCCGACCGGCAAGGACTCTTTATCCATGACGCAGAAATACGGTGACGATAAGGTGATCGCCCCGGGTACGGTGATTATCTCTGCCGGCGCGGAGGTTAGCGATATCAAGAAAATCGTCTCTCCGGTAGTAGCTCAAGACAAGAACACATCCATTTATTACATAGACTTCTCTTTCGATACCCTGAAGTTAGGAGGTTCCGCTTTCGCTCAAGCGCTGAACAAGCTGGGCAACGAGGTTCCAACCGTGAAAGATCCGGAATATTTCCGTGACGCTTTCAACGCCGTACAAGACGCGATCGAGAAGAGGCTCATCCTTGCCGGACACGATATCTCGGCGGGAGGTATGATCACGACCCTGTTGGAGATGTGCTTCGCCAACGTAGAGGGTGGTTTGGATGTCAACTTGGATAAGATTCCCGAGAGCGATATCGTAAAGATCCTGTTCGCCGAGAATCCGGGTATCTTGGTTCAGGTAAAAGACAAGAAGGCATTCGAGAAGTTGATGGAAGAGGCAGGCGTAGGTTTCGCCATCATCGCCAAACCGACCGACGAGCGCCATGTATTGGTATCGAAAGACGGCATTCAATATCACTTCGGCATCGACTATATGCGTGACGTATGGTACGAGTCTTCTTATAAGCTAGATGTAAAGCAGAGCGGTAGCGTTTGTGCCGGGAACCGTTTCGAGAACTATAAGATGCAGCCCGTACAGTACAGGCTCCATAAGGACTTTACCGGAAAACTTTCCTCTTACGGACTCTCGGCGGAACGCCGCACCCCGAGCGGCATCAAGGCCGCGGTAATCCGGGAGAAGGGTACGCAATGCGAACGTGAGACAGCTTATGCCCTGTATCTGGCAGGTTTCGATGTGAAGGATGTCCACATGACGGACTTGGCTAGCGGCCGCGAAACGCTGGAGGATGTAAACTTCATCGTATTCTGCGGCGGTTTCTCCAACTCCGATGTATTAGGCTCCGCCAAGGGCTGGGCCGGTGGTTTCTTGTATAACGAGAAAGCCAAGAAAGCGATCGACAACTATTACGCGCGTAAAGATACGTTGAGCATGGGTATCTGTAACGGTTGCCAGTTGATGGCCGAGTTAGGCTTGGTTTATCCGGAGCACGAGAAAAAGCATAAGATGGTCCACAATGATTCCCATAAATTCGAGTCTAACTTCGTTAGCTTGGAGATCCCGAAAAACAACTCCGTAATGTTCGGCTCCTTGAGCGGCACGAAGTTGGGTGTATGGGTAGCGCATGGTGAAGGTAAGTTCGAGTTCCCATACGAGGAGAAGGAGTACAACATCATCGCCAGATACAATTACGACGGCTATCCCGCCAACCCGAACGGCTCTCCCTGGTCTGTTGCCGGTGTTTGCTCGAAGGACGGCCGCCATTTAGCCATGATGCCTCACCCCGAACGTGCGATCTTCCCTTGGCAGTGTGGTTATTACCCCGCCGACCGTAAGGAGAACGACGAGGTCACTCCATGGATCGAGGCGTTCGTGAACGCTCGCAAGTGGATCGAGAATAATAAGTAAAATAACAGGGGTTGTTTTTAGCGTTCTTTGAGCCTTAAAGACAACCCCTGTTTCTATCTCTTCTTAAAAAATATCCAAGCCGGCGCGGAGAGATCACCAGTAACTATTACTTTATACCACCGTAATATCCCTGCAATACCCGGCCAATACCTTTGCCTCCGAAATCAATAGACAAAGAATTTAATCGCAGAATCATGGAAAAGTTATTTAAGATCAGAATCTTTACGGTGGTATTCTTTTTAGCCGTAGCTTCTATGGCGGCGAACGCTAAAGAGAGTAAGAAGGGAAGTGACAACTATCACGCAAAGCAAATTCTCATCGTAGGTTTGCACGATAACGTAAAATCGAACTACTTCTACAACGGGATGATCGCTGAAGAGACCGGCATGAAAGCGGATAGCATCGACCAAACGTATAATACGATCATCGCCGAGAATATCGCCGCGTCCGTTAAAAACGGAGATTGTAAGTTTATCCCGGCAAACGCTGCACAAGTGACCGGACAAGTACTGAATGAGATCAAGGTAAACGGGGAGAACGAGGATTGCTATTCCGATCTTTCAGCCGTGCCGACCGAAGAGCTGCAAAAGGTATTGGATAATGCCGACGCTGATTATCTGCTCGTATTAAACCAGCATTACCTGAAATGGCAAGACCAACCGTTGCGCACACTGTTCCATATCGTCAGCTATACCTTATTCGATAAAGATAAAAACGAGGTATATCGGGGGAATAACTTTTTTACCTGCATGAATCTTGAGAATCCGGATAAGCTCAGAAAGAGCAGCCGCAAGAGTTCATCCAAGATAGCATCCAGCATTATCAAGACTTTGGACGAGGACTAACCTTTTCTTCTTTATAGACACATTCATAATTTTCTCGTTAAGCCTAATGAATATCCTTCATTAGGCTTTTTTTCTTTATTTAAACCTACATACGGATGTAATCTCTTTGCAAAACCAGACACTTACTTTTGCGCCGAAAAAGGTATTTAGGTTTAATTTTAAAAAGATTATTATGATGATGATTAACAAACGCATTACATGCAGATTACTTGCCTGTTTGTTATTTTTTAGTTGCTTACCGGCTCTCCTATTCGCACAAGGGACGCAAGCCATTATCACGGGAACGGTCGTGGATAATACAGGGGAATCGGTGATTGGAGCCACGATCCAAGTCAAGAATGAATCTACCGGATTCTTCACAGGCTCCATGACGAACGAGAAAGGAGAATATACCATCAAACAGCTTCCGTTAGGTTCTCCTTATACCGTTACCGTCTCTTATATCGGTTATGGAGAACAGAAAAAGACCGGATACGCATTGAACCAAGGAGATATGCTTCGAGTGGATTTCAAGCTGGCGGAGGAATCGGTGGAGATCCAAGCTGTCGAGGTGGTCGCTAATTCTTTGAAGAACACGGTCCCGAAGATCGGTGCGGCAACATCCATCTCCGCTCAAAATATCACGAAGCTTCCGGTAAACGGTCGTAACTTCACATCCCTGATGGATCTCTCGCCATTGAGTAGCGGGAAAAATATCGCCGGACAATTATCCTCCTCGACGAATTACACCATCGACGGTATGACGGCGAAAGGAACCGTAGCGAGCGGAACGACTGCCGGCGCTTATACGATATCCATGGAAGCCGTCCGCGAGTTTGAGGTGGTAACCAACCAATATGACGTGACCAACGGACGTTCCGGAGGCGGTACCGTGAGCGCTGTCACGAAATCAGGAACCAATACTTTCACCGGAAGTGTATTCGGGTTCGGTCGTGCCGACTGGTTATCCAGCTCCTACGATATACGCGGAAATAAAACGACTTCCGATTTCTCTACCTATCAATATGGTTTCTCTTTGGGAGGCCCGATCGTGAAAGACCGTGCGCACTTCTATGTCGTGTGGGATCATCAACAGGATTCCCGTCCGATTTATATCGCGGATATCAAGACGGCGGAGGACGAGTCTCGCTATAATGTCACTCAATCTACGCTAGACCGTTATCTGGATATCGCCCGCACCAAATACGGAGTCTCGAATGATCCTCAATTCGGGGAGTTCGGCAAGAAGAAGCAGACGAACGCAGTCTTCGCCCGTATCGACTGGCAGTTGAACGCGACCAACTTGCTGACCATCCGCAATAATTTCATCAACGAGGATAATAAACAAAGCGAGAGCGATAACTCCAGCATCAATCTTTACGAAGTTTGGATCGATCGCAAATCGCATAACAACAGCTTACTCGCTACCTTACGCTCGGTATTAAGCCCAAAGCTAACCAACGAGTTGAAACTTCAACATTTTTTGGTTTACGAGGCCACGACCCCAAACAAGCAATTGCCAAGCTCCAATATCCCAAGAGCAATCGTAGAAAACGTAGAATCCATATCCGGCGACAAGAGCATGTACACCTCCATCCAACTTGGAGGTCAACGCTACGCACCCGAGCATTTCAAGGATAATGTGCTTCAATTGGTAGACAATATGTATTACAATACGGGTCGTATCAACTATACATTCGGGGCGGACTTCATGTACACGAATATGAAGTCACTCTATGGCAGTGAGATGAACGGACGGTTTTATTTTACGGGACTGGATAATTTCGAGAATATGACTCCTTACCGTTATGCCCGGGAAATCGCCTTGGTAGATGATCCTACGGTAAAGATGAACACCTTGAACTCCGCTATTTACGGACAACTACAAACGAAGCTTTTCACCGGGTTCGAGGTCATGGCAGGTATCCGTGCGGACTATACCCGCTATTTCAACCACGCGAACTTCAACCAGACCGTTTATGACGAACTTGGCTTGCGTACGGACAACATAATCTCCACCTTCCAGTTGCAACCCCGCGTTCAATTCACATGGGACGTGAATGATAAACATCAAGATATTATCCGCCTTGGCGCCGGTATCTTCGGTTCGGATCTGAACAACTATTCCATGATCAACAATATGCTGTTCGACGGCACGAAGGTAGCGTCCGTGGACATACAAGGTAATTTGGTTCCGACACCGAATTTCCCGGCATACCGCGAAGATCCTTCTACCGCCCCGGGCGTTGATTTATTCAACAACCCGAACATCCAAAAGATCAGCACGATCAATATGAATAGCGAGGACGCCCGTGTACCGGTAGTCTATAAGTTGAACGCCAGCTACACGCATTTCTTCTCCGATCGTTTGCGGGTAGGTATCAGCGCTTACGCCAACTGGGCGCGCCATAATTACATGTACGTAGACCGTAATATGGTGGATGAGCCCTACTTCCGTATCGCCGCCGAAGGGAATCGCGGCGTGTTCGTCCCCGCCGAGAGTATCAACACCAAGAACGGAGCGACCGACTGGATGCAAGGACGTAAGAGCGAGAAGGTAGGCCGTGTGCTGGAATTAATCAGCGATGGAAAAATCAACCAATATGCGTTTGTCGTAGACGGAACTTGGCGTTATCTCAGGGATGGCGAGCTTTCTTTCAGCTATACATGGAACGATTCCAAGGATAACACCTCATACAACGGAAACGTAGCGAACACCGCGACCCTATCCTTGATGGTAAAAGATGATCCGCGCGATTTGAGTACCATGACCTACTCCGACAACCAATTCCGCCACAAGGTCGTATTCTACGGTACGGCTCCCTCTTTTTGGGGAATCAGCGTAGGCTTGCGTTTCTCCGGGATCGGCGGGACCCGCTACTCTTTAGCGGTCAGCGGTAATATGAACGGCGATTTCGTATCATCCAACGACTTGGCTTACATCTATGACCCGAACGATAGCAATACACCTCAATATCTTCGCGAGGGTATCCAAGCGATCTTGGACAACCCGAAAGCGGAGAAGAGCGTAAAAGATTATATCCGTAAAAACTACGGGAAGGTAGCCGAGCGTAACGGTGGCGTAAATGGCTTCTACGGTACATTCGATTTGCGCTTGAACAAGAACTTCAAGATCTATAAGACCCATTCCATCGAGGCATCGGTAGACTTCTTCAATTTCCTGAATATGCTAAACAAGGACTGGGGTGCCGGGCATAACCTAGGCAAGCAGAATATCTACTCCATCAAGAGTTTTGACGCGGAGAAGAAGCAATACGTATACAACGTAAACAAAAACACGGGTGTATCCAGCATGAACGGAAACCCTTGGCAGGTTCAAATCGGTATACGTTATAAATTCTGACGAACCCATATTCAAATCATAAAAAAGAATCAAGATGAAGAGACAATTCTTATCATTCACACTTTTGCTTGCGTTATCCACTTGGGTAGCGCAAGCTGCTACCGTAAGGGGTACCGTATCCGATACGGCAGGCAAACCGCTACAAGGAGTAGTCGTTACGGATGGTTATAATTTCACGCAAACCAATGCGCGGGGAGAATATAGCCTGGATTCGAATCCGGACAAGAGCCGCTTTGTCTACCTCTCCGTACCGGGCGACTATGAGATCGGACAAACAAAAGGTATACCCGATCTTTTCTATCAGCAGCTTGATAAAAGCAAGGAGATCCATGAACATGATTTTACGCTCACCCCAAGGAAACAGCCAATCGACGGATTTGTCTACTTGGCGATCTCCGATCCTCAGACCATCGACGAGCAGCAGATGAAACGTTTCCGCGAGGAGACCATCCCCGACTTGAAACAGACGATCGCGCGTTATCAGGGGAAAGAGGTCTATGGTATGGCGCTGGGAGACATTACTTGGGATCGCATGGATTTATTCACTCCCTATAAGGAAGCGGTCTCGGTCTTAGGCATCCCGATGTTCTCCGTGATCGGCAATCACGACCACGACTTACGTTACCCGGCCCTATCCAATCAAACGGTAACCGAGGAGAGCTACGCGGAGCGTATCTACGAGGATCATTTCGGCCCTTACAATTATTCGTTCAACGTCGGGGATGTACACATCATCACCTTAAAAGATATCGATTATTATAAAGACAAGAAGTATGACGAACGCTTCGGGAAGGAACAACTGGAATGGCTGAGAAACGACCTGAGTTACGTCAAACCCGGTACACTTGTATTTATCAACGTACATGCCCCGGTATTCAACCGGACGGATGGAGGAAGAGGGAACGCCGAGGACGCTGAGAGCCTGAAAGAGATCGTCGCCCCTTACAATGTCCATATCTTCGCCGGGCATACGCACTTCTTCGAGAACAACCAAGTCACACCGAATCTGTACGAGCATAATATCGCGGCCGCTTGCGGAGCTTGGTGGGCCGGGCATGTAAACCGGTGCGGCACCCCGAACGGTTATCTGGTCGTTGAGGTGAAAGAGAATACCGCTACTTGGTATTATAAGGCGACCGGCCATGATCCGGATTATCAATTCAGGGTTTATAAGCCGGAGGAGTTCAAATCGCAAGCGGATTACCTCGTGGTGAACGTATGGGATTGGGATCCGACCTACCAAGTTACATGGAGCGAGAACGGCGTTGAGAAAGGTCGCATGGAGCAATTCGATGACGAGGATCAAGACTATATCGACATGCACGGAAAACCTTCCGGGTATCGTACACCGCATTTGTTCCGTTGCCACCCTTCTGCCGGAGTCAAAGAGGTACAGGTCAACGTTATCAACCGATTTGGCGAGACCTTTACTAAAAATGTAACACTCCAGTAATCGAATCGTAACAAGTGGCATTTACTTTTGCGGCGATAGTATGAGGAAAACTCCCATTATACATTGACTTTAGAATCATTACAAAGGAACAAACCAAACCTTATTCCTAACTTTAGACGGCAACTCGGCTTTCGGCGGAAGGCGGTTGCCGTTATTTTTTTTGTAGGTATAACGGATGGGAACCGCATGAGCCGGAAGTCGAAAGAGAAAATTTGCGCATGGCAAGCGGCATTCTTCCCAACCGGTTTCAGCGAGGGGTTACAGATTGAGGTTGGCAGGTATCGAACAAACGAGGAACATATCGTTTCCGGGATGTTCGGTCGCGAGAAAATCCATTATATTGCCCCTGCACCGGAACGTGTAGAGATGGAAATGAAACAGTTTCTCAATTGGTTCAACAGTCAGGAAAATGTAAATTCAGTTATCCGGTCTGCCATTGCGCATTTCTGGTTTGTCAGTATTCATCCATTTGAGGACGGGAACGGACGATTGGCACGTATACTTTCTGATATGCTACTGGCTCGTGCCGACAAGAGCGAGTTCCGATTTTACAATATTTCCTCGCAGATAAACAAGGATAAAAAACACTATTACGCTATTTTAGAAAAGACGCAGCATGGCGATGGTGATATCACTGAATGGATATGTTGGTATGCCAATACGCTGTCTGTTGCACTCGACGAAGCCGGAAACAGCGTCAGCACTATCTTGAACAAAAGTTCCTTTTGGCAAAGGGCTTCGTCCATTCCACTAAGCCAAAGACAAACCGATATGTTGAACTTATTTCTCGACGGTTATGAGGCTAAAATAACGTCCAAGAATTGGGCAACGTTGGCTAAATGTTCCAAAGACACAGCGATACGAGATATTCAAGACCTTGTAGAAAAAGAGATTCTTCGAGAGGATATTCCCGGTGCTAAACGTCCGAGCTATTCCATTATATACGATCCCTCTCATTAGAGAATGCGGGTTGGATGATCTCTAAGCCCGCATTTTTCATACCCTGCGGATTTACGTTTAGAAACATTAAGGGAAACGCGGTACATAAGATACGCGTTTCCCTTATTTCTTTCCCGCCCTCCTTCCTCACGGAGGTAACG
>NZ_JAAKDT010000015.1 GCF_011038785.1 Parabacteroides sp. ZJ-118
AGCCATACATCTTTCCTCGTTTACCTGCCTGATTTACGCATCAAGGTTACGGTTGCCTTTGGGAACTTCGCTGTCTGTAGCCAGTTTGTCCGCTTGATACGCCTTGGTATCAGATTTCTGTTCGTCAGGCCACGATTTCGCTATTGCTTCTTCTCTCCCAAGCGTCGCCGCTTGAAACTTGCAAGTCGCTTTAGGGTTCGTCGGCAACTACGCCCCTTTATGGACTTTCACCACAGATGTATGGCATGCCCGTCATACTACAAAAAGAAGAGAATCTTATCAAAGATCCTCTTCCCTATAAAAAAAGCCGCACTGTAGATATGAACAAACTCCGTATGACAGGATTTGAGTGCTTTGCCACCTTTGTAATCCGCCGTGCTATGCATACCCCGAAGGGCGCGGCCCGCCATTGGCAACAAGAGCTACGTCTCGGAATGAAAATAAACTGATGAGTTTCCCAATCGAACAAGTGCGGCTTAACTCATTCCCTGTCTATCCTTTTCTTGTTACAAAGATATGTAATCGTATCGACATGACCAAACAAAAACAACAAAAAAGAGCCTCCTCTTCAAGAAGACTCTTCATTAACTATGTATAGCAAAATCTTATTTCACTTTAGCTACGATAACCTTGAACGCTTCCGGATGGTTAACGGCCAAGTCTGCCAAAACCTTACGGTTGATCTCGATACCGGCAGCGTGCAAAGCACCCATCAGGCGGGAATAAGACAAACCTTCCAAACGAGCGGCAGCGTTGATACGCTGAATCCACAAAGCACGGAAATTACGTTTCTTGTTACGACGGTCGCGGAAAGCATAAGTCAAACCTTTTTCCCACGTATTCTTCGCTACGGTCCAAACGTTCTTACGTGCACCATAATAACCACGGGTTAGTTTTAAAATCCGTTTTCTTTTTGCTCTTGAAGCAACATGATTTACTGATCTAGGCATAATTCTAATCTGTTTTGAATGTTAGCGTCACCTCTCAGGATGAACTTGATTGCTAAACGCATTCGGTTAATAAAAATCGTTATAAAACTCGCTTAATGAATAAAGATTACTTCATGCAAAGCATCTGCTTTACGTTGCTTACATCAACACTAGCCACCAAACCCATGTGAGTAAGATTTCTCTTTTGCTTCTTAGTCTTCTTCGTTAAGATATGACTCTTAAAAGCGTGTTTTCTTTTGATCTTTCCTGATCCGGTAAGGGCGAACCTCTTTTTGGCACCGGAATTAGTCTTCATCTTAGGCATTTTCAATTACATTTTAATTATTAAACTTAACCTCCCTTCTATCAGGGACGGATTTTATTCCTCTGTTTTCTCATCACCCTCGCTTTTAGGCTTAGGTGTCGTGACCACTTTCTTTACGACTTTCGGAGCCGCGGCAGGAGCTGAACCTGCGCCCGCTTTCTTCGGGGAAAGCATGATAATCATACGTTTTCCCTCTAAGACAGGCAACTGCTCCACTTTTCCGTAATCCTCCAAATCATTGGCAAAACGAAGCAGCAAAACCTCTCCTTGCTCCTTGAAAAGGATAGAACGACCTTTAAAGAACACGTAAGCTTTGACCTTCGAACCTTCCTCCAAAAATCCCTTAGCGTGCTTCAATTTGAAATTGTAATCATGATCATCTGTCTGAGGTCCGAAACGAATCTCCTTCACGACCACTTTCACAGATTTCGCTTTTTGCTCTTTCTGACGTTTTTTTTGCTGATAAAGGAATTTCTGGTAGTCGATTACTCTACAAACGGGGGGCGCAGCATTTGGTGAAATTTCAACTAGGTCCATCCCCTGCTCCTCCGCTATTTTCAGCGCTTGAGCGATCGGATAAACACCCGTCTCAATATTGTCACCTACTAAACGAACTTCACGAACACGAATACGTTCGTTGGTTCTATACTGTTCTTTCAGATTGTCATTCTTCATTCAAAAAGATTTATTCTCCTCGTTATTAGTTATTTAATCATTACTATTTTGCCAACGATTCATCACTTCCTCCACCTCGCCGTTCAAAAGCGCTGCAAAGGTAGCAATTTTCATCGAACCTTTATCACCTTCGCCCTGTTTTCTTACGGAAACTTCACCATTTTCTGCTTCTTTTTCTCCAACGATGAGCATATAAGGAATTCTTTTCAATTCATTGTCACGGATTTTACGGCCGATCTTCTCATTTCGGTCATCTACGATAGCACGGATTTCCTGATTACCCAACTCACGTGCGATTTGCCAAGCGTAATCATTGAACTTTTCGCTGATCGACATGATGCATACCTGCTCCGGTGTCAACCATAATGGGAACTTTCCGGCAGTATGCTCAATCAATACAGCTACGAATCGTTCCATGGAACCGAACGGCGCACGGTGGATCATAACCGGACGATGCTTCTGATTGTCCGCACCCGTATATTCCAATTGGAAACGTTCCGGCAAATTATAGTCTACCTGAATCGTACCCAACTGCCAACGGCGGCCAATAGCGTCTTTCACCATGAAGTCGAGCTTCGGGCCGTAGAAAGCGGCCTCTCCATATTCGATCTTGGCTCTCAAGCCTTTTTCCTCACAAGCCTCTACGATCGCTTGCTCAGCCTTCTCCCAGTTCTCGTCGCTACCAATATATTTCTCGCGGTTCACCTTGTCACGCAAGGAGATCTGAGCCTCAAAGTTCTCGAAATTCATCGTCTTGAATACGATCGAGATGATGTCCATCACGTTCAAGAATTCCTGCTTTACTTGATCGGGGCGACAGAAAATATGAGCGTCATCCTGCGTAAAGCTACGTACACGGGTCAATCCGTGCAACTCACCGCTCTGCTCATACCGACAAACCGTACCAAACTCCGCTAGGCGCAACGGCAGATCCTTATACGAACGAGGAGAGTTTTTATAGATCATACAGTGATGAGGACAGTTCATAGGTTTCAAGAAGTACTCCTCACCCTCCTCAGGTGTATGAATCGGCTGGAAGGAATCCTTACCGTACTTAGCGTAGTGGCCGGAAGTAATATACAATAACTTATTACCAATCGGCGGACACATCACCTCTTGATAGTTATAACGAGCCTGGATACGACGCAAAAACTCTTGCAGACGTAAACGCAAGGCGGTACCTTTCGGCAACCACATCGGTAAGCCCTTACCTACCGTATCGGAGAACATGAATAGATCCATCTCCTTACCGATCTTACGGTGGTCACGTTTCTTGGCCTCCTCCAGCAAGATCAGATACTCATCCAACATCTTCTTTCTCGGGAAAGTGATACCATACAAACGAACCAATTGCTTGCGTTTCTCATCGCCACGCCAGTAAGCACCGGCTACGCTCAATATCTTAACAGCTTTCAAGTAAGAGGTGTTCGGTAAATGCGGACCCCGACACAAGTCCGTGAAAGAGCCCTGCGTATAGGTAGTGATCGTACCGTCTTCCAGCTCACTGATAAGCTCTGTTTTATACGCCTCGCCTCTATCGCCGAACATCTTCATAGCATCCGTCTTGGTAATGTCCTGACGCTTGATTTCTTCTTTCTTGGCTACCAACTCTAGCATTTTAGCTTCGATAGCGGGGAAATCACCCTCTTTGATCACGGTCTCTCCTGGATCCACGTCATAATAGAAACCGTTCTCGATCGCTGGACCAATACCGAATTTAATACCTGGATACAATTCCTGTAAAGCCTCTGCCATAAGGTGAGCGCTGGAATGCCAGAACGCATGTTTACCTTCCTCATCTTCCCACTTCAAAAGTTTCACCGCAGCATTGTCGTTGATAGGGCGATTCAAGTCCCAAACCTCTCCATCCACGCTTGCGACTAGGACTTCCTGTGCCAAACGAGAACTAATGCTTTCCGCTATCTGCATAGCAGTCGTTCCCTTTGCATATTCTCTTACAGAATTGTCCGGAAATGTAATCTTTATCATATTCTATTCTCTAAAATTCTTTATATTCAGCCTACAAAGTTAATATTTCTTTTCTATCAGCGAAATATTTAACTCGAATAATTTACGTTATCACCGACTTGTCATTCGCTTGATGATACTATAGGCGTTGTAAATACCCAATTCCCCCGCCTTACTCAAGTCGGCGATACCCCGGTTTGCGTCACCTTGCGACAAACGAGCCAACCCACGGTTGTAGTAAGCCTCAGCAAATTCAGGATCTCGCTCGATCGCCTCGTTGTAATCAACGATAGCGGCACGGAAATCACGCTGGACACAACGCAGGTTCGCACGGTTAAAGTAGGCGTACACAAAACCTGGGTTCAACTTGATCACCATATCGTAGTCCCTCATGATCTGCTCATGCTCATAGGCTCTCTTATTATCCTTCAACATAGCACTGCGGGGGTCTACTGAGGTATTGGCGTTTACCTGCGACTGGGCAGACTTACCGAGATTCAAATTCATCCCCGAACCACTCAAGTCGTACGTATCCTTGTTCGCCTGCTGGGATTGGTTGTACACCAATTGCTTATAACGTTCTACGGCACGATTGAAATAGGCCATCGTGAACGAAGGGTCTCGCTCGATCGCTTCCGAGAAACCCTTGATCGCCTCTGAGAAATCCTGCACCAACATGAAGTCCATCGCACGACCGAAATAAGCGTTAGCATTATTCGGATCACGCTCGATCTCCGCCGAATACTCGTCGATGGAGGCGAAATGCACGGCGATCTGGTCCTCGGTCAAAGCAGCCTCCTCGTTCGTGATACGCAATTTACGCTTCAAGACCATCCGGCCATTGTAATCCTCTACCATCTTGTCGTAATAAACCAATTTCTTTACGGGATCTACCTTCTCGTAATAAGTCAAGACAAACTGAGGTTCCAGATCCACACGTACATTCCGGTCTTGTACACGTCCACGGACTTCGCTTTGATACTTATTTTTACGTTCCTGCTCCTTATCGTATACCACCAGGCGGTTGAACTTATTGATGTTTTTATCAGATTGCTCACGGGTATTCTCCTCCGAGTCGTCTGCCTTAGCATCTCCGTTCGCCGCTGTACTGGCGACAGAAGACGATGCCTTCGGGAGCTGTCCGTTCTTAGCTTGCTCCTCCATCTTTATGGCCGTCCAATAATCACGGTCCGCCCCCACGTTATCTCCCAGCTTACGCTTTGCTTCTGAACGGCTCACGAAGCCCGGCAGGAACGTTGGATATTGCTTCAAGACTACGTCGTAATCCTGCACGGCTCCCCGGTAGTCACCCGTCTCGAAACGGAGTAACGCACGGTTATAATAAGCCATATAGTTGTCCGGCTCTTGCTGAATCACGACCTCGAAGTCTTCGATAGCCCGGTTGTTATCACCGACTTGGAACCGAAGCAACCCCCGGTTGAACCGTGCGATCAAGTTCCGGCTATCCATGCTGATCACCTGATCGTAATCGGCCATCGCACCTCTCAAGTCATTCATCTGATAACGGACTAATCCTCGATTAATATAATATCCGCTCTCACGGGTATCCAGTCGGAGCGCCTCGTTCAAATCTGCCAAAGCGTCCTTGTAATCATCCATTTGATAATGAAGGATCGCACGGTTGCCATACGCCGGCGCATAATAAGGATCCATCTCGATCGCCTTATTATAATCGGCCAAGGCCTTCAACGTATCCCCTCTCTCTAGGTACATAGCACCCCGTGTCATATAATTCATGGAATATTTCGGATGGGCGGTCATTAAATCATCGAAAGTCTTCTCCGCCCCATTGTAGTCTTTTTTCTGGATAAAAGCTACCGCCGTATTCACCAACATCTGGCGGTCTTCGGGTTTGAACTCAAGTCCTTTCCGATAATCGTCGATCGCCTCGTCATATCTCTCCTGACTTTGGCGAGCGATGCCGCGAGCGTAATACGCTTGCGTTAAAAAAGGGTTCCGCTGAAGACATAAAGTGCAGTCTTCCTCGGCCCCCTTGAAATCATCCAGATTTATCTTCGCCACCGCACGGTAGAAATAGGGTTCCGCCAACCAAGGTTTGGATTTGATAACCTGATTGAAGTACTGAATGGAAAGAACATAATCCTCAAAATAGAGGGCATTCCTGCCAATGGCCAGTACACGATCCGTATTAATCTGCGCAAAAAGCGAAATCGTAAATATCTGTAATATCAAAAAGAGTGTTGCCTTCTTCATCCTATCAAAAATGATTGACAGACAAAAATAAGTAAATTATCTTACTTAGACTCTATTTTTACCATTAAATGATTCTTCGTTATCTTATCACCCTCTTTTACATTGAGCTCGACAACGACTCCCGCTATGGGAGCGACCACCCGGTTCTGCATTTTCATCGCCTCATGGGTCAACAGAAGTTGTCCGGCTTCCACGGCCTGCCCTTTCTCTACCAAAATCTTGATAATCGTTCCGGGAAGATGAGAAACCACGTCTCCAACCGAGGGCTTACACCACATCGGTCGGTTCTTATACTTCGCTGTCAGCAACGTCTTATATTTACGTGCCGTCACCACGAAATCTACATATGATTCTTGCTGGTGTTTCTTTTCCATACTCTCATCATTTTAGAACGGAGGCAAACCATGCTTCTTTGCCGGTCTGTATTCCTCTTTCAGAATGGAAAGCTTCAGTGCGTGTAACAATAATGAACGGGTTTCTTTCGGTTCGATCACAGAATCGATAAACCCCTTGGAAGCCGCCACATACGGATTTGCAAATTTCTCGATATATTCTTTCACCTTCTCCTGACGCATAGCGTTCTGGTCTTCCGCCTCCATAATCTCCTTACGGAAGATGACATTCGCAGCACCTTCCGGACCCATAACAGCGATCTCTGCGCTCGGCCAAGCGAACATAAAGTCAGCGCCCAAGTGACGGGAGTTCATAGCGATATAACCTCCGCCGTACGCCTTACGCAAGATAACCGTGATCTTAGGGACTGTAGCCTCCGAATAAGCATACAGAACCTTCGCACCGTGACGGATCACACCCGCATGCTCTTGATCTACGCCTGGCAGATAACCCGGCATATCCTCCAACGTGATGATAGGGATATTAAATGAGTCGCAGAAACGGATGAAACGAGCGGCTTTGTCAGCGCTATCACAATCAAGCACGCCGGCCAAAACCATCGGCTGGTTGGCAACGAAACCTACTGTCTCTCCTGCCATACGGCCAAAGCCGATCACGATATTAGCGGCCCACAACTCTTGGATCTCCAAAAAATCCGAGTCATCGACAATACATCTGATAATGTCTCGTACATCATACGGTTGTTTCGGGTCAGCCGGAACCACTAGCTCGATATTCAGCATAGCGGACGGCTCTTTCGGCTCAACCACTTTAGCGCGCTCCTGATTATTCCAAGGAATGAAACTAACCAAACGTTTCACCTGATCGAAACATTCTTGCTCGCTCAAGGCATAAAAATGCGCGTTACCTGTAGTCTCTGCATGAACACGTGCGCCACCAAGGTCTTCCATAGAGATGTCCTCACCCAACACGGTCTTGATAACGTTCGGTCCCGTGATAAACATCTTGGAGATGTTCTCAACCACAAACACGAAGTCCGTCAACGCCGGAGAATAAACAGCACCACCGGCACACGGACCGAGGATCAAGGAAATCTGAGGGATCACGCCCGAGGCGATCGTATTGCGATAGAATATTTCACCATAACCAGCCAAAGCACCAACACCTTCTTGGATACGTGCGCCCCCCGAGTCGTTGATTCCAATGATCGGGCATTTCATCTTCAACGCATGATCCATGATCTTGGTGATCTTACGAGCATGTTGCAAACCTAACGAACCACCGGCAACCGTAAAGTCCTGCGCATAAATGCAAACCGGGGCACCAAAGATCGTACCCGTACCGGTAACCACACCATCACCCGGCAGAACTTTCTTCTCCATACCGAAATCACGGCCATCGTGTTTCACGAACATGTCATACTCATGGAAAGAGTCTTTATCCAACAGAGCCAAGATACGCTCACGGGCAGTAAGCTTACCCATCGCCACTTGCTTCTCGATAGCAGCCTCACCACCGCCCATCTCGATAACGGCTTTCTTTTCCCTGAGGGCCTCAATGTTTTTGCTTAAATCTGTCATATTGATTAGTTAATAGATTTACTATTTACCAACGGCCTTTGCCCGGTAAGAGCAACGAACCGTTCCTTTAATAATACTATTTAATTTGCCTTTATTCAATTGGCGACGAATAGCGGAGACATTGTCGATAAAAACATGCCCCGTCAGATGCTCGCACTCATGCTGCACGATACGAGCCGCGAAACCTTCCACCACCTCCTCGTGCTCCACCCAATTCTCATCCCAATATCTCACGCGAACCGTTTTCGAGCGGGATACTTTCTCATGTATGCCCGGCAGGCTCAAACAGCCTTCCTCCATGGCTGTTTCCTCCTCGCTACGTTCCAAAAACTCGGGATTAATCAACGCACGCTTGAAACCCTTGCATTCAGGGAAGTCTTCTCCCATCACGTCTCCGTCTATAACCACCAAACGGATAGACAAACCCACCTGAGGAGCGGCAAGCCCTACCCCATCGGCATTGTACATCGTTTCAAACATATTGGCAACCAACCTTTTCAAGTCGGGATAATCTTTTGGCACATCCTCAGCCTCTTTTCTTAATACGGGCTGACCATATAAATATACGGGTAAAATCATACGTTATAACTGATATTTTTTACTTTCTAAATAAGCTTGCAAAATAATAACGGCACTGATCTCATCGACCCGTCCTTTATCTTGCCGTTTCTTTTTCTTTAGACCACCTTCCAACATGGCCTTATGAGCTAAAACCGACGTGAACCGCTCGTCGTAATAAGTTACCGGGATACTCGGTATCGTCCTTTTCAGATGAGTCACAAACGCCTCCACATATTTCATATTCTCCGAAGGCTTATTGTTCATTTGCTTCGGAAGCCCGACCACAAATAAGTCCACAGGTTCCCGCAATACGTAATCCGACAGGTATTTCACGACCTCTCCACTTGAGACTGTCGCTACGCCATTAGCGATCATTTGTAAAATATCCGTAGCGGCTATCCCCGTACGCTTCCGGCCGTAATCTATTGCAATTATTCTTCCCATCGAGCGCGAATATAACATAAATACAAATACGGATTACACAAATCCGTAAAAAGTGTGCAACGCATAGGATCAATACGCATTCTTCTCTCCCTTGAACATGTTCAGTACCGTAACCACTATGATCTTTAAATCAAGGAAAAACGTCCAATTCTCTATATACCATACATCTCTTTTTACACGTCCTTCCATCTGCTCCAGCGTCTTGGTCTCACCTCGGTAACCGGTGACTTGCGCCCATCCCGTTACTCCCGGTTTCACCAAATGCCGCACCATATACTTATCGATCAACGCCGAGTACTGCTCGGTATGCTTCAACATATGCGGACGAGGGCCTACCACGGACATATCGCCCTGCAAGACGTTTACAAACTGAGGAAACTCGTCCAGATTCGTCCGGCGCAAGAAATCGCCGATCCGGGTTTTCCGAGGATCATTCTTAACGGCCTGCAAGGTATCAGCCTGTGCGTTCACCTTCATCGTTCGAAATTTAAAGCACTCGAAGTCACGCCCATACAATCCTGTACGTTTCTGCTTAAACAAGATCGGACCGGGCGAGCTTAACTTGATCATTATACCGACCACGATGTACAGGATCGGATAAATCGTTAGCAAAATCACCAAAGAGAAGAATATATCGAACGTCCGTTTCAAGAACCGGTTATAGGCAGATTGCAAAGGCTCCCGGCGGACGGTCAGCAATGGGATCGATTCCATCACCTCCATCACCATACTCTTCTTTACATCCCGGTAGAATTCGGGTACGATATAGAAACGCACCATCTTCTTCTCGGCGAAATTCAGAAGCCGTACGATCTTTCCATTGTTCGTACCCGGCAAGGTACAATAGATCTCATCGATATCATGCTCTAGCACATACGCTTCCACCTCATCCGTCTTACCCAAGTAATTAGGTAAAACGTCTTTCAACGAGTCATTGTCATCGAAGAATCCCTTTACACTAAACCCATAGCTCAAATCATCTTTCATGACTTGGTAAAGCTCCATGCCATTCTTTCCGGCGCCCACAATCACCACCTTTTTAAAGTTATAGCCTTTTCGCCTATAAAACTTTAAGGATAAGCGCACAAAAACCCGCCAAAGCGAAAATAAGATGATAGAAACTCCGTAATAGACCAAGAGGAAAGTAGCCAGGACATCTCCTACATTCAAGAAGATCAAGCAAGTAGCGAATAAAAAGATAAGTACGGTAACCAATCCGAACGCTCGTTGCACGATCTTGTCGATAAACACGACCGCCTGATGCACTTGAATCGGGATAAAATATAAAGAGAAAAAATAACAGAAGTTCAATAACAGAATAACCTCTCTTAAATTATGGGATATCGCTTCCGTGTATTTCGGGCCAAGCAAACGAAAAACGGCCATAAACAAAAGATTCAACGCGATCAAATCTCCTACACCAATCAGCCATTGGATTAAATAACCATGTTTTTTGTTCAATATCATAGCAATTCGATAAACTCTCGCGAAAGTAAGTATTTTTCGGCGCAAAAAAAAGGCCGCACTTAGAAGTACGGCCTTTTTAAAGTATTAATTCGTAAATTAATTATTAGCGCTCATAATTACTACACGGTTCCAGCTGTTTTCGCCATAAGGTTGTTCATCAGAACCTCTCCATTCGATCGTGATCTGGTTAGAAGAGATACCGTATTTATCGATAAGTTCCTTAGCGACCGCTCTAGCACGTTTCTCAGAAAGACTCATGTTATAATCAGAAGTACCCGTCTTCTTGTCAGCATAACCAACCACCTTGATCGGAACGTTATTGTTCTTCATGAACTCAGCCGTGTTATAGATATTGATCTGCTGGTTCTTGTCGATCTTAGCGCTGTTGATGCGGAAATAAACCACATTCTCAGCGTAGTTATTTACAACCTCAGCAACTGTCTCTTGGCACTCAGGGCAAGAAACCGGACGCTTGCTCAACTCATCGTTAGCGGCACGCAAAGAGTTGATCTGGCCGTTCAAGTCGTTCAACAAAGCATAATCCATCGGCTCCAATACCTCGAAGTCTGTCTTACCCAATTTGAATGTCAAACCGGCGCTTAACTGGACGATACCGTCCGTAAGGTGATACATTTCGACACGGTTGAACTGCTCGTTCAACAAAGAGCCTTGGAGCTCAACATTCAAATCAACACGTTTGCTCAAACGGAAGGCGGTCAAGATACCAGCGTTCAACGTAGGGGACTCTGTTCTTGGACGCTCGTAAGACTCCGTAGTCTCAAAACGCTGCGCATAACCAAAACCTATCCAAGGAATCAAGCGGAACACTTTAGATTCTCTGTAAGGAGCCCAAAAATTAGTGACATCCCACAACAAGTCTGCGTGAGCGGCGATATATTTATTATGTTGCATAAACCGAGCGCCATCACCTTCAAAACCGTGGATAGCACCACCATTTAACTGGGCACGGAATCCTAAATACGGATTAAACCACTTACCAAAAGATACTTGTGGAGCGAAGTTTAAACGATCCTTGAAGTCAGCCTCTCCATTTTGGTCGCCTAACAACACGCTGGCTCCACCCGCAATTGAGATAAACCAATTGTCGCGCACTTTATTCTTCTTGAAATTAGTCTTATAACCAGCCTCATTGCTGAACCCCACCTGCGGTTGATATTCCTGTGCTGCCACAGAGAATACAAAGCCTGATAACAAAGCTAAAAGTAAAACCTTGATCTTCATATCCTTAACACTTTTAATTAAACAATCAAATATCTTAAAATTGGTACAAAATTAACTCTTTTTGTAATTACAACAAATAAAATCTTCAAATTGTTTCGAACTCACTCAAAATAGTTCAAAATTTTATAGCCTCCCTCTTTCAGGAAAGACTCCTTCTTCATTAGTTTTATATCGTTCTTCATCATATCCTCGATTAAAGCTGCTAACGAATACTCCGGTTCCCATCCTAAACGGGTGCGAGCCTTCGTAGCGTCGCCGATCAACAACTCTACTTCCGTAGGACGGAAATACTGTGGATCTACTCCTACAACATCCTCACCCACACGTTTTTTTAAGTTTTCCAGATAGGCATTCCCAACCTTCTTGACGAACAATTCCTCGTCTATCGACTCTAAGGTAGCGACCTCGTCTACTCCTTCTCCTTTAAAGCGGATCTCCACACCAATTTCATCAAAAGCCATACGGATAAAATCCCGAATCGTCGTAGTTATCCCGGTAGCGATGACATAATCCGAGGGTTCATCTTGCTGCAAAATAGCGTACATGGCACGCACGTAATCTTTCGCATGCCCCCAATCTCGTTTGGAGGAAAGATTACCCATATAAACTTTTTTTTGCATACCCAAAACGATACGTGAAACCGCCCGAGTTACCTTACGGGTCACAAACGTCTCTCCCCTTAACGGAGACTCGTGATTAAACAAGATGCCATTGGAAGCGTGCATATGATAGGCCTCCCTGTAATTTACCGTAATCCAGTAACCGTACAGTTTCGCTACCGCGTAAGGGCTTCTCGGATAGAAAGGGGTGGTCTCCCGCTGCGGAACCTCTTGCACCAAGCCATACAACTCGGATGTAGATGCCTGATAAATACGTGTTTTCGGGATCAAGTTCAACAAGCGGACCGCCTCCAGGATACGTAATACGCCCAAACCATCCGCATTCGCCGTATATTCGGGGGTATCGAAACTTACTTTTACATGGCTCATGGCGGCCAGATTATAGATCTCATCCGGCTGAACCTCGCCAATGATACGTGTAAGATTCAAACTATCCGTTAAATCGCCATAATGCAGGATCAAACTACGGTTTTCTACATGCGGGTCTTGATATAAATGATCGATGCGATCCGTATTGAACATGGAAGAACGACGCTTGATACCATGTACCGTATATCCTTTCTTAATCAAGAACTCTGTAAGATAAGCCCCATCCTGTCCCGTAATACCTGTTATTAACGCTACTTTACCCATTTCTCTAATTCTCATTTATCAATTCTCATTTATCAACTCCCAGGTACCACTCATAGAGTCGCTTCACACCCTCCTCGATCTCAATCGTATGATGCCAACCTAAGGCATGCAACTTACTTACATCCGTCAGCTTACGAAGCGTACCGTCCGGTTTGGACGAGTTAAACCTCAACTCACCCTCGAATCCGATCTCTCGCCGGATCAATTCGGCGAGAGATCGGATCGAAAGCTCGATACCCGTACCTATATTGATATGCGTATTACGAACCTCGCCCTCCTTTTGGCGGACATCCTCGAAATCCACGTGTTCCATGATATAAACAGAAGCGTCGGCCATCTCCTCGCTCCATAAGAACTCGCGAAGCGGCTTGCCGGTCCCCCACAGTTCCACCTCGCCCGGACGGATACCCTGTTTACCCAATACGGAGAGGATTTCCGACTCGGCAGCCTTCCCGGACACGCCCTCTACCGGACGAATATCCATATCCTTACGCAAGGCCTCCCAATCTCCCGCATGCAAGCATTTCGCCAAATGGATCTTACGGATCATGGCTGGCAATACGTGGGAAGTCTCCAGATTGAAATTATCATTGGGTCCGTAGAGGTTCGTAGGCATCACGGCGATATAGTTCGTACCGTATTGCAGGTTGTAACTCTCGCACATCTTGATACCCGCTATCTTGGCAATCGCATATGGTTCGTTGGAATATTCCAAAGGAGATGTCAGCAAGCAATCCTCCGGCATCGGCTGCGGAGCCTCACGGGGATAGATGCAGGTGCTTCCCAAGAATAACAATTTCTTTACGTTGTTTCTCCAAGACGCATGAATGACATTATTCTGGATCATCAAATTATTGTAGATAAAATCGGCACGATACAAACTGTTCGCCATGATACCGCCGACGTGTGCCGCCGACAAGAATACATAGTCCGGACTTTCAGCAGCGAAAAACTCGTTCACGGCGGTCTGATCCGTCAGATCCAGTTCCGTATGCGTACGGAGAAGAAAGTTCGTATATCCTTTGCTACGCAAGTTATTCAGGATAGCGGAGCCTACTAAGCCTCGGTGACCGGCAACAAATATTTTACCATCTTTTTCCATCAATATCTCGTATTCTGAACTACTTATTAATCAACCGCATCAAATACTGACCGTACTGATTCTTAATCATTGGTAGGGCAACTTGCTCAAGTCGCTTCTCATCAATCCATCCCTGTTTGAAAGCGATCTCCTCCAGACAAGCCACCTTCAGGCCCTGTCTCTTCTCGATCACCTCCACAAAAGTAGATGCCTCAGACAACGAGTCATGAGTCCCGGTATCCAGCCAAGCGAATCCACGTCCCAACAGCTGGACTTTCAACGCCCCATCCTTCAAGAACCATTGGTTCACGGTAGTGATCTCCAGCTCTCCACGAGCAGAAGGTTTGATACTTTTGGCCACGTCCACCACCTTGTTTGGATAAAAATACAATCCTACCACGGCGTAATTCGACTTCGGCTCCTTCGGTTTCTCCTCGATACTGAGGACGTTCCCATCCACGTCGAACTCGGCCACTCCATAGCGTTCCGGATCGTTTACGTAATAACCGAACACGGTCGCTTTTTGTACGTTCTCCGCCTTGTAAACAGCCTCTTTTAACATGCGGGTAAAGCTCTGTCCGTAAAAGATGTTATCACCAAGTACCAAGCAAACGGAGTCATTACCGATAAAGCGCTCTCCAATGATGAAAGCTTGCGCCAATCCGTCCGGCGAAGGCTGCTCGGCATATTCAAAACGAACACCATAATCAGAGCCATCGCCCAGCAAACGACGAAAGCCCGGCAAATCCTGCGGAGTCGATATGATAAGAACCTCCCGTATCCCCGCCAGCATGAGTACGGATACCGGATAAAAAATCATCGGCTTATCATAAATAGGCAGAAGTTGCTTGGAAACTCCTTTAGTGATCGGATACAAGCGGGTACCCGATCCACCGGCTAAAACTATACCTTTCATATTCTTTCCATTTTGTTCGACAATACTAACCCAAGATCGATTCCACACCGTCCCTAAGGTTATACAAAGTTAAACAAATAATGATAGATTAGCGTATCGTTTTCAAAAAATCGTCCATACTAAACAGGATACCACGAGAAGTAGCACTTACATGGACGGCGAAGTATATCTCCTAGGGTACTTGCTGTATAAGCCCATAAATCGTAGCTTGTACGGCATGCGATAAGATATAAGCAGCAGGCGTGGCGTTTGAAGGAGAATAACCATCGGAAAGCCTCTGTATTACGGACTCCTTGTTCGTTCCCAGTATCGGAACCAATAAGGGGGCGCCGTTCAAGATAAGCGATCCCGTCATGGTGATCCGGTATTGACCGGTAGAAGGTTGCAGGGATACCGCATAGGTACGGCTATCCGACAGTAACTCCATGGTAGTAGGGAAAATGGATGCCGTATGCGAATCCTCGCCTACGCCGAGGATGATACAATCGAACGTAGGCATTTGGTTGAACAACGGCAAGAATTCCTTTACGACCCATGAATAACGCATCGCCTCGATACCCGGCTCGTTCTCTCCCTTGATCCGGTGGATATGATCTGCCGGGATACGCAAAGGCTCAAAAAGCAAATGATTCGCATGACCGTAATTACTATCCGGACTCGTTGGAGGAACGCAACGCTCGTCCACCCAAAAGAAACGAATGTTATTCCAGTCAATTTTATTCTTATACTCATCTACCCAAAAGGAAAATATACGCTTCGCCGTCTCCCCTCCCGAGAGCGCTATGTTAAACGGAGCGAAGTCTTTCCAGCGAATCATCGCCATCATGTCCTCCGTCATCGACCGAAGCGCCTCTTTCATCTCATTAGATCTCTTTATCTCCATAATATTATTTTCTTTGGCAGGCGCAGACTTTCTTTTCCGCACCTAAAATAGCAGTTTCCTCCGGCCCATCCTCGCCCGGCTCATAGAAGAATAAGTTCTTCGAGCCCTCCTCCTCCCAATGGAGCAAGATCGGATCGATAAATTTCCAGCTAGCCTCCAATGCATCGCTACGGGCATACAGGATGGAATCGCCCAGCATGGCATCCAGCAACAGACGTTCATAATCGCCTGGAAGATAGCTCTTCGAGAGGGAGTCGTAGCGGAAGTCCATGCTAACTTGCTTCACCTCAAAACCGGCTCCAGGCATTTTCAGCCCGAACTTCAAGGATATACTCTCGTTCGGTTGGATACGGATGGTCAATTTATTGCAGGAGCCTCCCGAACATTGACCGACAAATAGTTGATGGGGCGTAGACTTGAAGTGGATCACGACCTCCGACGACTTCTCCGGCAACTTCTTCCCCGTATAGAAATAGAAGGGCACAGCGCTCCAGCGCCAGTTATCGATAAAGAACTTCATTGCCACATACGTCTCGATATTCGAGTCGGGAGCTACATTTTTCTCTTCCCGATAACCGATATATTGTCCACGGACAACCATCTTATCCATATCCGACACCGTATACGGACGTATGGAGCGGTATACTTTCACGATCTCGTCACGAATCGGTTCCGGCTCGAATATAGAGGGAGATTCCATAGCGATAAACGACATCAATTGCATCAAGTGATTCTGGATCATATCCCGCATCGCCCCGACTTCATCATAATATTTTCCCCGATTCTCCACCCCCAAGGTCTCGGTGGCGCTGATCTCGATGGAATCTATATAATTATGATTCCACAACGGCTCGAAAATACCGTTCGAGAAACGCAACACCAAGATATTCTGCACGGTCTCCTTCCCTAGATAATGATCGATACGGTAAATCCCCTCCTCGCAGAAGATATGCCGTAAATGATCGTTCAACCGGCGGGCAGACTCCAAGCCGGTACCGAACGGCTTCTCTACGATGATCCGCCTGAAACCATCCGGAGACTTGGTCTTGTTCAAACCGCTCTCCAGCAAACATTGCGGAACGATCTCGTACATCACTGGAGGGATCGCCAAGTAATAGATGATCTTATCCGGCAAGTCGTGTTTCTCTTGTAAGAGCTCGATGCGCTTGCGCAGTTTGTCGTATTCATCGGCGTTCGTGGAATCAAAGGCGACGTAATAGAGATTTTTCAAGAAATCATCGATCAAGCCCTCGTCACAGGTCTTTCCCTTCTGTGCCTCCCCAATATGCGTATGCTGCTCCGCACGGAACTCCTCATCATCATAAGCAGTGCGGGCAGCCCCCAAGATACAGAAGCGGTCGGGTAGCAAGCCCCGGACATATAATTCGAACAAAGAGGGAAGCAACTTGCGACTGGTAAGATCGCCCGATGCCCCGAATATGACTAATAATTGATTATCTGCTTTCTTCATACCTTTATATGTTATAAATTCCAGAAACTGTCTTTCCTCCCTCACCTGTCCAGTTGGTATGGAAAAATTCACCACGCTCCCAATCAGTCCGCTCATAGGTATGAGCGCCGAAATAATCTCGCTGGGCTTGAATCAAGTTAGCGGCGGAACGCAGAGTAGACAGTCCATCGAAATAACTCAATCCCGAGCTCATCGCCGGCAAAGCCACTCCATGTAAGACCCCCTCGGCTACCACTTGCCGCCAAGCCAACAAAGAAGACTCGATCTTTCGGATAAAGAACCCATCGAACAAGAGGTTTTCCAGATCCCGGTTCTTCTCGTAAGCCTGCATGATTTTCTCTAAGAAGACAGAGCGTATGATACATCCCTTCCGCCAAATCTTGGCGATCGTGCTGTAATCCAGCCGCCAGTCATAATGCTTGGAAGCTTGGCGCAACAGGGAGAATCCTTGTGCGTAAGAAACCAACTTAGTAGCATACAAGGCCTGTTTGATCTCTTTCTCCGAGATCAAGGTCTGCCCCGGCACGCCACTCTTTGGATAAAGCGAAGATGCTTTTTTCCGTTCTTCCTGCATGGAAGAAAGTATACGGGCATAAACAGCCTCAGTAATCAACGTCAGCGGATCATTCTCGTCCATAGCAGCGATAGCGCTCCATTTACCGGTACCTTTCTGCCCGGCGGCATCCAATATCTTATCCAGCAGATAGCCTTCTCCCGTCTCGTCCTTGAAGCGGAGGATATCGGCCGTAATACCGATCAAGTAGCTATCCAGCTCTCCCGTGTTCCAATCCTCAAAGATACGAGCCAAGGCCTCATTGTCCAGAGCCAGACGATGCTTCAACAAGGAATACGCCTCAGAAATCAACTGCATATCCCCATATTCAATACCATTGTGCACCATTTTTACGAAATGGCCGGCTCCACCCGGACCGATCCATTGGCAACAAGGCGTCCCGTCGTCCAGCTTGGCGGCAATACTTTGCAAGACATCCTTCACCAAAGGCCAAGCGGCAGGCGAACCACCCGGCATCACGGAAGGTCCGTACAAGGCACCGATCTCTCCTCCTGAGATCCCGGTACCTACAAAATACATCCCGTGTGCCTCCATCTCCTTCACCCGACGTTCCGTATCATGGAAATCCGAGTTACCACCATCGATAATCACATCGCCGGGTGATAAGTAAGGGATCAATTGAGCCATCAACTCATCCACCGGATCACCTGCTTTTACCATCAGCATGATCTTGCGAGGAGGCTCGACAGACTCGACAAATTCCTGTATCGTAGAGGTTCCTATGAAATTCTTTCCTTTCCCGCGGCCGCTCATGAAACGTTCTACCACGCCTTCCTCCCCCGATGTCATGCGGTTATAAACAGATACGGTGAACCCCTTGCTTTCCATATTCAACGCAAGGCTCTCTCCCATCACGGCCAAGCCGATTAATCCAATGTTTGATGTTTTCATATTTATGTTTTTATTTTATTAATCCAAGTCCATCTTACGGGCTTGCGTCTCGTTCAACCCGATACGGGCCAACAGAGGATCGATGTGAATAAGGCAGAACGGCTTTTCGTCAGACATTAAAATAACATTCATTTTAACCCTATTGTTGCGAATTTCATACCGCAAAAGAGGAGACTCCTTTATACAAATCGCGATGGGAATTGACAGGGTATTTATATTGCCTTTATTATTCCCATTCTAAACATTCGCACACGCATTTTAGTTTTATATTTGCAGTCTGTAAAACCGTACAAGAATATTTATGGATATACCGTTTAAACCGATCAAGTTAGAAGACAAAGAGATTATAACCTCATTTACATTTCCCGGCGATTATCGCAATTGTGATTTCTCATTCGCGAACATGTGCAGTTGGCGTTTCTTATATGACAGTGAATTCGCCATCGCAGACGGCAATCTATTAATCCGTTTCATGATCGAAAACAAGAGCCGTTTCGCCTATATGATGCCTATCGGGAATGGAGATCTGGCGGATGCCGTCCGTCTGCTGGAAGAGGATTCCTTAAAACATGGACATCCGCTCTGTATGTTAGGTATCACCCCCGACGCCAAGGAGCAACTGGAAAGCGTACTTCCCGGAAGTTTTTTCTATATCCCGGAACGGGATTATTTCGATTACATTTATCTACGGGAAGATTTAGCGACCTTACGGGGTAAGAAATATCAACCCAAGCGTAATCATATCAATAAATTCAAGAAACGTTATTCGTACGAGTATATTCCTATCACGTCGGATATCGTACCGCAATGCCTGAGACTGGCATGTAAATGGTATGAGGCGAACCATGAGGATAATGCCGGGGAAGAGCTTAATGACGAACGTCGCTCTCTCACCTATGCCTTGCATCATTTTGACAGCCTAGGCCTGATCGGTGGCGCTCTCCGGGTTGATAACGAGATCATCGCTTTCTCCTTCGGGGCTCCTATCAATCATCAGACGTTCGGGGTTCACGCGGAGAAAGCGGACGTGCATTTCGACGGTGCCTATACGGTGATTAACCAAGAGTTCGCTTCTCGCCTTCCGGAACAGTATACTTACGTGAACCGGGAAGAGGATCTCGGTATACCGGGGTTACGCCAAGCGAAGCTTTCGTATCAGCCTGCCATACTATTAGAGAAGAGCGTCGCGATAAAAAAACAACTTATGCAAGCAAAATAAATTATGGACAAGAAACAACAAATCATAAACTTATGGCGTACCTGTTTCAGGGATTCCGAGGCATTCATCAGCCTTTATTTTGATTGTGTTTACAAGGACGAGAACACAATGACCATCGAGAAGGATGGTAAAATAGTATCCGCCTTGCAGATCGTTCCTTATACGATGACTTATTGGGGTGCCGAGATCTCGGTAGGTTATATCTCCGGGGCGTGCACGGCTCCTGAAGAAAGGGGGCAAGGGTTTATGCGACAACTCTTGCGAAGGGCATTCAAGGAAATGGAACGACGTGAGATCGCTATCTCCGCCTTGATCCCTGCCGATCCTTGGCTATTCGACTATTACAGAGAACAGGGTTATACCGAGGCATTCGATTATTCCGTGGAGATGTATATCCGCCCGAATACACCGATCCAACTTCCCCGGATAACGGTTATCCAACCGGAGGTACCGACAACCGACGAATTGTTCGCTTATTTCAACCGCAAATTGCGTGAACGCCCTTCCTGTATCTTGCACTCGCAGGATGATTTCATCACGATACTCCGTGACCTGCGATTAGGGAACGGAGGGGTGTACACGGCCTTGGACGAAAACGAGAAGGTAGTTGGCATGGCTTTCACACGGCCTCTCGAGGCTGATACGGCGCTGTCCGGCAAAAAGCTTTTTATCAAGGAACTTCTTTATGACTCGGAAGCGATCAAGGAAGTACTATTGCAAGAGCTTACCCGGCGAAATAACGTATCGCAAGCGATGGTCAATACCCCTCCCTCCCCTCCGGGTACCTTGCCTATGGGTATGGCCCGCGTCATCGATACGAAACGCATGATCCACCTCTGGCTATCCAAACAACACGAAAGCCCCGTCTCCCCCAAAGACTTGGAACAAATGGACCGCCAAACGCTCACGCGACAGCTGATGGGTTATCCAAAGCGAGTGGCTTATATGAGTTTAATGCTGGATTAATGCCTCTGATTATTTTCATCGAACTCGCTTAAAATAAAAAACGGATTGCTTAGGATAAGATCCCGCAATCCGTTTTTATTACCTTTTGTATCCAAACGCAACCCCGAGCTAATCTATTCTTCTATCTCTGGTGCTTTTCCTTGGTAAAGCTTCTCTGGATCTCCATTCGCATACCAGCCCAAAGAGGTCTCCGCTTGTCCTCCAGACTTAGCCCAATCCCAGAAACCAGAATAAGCATCCGCTATGGAAATCGTTTCTTTCGGATAAGAATCAAAATCACGAGTATACACCATTAATCCCCACATCATATTATCATAGTTCGGATCCGCTCCTTCCGCGGAACCATCATATTTATATCCTTTACTGCCCGTAGCAGCAGCATGGGAAGTACCTCTGAAATTAGGCAAATGGATCTCATTCCATTTTTTTTCCGCATCCGGATTTCCCCATACAATAAATACATTTAAATTGTTAGCGTTGATACGGCCTTTTACGCCGGATAATGGGGTTTCACACGTGAAAGACCGGCTACCGCAAACATAATTGTATGTATTAACGATTTTACCTCGATCTTGTCCCAATGCATCATGCGCTTCTTTGCCGTCAAGTAAGTTTATAATCTGATTATTCGCACCCGGAGCCTCTATTTGGGCATAAGCGTAAATATTTTTTGTTGCGCCTACCGCCCGAAGAGTTGTCGTAATTGATACATGCGTCGCATCACCTTTCTTATCAACCGTATTAGCGATCTCAACATCCATGACAAGATCATTCATATCATAATCACCAAATACGGGCCAATTATCCTCAAACATATATGTATATGAAGGAGTATCTTCTTCCTCATAGGTCGGATCTGTATCTGGCTCGGTTGTATCCGGATTGTATTCCGTATATTTATTACAAGGTGATTTTTCGATTCGAGCAGTAGGCTGGTCTTGACTTACAGGGAAGTTATTCCCGTTACACTCTATTATTCCCTTCACAAATACCTCTACTCTCCCAAATACATTAAAAGAACCTCCTCCACCATTTTTTATATTTTTGGCCTCGAATAAAGCATGGTCTCGACCTCCTAAGATGAAGTCAATAAAACCCTCAATGACATTTTCCATTATTGTCAAAGAGCCTCCTTTTATATTAACATTCCCATCCGCTTTAAACAGGGTTCTCGGTGACATGTTAATCAAACAGGTATGGAAAGAGCCTTTCCCCTCCTTCACATAGAAATGCTTACAAAGTATTGCTCCTCCATCCGTTATATAAATATTAGAGGGACTTGTTAGCTCTATTTGCTCAATATCAATCAAACAAGAATTATGTATATAGGAATCCTCCATTTCCAAGAACTTTGCTTCGATAGTACCCCTATTAAATATTTGAGACTCCTCTTTGCATACCAATTTCTCTTTACCCTTACCTGTGACAGAACCAGTAACATATATATTAGATTTCTCTAGTATAAAATCATTCTTAAATATCAAACTACCTTCGACATACAAAGTGACGTTCTCAAAGGAGGCTCCCTGCTCAACATACAATGTCTCTCCTTCAGGTATCACATATCTTCCTCCATTTTCTATCTTACCTATATCCTTTACAGGGGTAGCATCTTTAGAGTTATAATCTCCATCCTTAGGACCAAAACTTCCACTTCTCAATTGAGAGAGAGATTTAGTCGCTGGAGCCTTAGCCGGCTTAAGATCACATACCATATCTCCCTCTTTCACCTCAAATGGCCATATCTTTTTCAAGCCATAAGGATCTATCTGACGGACAAATATCTCTTTCAACGCTTTAGGGAAAACCACTTTCACCTCAAATGGAGTGTCTTTATTGGTTTTTCCTCCGATCAGGACCTTCGCGCTTTCATCCACAATAGGATTCGCGTCGAGAAGCTCTATCGTATAATAGTACTTACCCTCATACTCATCTTCAATATGAACTGTCACGTTTTTCTCGGCGACAGTGGAATAATCAAAATCATCGGGAATACCGTTCGAAGAGTTTCCCGGCTCCTCCGGCGTTGGCTCCGGCTCCGGCTTTGGATCATACACGTCCGCTGTACAAGCAGCCATCAGTACCGCGAATAAGAACAGTACCACATACTTTACCTTCGTAAAAACACGTCCCTTCATAGGCTTAAACATTAAACTATTAAATATTACCCTATAACACCGTAAAAAAAGAAGTTGCAAGTTTTAATCAACTTGTTGAACATTCTCAACGGCAAAGATAGATTTTATTGTGACACAAAGCCCTTTAACGCACAAGCATTCCTACATAAATTAACTATAATTAATATTATTATAGGGAAAACATCTTTGATATATAGACAATATTCATTTTACATCCTGTTAAAAAAGTACAACAAAATGCTATTCACGTTCTATGATCAAAAAGGTACGCCCACACAATAAAAATAGATTTATCTCCCTCCTATAGTTTCCGGAGGATAGCGATAAACTCATCGTTCGTAATGTCTAACTCCGGCTCTTTGTAATTGACATAGTCTTCAAAATAATCGCTGGCGATATCGGCTACGATCTCCCCTCCATCCAAACCATACGAGGAAACTCGTTTCTCCACCCGGTTACGTATCTGGCGAATCACTTGCAAACGATCCTCATACCGATCCGGTTTCTCCTGATCGGTGACATGCTCATTACGGGCGATCAAGTAAACTACCGTATAAAATTTCTCCACGCTCCCGAAAACGGGGATAAACAAGGATTTCTTCTCCCCGGGCAGATCTGCCAGAAACCGTTGTATCTTTGTCATAACGCTTATACTTTTACCTAATAAAAAAAAACAATATACTTTCGTGTGTAAAAGTATATTGTTTCAGTGACAAAAGTATATTGTTCCGACAGCAAAAGTATATTGTTTCAACGATAAAAGTATATTGTTTTTATCGGGCCTGTTAAATGATCGAATGTTTCTTCGTAAAGTCCGGGATCTCATCAATACATTCCCATGCCTTATTTAGAATTTAGGCGCACGAATATAATTACGATGATCCGAGTATATCTTTAATCGATCGGACAAATAGAAGAGATCATCCCGAAGGTGGCGTTATCATTCAAATCCCAGACCATCTTCCCTGCTCGGTTTATCTCGATCAACTGCGGGAAATGTCCTTTCGCCGCCTCTCCGTCATGTCCTTGCCAATTACAGATATATAAACCGCCGTCCCGCTTGGGGAGTAGCTGGGCGACAAAGAAGAGCTGAGCGCCCTCTATATCGTTCGCGTTCACCGTGCGAACGACCTCTCCGGTCTCGAAATTCAGTTCGATGAAGCAATGGGCATCACCGCAAGCGACCAGGTAATTGCCGTTATCCAACGCGGCCACGCTAAACGGATTTCCGCTTACTTTCACGCTTTTCAGCAATTGACCGGACGGGGATATTTCCCGGATCTCGGAAGTAGCGAACAAGGGTACCAAATAATTGCCCCGCTTGTTCTTGTTTACTTGACGGAATTGTGCATGGGGTTGCCCGATACGGGTATCGAAATCTGTTTTCGACAGGATCTCTCCTTTCGCGTTCACCTCCATGATCGTTGCCGGATATCCACACCACGCCAATAAATAATTACCGTTGGGAAGTACGCGGGCCGTCTGCATCTCACACCCCTCCGGAGCGGGGATATTCCAGATCTCCTCATGATCCCGGGTGATTAGCTTCGCCCCCTTCGAATAGGAAAAAAGGATATTCCGGTCGGGAGTAACGGCTACGGAGTTACATTCCCATCCTTTTTCCAAGGGATGCTCCCATTCAATTTCTTTCGTGTTCTTGTTCACGATGGCGATCTTGTCCCAGCCGGAACCGCCCAGTAAAAGATGATGTGACGCCTCATGGCACGAGGAACATGCGAGTAGTAGCAGGCATGCGGATACTATAAAGGTATAGATTTTCATGGTATGTTATTTATATAAACAAGCAGGGGCAGGCAAACCCTACCCCCGCGACTGGATTATTTCGCTAAATCACAGAACAACTCATATCCCTGATCGGGCGTGATACCTTGATGCACGACCGCGTGAACCGCTTGGATCATGGCGACAGGAGAAGTACTTTGGAATACATTACGCCCCATATCCACGCCAGCCGCGCCGTCGTTGATCGCGTTATAGCACAATTCCAACGCTTCCTTCTCCGGTAGTTTCTTGCCACCGGCGATTACCACGGGAACCGGACAAGCGGCTGCTACCTTCTCGAAGCCCTCGCAATAGTAGGTCTTCACGATCGTAGCGCCATTCTCCGCGCAAATACGGGAAGCCAGACCGAAATAACGAGCGTCGCGAGCCATTTGCTTACCAACGGCGGTAACCCCCATTACCGGGATATTGTAACGGCTAGCCTTATCGACCGCCTTATACAAGTTAGCCACTGTCTTCGCCTCATGCGCATCGTCGCCGATCGCCAACATAACCGCCATGGCGGAGACATTCATACGGATAGCGTCCTCTATATCGATCAATACATTATCGTTCAGATCCGTAAGGATAGACGTTCCGGCGTCCGAACGAAGACAAATCGGTTTCGTCGTATTCGCCGGGATCGTAGATTGCAGGATACCGCGGGTACACATCAAACAATCCGCGTATTCGATCAAAGGAACGATATTCAGGTCGATACGCTCTAAACCGGAAGTCGGCCCCATGATGAAACCATGGTCAAAAGCAAGCATAACCGCCTTGCCTGTCTTCGGGTTGAAGATACGGGATAAACGATCCTTCATACCCCAAGGTAAGTTCTCGGCTCCCTTCACATGGAAACACTGGTTCTCACGACTGATGCCTAAACCGAAGTCCGCACCCTCTCTCAAATCATCTAAATCTGCCATACTTATTATTCATTATATGATTACATTTTCGCGGAGAGGGGGGCATGCCCCCTCTCACGCTTGCCTATTTTATAGCGCCTCCGCGAAAGAGGCGAACATGCAGCTCCAAGAAGTAGCCCCACTATCGGCGAAACCGATCGAACGCTCACCGTAGTTGCGGGCACGCCCAAAGTTAGCTTTCATCGATACCGTAGACTCCGCTCCCTCAAGCGCCGCTTTAGCGCCGGCGTTGAGAACCTCCTTGATATCATCCGACGTACAAGCCTGCATAGCCTCCACCGCCGGGATCAAGGCATCCATCATCGTCTTGTCGCCTCGTTTCGCTTGGGTCTGTTGTCGTACATTCGCCAAGCCACCGGCGAACATCGCTTTCACACCCGCGGCATCCAACGCGGTTCCCTCGGCATGATCGCTCATTCCCAAGAAGAAAGCGCCGAGCAAGGTACTGGTCGATCCGCTCACTTCCATCATCACGTCCATACCCATATCACCAAGCATTTGCTTGAACTCCGTTCCGGACTGAGCGCTCTTGTTCACGGCAGCCATGGCGGCGACGATAGCGGTGCCATGATCACCATCCCCGATTACGGCATCCAATTTAGAGAATTCCTCCTCACGTGCCTTGATCTGTTTCAGCGCATTGTCTAACATGGCCTTGAAGGCCTCGATGGTCAGTTGTTCCATGTATGTATTGTTTATTTACCTAGGGTTGTCCAATAGGGTGCGTCCGCACGTTTGTTATTCAAATAATCGATATGATCCTCATCCAAGATCGCCATGATCATCTGGAATCCGGCTTGCTCCTGTACGGTCAAGATCTCTTGGATACGGCTTACCACCACCTGCAAGCCGCGAGCCTCCAACTCTTTATAAGCCTTGCGGAAGATGATGTTCAACTCCATATGGGTAGTAGCGCCTACACCGTTAATGATCAGCAGCATCTTGTCGCCGGCTTTCGGCTGTAACTGCTGGCAAAGCAGGTCTACCATCTCCGCCGCCGTATCATCGGCAGATACTAGCGGTTTCTGTCCACCGCCACCTTCGCCATGTTGACCCATGCCAATCTCCATGACACCCTCGGGAAGGTCCGTGATCGTACCTCCGTTTTGGGGATGCGTGCAAGAACGCATAGCGACAGCCAAGGTAGCCACATGTTCATTGTAGCGTTCACCGATCTCGATCAGCTCGTCTAAAGACTTCCCTTCCTCGGCGGCGGCCCCTAATATCTTGTACAAAGGGACACAACCGGCCAAGCCGCGGCGATCGTCTGCATTCGCCCCGATACCTGCGCTGATATCATCGTGAGTAAGTAATTTCTTCACCTTAATTCCCTTACGAGCGGCCAGCTGGCAAGCCATATTGGCGCTCATCACGTCGCCGGAATGATTCAATACGACCAGCAAGATTCCCGCCTCACGATCCATCAATTGCAATGCTTGAAACAAACGCTGGGCGCCCGGGGCGGCGAATATGTCACCCACGACGGAGCAATCCAGCATGCCGTCTCCCACGAATCCGCTCAAGGCAGGCTCATGGCCGGATCCTCCTAAGGTAACGATCGCGACCTTATCCTTGCCTTTCGGGTTGGCACGTACGACGATGTTCTCAGCCGCCAACTTTACCTGATCCGGATACGCCAATACATAGCCTTCCAATAGCTCAGCCGTGATATTCTCGGGATCATTTATGAATTTTGTCTTGATGTCTGACATGGTATTATCCTCCTTTCGATTTATAAGTCTTGATTTACGAATTATTTTAGTTCCATGATCTCGATGGCGATGCCTTCTTCCTCAATGAAGGCGATCGTCAGGTGTTCGTCGCAAACAGCCGGGCCAAAGATGACCTTCTTCCCTTCCAGCTCTTTTTCCAGGCAAGGAACCGTATAAGCGATGTGACCATTGGTCTGTACCAACTCCGGCAGGCAGCTGCCTTTCTCGAACTTCAAGAACTCGATCCGGTTCGGGCTCTTGCCGTAATCCGTCAACCATACACCCAGGCCTTCGTTATAAACCGCGCCTTCTTTACTCTCCGTAGTGACAATTCCTACATGATTAAATGTTCTCATGATCTATTCAATTTACAGTTAGACAATTATATTATTAAAACTCGTTCTCTTCCGATACGATACAAAGCCGACTCCTCCTACGAGGAGAATCGACAGATAAAGATAAACAAATATCCCGTTCACGTTGTCATTCTGGCCGTAAGAGTGCATGCCACTCAAGAAATAATTCACGCCGAAGAAGGTCATCAGCACCGAATAGAAGGCCAGGACAGACGTGAGATTAAACAGCCACAGGTTGTTGCATCTCGGTATCAGGCGAAGGTGCGTCACGATCGCGTAGAGCACCATCGTGATCAACGCCCACGTCTCCTTCGGGTCCCAGCCCCAATAACGCCCCCACGACTCATTCGCCCAGATCGCTCCCAGGAAAGTACCGATCGACATCAAGGCCAGCCCGATCCAAAGCGACATCTCGTTCACGATACTCAATTCCCGTACCCGCTCTTTGAGCGTCAGGACATTCCTCTCCCCGCCTACGCTCATCATCGCCAGATTGGTCAGGCCGATCAGGCAGCTAATACCGAAGAAGCCGTAAGCCCCCACGATAACCGCCACATGGAACATCAGCCAAGGGGATTTCAGGACCGGGACCAGCGGATTGATCTGCGGATCCATCCAACTCAAGCCGGACACGAACAGGATGATCCCTCCGAATAACGTTGCCAGCGCAAACGTAAGCGTACTCCTTCGTACGAACAACAACCCGGCGAGTACCGTGGCCCACGCCACGTAAACCATCGTCTCGTAGGAGTTGCTCCAAGGGGCGTAACCCGCGATATACCACCGCATCCCCATCCCATACATATGGTAGGCGAACGCGACACAAATCCCCAGGCTCAACGCCCAAATCGTATAGGTGATCCATCTCCCCTTCCTGAACAAGGCCGCGAAAGCGAGGAGCAGCAGCGAGCCGCCCAGGATCAGGTAGCCTTTCTCGCATCTTCGGAATACATCCATCCGGTTGTATTTGATCTCGGCCTGTATTTTCTCCGGACGAATATCCACCGCCCTGTTCTTGGCTTGTTGGTACGTATGGATCATGCCGACCACCTCGTCCGCCTTCTCCCAGTTACCGCTCTTCAACGCTTCTTGCACCTCCGACAGGTACCAGCCCATGATGCGGGTGACGAACAGGGAGTCTTTCCCGGAGAACACCGACAAGTCATCGCCCGGCGCATACCATTTGCGATCCGGATCGTCCGCCTTCGGGAAAAGATTCAACATCCGGTAATTGATCAATTGATGGAAGATGTTTACCTGCTCATCCAGCTTGATCAAGTCTTTGTCGAAGCGGGTACGCTCCGCCGGCATCTTATTGTAGGCCTCGTCCAGCTTCGCTTGCAATTTATAGTGTCCGCGGCTATCGAATACCTCTCCGTAGGCACACGCCTTATCCGTAAGGTCGTAATAACCGGCCAGTTCACTGTTCGACAAAGCGATAAACGGTACCCGGATCCACATATCCGGCAGGGCCAGGACGCTCAACAGGAACTGATCCGAGTTCAACGGGCCGAACCGATCCGACTTGTGCAACTTTCGCAGCACCTCGGAAGAGAAGGTATTGATCGGCATCATGCGCCCGCTTACCGACTGGATCGGCAGCGCACCGAACTTGGCGGCGTGTTCCGGGCTTACCGCATATTTCCACAGGGTCTCCCGCATGTCGGGAGCGACCGCATCTTGCGCCCGTGCGCCTCCCACGGATAGAAGGAGCGCAGCGAGCAGGGCCGTCTTACGGGCGGGCGCCCCCAAGTCATTCAACTGGCGGCTTAACTGCGTGAAGCGGGAGTCTTTCCCTACCAAGCAGAGTATAAAGCCGATCCCTAAAATTGCATAGCCGGTATATGTGATGGTCCTCCCAGCCACATCCCGGTTCACGGAAAGCACCGTCCCTCGCTCATCGGGGTCATAGGAGGCCTGGAAGAAGCGATAACCTTTCACGTCCAGCACATTATTCATGTATACCCGGGCATGGCGGGTCTGTCCATCCACATGTACCAGTAGCTCGCTCTCATAGGCGGAGGGGCTGGCGGAGCCGGGATAGCACGTCAGCGTAAATTTCACGAGCTCCACGCTAAAGGGAAGCCTATGATAAGTCATCTGACCCGAGGTGCGGATCATGATGCGATCATTGGATTCTCCCTCGCGCAGGTGAAGGATCCCTTCCTCGCCGGAAAGGTGGGAAACCAGGGCGCCCAAAAGGATGACCACAAAGGCGGCATGGGTGACTATCATCCCCCACCTGCGCCGCTCGAGCAGCCGGCGCCGGATAACGACAGCCGCGAAATTGGCTACCAATAGGAATTGGAGCAAGAGAAAAAGAGGGGAATAGTAAACCATCGTCTTGGCGACGGCGGTACCGTGATACTTCTCTATAAAGGTCGCGGCGGCCAGGCCGAAGGCGTAGACCGCCAGCAGGGCGATCGTCGTCGCAGTGGAAGAGATGTATTTGCTCATTACTTTCATTTACGGAATCTCTGTTTTAGGGTATGACGCGGGGGCGTGAACCATGGGTATCACGCCTCTGCCTGGGGAGACACCCCTATGCCTGACTAAGGGAGCATCTAGGTGCCTGCCTGAGGGGACACACCCCCGCGTAATAAATGTTAAAAACGGACTAGTCTTCGATAATCACCCGGAAACCCACGTTGAACACGCGCTGGTACGGATAATAGCCCTTACGGGTATAAGCCGTGGAGAACTTCGGCCGCTCGATATACGAGCCGCCTCGAACCACCTTGTACTCGGATACCTCTTTCGATTTCCCGTTGTAGGGATAAGGCAGGTAATCGGAACGAGTCCATTCCGCCACGTTACCGTGCATGCAATACAAGCCGAACGGATTCGCCTCATACGGCTTGCCACCCACTTGGACCAGGTTGCCGTCGTCCACGCCCTCCTCTTTCGGCAAGAACGTGTAGTACTTGTACCAGAAAGAGGTCTTGGGCATCGGCTGCGGGTCGATGCCGCTTACGGCAAACAGGAGCGTGGTCGCATCGGCCAGGTTGTCCTTCTTGCCGAAGTCAGCGTTCATGTCGCCATACCAGAAATCCCGATCGCTACCGGCGCGGCAGGCCCATTCCCATTGCGCCTCGGTCGGGAGCGTGATGTTCAGGCCGGTCTTCTCGCTCAGCTTCCTGCAATACGCCATAGCATCATCGTAGCTTACACGAATCACCGGTTGCTCCGGCTTGTTGGCGGGATATCCCTGAACGACGTGATCCTTCCATTGCTGATCCACGAAGCGGCTGTCGTGATCCGGGAAGATCACGTTGAATTGCTCGTTCGTAACCTCCAGCTCACCCATCCAGAAAGCCTTGTCGATCTTCACCTTCGCCGTCGGACGCGTATCGGATTGCCCGCGGTAGCTGCCCATCACGAATTGTCCGGCCGGTACGCGGACGAATGCCATCCGGATACCCGGGGCCAACTCGATCTCCTTACGAATCTCCTTCTCGCCGGCCAGCATCGCCTTGACACGGTCTGCGTCGAAAGGCCAGCCTTTCACCTTCAGCTCTTTTTCCTTGGCGAGAGCCAATTTCTCCGGCATCTCCGGCTGGATCTCGCCTTTACCCTTCAAGTATGCGGCATAATCGGCGATTTCTTTCTTCCAATCTGCGCCCGCGCCATTTGCGTACTTATCCGTCAATTCTTTACGACGCTTGATCTGGTCGAAGCCTTGATACGGGATGATCTCCTTCGGAAGTACGTTCGCATTGAAATAGCCCTTATCCGGGGCATTGTAATCGATCCAGTTATACAGGGTCCTCCACTCCTTGTCCGTCAGTCGCACGTTAAAGTGTCCTTTCTTCAACATCCGAACCAGCTCACTCGTGTTCGGATGATACTCATACGGTTGAAGAACCACCATATCGCCCTCGCCACCTTGACGGTGCACATACGGATGCAGATTTAGGTAAGAAGTGCCATACCCCAGTTTATCCTTCTTGCCCCCGCGCAAGTCGAAAGCCTTGCCCTCTCCGGTATGGCAGGCGATACAGGCACGGTCCAAGATCGGCTGGATCTCCAGATCGAACGTGAACGAACGGACACCGCCCTCCGGGGGAGTCAGCGCACGAGGGGCTCTCCGCGAAGCCATCACGCGTTTCGGGATAGGAATCTGGTTCTGATCCTCATGGCAACCGATACAAGAGACCACCTCACCCGGCTGACCGGTCAACCAGCTACGCATCCACTGGATAGCTACTCCATCCTTATCCAACGGTTGGATAGAGATCGGTGTATTCGCCGGGATCTTGAAGATGGCGGAGCCATCCTCTTCCACCGGAACCGTACCCAACATGCGCTTGATATCCCAACCGGACTGGATTCCATGCCAATTATGATCGGAGGTAGTTTTCACGTAAGCATACTCATAGGCGTGCAGACGAAGCGACTTGACCGTACCCCGGGGGATGCCTCTCAGACCCTCGCCCTCGTAGATATCCTGGATAAAGACCGTAGCCTCTTTGTCATTCAACTTTACACGGTCCGGGATCGCCGGAGGAGTCGGCGTCTTACGGACGGCGACTGGACTGATATAGCCCTCACCCTCTACCTTGCGCAAACAGGTTACGTTATCGAATACGTCTACCAGATAAATGCCCCACAAATCCCGCGGATCCAATTTGGCGGCCACCAAGAAATAGGTATCATTCAACGGGGTCGGTTTGATAAACTGCGGCCATACGCCATTTACCAGCTCATCCTTGATCTCCTCCACGATCGGCCGGTTACGATACGGGATCTCCTGTACCATACCGGCGGCACCCTTGCGCGCTTTCGCCGGGTCGAACACGATCAAGCGACCAGAACGGGCGATACCGTGGTGACCGGAGATGATTCCCACGAAAGCGGAGCCATGCCCCGGCAACGGCTGGATATCGAACGTGCTGTTCGGGAACATCGATCCGCTGCCATAGAGCGCCTTCTGCTCCGTACCATCCGGGTTCATATTCATCACGATGCGAGAATAATAGTGCGTCAGGTCCGTGTACTCCCAACGGGTGTACATCACACGGCCGTTATTCATCACCACCGGGTTCCAGTTCGCGTCTTGATCGAAGGTCAGACGGCGCAAGTTCCTCGTATCCGGTGTATAAAGTACCATATTGCCAACCGGGTCGTCACCGCTTACACAAGGCACGCCCTGATAACCGATATTCGAGTTGGCGATGATACGTCCGTCCGGCAGGTAGGTCCCGTCATAAAACTCCAAGTCCGGCTCCTCGTTGTGAATCAATTGCTTAAATCCAGTGCCATCCAGTTTCACCTCGAATACATTCCAGCGCTTATCGGGCATCGTCTGGGTAAACATCGCACGATCGCCCTCCCAATGCATCCGCAAGTCGGCGATAGAGGAGCCATTTCCCGGTTTATAGATCGACCGTACCTGTACATCCTCCCCACGTAAATTGCTTAACTCCACAATATCGGCGTCGAATCCCATACGGCGGGCGGACTCTTGGTTGCTCCAGTTATTGCCCTGCGTACCTAAATCTGGGGCCATCGCCTTATGAGCGTTCACACCCAACTTAAAGCGGGCCGCCAAGATTTTATCACCGTCTAGGAACGGGTTCGCCAGCAAGATCGTACGCTTGTTGGCGAGCGCTTTCTCGGCGTTGGACAAAGCAGCCTCATCGCCGCTATAGATATTGTCGAACCCTTTCTTTACCTGCTGCTCCAGCTCATCCAAGACCGGTTGATACTTGGCGGCATCGAAACCTTTCAATTTTTTCATATCATTGAAAGCCAGACGAATCGCCTCCATATTCAACCAACTCAAGTCGCTTTGCAAATTACAAATACGTTGGGTTTTCTCATAGAGTCTCAAATATTCACGAATCTGCGTATCAATATCTTTCTCCGCCTCGATTTGCTTGACAGCGTCCTTTACATATGCGGAGTCCTTCAGACGGGAAGCCAGGTTCAAGACAATCTCACGCTCAGCGGAAGCGTCACCGGCGGTCAACCAATTCTCCAATCCATCGATATTTGCGTTTAAGGCGCCCAGTTCCTTCGGGTAATCGGCCAGCAAACGTGCGGCCTCCTCCTTCGGGAAAACATTCATGATACGGAAAAACACACTGCCTACCGTTGACTGATCAGACAAACCCACCTCAGCCTCAAAGCGTACATATTCCTTGTTGATATTGTACACCATCACGCCATTGGCATGGCATAATACGCTATGGTCGTATTTCTTACCGCCGATCAACAAAGGATTCCCGTACAAATCCGTATTCTTACGGATGCTGCCCGAGCCGGAGACCCAATAATCAGGATCTAACTCATCCAACCAAACCGAACTGCCGTCCGCCTTGATTAAACGGGCGTTCGCCCATGTACCCCAATCCCAATCCGTTCCATCCGGTCCGGCGGCCGTAACAAGTACCAACTGGTCCAAACCTGTCAAATCGGCGGACATCGGGACAGCCTTCTGCTTCGCCTTGATCCAAGCCGACAGGATCGGCATGTTCGCCTTCACCAAGGAGGCACGAAGATCAGACTTTTGTTTAACTGAGGCGTCAATCCAGTTATCCGCCTTCTTTTGCTTCGGACCCGCCGAAACAAGAAGAGAAGTCGACAACAAGAGTGATACCATTGTATAGTATTTATTCATGTATTATTTAAATTTAGAAGGTTGTTTATTGAGATCCTAAGGATCACGATTAGCGATCCTTAGGATTACGAAGCATAACTCTAGAGTTTTTTATAAAGCGGCCTTTTGGTTCGTGAAACGTAAACCAGCGTTGTCGTGATAGCATGCCCACTCATCTACGATAGCGCCTTCCGGGCCTGCCATCATAAAGTGGAATGTCTCCAATTTCTTCAGGCGTAATACGTCACCTACCTTCTGAACCACGAAGTTCTTACTCTTGATCGGCCCGTGCCCGGCGGGGATAGCCGGAGCGTCCGGAGTCTCGTCACCTACCTCGGAGAAGTTGTATACCCAACCCTTCTCTACCATCCAAGACTCGTGTTTAGCCGGAAAGTCCGTCTTTACGTGGGCATGTTCCGGAATCATCTGGCCCGGCAACAGATAGATAGCGTGAGCGAAATACTTATACTCCGGATCGTTGATCCAGAAAATACCACCCATACCTACATTTTCGAAATCACCCAAACCAAAGTCGGTCACCCACATATCTTTCGCCATCAACTCCGTGAAAGGAACATCATAGAAAGCGAACATATCTTTCATCGCTTCCACAGCGACATTTTGTTGAAACTTGCCGTCCTTATAAAAATCGGCGTTCGTGTACTTCTTTGAATAAACCATTGCTTTATTTTTTTGATTGTTAGTATTACATGCGTTCGTACATTCTTTGCGGCAAGTTCCTTCCGGACAATTACCCTCCCCGTTAGCGGCGCAACAAGTAGCGTCTGTCGTTGTTTTTCCCGTACATGCGACCATAGATGCCAACACCAATCCAATAGCCGCCATTTTCATGTTTAAACCTCTTCTCATTTGTTTTTGTGTATAATTTGTTAGTACTATTTGTTTCAACGTATCGCTATTCCCTCGATCTCGATCAGCAACTCATCCCGGCAAACGTCGGCCCACATATAAGAGATCGGGATATTCAATCCGTAGGTATTCATCAAACGCTCGGCCTCCTTGTAGTCGGATTTATTCTTCAAGTAGACTCGTAACTTAACCAATTTAGCGTCAGCGATCAGTTCCGCTATATTTTCCATCGTGATCCGTAGCTGGCATTCCAAGCCAGCTTCCTTCAAACTCTCCTCACCCCGGATAGCGGCCGTACCAGAGATATAAATCAATTTGCGATCCTGAAAAGTCATGCTCTTGGCACGCTCGAACTTAGGGGTTGTCTTCTTTTGCCTGGCGACTTCCAGCACTTGCTCCGAATACGCATGGGCGGCCACCTGCAACTTATTGTCGATCGGCGTGGCGAAAGCGTCCGGAGTAGTAAACACGGCCGCATCCACATCGATCAAGACTCCTCCCAGATTCGCCCCGATACCCGTAGCGGCAGGGTATCCATTCGTCCATTCCGTTTTACTATAAAAATCAGACCGTGCGTTATTAAACGCTTGGTAATGCTGGTCCTGGCCGTCGAAAGCAGTTATACGCTCGATATAATTCCACTGACGGATAATGCTACTCAACGGAAAGCCCTCCCGACGAAGCACATCCCCTAACAACCGGAAAGCTTCCACCGATTGAGGCTCGATACCAAAATGAAGTACATCCCCTTGAAAGCCGCCGGCAAAAAGAAAACGCCCCGAGGCATTCTCCAACAAGACATAAGGGACACCTTGATAATGACGGAAAGTAATCCGATCCTGCGCATCGGGCACATAGCTATGTACCTCCATCAGCAAAGGAGCGTTCAACGGTGGTTGGGATACATAGCTCAAAGCCGGCTCGCAATTCCCATAATACCGACGGATCTTCTCCCGCAACAAAACTCGGCGTGTCACGTATTCCTCATTTGTACCCGGAGTACCGAAAAAGGCCAGCCTCATGATCACCTCGTTTTGAGGTAACTGAGACAATAGATCGTCCACCATAACCGCAAACAGAGCCGGCTCGGTGTTTAATATCGTATAATGTATTTTCTCACAATAATTCATATCCTTTTATTTTACAAGGAGTTTACATATTCCGTTAATGCCTCGATATCTTTCTTGGAGACCTTTTTATCAATGCCATGCTTATAAACCTCGAATACCTCTTCTATGGTAGCCGCACGCCCATCAAACAGATAAGGAGCCGTGCGCCAAACCTCAATCAAAGTAGGAGTATCCCACCCTTTCTCAAATTCTATATCCTCGCCGATACGGTGCATCTTCATATCCGTATAATAAGGGCCGCTATGACACTCGCCACATTTCAGGTTCTCAAATACCTTTCTTCCCTCTTTCGCCTTATCCGATAATTCCCCATTTACTAAATACGGGCTAGGCACCGGACGCAAGGATTTTACATAAGCGTCCACACATTTCGCCATTTCCTCTTCCGGCTCGAAAAACTGGATAAACTTAAAACCGGCACGTACCGCATATTCCGCGCTCTCGCGAACACCCGAAATCATGCTAGGGGGAGTCACATGCGAATACAACATGCTCTTACAATTCTTCGAGTTACCGACCCCGTCATTCATCAAGTCCCAGTTCATTCCGTCCGTACGGGCATCCCCCGGATGGCAACCGTTACAACTTTGCCAACCTTGATAGCAATGATTCGCGTCATTAAAGTACTTCTCACCCTTGTTTTCCGGCGTTTCCGTACGACCCGGATTCATGTCGGTAGCCGTTACTTCCAATGTATTTATATCGACAGTATTCAGGATATCGGCGAAATAAGTAGGAATTATCAATTTATCACCCGAGAATACAAAATTGCGGGGCCCGTTCCCTTGTAAAGGTACTCGCTCACGAAGTCCATACAAGAAATTCAAGTCATAATCCAGACGGCTTTTATCCTCATAAGACTCAAACTTCGCCAACATCGCCGGATGATCGATCACGCTCACCTCATGTGTACCGCTATGCGTGATAAAGATATGCTTGTCATCGCAATCGATACTCCAGATGCCGGCAGCGCCACGATCCGGCTCATCCACCAATACCGCCCCAACAAATTCCTGCTTCGCCACATCAATCACGCTGAAAGCACTCGTGTTCATCCAACCTTGTTGAAGTTGGGAAGTAGGCACCGTGAATCGTCCCAAGTTGTGAGATACATATATATATTTCCCATCCGGCGTGATACAGATCCCTCGTAAGGCGTTGCTACCATTCGCCAATTGGATATCCCTCACTTTCGTAAACCCATCCATCTCGATTACCGATACGCAAGCAGCCACCACATCAACGTCCGCCCGTTGCGAGGGCAAGAAATTTGTGACAAACATGTATTTACCATCCTTGCTGAATACCGCAGATTTAGGTTCACGCAACACTCTCACGCTCCGGACGACCTTGCGCATCACCGGATCTACCTCAACCACCGAATTATCGAATTGATTACATACATATATATGTTTCTTATCCGGTCCGAACATCGGATGGCAGGCTCCCGATCCCGTCGGTATGGCCGATTCCACCCTACCCGATTCCAAGGAAAGTACTTGTAAACGGCCGGTCTTCTCGAAGGTCGTCACATACACCTTATCCCCATCCGGAAGCAAACCGGTCGGGGTCTCATCCAACGGAAACGAACGGAGCAAGCTCTTACCGTCCACTGAAAAGATATCCAGATGTCTCGTTCCTTTCTGAGTCATTAATAGCTCCCCCTTTGCGTTCAATACGGCATCCGTAGTAAAGAAAGGTGGGTCGCCGGCGGAAGCGATAGAAACGCAACAGCCGGCAAGACAAGCCACCAATGAGTTTTTTATCAAGTATCTTCGCATATTCATGGTATATTTTGCATTCCTTATTTTCTAAATCCCAGTTCATTTGAAATCAACCCGGCAACCCCCTTGATCACCTTCACCGTATTTTTTACCACTTCTTTCGATAAGCGGTCTTTCGGACCGGAGATCCAGATCGCCCCACAAGGATATCCCGTATAATTAAAGATCGGGGCACCTACGCAGATCACACCGCTTAACTCCTCCTCATTATCCATGGCATATCCCAGCTTGCCGACCTTACCCAGCTCCTCCAGATAAGCCTCGCGAGAAGTGATCGTCCGGGAATTATACCGTGTAAACGTCATATAGGACAGGTAGCGATCTCGCACCGTCTTCGGCAAATAAGCCATAATCGCCTTTCCTGGAGCCGAGCAATGCAGCTCAAACGGCTTTCCCGGTGACAGGACGAAACGAAACGTATGATGGCCTTGCGCTTGTTCGATAAAAATTCCTTTCTCATCTCCCAAGACCCCAAAGCAAGCGGTCTCTTTCACCTGATCACGTAAATCGCGCAGATGAGGCAAGACGGTCTCTAAGAGATTGTGTTCATTCAAGGATCTGAAACCAAGAGTCAACAATTTTCGGGAAAGTTTATAGCGTTTCGTGTCTTCACTGAAATTGAGGTATTCCAGCCGCACCAATGTATTCAAAATACGATAGGCCGTAGTTTGCGATATATCGAGCGCCAACTTAATATCTTGCAATGCTTCCCCCGCCGGCCGCAAGGAAAGGTACTCAAGAACCGCTATGCCCTTCTCTAAATTAGGCACTTTGTAGTTCTCGTCCACTTTTTCCGTATTTGGCAGCGTGTTTTTCATATTTGAAATTGCATTTCAGATTTGAATCAAATATAGCAGTGATGAATTTAAACAAGACACGAAATATGTAAAAAAGCGTTAAGTATGTTGCAAAGCATAAATATCGATTGGAGAAAGCCGGAAGAGATTCCGGCTTTCTCCAATCGCAATGAATCACCTGTTTTTACTTTTTGCAATCACAAGTTGAATAGGCTGAATAGGCTGTTCTCCATTTTTCCACGAAAGTTTAATGGACATTCGAAGATTTTCATTAAGTTTGTCTTTATTAATTTCTAACGCTTGTAAAATTAAGTACTATGAATATACAACAACTCGAATATATCCTAGCGGTGGATACTTATCGTCATTTCGCAAAGGCAGCAGAGCATTGTAGGGTGACACAACCGACATTGAGTATGATGATCCTAAAACTGGAAGACGAGCTAGGTATTAAATTGTTCGACCGAAACCTGCAACCCGTTCGCCCCACACCTGCCGGACGTAAGGTTATCGAGCAAGCGAGAAATGTCCTCTATCAAGCTTCCCTTATCAAAGATATCGTGAACGAGGAGGAACAGTCGCTGAAAGGTACGTTCCGCTTAGCGGTGCTACCGACTATCGCCCCTTATTTGTTACCTCGCTTTTTCCAGCAATTATCGGAAAAGCATACAGACCTTGATATCCGTATGCTGGAAATGAAAACCGCTCCCACCATGACTGCCCTGCAAAACGGGGAAATCGATGCCGCTATCATAGCGAACCAACCCACAGAATCCTATTTACAAGGAGACCTATTATATTATGAGCAATTCTTCGGATACGTAGCTCACAATGAATCTGTCTTCAAAAAGGATTTGATCCGTACCGCCGACATCAACGACGAGCGGTTGTGGCTACTGGACGAGGGGCATTGCTTCCGTGACCAGCTGATGCGTTTCTGCCGGATGGAGAAGGTGAAGATTCGCCAAGCCGCTTACCGTTTGGGCAGCTTAGAGACTTTTATGCGTATGGTGGAAAGCGGTAATGGCATTACATTCATCCCGGAATTAGCTACCCTGCAATTGAGTAAAGAGCAGAAAGAATTAGTACGTCCGTTCGCCATTCCCAAGCCGACACGGGAGATTGTATTTGTTACCCGTAAAGACTTTATCCGACATACCATAGCGGGTATCTTAATAGAGAGCATCAAGAAAGCGATACCTAAAGAAATGTTGACATTGCGACCCGGACAAAAGGCTGTGTGATTTTTTGATAAATTCCATAGGGTATTTCTTTCCTGAGCGATCATATAAGTACAAAGTGATTATTTACCATTAAAAAATACAAATATGAAAGCGTTCTGTAGACAAACTATGGGATTTATCCTGATGATACTGTTGGCCTGCGGTGTAACCTCCATAAAGGCACAGGATAGCACAGACGATGAGTTTATCACTGTCAGCGGTGTAGTAAAAGACAAGCAAACACGAAAAAAACTGGAATACGTAAATATCTCTATTCCGGGAACCAATGTGGGGACGATCACCAATAATGATGGTGAGTTCTCTATCAAGGTAAAAAGAATCCTCCGTGCCAGGCAAGTAGAAGTATCGCATATCGGATATTTGAATGGCTTGATCCCCGTGAACGATAAGGACATATCGGAATGCACGGTATTACTCGAGCCAAACATAAATACGCTCAGCGAAGTCATTATCCGAGCCGGGGATCCTCGATATATCGTAGAAGAGGCGATTGAGAAAGTAAATAAGAATTACATTGCCACAGGTAGCATGCTTACCGGATTCTACCGGGAGACCGCACAAAAAGGACGTCGCTACATCAATATCTCTGAAGCGATTATCGATATTTACAAAACTCCCTATAAGGACAGGAGCGTGGAACGGGATCGAGTACAGATCTATAAGGGACGCAAATTGTTGAGCCAGAAGGCTAGCGATACATTAGCCGTGAAATTATTGGGAGGCCCGAATCTATCCGTTTACGTGGATGTGGTGAAGAATCCGGATTTATTGCTCGACCCGAATGTCTTACCTTATTACGCCTTCCGTATGGAAGAAAGCGTGATGTTAAACGACCGGCCGCATTACGTAATCAATTTCCAGCCTCAAGCGATCTTGCCTTACGCCTTATATTACGGTAAATTGTATATCGATAAAGCACGGCTTTCCTTTAGCCGTGCAGAATTCGCCCTCAGCATGGATGACCGAAATAAGGCTACTGAGGCCATCCTTCGCAAAAAGCCTTTTGGCTTGCGATTTAAACCCGTAGAGGTAGCTTTCCTCGTAACTTACAAAGAACATGACGGTATGAGCCATCTGAGTTATATCCGCAATGAGGTGCGTTTTAAATGCGATTGGAAACGAAAACTTTTCTCTACCAACTACACGATCGTATCCGAGATGGTCGTTACCGACGGTAAAGAACAAAACAACTCCATCCCCTACCGGATATCTTTTAAAGCGGATCAATCTCTATCCGACAAGGTATCGGACTTCGCCGACGAGAACTTCTGGGGAGCATACAACATTATCGAGCCTACCGAGTCCTTGGAGAATGCGGTACATAAATTAAAGAAGCAACATAATAATTGACCGTGTAAGTGTATACTATCAACAATGATACGGACAAATCATTATCTTTGTCCATTATCAATTATCTGTTGAAACCAATTATTATGGATTTGTTCGTACTCAAAAAGATCAAGGAAGGGGATGTTAAAGTATTCGAGAGTATTTTCAGGCTTTATTATACCCCTCTTTGCCTGTACGCAACTAGTATAACCGGAGAACGGGAAGTTGCGGAGGAGATCGTTCAGGACTTGTTTTATGTATTCTGGAAGGAAAGAGAATCTTTTTCGATCTTACGTTCCATCAAGAACTACCTTTATGGAGCTACCCGGAACCGGTCCTTACAATATCTGGAGCATCGGGAAGTACGATACCGATACCGGAATACGGTCTCAGCCGGAGAGAATCCTGAATCCGAATCGTATACCCCGCAAGATCAACTTGAGTACAAAGAATTGCGATCCTTGGTCAACCGGGCATTAGGTAAATTGCCCGAACGCCGCCTCCGGATCTTTCAGATGCACCGCTTCGAAGGAATGAAATACGCTGAGATAGCCTCCAGTCTCTCCTTGTCCATAAAGACCGTAGAAGCGGAAATGACCAAGGCGCTACAAACACTAAGAAAAGAAATCGAAAATTACACCTAACAGTTATGAATCAAACAGAAAAAAATAAATTGAAGACAGACCAAGCATGGGCGCAATTATATACTCGCTTGGAGCAAGACAGGCTGACGGATGAGCCAACTTCCGGCAAGCAAATCCAATACCGGATCGGACTTATAAAATGGACCGCCGTTATCGTTATACTCTGTGTATCGGTAGCTACGGCTATTTTCCTTGGAAAAGGACGGACACCTGAGACCACTCTGCTCACCCTGCATAATAACGAGGCTTCCACCACCTTGGTCACGACCTTAGAAGACGGGTCTATCGTTTATCTGTCCGATAACAGCCAGTTAAGTTATCCGGAACATTTCCAAAGAGAAAAGAGAGAGGTATCTCTACTAGGAAACGCCCTTTTTGATGTAAACGGAAATAAGGAACGTCCTTTCCTAATCGAGACAGAGCAGGCCCGGATCGAGGTAATGGGAACCTCATTCAACATTAAATGCTCGGACAAAAGCGCATTTGAATTGGCCGTTCGCCGGGGATTAGTGAAAGTAACACTCAAAAAAAGCAGAGAACAAACGCTGGTAAAGGCCGGTCAAACCGTATCCTTACTCTCCAACCGTTTACAAGTAGCTCCGACTCAAGATAACGAACAATTTTCCAATTACACCCGCCGTATCCAGTTTAAGGATGAACGTCTGGGAGATATCTTGCATGTAATTAATCTGGAATATCCGAAGATGCCATTGAAGACGACGGCTGATTTAGAGGATAGACGGCTGACCGTCAGTTTCTATAATAACTCACCCGCTGCGATGGTTGAACTGATCTGCGCAGCGTTAAAACTAAAATGTACGCAACAAAATAATGCATGGATGATTTCCGAACCTTGAGACAGCTGATCGTAGGATGGTTGCTGCTACTCGTGATCCCTATAAATGCCCAGAATGGCAACGTACTGGGACAGATCATACGATTGCCTAAATCAAAAGGAAATATCTACCAATTGTTGGGACTCGTCACGGAACGTTCCGGCTATCTTTTCATATACGACAGTAAGATTATCGATAATGAACAAATGACATCGATAAAGGGTGGAGACTATACGATACAAGAAGCTATATACGCAATTACCGGTAATAAAAATCTGGCGATCCGTGCGATAGAGAACCATCTCCTACTTTATGTGCCGGAAAATCCTCCCGCTCCTAGAAGCGCATCCGTAACTCCCGATTCCATACAAACCTATTTCACGATAGAAGGTTCTTTGCAGGATCAATACACCCATGAGCCCATCGCATTCGGATCGGTAGGAATCGGCGAGGCCGCTATCGGTACCATCACCAACCTGAACGGAGAGTTTCGATTGAAATTACCGGACTCACTCCGGCTATCCCAGGTACGTTTCTCCCATATAGGCTATCTTCCCCAAGAAATAAATAGCCGGGAGTTGATAGATAAACATACCATCTTATCCCTAGAGCCTAAAATAGTCTCCATCCAAGAAGTTATCGTGCGCCTAGCCAATCCAAAACGCTTATTACAGGGGATGTTGGACGAGAGGAGGAACAATTATTCCCAGCACCCAATTTACCTTACTACATTTTACAGAGAAGGCATTGAACGTAAAAAAGGACTCGTAGGACTAACCGAGGCTGTTTTCAAGATATATAAAGCATCTTATCACAGCAATGCCTTGGCCGATCAAGTGAAACTACTAAAGATGCGCCGCATCAGTAACGAGCTGGAAAAAGACACGTTGATCACGAAAATGAAGTCAGGTATCTACTCCTGCCTTGTCTTGGACTTGATGAAACAATTACCAGAGTTTCTAGATCCTGGCCCAGATTCACCCTATACATACGCCCATACCGACATCACGGTAGTAGATGATCGACTTGCTAACGTCATCTCTTTCGAGCAACAAAAGAACATCCATGAACCGCTTTACCGAGGACAGATATATATCGACACCGAAAATAATGCCTTATTAAGGGTGGACTTTGAGGTTAATCCCCAATATATCGAGCAGGCGGCCGGAATGTTCGTCGAGAGAAAAAGCCGGAATTTACGGATCACGCCCCGGAAAGTAACCTACACGGTCTCTTACAAACAATGGAATGGCACCTATTACATTAACCATATTCGGGGAGACCTGCACTTTAAAATTAAAAAAAGAAGACAACTTTTTAACACAAATATTTTACATACTTGGTTCGAGATGGTTACCTGTAAGATAGATACAGCCAACGCAAACCGCTTCTCACGCATTGAAGTCCTTCCTACCCACACGGTTTTCTCGGATACTCACTTCAACTACGACGAAGGTTTCTGGGGAGATTTTAACGTAATATTACCCGAAGAGAAGCTGAATGAAGCTATTAGCAGAATCACCTCAAAGATAGAGGAAACAAACCACTAATCCCCTGAAAATCATAAAGAGAGCCTTTTCGCAAAGGTTCTCTTTATAGGTTTTAATAGGTATTAGTCTTTAAGGCAAAAAGATTGTTTAGGTTATCTGCGTGCAAAGGTGAGCTAATTAATATTATTGAGCAAATAAAAAAATATATTGTACAACACATTTTTTAAGTTTATCGAAATTTCCTTGCAGCTTGTGTTACTTTTTAACAATTACAGACTCCAATAGATCATCTGATGGATGTTGCCTCGATAGACTCCTTTCACGTCTGCCAACACGGCATGTTCGTTCGTGATCGACAGAAAATAGGATTCATCCAGCTTCAAATAAGCAGTATGAGCGACAGCTACCACTACCGCGTCATATTTCTTCCCGGGCTTCTCTACCAACCGGATACCGTACTCTTGCAATACTTCCGAGGGAGAAGCGAACGGATCCATCACATCAACCTCGGCTCCAAAGTCCTTAAACTCATTGATAATATCGGCTACTTTCGAGTTACGTATATCCGATACGTTTTCCTTGAAAGTCATACCCATCACCAGCACATGCGCCCCTAGGATATTTTTCCCTTGCGAGATAATCTTTTTCACGACCTTCTTTCCGATATACCGCCCCATAGAATCGTTCACGTAGCGACCGGAATTGATCATCTTCGTGTGATATTGCAATTCTTTGGCTTTATGCACCAGATAGTAAGGATCCACCCCTATACAATGCCCTCCAACCAATCCGGGAGAGAAAGGCAAGAAATTCCATTTCGTTCCGGCGGCTTTCAAGACATCAAATGTATTTACCCCCATTCGATCGAAAATAATGGAAAGCTCGTTCATCAGGGCTATATTCACGTCACGTTGGGTATTTTCGATAATCTTGGCAGCTTCGGCTACCTTGATACTAGGTGCACGGTGCAGCCCCGCTCGAACGACCAGCGTATAAACTTCCGATATCGTTTCCAAAGCCTCGGCATCGCAACCGGAAACGATCTTCACAGTATTCACCAAGGTATGCACCTTATCACCCGGATTGATTCGTTCCGGTGAGTACCCAACCTTAAACTCCTTTCCTACTCTCAACCCTGAAACTTCCTCCAAGATCGGGATGCAATCCTCTTCCGTACATCCCGGATATACGGTAGATTCGTATACCACGTAATCGCCCTGTTTCAAGACTTTGCCTACCGTGCGGGTCGCACCCATCAAAGGGGATAGATCCGGCTCGTTATGGCTGTCTATCGGAGTAGGAACAGCTATCACGAAAAAGGAAGCCTCCCTCAACTGCTCTATAGAAGAAGTAAATATGATATCTTTATGTTCAAACACCTCGGCGGGAAGTTCCCCACACGGATCAATACCGTTCCGAAGCTTGTCCAAGCGATCCTCGTTGATATCAAATCCGATAACAGAAACATATTTAGCGAATTCCATCGCGATAGGAAGCCCGACATATCCTAGTCCGATCAGGGCGAGTTTCGTTTGTTTATCTAGTAACTTTGTATACATCTTATTATTTCATCATTCTATACTTAAAGAGTCAGGATTCCGAGGAGTGCCCAAACAGACGAGATTGTATGCAAGTGTAGCAATCTTCAGATATGCTTCTTTTACTGCAAACGACGGATACCTATAGCCTTGTTATATTGGGCTAAAGAAACCTTTTGCTGATACCAAGTCTGGATCAAGTTTCTGTAAGACTGAATCCATGACAATTGGGCAGAGAGTACGTCCAAGATCGGAAGTTTACCCTCGTTGTAGCTGAAGGTGTTCAAGTCGAGGTTCTCCTCGGCAATCTTACAAGCCTCTTCCGCAACGGTAATTTGTTTCGTATACTCGGTGAGGCTTGTCCATGCGTTCGCGACCTCTTGAGCGATCTTGTCTCGCGTATTATCCAAGGCGTATTCCTTACTACGAAGGATAGCCTTCTGGGAATTTACCTCCTTGAAACGGGCACCCCAACGGAACAAAGGTATCTTCAAGGAAGCGAAGACGGCCGGGGTCCACAGCTGGTCCGAACCTTTCACGTTCAACATCGGAGTACCCCAAGTGCCTTGAAAACCGATCGCCAAAGACGGGTTATATTTCGCTTTCGACAAATTGATCTGTCTCTTTTGATACGCTATATTCAACTCGGAAATAGCATAGTCCGGACGGTTCCGAAGAGCTATATCCTCTCCTACCTGCAATGGCAAGGCCAAATAGGTCGTAATGGAATCTTCCACCTCGATCGGATCTAGCGGAGACACGCCCATCAATGAGTTCAGATTCTGCAACGCAATCTGATACTCCTTATATGCCGAGCTTTTACTCAATTCCGCTTCTTTCAGGCGGGACTCCACTTGCAATAAATCGGTCTTGCTGATCTGGCCGTCATTAAAACGGATCGTCAACACGTTCGCCAGCTCTCCGACAATGTCTACATACTGACACATCACATCGTACATACCTTTACGGGCGGCGGCCGTCCAATAGTTCAAATCGGCGGAATAAACGATATTATCCGTTGTCAATTCCTCTGCTTGCTCGGTGATCTTGCCTTGTACCTGAGCAGCCTTATAGTTATTATAGATCTGTCCACCCGCATAGATAGGCTGACTCACCGTAGCGCCTAGGCTATACGTATTATGGTCCATCTCAACGGACATGCCCGGTCCGAAATCCAAATCATATTTATTGATCCGATACTGATAGCTACCGGAGAAGTCCACCGAAGGGAAAAAACCGGTTTTAGCGGCCTTGATCGCATGCTGCATAGCGATACGCTCCTCAGAGCTTTGCTTGATCTGGCGGCTGTATTCAAGGACCCGTTCCTTATATTCCACAGCCGAGAGCCGAATGTCCTGCGCCTTAGCGGACAAGGCGCCCAACAATAAACAACCTATGATTATTTTATCTCTCATATCTTTTACTCTGATTTAATCTTAAAGAAAATACAATAAGTAACCGGAAGCACGAAAATCGTCAGAATCGTAGAAACGAACAGACCACCCATGATGGTAGCCGCCATACCGGCGAACATAGCGTCCCCCAATAACGGCAACATGCCTAAGATCGTCGTACCGGAGGCCATCGTCACCGGAACGATACGAGTTTTCGTCGCCTCTATCACGGCACTCACCGGAGACAAGCCTGCGTTCAATTGTAAGCCGATCTCGTCCACCAGTACGATCGCATTCTTGATATTCATACCGATCAAGCCCAACAGACCCAACATGGCAAAGAAATCGAGGGACTTACCGAATACCAACAATCCCAATACCACACCAATGAAGATCAACGGCAGCATCGCCATGATCAATACAGGTTTCCGGTAATATTTCGGGAATAAGAACAGCAAGGTGACATAAATCAAACCGAACATCAACGGGATATTGGCAGCGATCGCCTTATTACCTTTATCCTGCTCGGATTGCTCGCCGAAATACGTCATCTTATATCCTTCCGGCACCTGAATCTCCTCCTGTACCTCTTTCCATAAATGACTGAAAGCAGCCATTGTATTGGTGCCGCGCTTCGGCTCACACTGCATAAGCATACACGGCTCACGGTTGAATCGTCTCACTACGTTAAACTCATAATCCAGCGAGAAATCATCGATCACCTGCTCCACCTTCACCGAACGACCTTTCGTGCTGTAAACCGGCAAAGTCTTTATATCATTCAGACTGATCGAATCCTTATCCGCGTCTTTCAATAAGATCGGCATAAACACGTCGCCCTCACGATACTCACCCAGAGGTACGCCATTCGTAGCCGAACGCAAGGAATAAGCCACCTGTTGACGAGTAATACCCAGACGCAAACCTTTCTCTTGAGAATATAAAGGCTTCCATACCGGAACCTTGTTGCCCCAACTGTTGCGCACCTCCATTACCTGATCATAATTCCGGGCGATCTCCTGCGTCTTTTGTGTCAAAGCGATCAAGGTATCCACGTTATCGCCGATAAAACCAATCTCAATCGCCGCATCTGGGACCGGAGACAAAGCAAATAAGGCCGAGCGAGTCAATATATTCGGGTAGTTAGCCACCATATAATCGTAAAACTTACCCTCCTCCACTTGCGCATCCTCCGGAGCTTGCGTCTCGATCAATACGTTCGCGAAGTTAGGCTTCGGGCCTACAGAGGAACTAGCCAGATAGTAACGTACCGGAGAACCTCCCAATGTAAACGAGAATGATTTGATATTCGGATTCTTATTTAAATAATCTTCCTCTATTTTCTTAACATTCGCCTCTACGTCATAAATGCTGTATCCCTCTGGGAAGATCAAGTCCGCACGGAAATAGGGCTTGTTCATAATCGGGAAGAAACTTTGTGGCATGATACTCATTATAAACAGGGAAATGAACAGAGTAACCACTACCGAAGCAAGCGTGACATATCTACGCTTGATCAAGCGTCCCAACAACCTCTCGAACCTATGATACAGCTTCGTATCGTAAGGATCCTTATTCTCGCCCGGTTTTGCCTCTTTCAAGATAAAATTACCGAATGTGGTCGTTTGCGTCAAAGCCAAGATCCAACTCAATCCCAAAGACACCGCCAAGACGATAAACAACGGCTTCACGATCTCGGCCACGGATGCCGGTGCCAAATACATCGGCAAGAAAGAACATACGGCGATAAACGTCGCGCCCAGCAACGCCCATTGCGGTTTGGTAGCGCCATCAATCAATGCCTGATAACGGGAAAGTCCTCGCTTAATACCAATTTGGGCATTATCCGTCACCACGATCGCATTATCCACCAACATTCCCATGGCGATAATAAAGGCCGCCAATGAGGTCCGGTTCAAGCCGACCCCCCAGATCAACATGATCAGCAAGGTACCCCCCACGGAGAAGAGCAACGAACTCCCCACCAACATTCCGGCACGAGATCCCATCACGATAAAGATGATCACGATCACGATCAACAGAGACTCGATCAAGTTCAAGATAAAACCATTGTTTGCCTCTTGCGCAATCTTATTTTCCGGATAGATAGCCTTCAAGTCCATACCGATAGGGAAAAGTTGCTCCATCTCTTTCAGATGATCCGTCACCACGTTGCCCACGGCCACCACGTCATCTTTCGCTCCTGTAGCGACCCCGATCCCGATCGCACGCTTACCATCCACACGCATCAAGTTGGCGGGAGGATCCATATAGCCGCGTTCCACCGTAGCGATATCACCTAGACGAACCTCACCGCCACTTTTCATCACGATCAACTGATCGCGTATATCTTGTATATCCTTATAGGTACCTTCGGTACGCAAACGCAACTGATAATTGCCCGTATTAATGTCTCCAGTATTCACCAACAGGTTCTGTGTTTGCATCACCTGCTGAATGGCGTTTGGGTCAATACCCAGGTTCGCCAATTTCGGGACAGAAATCCTTACGTTGACAACTTGTGTCTGCTCGCCGAACAAATAAACCTTTTGCACGCCCGGCACCGGGGATAACTCAGTCTTGATCTTTTGTGCCCAATCACGTAACTCATCATACGTATAACCCTCGTCCGCCGTCAAGGCATAATAAATACCGAACACATCACCGAAGTCATCATTGACGGATATCGAAGAAGCGCCAGACGGGAGGCGTGGCTGTATGTTCGCCACCTTGCGACGTAACTCATCCCACTTGACTGGCATATAATCCGGTGATAAAGTGGGCTGCAACTCTATCGTAATCTTAGACATACCGAAATAAGACTCAGACTTGATCTGGAACACATCTGACATGGCCTGAATCTCCCGCTCGATCGGTTCGGTCACCAGCTTCTCTACCTCTTGCGGAGTCGCTCCCGGATACTGGGTAACCAAAACCGCCGTCTTGATCACGAAGGGAGAATCTTCCTTCTTCGGCAATTTAAAGAAAGAATATATACCTCCTATCAGCACGACCGCTAGGAAAAAGTATATAATCTTCTGATTCTCTAAGGAATATTTTGGAATATTCATTGTTTATCTCTTAATCTGTTAATACTTTTACCTGTTGTCCGTCCACCAAACGAGTGGCTCCGGCTGAGACAACCTGTTCGCCGGGCCGCAAGCCATCCGTTACGACCACTCCATCCTTGCCGACCAGTATGGACTCGGTAATCTTGCGGCGCTCAACCTTTTGAGACTGTTTACTATAGACAAACACATACTTGTCGCTATTGGAATCGTCCACCACGACAGCGGCTAGCGGAACCAATACGGCGCCTTCCATGAAACTCTCGCTATCCACATTCAAGATCACACGGCAAGAGAAACCTACGGCTACCCTATATTTCTCCAAATTAAAGTTCGGATCGTCGATATACAAATATACGGGAATGCCAGAGCCATCGGGAGAGGCTTCCACGTATTCTTTCACCTTCGCCCTGAAGCGAACGCCCTTGTAATTATCGAATTCTACATAAACAGAATAGGGAGAAGAGAAGTAATTGATATTACCTTCAGGCATCGTAAACACGACCTGCAACTTATCCGGGTTGATCAAGCAAACGATTCCTTGTCCGGCCTGTACCTTCTGGTAATTCTCTACGTATTTCTTCTGGATAAATCCATCGAACGGCGCGCGGAGCTTTGTCTGGTTCAATGTATTTTGCGCATACTCGAAGGCCGCCTTGGCATTTGAGTAAGAGGCTTCCGTTGACTCATACTCTTGTTTGGAGATGGCTTGTTTGGACAATAATTTCTTCGCACGTTGCAATTGCGCCTCCGCTGTCTGGAAAGACGCTCTCTTCGCCTCATATTCCCATTTAAAATCCTGCGGATCGATTTCAGCTACGACCTGCCCCGTACGGACCTTCTGGCCTTCATCCACGTTTAATGAGATCAGCGGGCCGGACATCTTGAACGCCAAATCACTGAATTGATCAGACGATACCACTCCACTGAATGATTTCTCAACCCTATTCAGCGAAGTAACGTCCACCAATTTAACCGGACGAGGGCCTTGCTCCTTAACGGGTGGTTGACTACAGGAAACCAATGCTGTCAAAACAAACACATGGATTAATTTTCCTTTCATGATAACTTGCATTTTGTTATTTAATTATAATTTCTTTTTCTTCACAGTAAATATAAAACATTCTCGCCTAGAGATTGTTGAGAGTAACGTAGCTTAAAAAGACCAACTGCCATCATTCACGTACGCTTCCATCGGATTTTCTATCGAATCAGGCAAAGAAGGGAAAAAGTCAATTCCGGTAACCTTCTCTATACTATCGATAGGGATCATCATCGATTTCAACGGAGTCTTCCCATAGTCTTTATTATCAAACAGAAAACCCACCCCTCCCGGGTTACCATTCGTCATCGTACAGATTACCTTATAAAAACGCTTTGGGATTCCCACTCGGTTCTTTCCTAACCGTTTCAAGTCGTCCGTGATCACCGGGCCGGTCACGATCAACAGGGAGCCATTCTCCTTCGCCCACAAACGAGCCTGTTCTTCCAGATCTTTCCAGATACCCCGGTTCAAGCCGGGCTTTTGCGGACAGATATTACTTAGGTAAAACGATTCCCGCATAGCCTTGACGGACCATTTCATATCGCCGGCAGGCGCCATATGTCCTCGGTCGTAGCCGGAGCGAGTATAATCCTCATTTGTGGCGGTAGCCCCTTTCACCATGGGATCCGAGACGAACTTATTAGACCGCTCGTTCTTCTTACTTGTTGCCTCTTTCGAGGTCAGCGCATAGGCTACCCAGTTGGCGATCCTATAATCGGAATTATAAGAAACCGTGTAGCCTTCGTGCTTTATAACCTGTTCTTTTTGTTTATTCTTTAGCCTCGGTATCTCAGCTCCCTCCTGAAAAGTATAGGCGGAGATTCCTTTTGGGGGACTCGTCGCTTGCTTGTTTTTCGTCGCCTGTGCGGCTTTCTTACCCGAAGTTCCGGAACCGCCCTTATCCGAGATCTTCGGACGGGCTATTGTCTCCGATCGATCCTGTTTCTTCTCTACGGGCCGTGTCTTAGATACCGGATAAAACCAATCATAAATAAATAACACACCAATAAAGCAAACAACTACCGCGAAAGCGCCAAGAAGCGTCTTCTTTATGGAGGACATGAACAACGATGCCTGCCTCTTCTTGCTTTTTCGGAGTTGAGGCTTACCTCTCTTTTTTGCCATACCTAAAAACTTCCTCTTCTTAACCTTTCGTATCGGGCACAAAAGTAGATAAATCCAGCATGTTATACAACACTACCCTAGGATAGTATTGGTCTCGATTACTATAAAAGACGGCTTAATTTAATGCGGTCTCTTTCCAAATCATACTTTCTGTAAATATTTACCGCTTTATGCATGAGAGTTTTCGTATGGTCTTATACCCCTGTTCATCCTTGGCTTCGGTATTCCGGTAGCTTCTCTAAATGCGTTCATCCGAGTGTCACATTCCAACTTCAGTAAACATACAAAAACGAGTTAACCATTTTCAGGAACAGACAGCTGGCGGGTCACTGTTTTATGTACACAAGTAGAATGCACCTTATTGATTAGGCTTGTGCTTTGGTTTTTCCTTTGTTAATTTGTAAAATAAAAGATATTTACATAGATTTGTACACCCTTATTTTAAGTTAAGGAATTAATTAACACACAAAGAAATCATATGGCAGACGATAAGAAGATTATTTTCTCGATGGTAGGCGTGAACAAGATCTTTCCGCCTCAAAAACAGGTTTTAAAGAATATATATCTATCCTTTTTCTATGGGGCAAAGATCGGCATCATCGGTTTGAATGGTTCCGGTAAATCTACGTTGCTGAAGATTATCGCCGGTATCGATAAGGATTATCAAGGGGAGGTAGTCTTCTCCCCCGGGTATTCCGTAGGGTATCTGGAGCAGGACCCTAAGTTGGAGCCGGGCAAGACCGTGAAGGAGATCGTGCAAGAAGGCGTGCAGGAAATCGTGGACACCTTAAAAGAATACGAGGAGGTGAACGAGAAATTCGGCGATCCGGAGGTACTAGAAGATCCGGATAGAATGGATGCCTTGATCAACCGTCAGGCAGAGCTACAGGACAAGATCGACGCTACGGACGCATGGAACCTCGACAGTCGTCTGGAACGTGCCATGGATGCTCTACGTTGTCCGCCAGAGGATCAGGTGGTGGATACGTTATCTGGAGGCGAGCGTCGCCGGGTGGCCCTTTGCCGATTGCTGCTCCAGCAGCCGGACGTATTGTTATTGGATGAACCGACCAACCATTTGGACGCCGAGTCTATCGACTGGCTGGAGCAACACCTGCAACAATATGCCGGTACTGTTATCTGCATCACGCACGACCGTTACTTCCTAGACCATGTGGCCGGTTGGATCCTTGAGCTGGATCGTGGCGAGGGTATCCCTTGGAAAGGCAATTACTCCTCTTGGCTAGACCAGAAAACGAAGCGTATGGCTCAAGAAGAGAAGCAAGTCAGCAAGCGCCGTAAGACCTTGGAGCGTGAGCTGGAATGGATCAATATGGCGCCGAAGGCAAGGCACGCCAAAGGCAAGGCACGCCTAAACTCGTATGAGGCTCTCTTGAACGAGGACCAGAAAGAGCGTGAGGCTAAACTGGAGATCTTCATCCCGAACGGTCCTCGCTTGGGCAATAAGGTGATCGAAGCGCAGCATGTGGCGAAGGCGTTCGGCGATAAATTGCTGTTCGATGATTTGAACTTCATGCTTCCCCCGAACGGTATTGTAGGAGTCATCGGGCCAAACGGTGCCGGTAAGACTACCTTATTCAAAATGATCATGGGCATGGAAAGCATCGACAAGGGAACCTTCGAGGTGGGCGAGACCGTACAAGTAGGTTACGCCGACCAGACCCATAAGGATATAGACCCGAAAAAGACCGTTTACCAAGTCGTATCCGGCGGACAGGAATTCATCCGTATGGGCGGCAAGGAGGTGAACGCACGGGCTTACCTATCTAAATTCAATTTCGCCGGATCAGATCAAGAGAAGCTATGTAGCGTACTCTCCGGAGGAGAGCGTAACCGCCTGCATCTGGCGCTGACACTGAAAGCGGACGCTAACGTATTGCTGCTCGACGAGCCTACCAACGATATCGACGTGAACACGCTGCGGGCCTTAGAGGAAGGTCTGGAGAACTTCGCCGGTTGCGCCGTCGTCATCTCTCACGACCGTTGGTTCTTAGACCGTATCTGTACGCATATTCTGTCGTTCGAGGGCGATTCCAACGTAGTCTTCTACGAAGGGACCTATTCCGAGTACGAGGAATACAAACGTAAGACCTTGGGCGACGCCGAGCCGAAACGGGTACGCTATCGCAAACTAATCGTTGATTAATCATACTATAAATAGAGTTTAATGCCATGAAAAAAAGAATGCTATCTTTGGCTGTATTAGCCACTTTCCTCTTCTGTTTCTCCAATGGGACGAACGCTCAGAAGACCAAGAAACTGTTCAACGGGAAAGACCTGTCTAACTGGAATTTCGTAGTCGACAAAAACTCCGCTCCCGCCGATCAGGTCTATGCCGTACGCGACGGTAAGATCTTCATCACCGGCCAGCCTTTCGGCTATATGTACACCAAGGAGAAATACAGCGACTACAAACTGCACGTGGAATGGCGTTGGCCGAATGGGGATTCCAACGCCAATAGCGGTATCTTCCTGCATATCACAGACCTTAAGAACCCCTTCCCGAACGGAATCGAATGTAACCTGCAAGCCGGGAGGGCCGGATTGTTCGTGTTGCTGGGAGGTTCCGACCTTGTCGAGTACCAGCAACGCCCAGGAGAGGAACGTCCCTTCTTCCCCGTCGTAAAGAACGTGAACCCGTCTAGCGAGAAACCCGCCGGAGAGTGGAACGAGGCGAACATCTTCGTGAAAGACGGCGTCATCACCGTATACATCAACGGCGTATACCAGAACACCGGGACCGACAAGGTGAAGGAGGGCCATATCGGGCTGCAGAGCGAGGGTAAGGAGGTCGAGTTCAGAAACGTAACCCTCACCAAGTGGTAAGCGGAGCCGCTTCCGGCGCATCTTCAATAATTAAACGAAGTATTATAAATAGTATTGAAATAATATAGTACATTCGCGAGAATTCCTTTTCTAGGAGGAACACATCATTGCAATAACCAATTTAAGAGGTAATGAAAAGAGACAACATCATTTTTGACATTATCGAGAAGGAGCACCAACGCCAATTGAAGGGCATTGAGCTGATCGCTTCCGAGAACTTTGTCAGCGACCAGGTCATGCAGGCCATGGGAAGCTGTCTGACCAACAAATACGCCGAGGGATATCCCGGCAAGCGTTATTATGGAGGCTGCGAGGTAGTAGACCAAAGCGAGACGATCGCTATCGAACGGTTGAAAAAGCTATTCAATGCCGAATGGGCCAACGTGCAGCCTCACTCCGGGGCACAGGCCAACGCAGCCGTATTCTTCGCCGTATTGAATCCGGGCGACACGTTCCTCGGGTTGAACCTGTCGCATGGCGGACACTTATCCCACGGTTCCCCGGTAAACAGCTCCGGTGTTCTTTATCACGCTACCGAATATAATGTAAAGGAAGACACCGGACGGGTGGACTACGACCAGATGGAGGAAGTAGCCCTTCGCGAGAAACCGAAATTGATCGTTGGCGGAGGTTCCGCTTATTCCCGAGACTGGGATTACAAACGTATGCGTGAGATAGCCGACAAAGTAGGAGCCTTATTGATGATCGATATGGCGCACCCGGCAGGTCTGATCGCCGCCGGTTTGCTGAACAACCCATTGGAGTACGCTCACATCGTAACATCAACGACGCATAAGACCCTGCGGGGGCCTCGTGGCGGTATCATCCTGCTGGGTAAGGATTTCGAGAATCCTTGGGGCAAAAAGACACCAAAAGGTGAGATCAAGAAGATGTCTCAGTTGTTGGACTCCGCCGTATTCCCGGGTATCCAAGGCGGTCCGCTGGAGCATGTGATCGCAGCCAAGGCCGTAGCCTTCGGAGAGGCCTTGGAGCCGGAATACAAGACGTACCAAGCACAGGTGAAAGCGAACGCCGCCACCATGGCCAAGGCATTCACGGATAAAGGGTATAAGATCATCTCCGGTGGTACGGACAACCATAGCATGCTGATCGACCTGCGCACGAAGTTCCCCGACCTGACCGGAAAGGTTGCCGAGAAAGCCTTGGTAGCCGCCGACATCACAGTGAACAAGAACATGGTTCCGTTCGACAGCCGCTCGGCCTTTCAAACCTCCGGTATCCGTGTGGGTACGCCCGCTATCACGACCCGAGGCGCCAAAGAGCCGCTTATGGGTGAGATCGTGGAACTGATCGACACCGTATTGGCTGCTCCCGAATGTGATAAGGCTATCCGATCCGTTCGCGAGAAAGTGAACGGTATCATGAAAGATTATCCGATCTTCGCATGGTGATATATCGCAGGGCGGGCTTTGAATTCCCGCCCTACTCTCGAATTTAAACAATCTAAAATATCAACACAAACATGAAAAAGCTTCTTGCTACAATTTGCGCTGGCGCTGTACTAGGCCTGATGGCCTCGTGCGACGATGCTCCTGGTGAAGTGAGACCTTACAACCAAGGTATCAACATCATCCCGACACCGGTCAGCCTTACTCAAAATGAAGGGAACTTCAAACTAAACAAAAACACGAAGATCTACGCTTCCACCCCGGAGGCGAAAACCGTAGCCGAGTTCTTCGCGGCTAAAATGAACACGGCGACAGGCTACCAGATAGCCACCGCTGACCAAGAGACTTCCAGCGGTATCTCGTTGGTTATCGACGGCGTCCTGGACGTAAACGACGAGGGATACACGTTAGATGTCACCGATAACGGTGTCCGTATCAAGGCCAAGACCCCTCAAGGTCTCTTCTACGGTATGCAATCGTTCTTGCAGTTGCTGCCCGCCGAGATCGAGAGTCCTTCCGCCGTGAAAGGTGTCGCATGGATCGCTCCGGCTGTATCTGTCAAGGACGAGCCTCGATTCGGTTACCGGGGTATCATGCTAGATCCCTGCCGCCATTTCATCCCAGTAGAGAATATCAAGAAACAGCTGGACGTATTGGCCTTGTTCAAGATCAATCGCATGCATTGGCACTTGACTGACGACCAAGGATGGCGCATCGAGATCAAGAAGTACCCGAAACTGACCGAGATCGGCTCTAAACGCATCGATGGCGAGGGTACCGAGTACGGAGGCTTCTATACTCAAGAGGAAGTGAAGGATGTCGTTAAATACGCAGCGGATCGTTTCATCACGATCGTTCCCGAGATAGAGCTTCCGGGACACGAGATGGCCGCTATCGCCGCCTATCCGGAGCTGTCTTGCGAGGGTAAGCCGGGTACTCCCCGTATCATTTGGGGCGTAGAAGACATCGTATTATGCGCCGGGAAGGAAGAACCCTTCCAATTCTTCGAGGACGTGATCGCCGAGGTAGCTCCCCTATTCCCAGGCGAGTATTTCCATATCGGAGGCGATGAGTGCCCGAAGACGAGCTGGGAGAAATGCCCGCTTTGCCAGGCCCGTATCCGTAAGGAAGGCTTGAAAGGCGACAAGCAACATACAGCCGAGGAGAAGTTGCAGAGTTATTTCGTACAACGCATGGAGAAGGTCGTAAACAAGCATGGCAAGAAGATGATCGGATGGGACGAAATCCTCGAGGGAGGTCTGGCTCCATCGGCCACGGTAATGTCTTGGCGAGGTGAGGAAGGCGGTATCGCTGCCGCCAGCATGAACCACGAGGTAATCATGACCCCCAGCAGCGAGGGTATGTATATCGACCATTTCCAAGGCGACTCCAAGATCAGCCCGGTATCCATCGGAGGATTCACCACGACGGAGCGGGTCTACAAGTACAACCCCGTTCCCGACACACTGGCTGCGGCCGGTAAAGGACACTTCATCAAGGGCGTGCAATGCAACGCATGGAGTGAGTACCTTTATACCACGGACATCATGGAGTACCGTATCTATCCTCGTATCCTAGCCCTCTCCGAGATCGCTTGGAGCCCGCTGGACCGGAAGGATTACAAGGATTTCGAACGTCGTTTGGATAACGCTCAGGTTCGCCTGGACGGACACGGCATCAACTATTATATTCCGCAGCCCGAGCAACCGAATGGTTCTTGCGACTTCGTGGCTTTCACGGACAAGGCTACCCTGACATTCTCCACGAACCGTCCAATGAAGATGGTCTACACGCTGGATGGTACCGAGCCCACCCCGGAATCCACCATATACACGGCTCCTTTCGACATCATCGAGACTACGACCGTGAAGATCGCTTCCGTATTGCCTTCCGGCAAGATGGGCAAGCCTCGCACGATCCTCGTGGAGAAACAGACACTGGCTCCCGCAAAGGAGGTAGCGAAGACAACCCCGGGTCTCGATATGGAGGTATTCGATGGAATGTACCTGCGCATAAGCGATCTGGAGGCCGCTCAGAAAACAGGTAAGAAACAGGTCATCAAGACGACCCGCGAGCTGACCAACCAAGTATCCGCCCCCGAATCCATGCGAGGCGTGAAGCAATACGCCGCTATCGCTACCGGCTACGTGAACATTCCGGAGGATGGCGTTTATTACATTTCTTCCGACTTAGAGGAGGTATGGATCGACGGCAAATTGAGGGTCAATAACGGCGGTGAGGTAAAACGCTTCTCCCGCCATGACACCTCCGCAGCCTTGGCAAAAGGTTTGCACGAGATCAAGCTGGTATTCCTCGGGCACATCATCGGAGGTTGGCCTTCCAACTGGAACGACGGTAGCGTAAAACTCCGTAAATCAGATGCCGAGAAATTCATGCCAATCACGGCTGAGATGCTAAGTCATTGATCTTGAGATATACTGAGCACAGTAGTGTCCTATCACGAACACTACTGTGTTCCACTCCAAACACTACCGTGTTTAGTCGTATCCGTCCGAAATCGGCCGACTTTTCCATAGCATTTTTGATTGCAAACTTTGCAGTTAAAAAAGCTATGTTCAATCTGAATGAAAACAACCGTATAGTGATGTCCCAACATCCGACAGACATGCGCATGGGCGTCAACTGTCTGAGCGGACAGGTAAGGATGGTCGGTCTTGATCCCTCGA
>NZ_JAAKDT010000016.1 GCF_011038785.1 Parabacteroides sp. ZJ-118
CAACATCGAAGTTGTCTATCAGCACATCCGGCAGGATGGCTCGTAACAATTGTTCGGGTTTCATGCCCCTAAGTTAATCAATATAGTTGAGAACGTCATCCCCCCAACCGGAAAAATCCGCTGACCCCAACTACGCCCCTTATGGACTTTCACCACAGATGTATGACATGCCCGTCATACTACAAAAAAGGGAGACCCTCTTTAGAATCTCCCTCGTGATCAGGCTGGGATTCGAACCCAGGACCCACAGCTTAGAAGGCTGTTGCTCTATCCAGCTGAGCTACCTGACCATCCCAATTTTCGTGGTGCAAAGGTAAGGATTTTTCTTTCCCTTACAAACTTTTAGTACACTTTTTTACGTATGGGTTCAGAATGGATAACCAACAGCAAAATGCAAGGCGAAATTATCCTTGAAATTAGGATGGGTTATCGCCCAACGCTTAGACTTTTTCTCTTGAGGGTTATAGGCTTTGAAGCCGGTATCCAAACGAAGCAAGAAGAAATCAAAGTCCAAACGAAGTCCCAAACCATAGGAAACGGCGATCTCCTTGTAAAAACGAGAGAAATCAAAGTTTCCAGCCTTATAGCGCTCATCCGAGACATTCCGGGTCCATATGTTCCCGGCATCTATGTAAGCGGCCAATTCAAACTTCCAAAAAAGCTTCGTACGATATTCCAAGTTCAAATCCAAGCGGATATCCCCCGATTGAAGCGCGAAAGAGGTCGTACTGTCAACTTCCATACTACCCGGACCTAACTCCCGCACAGACCATCCCCGGACACTATTCGCTCCACCCGAGAAATAAGCACGCTCAAAAGGTAAATAGCTTGAGTTGCCATAAGCCATCCCCACTCCCACTCCTATATGGAAAGCCAACTTGTTACGACTGTCAAGCACGATCCCTTTGCTAAAATCGAAATCCAATTTCACATATTGCGCATATTCCGTACCAAATAGCTCATAATAACCGTTATCATTCTTCTTCGCTCCCGTGAGATGAGAAAAGGCACTCAACAAATTTCCCGCGATCTCGACTGACGCACGCAAGGAATGCGTGTTTCTCAAACGGTTCTGGGGAGAATAATTGCTGAAAGAATAGGTATATCCTGAACTCATGATAAAATGGTTCGTATAGTTATACAGGACCATATAATCTGGCAAGCTATTGATAAAGTCCATGTTCTTATCCGGTAAATACACATAATTCAAATCCAAAAGCTTAAAGGTATGACGTGCCTGCGTATTCCCCCTATCTTGCCAGATATAACTCCAACCACCGGATAGAATCGCCCTCGTATACTCCGGACGTTTTTGCAGGTTGTAACTTATTTTCGTCTCGGTTGACGCACGCAGCCGCCTACGAAAATCCGCGCTTAGGAACGGGAACAAGAAACGAGGGAACAGCAAGGATCCCTCCGCACCTAACTCCCAGTAATTACCAAAGCCATTCGCCTTATTTCCGGATAATGCCTCGTAAGCTCCTCTCACCCTCACCGAGAACATCTCCGATCCCCGGAAGATATTCCTATGCTGATAATTCAAACTGGAGGCAAACCCATAGTCACCCGCCGAGTTGGTACCTTCCAGGTCCACTCCTACCGTATTTATCTTCGCGGGAGAAGTGAGAATGTAGCAATCCAACTTCATCGTATCCCGCTCCTCTACTTCCGTAAAACGTATATTCACGTTCCTCAAAGCCCTTAGGGAAGCGAACGCCGAATAGGTCTGTTCTATGTCCTTCTCACTAAATAATTGCCCCGGACGGATATGGGTACTCCTCCGGAGTACGCTCGGGCGGATGCTCTTCCCGTTCCGGCCATATACGATATTCACCCCCGCGCTGAGCATCGTATCCGTAGCCATGAAACCGGAGTCCTCTTCTACCCCTATCGGATTATAATCGGTTAGGACCGTTACATCCTTAATATAATACTGACGATGCGGCTGATCCTCTACCGCCCCATTCGGCAACACCTTCCGGTAAGGTCTCATGTACATATCGAGATCCACTACATTTTGGTTAAAAGAACTATCAGCGATATATCCTAAATAATCCCGGTTAAAACCATAATACCCGTTCCAGCGGAGTAAGGTCGTGATACGTTCCCGCTCCTTATCCAATATATCCCGGTCAAATAACGTTCCTTCCTTAACTAATTGGTTATACTCTTCCTGTGAGGATCGGAACGCTGATGCCAAGGGAGAGCGGCGGGGCGCTTTCAGGTGCGCCAAACTATCAATTCTCGGATCCGGGAACTTCATCGTGTAATCGCGTATCCTATACGGATCGTTTGCCTTTATATGATAAGTTACAACCGCCTTCTTATGGCGTGTCGTATCGATCGTCGTTGATACATCCGCATGGATATATCCTTTATTAATGTAAAAACGCTCCAGCTCCATAGCGGATTGTTCCACCAACGTCGTATCCAGCACCACGGGAGGCTCACCAATCCTACGTAACTGTTTGTTGATCCATTTCTTCTCATTCTTACCCGACCAATCATAGACAAACAACTGCCATTTCATCAAACCAAACACCTTGAAATTCGGTTGCTGCCTAAGATAAGACCTTAAATCCGCCGACTTATAATCCTTGTTATCCGACACGATCTCCACCTTATCCAACAAATATTCCCCATCCGGCACAAACTTCGTCGTACTGCAGGAGGCTAGCAGCAGTATGACGCAGATAAAATGGCATATACGTAGGGATCGATTCATCATTCCAAGCTTTTTACGATCGCGAATGTACTGGAATTTAAAGAATTTACCGTACTTTTGTTTTGTAAAAAGAACTAAGATGCTAAGCAGGGCCAAAGTCAAATACATCCGTTCTCTGGAATTAAAGAAATTCAGGAATGAAAACAATGTTTTTGTAGCTGAAGGAAATAAGTTGGTAGCCGATATGTTACCGGCCTTTGAATGTGAGCTACTGATAGCCAAACCATCATGGATGGCTACACAAGGCGATATTCCGGCGAAGGAGTTATTGGTAGCGGAAGAAGATGATATTCGTAAAGCCAGCTTCCTAAAAAATCCTCAAGATGTACTCGCGATCTTTAAACGCCCCAATTGGGATATAACGGGAATAACGCCGGAAAAGGAGCTTGTTCTTGCCTTAGACGGAATCCAAGATCCGGGCAACTTGGGTACGATCATCCGGATAGCGGACTGGTTCGGTATTTCCCATATCGTATGCAGCAAAGATACCGCCGATGTTTTCAGTCCCAAAGCCGTACAAGCCACCATGGGTGCGCTCGCCCACGTAAAAATACATTACACCGATCTGGAAATGTTCTTACAGGCCCAGTCAGCCCAAGCCATACCTTTATACGGCACTTTCCTTGATGGGGAAAACTTATATGAGAAAAACTTATCCGAAAACGGTATCTTGATAATGGGTAATGAAGGAAATGGAATACGTCCCCCCATCGAGGCTTTTGTAAACGAGAAATTGTATATCCCGAACTATCCGGAAGGGAGAGACTCCTCAGAGTCGCTCAATGTGGCCATCGCCACCGCCGTAGTCTGTGCCGAGTTTCGCAGACGCCAGGGGAATACCGCATAAACGGTATATATGGACAGAACATCCCGGCGTGATCTTTTCAGTTAATGCCGGCCAGGATCTCATGACCTGCTTAAAACCAATCGTCGGTTCCGAGGAAAGGACCGGCACTAGCGCTCCATCATAAAAAGCGGTTCCGGCGATCTCCTCATTCAACGGATAAACACCACGAAACACACCGTTATCATCCAGTTCGATATAATGCATACGATAGACCTGCTTCCACCAAACGTAATGAGCGGCAATTCTTCTCATAGGTACAATAAAACAGAGATATTACTTTACAGAATCCTTCGGTAATCCGGCCAGTTCCTTACCATAGTTGTATTTCATCAAGCTTAAGCTATCTATATACACCTTATAATAAGTCGTATCCGTATTATCCATACGGATATATCCAAATACACGCTTTACTTTCTTAGTCGGTATAGTCTTTAAGATCGTCTCGTGATATCCATCTTTCGTGATCTTACTATTCACCGTCAAGGTCGTATCACCCTGGTCCGCGCTTAAACGCACCTCCGGTGTATAAGTCATTTTGTCATTCAATCCCCAGACACGCGTACCCAACACAAAACTACTGCCCGAGGAATAATTCGTTTCCGGACGTATATCGAAAGTCACCCCATTAAATACAGCGGTAGGAGACAAGGTCATATAAGAACGGCGGGGCCAAATATCCACGGAATCCCGGTTCGATACCGGCGCGGCGTCTGCCTGTACATCCCCTAAGTCATTGATCCGTTTATTAAGATCGGCCAAGACCCGGTTGTAGACCTTCATGTAAATATCCAAGTTACGGCCGTACCACACCAACGAGCTATCATACACCGCTTGTGTAATATCATGCTTACGGAATACGGATTCATACAAGGCCAGCTTCATGGTATCGGATTTATACGCGTTATAATCCACATTTACCAAGGCCTCGGCCAGCAACATATCCGTTAAGACACGCTGCATCTTTTTCTCCGACAGAATACCATCCGGAACCTTACTACATGCCGATAGCAACGTCGTGACCAATAAAGCCATACCATATATCCGCAATTTTTTCCGCATTTATTTCTCCTCTTTCGAAAGACTAGCCGACAAGGTATGCCGGTAAAACAGTAACAAAAGGAAAACTCCCACGCAAATCGCCGAGTCCGCCAAATTAAAGATCGGGCGGAAGAAAACGAACTCCTGTCCACCCCAGATCGGAACCCAATCGGGGAATACGGTCTCTATCAATGGGAAATAGAACATATCTACCACCTTCCCATGCAACCACGAGGCATAACCACCTCCCTCCGGCATAAAAGTAGCGAGTTGCCCAAAACTGTGGTCAAAGATCACGCCATAGAACACCGAGTCGATTATATTGCCCACAGCCCCCGCAAAAACCAATGATATACAGGCAATAAAACCGAATTTATAATTCTCTTTAACCAGCCTATACAAATAATACCCGATAAACAATACAGCCACGATACGGAATAGGGAAAGGAACAGTTTCCCAATCACCTCTATCCCGAACGCCATACCCGGATTCTCGGTAAAATAAAGATAAAACCACGGAGTTATCTCTATACTCTCATGCAACTGCATATGGGTCTTAATCCATATCTTCAGCGTTTGGTCAAGAAGAAGGAGCAGTATTATGATTAACACTGCTCCCCAACCTTTGGAATATCTCATTTACCTCGCGCCTCCCTGTTTTGCTTCGATACTTAAGGTCGCATGAGGCACGGCACGTAGCCTTTCTTTCGGGATCAATTTACCGGTCTCCCGGCAAATGCCGTAGGTCTTATTCTCGATACGGATCAAAGCGGCCTGCAAATTCTGGATGAATTTCATCTGGCGTTGCGCCAAACGACCCGCTTCCTCCTTCGATAATGTAGAGGCTCCTTCCTCCAGCACCTTGAATGTAGGAGACGTATCAGCCACGTCGTTACCGTCGGAATTCGTAACTCCGGATCGCAAAAGATCGTAATCCCTCTTGGCGATTTCCAGCTTCTCTAATATAATAGCGCGGAACTCCTCGAGCTCAGCGTCTGAATATCTCGTCTTCTCTGCCATGGTTCTAAAAAAATTTGGGTTCAAAAATTGTTCAACTATCAATCAAAAAGAAGAATTAAGAATGAATATAAGATCCTATCACTTCCTCCTTGCATGCAAAGATAATATAATTATCGATTCCCCTATATTTCATTCCTAATGCTTCCGCGGCAAATGCTATTCTATTTTTAAGCTTTCTCGATCTTCACGGACAACTTAAAGTCCTCGAAATCGAGTTCCGTAGCGTCGCTGATCGCGTTATCCATGATTTCGATCGATTCCGCCAATACTTGGTTAGCGATATAATCCTTATACTCATGGATCGCCTCATCCATCTCCTCGCAAGAAAGCATAGATACATAGATCTTATCCGTTATATCGAAACCGCTGCTCTTGCGCAAGTTCTGGATACGATTCACCAACTCACGGGCCAAGCCCTCCTTACGCAAGTCCTCGGTTACGGTAATATCCAAAGCGACGGTCAAGCGACCTTCATTAGCGACCAACCAACCCGGGATATCCTCAGAGATGATCTCTACATCCGTACGCTCCAAAACAGCCTCCCGTCCATCTACCATCAAGGTAAACGTTCCGGCTTTCTCGAAAGCGTTGATATCCTCTTGGCTCATCGTTTGGATCGTAGCGGCCAATGCCTTCATGATCTTTCCGTAGCGCGGGCCCAACTTCTTAAAGTCCGGTTTGATCTTTTTCACCAAGATGCCTGCCGTATTATCCACGAACTTCAGCTCCTTCACGTTCACCTCGTTCAAGACCAGGTTCTTCACGGCCTCGATACTCTCCTGTTGATGAGCGTCTATGACCGGGAGCATTATCGTCTGCAGCGGCTGGCGCACCTTGATATTCACCTTACGGCGAAGAGCCAATACCATAGAAGAAACATCTTGAGCCACTTGCATACGCTCTTCCAGACGCTTGTCGATCTTAGACGCGTCGTAAACCGGAAAATCGGACAAGTGTACGGACTCAACGTGCTCACGCCCCGTAACAGCGATCAAGTCCAAGAATAACTGATCAGAATAGAACGGAGCGATCGGAGCCATCAACTTAGCCACCGTTTCCAAACAGGTATATAAAGTCTGGTAAGCGGACAACTTGTCCTCCGTCATGCCACCCCCCCAGAAACGACGACGATTCAGGCGCACATACCAGTTACTCAAGTTATCATTTACGAAATCAGAGATAGCACGTCCGGCACGAGTCGGCTCATAAGCCTCCAAGTAGTCATCCACATCCTTCACCAAGCTATTCAACAGAGAAAGGATCCAACGATCGATCTCCGGACGCTTACTCCATTCCACATCCGGATCGGAGTAATCGAAGCCATCCACGTTCGCGTATAACGCGAAGAATGAATAGGTATTATACAATGTACCGAAGAACTTACGGCGAACTTCCTCGACACCATCGATATCAAACTTAATATTATCCCAGGGTGAAGCGTTCGTGATCATATACCAACGCAACGGGTCGGAACCATATTTTTCGATCGTAGAGAATGGATCTACGGCGTTACCCAAACGCTTGGACATCTTGTTCCCGCTCTTATCCAATACCAGACCGTTAGACACGACAGCCTTGTATGCCACACTATCAAAGATCATGGTGCCCAAGGCATGCAAGGTGAAGAACCAACCGCGCGTCTGGTCAACACCCTCGGCGATAAAGTCCGCCGGATAGATCTGACGATTATCGAACTCCTTCAAGTTCTCAAACGGATAGTGGATTTGGGCATAAGGCATAGCGCCGGAGTCAAACCATACGTCGATCAAGTCCGTCTCACGCTTCATAGGCTTGCCAGAAGCGGAAACCAAGATAATATCATCCACATACGGACGGTGCAAATCGATCTTCTCATAGTTCTCCTTCGTATAATCACCCGGAGCGAAATCCTTGTAAGGGTTAGACTCCATAAAGCCGGCCTTCACGGATTTCTCGATCTCACCAAACAACTCTACCACGGAACCGATGCACTTCTCCTCGCTACCGTCTTCCGTACGCCAGATAGGTAATGGAGTACCCCAATAACGACTGCGACTCAAGTTCCAGTCTTGCAAGTTCTCCAGCCATTTGCCAAAACGCCCTGTACCCGTACTTTGCGGCTTCCAGTTGATCGTATTGTTCAACTCGATCATACGCTCACGGCAAGCGGTCGTGCGGATAAACCAGCTATCCAACGGATAATACAATACCGGTTTATCGGTACGCCAGCAATGCGGGTAATTGTGGACATGTTTCTCAATCTTGAACACCCGGTTCTGGGCCTTCAACATCATGCAGAGCTCAATATCCAATGTCTCATCTTTATCCGTCTTCGTATCATCGTAGGCGTTCTTCACGAATTTCCCTTGCCATGGATCATAATCAGAGGCGTTCATACAATTTTGCACAAACTCCGGAGCCAGGTCTTCCAGCTTATAGAACTTACCGGTCATATCCACCATAGGGCGCATATTCCCATCTTTATCCTGCATCATCAAAGGTGGGACCCCGAATGTTTTCGCCACACGGTTATCGTCCGCACCAAACGTCGGCGCGATATGTACGATACCCGTACCATCCTCTGTCGTAACGAAATCACCCGTGATCACACGGAAAGCACCTTCACCCGGATTTACCCATGGAATCAATTGCTCATATTTCATACCGGCCAACTCGGCACCCTTCCACTCACCTACCACGCTGAAAGGAACCAGCTTGTCACCCGGCTTGTAATCAGACAAAGAAAGCTCCGCGGCTTTCGGATTGAAATAAGCTGACAATAAATCCTTCGCTATAACAGCAGTCATCGGGATACCCGTATAAGGGTTATAAGTCTGTACAGCCAGATAAGTAATATTCGGGCCTACGCAAAGCGCCGTATTGGAAGGCAACGTCCAGGGAGTCGTTGTCCATGCCAAGAAATAAGGATCGCCGAATTGCGCCATCTCCGGTTTCGGGTCCAATATATGGAATTGCGCCGTACAAGTCGTATCCTTCACGTCACGGTAGCAACCCGGTTGGTTCAACTCATGCGTGCTCAGGCCTGTACCCGCGGCGGGAGAATACGGTTGGATCGTATAACCTTTATATAAAAGGCCCTTCTTATAAAGTTCTTTCAATAGATACCACAAGGTTTCGATATAGCGATTATCATATGTGATATACGGATTCTCCATATCCACCCAATAACCCATCTTCTGCGTCAGATCCTCCCACTCTTTCGTGAACTTCATCACGTCCTTACGGCAAGCGGCGTTATACTCAGCGACAGAAATCTTCTTCCCGATATCTTCCTTTGTAATGCCCAAAGCCTTCTCCACGCCCAACTCAACAGGCAGACCGTGTGTATCCCAACCAGCCTTACGATTCACCAAGAATCCCTTCATGGTTTTATAGCGGCAGAAAATATCCTTGATCGAACGGGCGATAACATGATGAATACCCGGCATACCGTTCGCGGATGGAGGCCCCTCGTAGAATACAAATGTAGGATGTCCCTCTCTTGTTTCAAGACTCTTATGGAAGATGTCTCCATCCTTCCATCTCCTCAGCACCTCTTTATTTACGTTCGACAAGTCAAACTTAGAATATTCGGTAAATTTCTTACTCATATCGCGATGTATTTATCTTGCTTCTAAAAAATTGCCGCAAAGTTAGTGATTTCTTTCGAATCAGGCAATATGGTTTTTCATTAAAGGAAACCTCTTTCTTGCCGATCCTTACACCGACCCTTACAACCGATAAATCCCATTATCGATAAGACACCCAAATCGTCTTCTTCCTTTCTGAATGAATCATTCTCCTTCCAAAGCGATCAATAAGGCGATCACCTCCGAATAATTAGCGGTTCCGGTCGGTATCTTATTGCCTTTCAAGAAAAGATTATAGACGATGTCTTGCGCCTCGCCGATCAACGGGCTGTATAGGGATTGCCAGTAGGCGACTTTCTCGTTATACAAATCCTTGATCTCGGGGCGTAATCTTTTCTTCCATGCCTCGAAAGAGTCTTTGTCCAAAGCCACATATGCGTTGCTCAATACATAAGGTAGCAAGGAGAAGTAGCCTGAGAACCGGATCTCCGGCACAGAAGATCCCGTACAGATTAAATAACTGTATAGATTAGCCTCAGCCTCGTTGGATATACTAAGCACATGGGCCATCTCATGGGCGTAGGTGGCGGGGTATTGCGCAGGCAGGAGCTGGTCGTTTAAATTGAACTCCGTGAAAAACGGTCCCATATATCCCATCACCCCTACTCCACTCATCAGCCGGGAGAACAGCATCGTTTTAGAATGAAGATAGGCTCCGGGAGTGATAAGGCCGAAACGAGCCGGCAATTCCCGATACCCTTCCAGCACCGTTTCTTTCACGACCTCACGATCGATCGTCTCTATCGGACTCCATGAGGCATTCAAGGAATCTGTATAGGTGTCCAGGAAAGACCGGAAACGTTCCGAGGAAAAGGGTACACAAGTAGTTTGCGTACGAGTGAAAAAATCTTCCCGGAAATAATTCAATCCCCATGCGATATAGAACCAGACATACACCCACGCTATGTATTCCACGATATGCCTGAATGTCCTCCCGAGCCTCCGTTTCTTTATAATCGCATACGACAGATACCCTAGTAACCCGGCGATGCTACCATAAATAAAGCAATCCCCTATCGAAAAAGGAAACAAGCAGGAGAAACGGGATAGCATACCCGATACCCATGGATAAATCGAACGGGAATACCATTCGCCTGATCCGGGATTCCCCATCACGATCCGGACAGAGATGAAAAGGATCACCAATATAACCCAACGAACACGTATCTTTTTTAGAAATTCAAGTTTTATCATGGGAGACAAATATATCATATTCTTTTCAGTCCACCAAATCACCGGTCTCCCTCTTCCACGCTTGATCATAGGCAACTATCACTGTCCGGTAAACGCTCAACAGGGTTTGTGTTTTCTGTCGATCTAAAAAATTAATGGACTATTGCTTGCAGATGTCGATAAAATTCGCAAATATTGCATGCGAATGGTGATTACAATTCACAAAAATTATGCTAATATGAAAAGGAATTTATTATTGCTCGGAATCTGTCTCTTGGCTGTATCATTCGTTGGAGAAGCCTTTGGACAGAAGAAAAAACCTCGTATCGGTATTGCCGGTATACAGATAGAAAACAGCGTGTTCGTCCCGAATAGGCAACCGCTCGTAGGATACCCCGTAAGAATGCCGGACTATCTCAGCCCAGACTCCGTAATGGGACAGGCAGCCACTTGGCTCCCCACGCAGATTGGCTACGGCGGTGGAAGAGGCCCCGTGACAAAAGAATCGTACGACGCATTTGTGGAAAAAACATTGGAGATGGTCAAGGCCAATATGCCTTATGACGCTTTCTGGTTTTATAACCACGGAGCTTGTAGCGTGGAAGGCGTGGCCGATCCTGAGGGCGAATTCATGGAGAAGGTGCGTAGTTTGATCGGAAACGACGTCTTGACTACCACCACGATGGATCTTCACGGAAATACGTCTTGGTTGGTAGCTCTCAACTCCGATTTGATTACGACATATCGTCAAGCGCCGCATGCGGATTCTCGCGAATCACATCGGCGAGGGGTTGTCAATTTGCTGGAACGTCTTGAGTCGGGGAAAGGGCGTCCGGCATACAAGGCATGGGTCGCTGTTCCTGTCCTAGTATCCGGCGAATGGTCGAGTACCCGCGTCGAGCCCGCGAAATCGCTATACGCATTGGTTCCAGAGGTTGAAGCCATGCCCGGAGTGGTAGACGCAGGGATTTGGATCGGTTATGTTTGGGGAGACAACCCACGGAACCAAGGAACCGTGATGGTTTACGGTGACGATGAGGAACAGGTAAAAGCCGGGGCGAAGAAGCTCGCCCAGAAATTCTGGGATGTCCGTAAGCAATTCTCGCTGGAAGCTCCGGGATATTCGCTCGAAAAATGTATTGATCTGGCAATAGCAAGTAAAAAGAAGCCCTTCTTTATCAGCGATATGGGAGATAATCCCGGTGGAGGTGGCTCTGGTGAAGTCACTTGGACTTTGGCGAGACTCTTGAAACGTCCGGAATTTCAGACGGATAAGGGAAAGAGCGTTCTTTATTGCTCCATCCCGGGAGAAGAAGTGGTTGAACAGGCACGTAAGGTTGGTGTAGGCGGACACGTGGAAGGCATGGTAGGTGCCATGGTAGATAATTCCTACGAAGGTCCCGTGAAACTGTCGGGTACCGTGGTTTATGTCAGCCCAGAAGAAAATAAGAATGAGGGATCTCAGAGACGTAAGAGAAATATCGCTATCATAAAGACCGGAAGTGTTTATGTGGTAGTAGGCACATCGTCTCCCACGCCAAACCTAGAGGGTTCAGGAATCGATCCGAAGGAGATGGATATCGTAATGGTTAAACAAGGTTACCTCGTAACCCAATGGTATAATATTCAAGCGGATTGGGTGATGGCTTTTACACGAGGGGGTGTGGATCAGGACTTCAAGAAGCTTCCCTATAGGAATATCGTGAGACCGATGTTTCCGATCGATCCAGACATGGCTGATCCGGAGTTGAACGTTATCATGGTTCCTTCCGCCAAGCATTACTATGGCAGATAATAGTTTATTTTTTTACTGCAATGCCTATGCAGTGTTACTGCGATAGGTATTGCAGTATTGCGGCATCGGTGCCGCGGCATCACCTCGGATCCGAGTCGCGGTGATGCTGCTAAATTATCCGATATTCTTACTTAACAACTTTCGGGCTTGCTCTTCCGTTAAATTCCGGCGGCTCGCATAATCTTTCAGTTGCTCCTCATCGATAGGACCGATCATGAAATATTGAGAAGAGGGATGGGCGATGTAGATTCCACTGACCGAAGCCGTAGGATACATGGCACCATTCTCGGTGAGCGAAATGCCAATTCGCGACATATCGAGCCATCCATCCAATGTGAAATTCAATAATTGATCCGGTAGAGAGGGGTAACCGATAGCCGGACGGATTCCTTGGTATCTCACCTTGTAAAGATCCGGGATAGACAAGGATTCGTCTTTAGCATATCCCCAATATTCTTTACGTACTTTCTCATGAAGATATTCGGCTGTAGCTTCCGCTAGGCGATCGGTCAAGGTTTGCAGCAACATTGAATTATAGGTATCGCCTTCTCGCTCGAATTCATCCTTCAACTCATCCACACCAGCTCCTGCCGTAACCACAAAGGCCCCCACATAGTCGGTCCGTCCTTCAGAAACCGGCAATACATAATCGGAAAGACATTTGTAGATATTCTCCTCCTTTTTCGCTTGCTGTCGTAATAAAGGGAAAACGGTATCCCCCATCCGAATCGTATCCCGTTCGCTATTCGCAGGGAAAAATCCGTAAATCGCCTTACAACACTCGACCTTCCTTGCGGCCAGACGGTCTAAAAGCCTGACAGCGTCCTTATGCAATTGCATCGCCTCAGCGGCTTTCGCACGATCCTTTTCCGGAAAGCTTGACAGCCAAGAGGCACGACAAGAATCGCAACCATGTATCTGGGAGATTTCCGAGAAACGGCCATTCAATTTCCATGCGCTAAAAAAGAAGGTCCAATGGATATAAGGGATAACCTCTTCCAAAGGGATATAAGGGATAACATGTACCCCCATCCTGACCGGAACAACCGGTGTATACCCGGTCCAATCTATTTCAATCGGATGCTTACGAGCCTCAGAAAGAGAGACCAAGACTTCTTTCTTCTGCCCTAAAGAGGCACGTAAGGCTTCTTGTTCCTGTTCCAACCCCCTAATATAAGCATCACGCATATCCGGATTCAATAGTTTGGCGGCGATCAATGGATTCTGTGAGGCATCCAGCACATGGATCACCGGATAATCGTAATGCGGAGCGATCTTCACCGCCGTATGCAGTCTGGAGGTCGTAGCGCCACCCACCATCATAGGAATTGAAAGTCCCGCTTTTTGCATCTCATCCGCGACATGCACCATCTCTTCTAAAGAAGGGGTTATCAAGCCGGATAAGCAAACCAGATCCGGTTTCTCCTCGATCGCTTTCCTTATGATCACATCCGCAGGAACCATCACCCCCAAATCAATCACCTCGTAGTTATTACAAGACAATACGATAGAGACGATATTCTTACCTATATCATGCACATCCCCTTTTACCGTAGCGAAAATCACCTTACCGGCCTTCGCGGAGCCGGAAGCTTTCTTTTCAGCCTCAATAGCGGGTCGCAAAATAGCCACGGCTTTTTTCATCGTACGTGCAGTCTTCACGACTTGAGGGAGGAACATCTTACCGGCACCGAATAATTCGCCGACCTTATTCATTCCGCTCATTAACGGACCGTCTATTATATCCACGGCATGTGGATAAATCCGCAAGGCTTCTCGTAAATCGTCCTCCAAATAGTCTCCGACTCCTTTGATTAATGCATGCTCCAAACGCTCCTTCAATGAAAGCTCACGCCAAGCCTCATGCTTCTCCGGAGTTTCTCCGGAAGTTTGTACATGTAAGTTTTGAGCATAGGTAATTAATTCCTCCGCAGCCTCCGGACGGCGTGCCAAGATCACGTCTTCCAACAAGGTACGGAACCCTGGCTCTATATCCTCATACAGTACGGAGGTAGACGGATTCACGATACCCATATCCATCCCTTTCCCGATCGCATGATATAGAAATACAGAATGCATAGCCTCACGTACATGATTGTTTCCCCGGAAAGAAAAAGACAAGTTACTTACACCGCCGCTCACCTTCGCACCCGGCAAGTTCTTCTTGATCCACTCAACGGTACGGATAAACGCCAGACCATAGCCATTATGTTCCTCCATACCGGTAGCGATCGCCAATACGTTCGGGTCAAAAATAATATCTTGGGGATTGAAATCGATCTTCTCGGTCAATAGGCGATAGGCCCGTTCGCAAATTTCAACCTTTCTTTCATAGGTATCCGCCTGCCCCTTCTCGTCGAAAGCCATCACGACCGCGGCCGCCCCCAACTGCTTTATACGGGCAGCGTGTTTAAGGAAGACCACCTCTCCTTCTTTCAAGGAAATGGAATTCACGATGCTCTTTCCTTGCACACACATCAAGCCTTGCTCGATTACTTCCCATTTGGAAGAATCGATCATGACGGGTACACGGGAAATATCCGGCTCAGAGGCGATCAAATTCAAGAAAGTCTTCATTTCTTTCACGGCATCCAACATACCATCGTCCATATTGATGTCAATCACTTGAGCGCCATCCTCCACTTGTTTACGAGCGATAGTCAACGCTTCCTCATAACTGCCCTCTTTTATCAAGCGTAAGAATTTCCGAGAACCGGCCACATTGCAACGCTCTCCCACGTTCACGAAATTGTTCTCCGGTTTCACTTCCAGCAGTTCCAGACCTGACAGCCATAGACAATCCGGTTTTGGAGCGGGGATATGTGGTTTAGCTCCTTTCACCAACTCCGGATACCGGGAGATATGCGCCGGAGTCGTTCCGCAACAGCCTCCGATAATGTTTACCAACCCCTCTTCCACAAAAGGCTTCACATGTTGGGCCATTTTATCCGGTGTCTCGTCATAGGTACCGAAACTATTCGGCAATCCGGCGTTCGGATAAGCGCTGATATAATAGGGGGCATACCTCGCCAACTCTTGTAAATAAGGCTTCATATCCGCCGCTCCAAAAGAACAGTTTAAGCCAACCGAAACAATATGTGTATGCTGTATGGATGCCAAGAAGGCCAATAAAGTCTGTCCGGAAAATGTTCGTCCACCTTGCGCGGACAAGGTCAAAGACAACATAATCGGCAGGTCCTTTTCTTTCTCTCTCAACACGACCTCAGCCGCTTCCAATCCTGCTTTTACGTTCAACGTATCGAAAGTAGTCTCGAAAAGGATGATATCCACCCCACCGTCAATAAGTCCCTCGACTTGCTCCTTGTAGGCATTATACAGATCTTTGTAAGTTACGGCACGATAAGCGGGATCGTTTACATCCGGACTCATGGAAGCTGTCTTATTGGTAGGACCGATCGATCCAGCCACGAAGATCGTACGATCCGGATGCTCAGTCATATAGGTATCCGCCACCTTTCTAGACAATCGTCCGGCGGCAAGGTTTATCTCACGTACATAGGCCTCCATGGCATAATCCGCCATGGAAATAGCATTCGCGTTAAACGTATTCGTAGCGAAGATATCCGCTCCCGCATCCAAATATTGACGATGGATAGACTGGATTACATCCGGGCGGGTGATACACAATAAATCATTGTTTCCCTTCAACTGTCCCGGAAAATCAGCGAAACGTTCGCCTCGGTAATCTTGTTCGTTTAGTTCGAAACTTTGGATCATGGTACCCATACCACCATCCAAGATCAAAATGCGCTCATTCAAGAGTCGCAGAAATCGTTCCTTATTCATAAATATGTTTTACCTTTCTTGCGTACATATAGCTATATCCCCGGAGGATCCATACCACGGCGATAGCGAAAAACAGACGGGTAGGCACCACCCAAAGGGCGGGTACCCCTATCGCGGCAAAGATAATCGTATCTTCCAACAGGGAATGGCACACGGCCAAATGATGATTCAGCAAATTGCCGTCACCGTAAGACAACTTCCTCAGCTCCATTTGCTCTACCATAATAGCCCCGCCATAAGCCAGTCCGACCACATTACCTACCAACCACAAAAAAGCGGCATCTTGAGGCAAGCCCAATAATCGCATCAGCGGAGAAAATACCGAGGACAATCCTTTCATTAGATTAAACTCTTCCAATATACAATGGAGGATCATCAAAGCCGTAACAATTATCAAAATAGAAATTACCACCTTCATCGAGCTGGTAAACCAAAGAACGAATACTTCCAACCAATTATCGCATACGGCCGCACTTTGAGCGATCCCAACCTGTCCCCATCCTTCATGGGGCATTACCCCATTCAAAGAAAAGGCGATCACGAAACTCATAATCAAACGGAGCAACGTCATCTCCCAAAAAGAAGACCCGGTCTTTGCTTGTACGGAAGATTCCACCATTAGATTATGGGAAGTAAGGCACATCAATGCCAGTATCGTAGCTTCACGGGCTCCTAAAGACATCGAGGTGATCAAAGCGATCGGGGCATATAATGGGGAGAATATACTGGTTATAAAAACAATGGCTGTCTCCCCCGGCAGACCAACCAACGAGAACACGGGCACTAACCAATCCGATATCTGAGCCAATATTCCGGAATATTGCAGTATACGGACCAATAAAGAAATAGGCAAAATAATCTTTAGCAACCATAAGCACGTCTTGCCTGCTTTAGGCAGAGCTCTCAGGATACATTCCCAAACCCTACCGATCACGCCTTGCCCTGTTTCCATCTCGACTTATCGTTTGAAAACCCGATCCATCTCCCGTCGGTCGTCACGTTCCCGGATGGAGTCTCGCTTATCATATTCCTTTTTACCCCGTGCGATCGCGACAACCACTTTCGCCAATCCCTTCTCATTGATAAACAAACGAGTGGGAACGATCGTAAAACCACTGGCACGAACCGCACCCTCGATCTTTCGTAATTCCTTTTTGGTGAGAAGTAATTTCCGGTCCCACCGTGCGTTGTGATTATTGTACGTACCGTAAAAATATTCGGCGATGTACATATTCTTCACCCACAGTTCCCCTTTTTCCACGATACAAAACGTATCTACCAAACTCGCCTTCCCTAAACGGATCGATTTAATCTCCGTTCCGGTCAGTACGATCCCGGCCGTAAATGTATCGAGCAACTCGTAATCGAACGTCGCCCGCTTATTCTTTATCTGTATGTTATTACTAATCCTCTCTTTCATCTTGTGTTATTCTGTCAAAAGCTCAAACCGGGCATCAGCATCGATAACAAAACCTCGATTACTGCCGGAGTCAGTAATATTATGGCGGTTGTAAATCCTACGAACTTCAGACGGATCTTCTCCTCGACTCCCATGTAAAGGCCAGCGCCTTCCCAAACAATATAAAATGTATAAAGGATAAATATCCGCAAGAAGAAAAATTCAGGAAGCAACATCAATACGATATTCAAAGCGAACATCAACGACGAGGAATACCCGACGAAGCGCAACCACAGTTTCAAATCCTTCTCCCGCTTAAATAAACCTTGCCATATCTCGTTCATCAGATAGGCCCCCAGGTAAAAACCTCCGAACGAGGACACCAATGTCCGGATAGACGACTTCAAGGCCAGCTCTAAATCAAACTCCTTCCGCGTAAACAATACGCCCAGAAAGGCCGCAACGGTAACGAAGCCGATCAATGGATACACGAATCGGGATAAGAACTCCTCATGCTTCTCTCCTTTTTTCGCTAACAAAACCCACGCTTTCGCCGGCTGTGAGATGATAGCGATTACCCATCTGAATATCTCCTTATACATTTCTATTTGCTTTTTTAGATAGCAAAAGTATATATTTAATTCGTAAAACGCAACGTAAATACGTCGGTAGCCCCCCAAACGCATGCGGTTGTATCCGCATTATAGCGTTCGGCATAATTTATTTTAAAATTTATCACACTTTGCCCCTCACGGCTCTCGATCACTTTGGCTTGGTCCAAAAACCTATCGATCGTAAAAGCAGTCGTATTGATCCACCTGGAGGAATCGCCGGTACCCCCCTCTTGGATTACCCGGAGATATAGGTTATAGATCCGTTGTCCGGTACTGTCTTCTTCCACCTTCTGATCTGAGTCATAGGATAAATTGAAAATATCCTTTTGATCAACCTGATGATTTACATGTTGGGTTTGCAAGAAGAAACGTCCCTCCAAATAAATACTTTTCTTAAAGTCCAGCGTAACCAGACACTCCTTGTCCAATACAATCGCCGTGTCAGTCAATGTCTCATGCAAAGGCCATACCGCGACCGAGTCATACTTATAAATCTCAGCGTCGTAAACACCATTACCCAATGCTTCGCTAAAATTCGTCTTGAAATCAACCACGCAGCAGTCACCATCTTTCAAATCCGTCCGGTTCTCAAACTCAGAGGAAGAGACGATAAAGATATTCCCTTGATCATCCGCCGTATAGATACACCGCATAGGATTCTCACGTATCACCCCTACCCGATGATAATTGATGGTATTACTTCCATCTCCCATACAAGAGGTCATCGATAAAAACAAGGATAAAAATAAGCCATATATGATTCGCGTTCCCATCTTCTTTAGTTTATAAGTAAAGGATCTGTTACTCCCCATCCGAACCGGGTACTATCTTTCGGATTAATTCGATCGATATAATGAATCCGAACATACATATCCGCATCACGTTCACCTTGTTCTCGCTTATCCTTGATAAAGTTCGCCAAATTAAAGGCATTGATAACCGCGATAGCCTCTTCAGCCTTGTCCTCCGGCTTACCGGTCGTAGCAACAGCCCGTAAATATAAGGAATAAATGGATTTCCGATTTTCAACAGCAGCCTTTTGAGCCGGGTCATAAGTCAGCTGCCAATTCAAGGTCCGACCTTCCGTTGTCCAACAAACCGAGGGCAGAAATAAATAGTCTTCTAATTTAACGAACAAAGCAGAATCATTTGGATTAACCGCAAGCACCGGTTGCTCATTTGTTAACAACGCAAGCGTATCCGTAAGCGGTTTATCCGCATTTTGCTGAGAAACTGCGGTTACCCCTTGCAATGTTACTGTAAAATATCCCTTTTGTTCCGCATCCGTATTCTCTGGCAGGCTCGGATCGTAATCAAAGCTCACCAACAAACATTTACCCTCCGAGTATGAACTCAGTTTTGTCGTGTAGATCCAACCGAACCGGGTATTAGCCATCATCAACGCACTATCTCCATGTTGACGGACTACAGCGGCGGTCGTTCCCGGATTATATACGTTATTTATGTCTTTCAGGCAAGAAGTAAACAGACTCACGATAACAGCCATCAAGACAAACCCTATTAAATTCTTGTATCTCATTTCACAATACTCCTCTTGAAGTACGCAAAGATACGATCTTTAGCCATATAGACAGAAAAAACTCCCAAAAGTTTCTATGAAAAACTCTTGGGAGCCTCCCTCTATAAGAGCAAAGCAGGAAGTTCTTATTTCTTCTCGTTGGGTTTGATCGTAGGACACTCTATTTTCATAGACTTCCATGTTAGATCCGTGCTATCCTTCTCATTGATGCTACTTAGGTAATTGATCTTTAGGTTGAACTTATCCGCACCTGCATTTCCTTCTTTCTTCATGACCGGCTCCAACACATCACCAATCTTGAACGCTTGGAAGTCGGAAGTAGAAGTTTCTGTCGACCCACTTCCATCGCTTACTCTTTCCGCACGCAAGAAAAGGCTGTAAGTAGGAATTCCATCTTCTTTCGTCACCGTCTCCTCCAGCGTAGATTGATTCCAGAACAAACGGTAGCGATTGGACTGATCCTTACGAGCATTGTAGGCAACCCCTAAAAACAGATATTTATCAATATAACCGCCAGAAGTCATATTGGTTATCTCCATCTCCTTATCGTTCAACAAAGTTGCAGTATCTATTACTGAATAAAAGTCCATACTTCCTTTTACAACCTCCTGCAACCCCGAGATAGTCGCCGTATAATAGCCGTTAGTAGCCACATTCGCATTCTCCGGTAAATTTAAATCAACCTCGAAAGAAGCATAATAACATACATCAGGCAATACCGTAGCCGTAGGCGAATACAACGCACCAAAAACAGTATTCAATACGGGCTTATAGGAGCCTTCAGACACAGCCCCCACACCAAAGCCGGAGTTCGTAAAACTATTATTCCCTTCACCCAAGCAAGAAGTAAATAACAAGGCAGCAACCGCAGCCATTCCCATTAATTTTAAAACTTTCATTTTCTGTTTATCTATTTTAAGCATTTGTATTTACACTGTTTATCAAACATTAAAAACCAAAACGAAATCCGAACTGAAGACTCATGTTAAACGGCTTCTCCGAATGGATCGTTTCGATCTCGCTACCATTATCAAAATAATAGCCGGCTCCCACCTCAGCAAAAGCGCTTACAAAACGGATAATCGGATAACTTACACCAGCACGGGCATTTACAGACCATAACCATTCTTTCATTCGAGTAGGTTCGCTTTGCCTTGCGATTTCTACCTCATCCGAGAATAATTTCATCCTACGTTTACCAGCAACATTCACTTCGGTCATTCCTCCGGCAGAGGCGTAAAACATAAAACGATTCCATTCCGCAATCTTATAAGTCAAAGATAATGGAATTCCAATAAAATGCAATCGTTGATCATTCTCTATATGATACGTATTATTCGTACTCCACTCTGATCTTAAGTAAGAATAAGTCAGTCCTGTCTGCAAAGAAAAACGGTTATTCAAATAACGACTGATTGAGATACCCACCCCAATGGGGGCCTTATGATGAATATCCGTCTTAGCAGGATCTTTCTTCTCCGCATCGAAGGCATTTAAGCTCAGCAGATTCTCACTCTTCAACACGCTGCTATTCGTCACATACTGAGGCACTAAATTATCAGCGCCCATAGAAAGGCCTCCACCTCCCATACCGAACCCCCATTTCCGGGATACGATCTTCTCCGGCTTCCTTTTAGAAACAGGAGTAGCATCCGCAACAAGTACGTCATTCTTGAGAACAACGATCTCCTCATCATTAGTCCTCTCAGCCTCCGTTTCAACGGCATCTTCCTCATTCGCCGATCTATCAGCAGATATTACCCTCGACTCAGAAATAGGCCGATCCTCCGTACTCTCTACATTCTGCCGGAACGCTGCCATCCTAGCCTTAACTTCCACCTTGGCCGCCCCAAATGCCATTTTTGCCTTCATGGCCGTAGTAGCAGGAATAGCCGCTGGTACAGACGCTTGCTCCATCGTTTTCTCTACCGGAACAACCGGAGTATCCATGGATGTCGGTTCTCGTGAAGACTGTATTTCTCGGGCTATAGGCAGATCTTCCATCTCCCTGTCATATAAATAGATACCACCCGACACGATCAATAAGGAGATCACGGCGGCGGAAACCCAGTAGCGAAGCGTACGACGCAAAGGAACCGGAGCCTTTTCTGGCAATCGATCAGCTATAGCCTCCCAATCGCCGAGTAGCGTATCCACCTCGAAATCCTCTAGTTTCGATTGGATCGCATCATCCCATATATCTCTTTCCTTTTCACTCATCTTATCTCAAACAATGCGTTAATTCTACGTTGTAATAACTGCTTGGCACGGGTATATTGAGAACGGGAAGTACTCTCTGTTATGTTCAACATCTCACTGATCTCCTTATGAGAATATCCCTCTATCGCAAACATATTGAATACGGTACGAAAGCCAACCGGCAACTCCTCCACTAGACTCATCAACTCAGCTGCCGACATGTCCGAGATAACCGAACTATCGGGTTGAATCAGTTCCGCCGTATTGTCAAGATCAGTCGCTTCTCGCAACACATCCGACTTTCGCAGATATTCCAACGCACAATTAACAAAGATCTTCCGCATCCACCCCTCGAATGAACCACTCCCTGTATAGGAGTCTATACTGGTAAAGATTTTCACGAAGCCATCCTGCAACAAATCACGAGCCGTTTCCCTGTCGTTAACATAACGAAGACAAACTCCCATCATTTTTCGGGAATATGCATCATAAAGCTCTTTTTGAGCTCGTCTCTCCCCCTTCCGACAACCCTCTATCAGTTGTTGCTCATTCATTCAGTCGTGCCTTGAACGTCTCCCTTCCGGAGACTGTACAATAGTAGGATGTAAATAAATAAATAAACGCTGCATTCCGCAGAAAAATTATTTCATGAACAGGGCGGACACCTCCGGCCCGCCCTCACGGAACATTTGCAAAGATAAGATGTTCTTATGAATTTCCATGTTAATACGCGGAGTATGCTCACTTTTTTTCAAATGTCAGGTGTGTAGATTAAGTATTCTAAGTGCGTGGGCTGAGTATCTTAAGTATAAAGCAAAAGTATCTTAGGTGCATCAGTTGATACACCTAAGATACTTTTTTGGGAGGATTGTACTCCTCTTTCCAGGAAAGAAGGAAAATTCTTCCTAATCCAATTTATGGATAACCAAACCGGAACGAAGCTTCGGTTCGAACCAAGTTGTCTTCGGCGGCATAATGTTACCCGTATCGGCGATATCCATCAATTGCTTCATCGTAACGGGATACAAAGCCAAGGCAACCTTCATCTCACCGCTATCCACACGACGTTTCAACTCGCCCAGACCACGGATACCTCCCACGAAATCGATCCGCTTGTCCGAACGCAAATCCTTAATGCCTAAAATCTCATCCAAAATCAAGTTCGAAGAGATCGTGACATCCAACACGCCTATTGGATCATTATCATCGTAGGTACCGGGCTTAGCGATCAAGGAATACCATTTCCCTCCTAAATACAGGGAGAAATTGTGCAAGGCACCCGGTTTGTAGATATCAGCGCCTTTCTCCTCCACCACAAAGTTTTTCGTTAGTTTCTCAACGAATTGTTTCTCGGTCAAGCCGTTCAAATCTTTTACCACACGGTTGTAATCGATAATGGTCAATTGGTTGGCCGGGAAGCAAACAGCCATGAAATAATTATACTCCTCATCTCCCTTATGATCCGGGTTTTGCTTGGCCTTCTCCGCGCCTACCAAAGCGGCGGCGGCGGAACGATGATGTCCGTCGGCGATGTACAACGCAGGCATCTCCCCGAATAACTCCGTGATGCGGGTGATGTCCTTATCCTCATCGATAATCCAAAACGTATGGCCGAAACCATCTAGTTTCGCGACGAAATTATATTCGGGCTCACGGGCCGTATATTTCATTACGATAGCGTCTAACTCTGAGTTGTCGGGATAAGCAAAGAATACCGGCTCGATATTAGCGTTGTTGACACGTACGTGTTTCATACGATCCTCTTCTTTGTCACGACGGGTCAGCTCATGTTTCTTGATCGTGCCATTCATATAATCGGGAACATAAGCCCCGACTACCAACCCATATTGGGTCTTGCCATTCATGGTTTGGGCATAGACATAGTAACATTCTTTCTGATCTTGAACCAACCAACCTTTTTCCTGAAAATCATTGAAATTAGCGGCAGCCTTCAGGTATACAGCCGGATCATGCTCATCCGTCCCTTCCGGGAAATCGATTTCCGGTTTAATGATGTGGTAAAGGGATTTCTCGTTTCCTTCCGCTTCCGCACGAGCTTCTTGCGAGTTCAATACGTCATACGGACGAGAAGCCACTTCCTCTATAAATTCTTTGGGCGGACGGACTCCCTTGAAAGGTTTTATTTTTGCCATGGTAATTAACTATTATTTATTAACCCGATACTTTTCATTGCCATCCACCAAGAAATCAACGATCTGCTTGGCAGCGGCAATACCTGCGTTGATATTAGCCTCGGCGGTCTGGGCACCCATCTTTTTCGGGGTACTGAAATAACGACCGGCATATTTCTCGACCAATTCCGCATGGATAGCGGGCATAATATCTGTCAAATACTTGAAGTCCGGACGTTCCTCCAACATCTTAGCGATACCAGCCTCATCCATCACCTCCTTACGAGCCGTATTCACAACGATTGCTTCCTTCGGCATGGAATTCATCAACTCAAAATTGATAGAACCCCTCGTCTCGGCCGTAGCCGGGATGTGCAAAGAAACGATCTGGCAGGTCTTGAACAAGTCTGCTGTAGAAGCCACAGCCTTCACCCCATCAGCCTCGATCGCGGAAGCCGGACAGAATGCGTCGTAAGCGTAAACCTCCATGCCAAAGCCTTTAGCGATACGAGCCACGTTACGACCCACGTTTCCATAAGCCAAGATACCCAATTTCTTTCCTTTCAACTCCGTTCCAGAAGTACCGTTATAGGAATTACGAACCCCGTACACCAACATACCGAATACCAATTCAGCGACAGCGTTAGCGTTTTGGCCCGGTGTATTCATCACGCATACCTTACGGGCGGTAGCCGCGTCCAAGTCCACGTTATCATACCCCGCACCGGCACGAACCACGATCTTCAGGTTCTTAGCGGCATCCAATACCTCAGCGTCCACCTTATCGCTACGGATAATCATGGCATCGGCATCCCTAACCGCATCCAGCAATTGAGCCTTCTCTGTATATTTTTCTAAAAGAGCCAGTTCCATACCAGCGGCTTCCACTACCTCGCGGATACCTTTCACAGCGACAACGGCGAAAGGTTTCTCTGTAGCAACTACTATCTTAGCCATGTCTGAATCCTCCCTCATTAATGTTGTTTCTCGAACTCTTTCATACAAGCGACCAAAGCCTCTACGCTACTCCTCGGCATAGCGTTATAAAGAGAAGCGCGGAAACCACCTACCGAACGGTGTCCCTTGATACCGACCATACCTGCGGCAGTAGCATATTTGCTGAACTCATCCTCCAACTCCTTATACTCGTCATTCATCACGAAACAAACATTCATGATCGAACGGTCTTCCTCCGCAACCGTACCGCGGAACAACTTGTTGCGATCGATCTCATCGTATAAGATCGCCGCGTTCTCAAGATCCTTCTTCTCCATAGCGGCGATACCACCTTGCTCCTTATACCATTTCAAGGTCTGCAAAGCTGCGTAGACAGGCAATACGGGAGGAGTATTGAACATAGAATCCTTCTTGATATGGGTAGCGTAGTTCAACATAGTCGGGATCTGACGGTCTACATGTCCTAAGGCGTCCACACGAACGATAGCCAAAGTCACGCCAGCAGGAGCCAAGTTCTTTTGAGCGCCCGCGTAGATAATATCATATTTGGAGATATCAATCGGACGAGAGAAAATATCAGAAGACATATCGCAAACCAAACGTTGTTTCACGTCCGGGTCCTTACGCATCTCTGTTCCATAAATCGTATTATTAGAGGTAAAATGGAAATAATCCGAGTCGTCAGCGATCGTATAATCTTTCGGGATATAGGTATAGTTCTTGTCTTTCGAAGAGGCGACAACGTCTACCTCTCCAAACAATTTAGCTTCTTTGATAGCGTTTGAAGCCCAAGTTCCAGTATCCAAATAAGAGGCTTTCTTATTCAACAGATTGTAAGGGACCATACAGAACTGCATACTGGCGCCACCGCCCATGAACACAACCTCATAGCCTGCCGGCACATCCAGTAATTCCTTGATCAACGCACGTGCCTCGCCGTTTACGGCTACAAACTCCTTACTTCTATGAGAAATCTCAAGAAGAGATAACCCCATACCCGCAAAATTTTCTACCGCAGCGGCTGTATTCTTAATTGTATACTCGCTCAAGATAGAAGGACCTGCATAAAAATTGTGCTTCTTCATACCAATGTCTTTTTAGAATGTTATTATAAATAAAGTAACTGTTTTTCTCATTTGCCGACATTTTCCGGGCATTTTTAATTTACAATCAGAATATGTAAATTAAAAACGGTCTCCCCAAAGACGCCTCATTTGCTCAATTAGTTTGTGTTCAGCCGGATTTTCCTGCCCCTTCCACAAACGCTCGTCTAAAATTTCCTCCGGAAGATACTCTTGCTTTACAAAATGATTTTCGTAGTCGTGCGCATATTTATATTCCTTGCCATACTCCAATTCAGCCATTAGTTTAGTAGGCGCATTGCGTAAATGAAGCGGTACGGGTAAATTCCCGGTACGGTTAACAAGTGCCAAAGCGTCGCTGATCGCCATATAGGCCGAATTACTTTTCGGGCTGCAAGCCAGATAAACGGTCGTCTCGGCCAAGATGATCCGACCCTCCGGCCAACCGATCTTCTTCAAAGCATCAAAACAGGCGTTCGCCAGCAAAAGCGCATTCGGATTCGCCAATCCGATATCCTCGGAAGCGGAGATCACTAACCGCCGTGCGATAAACTCAGGGTCTTCCCCCCCGGCCACCATACGGGCGAGCCAATAAATGGCACCATCGGGATCGCTCCCCCGGATCGACTTGATAAAAGCGGAGATTATATCGTAATGCATCTCTCCTCCCTTATCATACGCCGCTGGGTTCTCCTGCAGCCTCTCCACTACCTTCCCATCCAAAATCTCAATATCGTTACTCTCCTCGGCAGACACCACCAGTTCCAATATATTCAGCAACTTCCGTGCGTCTCCGCCCGAATAACGTAACATGGCATCCGTTTCCGTCAGCCTTATGTTTTTATCCCTCAGAACGACATCCTCGGCGATCGCCTTATGCAATAGCGTAAGCAAGTCATCCTTGTCCAAAGACTTCAACACATACACCTGGCAACGGGATAACAACGGACGGATTACCTCGAACGAGGGATTCTCCGTGGTTGCCCCGATCAGCGTCACCACGCCCGTCTCTACGGCGTTCAGCAATGAGTCTTGCTGCGACTTACTGAACCGATGTATCTCATCTATAAACAATATCGGCGATACCGTATTGAAGAAGCGATTGCTCTTGGCCTTCTCTATAACCTCCCGCACGTCCTTCACTCCCGAACTGATCGCGCTTAACGTATAAAAAGGCGCATCCAACTTATTCGCTATGATCTGCGCCAAGGTAGTCTTCCCGACTCCCGGCGGCCCCCACAATATAAAGGAGGGAACCCGCCCCGCATCAATCATCTTTCTCAACACGGCTCCCTGGCCTACCAGGTGCTTCTGTCCGATATAATCATCCAACGTCTTCGGACGCAATCTCTCTGCTAATGGTTGACTCATCATGGAAGCAAAAGTCGGACATTTTATTTACTTTTCAAAGGATAAGTCAAGAAATTTATCGTATAAAAAGAATGTTAAACAACAGGAAATGGCGACATAATGAAAGAGCAACCCCTGCAAATGCACTTTTATACATGCAACTTGCTAACATTATGACAATAATAATTTAACAACAGTCGGTGGATGATCATGCACCAATTATTAGATGATCTATACTTCCATATAAAACCCACAAACCTGCCAAGGAAATGGGATAAGGGAAGGTCACTCCAAGTAACGCCCATCCGAAAGAAATCCTTCGCATTATCATAATGCCTGAGAAACAGTGATTAAGTTATGATTTAACAGCGTTAACAATTAAAAAAATGAAGAAAATAGATCATAATAATGACAATTTGTTGTTTTTTACGGGTATAATTTATACTTTTGCAGCCGTTTTTCATTTAGGTATGTCGTAAAACATAAAATAAAGTAGTTCTGAATGAACTTGGTTAATCAACCATTAAAATGCAGAGAGAGCATTTTTAAGTATATAGTTAATAAATAAGCGTATTTATGAAGAAAAAGTTGACTTCTGTGCCACTATTTCTTGCATTGAGTGCAGGTGTGGTTTCAGCACAGATCTCGAAGGTTACCGGCAAGGTGATTGGAGAAGATGGAGAGCCGGTGATCGGTGCCTCTATTATCGTAAAAGGGACAACCGTGGGAACAATCACGGATTTTGATGGTAACTTTGAACTGGAAGTACCCGCGAATGGTAAGCAATTGATTATTTCATACATCGGCATGAAATCTCAAGAAGTTACGGCCACTTCCCATGTAAATGTAAAACTATTGGCTGATACCCAAAACTTGGATGAGGTCGTGGTTACGGCTATGGGAATCTCAAAGGAAAAGAAGGCTTTAGGTTATGCGGTTCAGGATGTGAAAGCAGAAGAATTGACGAAAGGAGCTAACACCAGTTTGTCCGGTGCGTTACAAGGTAAGGTTTCCGGAGTGGAGATTTCTCCTTCTTCCGGTATGCCGGGTGCCTCTTCCAAGATCACGATTCGCGGTTCTAGATCTTTCACAGGGGATAATACTCCTTTGTATGTGATTGACGGTATGCCTGTCGCTTCAACTGCCGATGTGGACACCGGCAGTTCTATTTCCGGCACGGACTTTGCATCTCGTGCGGTGGATATCGACCCCAACGATATTGAAAGCATTAATATATTAAAAGGACAGGCTGCATCTGCCTTGTATGGTATGCGTGCTACAAATGGAGTAATTGTTATTACGACCAAAAGTGGCAAGGGAGCCCGTAAAGGGAAACCCCAGGTCGCTTTTAATACAAGCTTATCTTTTGACAAGGTCTCAACGGTGCCTGAATATCAAAAAGTGTATGCGCAGGGTACGAATGGCAAGTATAGCCCGTATGCTTCAACTTCTTGGGGACCGCTAATCAGCGAACTGCCTAACGATCCGACTTATGGAGGTAACACGGATAATGAGTTTACCAAGCGATATGGTAAGCATGAGGGTATGTATTATGTACCTCAGCGTGCCGCAGCAGGATTAGACCCTTGGGCTCAGCCGCAAGCTTACGACAATATCAAGGATTTTTTCAATGTGGGTACGACATGGAGTAACTCTGCGAATGTGGCTCAGGCTTTTGATAAGGGCAACTATTCTTTCTCGATCGGTAATACTACGCAAGATGGTATTATTCCAAATACGGGTATGGACCGGTACAACGCAAAAATGAGTGCCGAAGCTCAATTACACATGAACTGGTCTACCGGATTTACCGGCACCTATGTAAATTCGAAGATCAGCAAGCAGTCCAGTGCCAATGATGGAATCTTAGCTACTGTTTACGGAGCGCCTTCTAGCTACGATTTAGCCGGTATCCCCAGTCATATTGAGGGCGACCCGTATACACAAAATACATTCCGTAACACATCTGGCTTTGACGGAGCTTATTGGGCGGTAGATAATAACGAGTTTTTAGAACGTTCACAACGTTTCTTTGGAAATACTTATTTGAAGTATTCTACGAAGTTCAATACCGATAATCACAAATTGGATGTCAAGTATCAATTGGGTGTGGACTCTTACACGACTCATTATACGGATTCTTGGGGTTATGGACACACAAATGGTTATGGAGAGATCGATCACTATGGATACTCAATCACGGAGTTGAACGCTTTGTTGACCGCAGCATATACTTGGAATATCAATGAAAACTGGTTGTTCGATGCCCTTGTCGGTAATGAATTAGTGGAGAATCAGCGGAAATTTTACGAGTCTTATGGTGCGAATTATAACTTCCCGGGTTGGAATCATATAGATAATGCTACGACTATGATAGCATCCGAGTCATTACGCCGAAAACGCACGGTTGGTAACTTTGCTAGCGTCTCATTGTCTTACGCGAACATGGTTTACTTCAGCGCAACTGTTCGTAACGATATTGTATCTAATATGCCTCGTAACAACCGTTCGTTCACTTATCCGTCTGTTTCCTTGGGTTGGATTTTCACGGAATTGGAGCCCTTGAAGAATACGGTCTTGACTTATGGGAAATTGCGTGCTTCTTACGCCGAAGTAGGACAGGCTGGAGATTATTATGATTCTTATTATACTACACCGGTTTACGGCGGTGGTTTTTATGGTTCTACGCCTATACAGTATCCGATGAGCGGAATTACGGCGTTCACTCCATATGCGCGTGTGTATGATCCGAATTTGAAACCTCAGAACACGAAGTCTTATGAGTTAGGTATGGATCTGATCTTCTTGAATGGCCTGTTCTCGCTGAACTATACCTTCTCTCGGCAGAATGTGAAAGATCAGATATTTGAGGTTCCTTTGGCTGGTTCTACAGGCTCCGCAGAATTGGTAACCAATGGTGGCGCTATCCATACGAACGCTCATGAGATTACGTTGGGGATCAATCCGATCCATACGAAGAATTTTAAATGGGATATGGCATTTAATTTCTCTAAGATCGATAACTGCGTAGATGAGCTGGCTCCGGGTGTAGAGAGTATTTTCTTGGGAGGTTTCGTTGATCCGCAGGTACGTGCGAATATTGGCGATAAATTCCCTGTAATCTATGGTACGACTTTCTTGCGCAATGACAACGGTGATATTGTCGTAGACGAAGATGGCTTGCCTCAGATCGGTAGTGAGGGTGTGATCGGTAGGGTTTCCCCGGATTTCATCTTGGGTTTCAATACCAATTTTGAGATCTATAAATTCCGCATCGGCGCTACATTCGATTGGAAGTGTGGTGGACAGATGTATAGCGGTACGTTGAACACGTTGAACTATTATGGTACGAGCATGGAGTCTGTTGAAAGTCGTACGACCGAGACTTTCCGTTTTAGTCATCCGGCTGTTAAGCAGTTGGAAGATGGTTCCTATGTAGCTAACGACATAGATATCAGAAGTGAAGACGCTTTATCTTATTACGACCGTATGACGCTTATTTCCGAAGCAGGTATTTATGACAGTGGTTTCTTGAAACTACGTGAGTTGTCTGTTAGTTATCCGGTATGGGATAAGAATGGCATCAACGTGAACTTAAATGTTTTTGCCAGAAATATCATTCTTTGGTCTGAGTTAAAAGGGTTGGATCCTGAGGCTTCTCAAGGTAATAATAATATGGGCGGTGGCTTCGAGCGCTTTTCTATGCCAGGTGCTTCGAGCTATGGCTTCGGTTTAAATGTGAAATTCTAATAAAGGAAACAAAAGATGAAACTTCAAAATATCTCAAAAAATTTATTGACGGGAGTTGTTTTCACCGCAGCCTGGGTCTCTTGCTCTGAGGATAAGATGGATGAGATCAACAAAGATCATAATCATACCACGGCAGTTCCCGCTAAGATGATCCTTACGGATGTCATGACTTCTACCGCGTTTAACGTGGTTAGCGGCGATTTCAATTTATATGGTGGTATGTATGTAGAGCATGAGACCGGTTCACATAACCAGTTCTACTATGCGGAAACTCGTTCTTCTTGTACATCGGCTTCTACCTTTAATAACTCATGGGGGGGAACCTATTCGACACTGAAAGATGCGTTGATCTCTGTCAAAATCGCAGAAGAAGAGCAGGACTTCCTGACAAAAGGCATCGCGGAACTTTTCGTAGCTTACAATTTGGCGATCTTGACAGACATGTATGGTGATACTCCTTGGAAAGAGGCCTGTGACTATACAGTATCTATGACTCCCGCTATCGACAAACAAGAGGAGATTTACAAGGATATCATGGCCTATGTGGATGCCGCAATTGAAGATCTTCAGAAATCGGATCTGACGAGTCTGTCTAATCAAGATTTGATTTATAAAGGCGACGCTTCGGCTTGGCTAAAGACAGCCTATGGCTTAAAGGCTCGTTATACGATGCGCTTGATGGGACGTAGCGCCGATGTTAAGGGAGATATGGAAAAGGTGTTGGATTATGTTTCCAAATCATACACCTCGGCGGCCGAGCAATGTAGCTATGCCATGTATGGTGTGGGTGTTAATATCAACCCATTTTTCGGAGTATTCTATTCTCGTTTAGGAGAAGTAGCCAGCCGAAGTATGTTTGATAAATTGAATGAACGTAAGGATCCTCGTATCAGACGTTGCTATGTGGAAGCTAACAGCCAAACGATGATTGCTTCTAAAGATGATCCATTATTGAATCTTGCTCATAATGGTGATTTGGTGCAAAGTCAGTTAGAATATACTGTTTCCATGTTCTGTGCCGCTCAAACCGCTCCGACTCATATCTTAAGTTATCATGAGGTATTGTTCTTGAAAACAGAGGCTTTGTGTCGTTTAAATCGTAAAGAGGAGGCAAAAGCGGTGTTAAAAGAGGCGGTTGTCGCGGGTATGGCTAATATGGAGGTCAATATCAAGTCTGCCCTTGCTTCCGATTATTGGGAAGATTTCTTGAATGTAACAAATGAGGTGACACCAGAGGAGGCTGCTTCTTACTTCGACGAGAATGTCGCGCCCCTATTCGATGCTAATCCTTTGAAGGAGACGATGATTCAGAAATATATCTCTTTCTGGAACGCAGATGGAGAGTCTACCGAGTGCTATAATGACGTACGTCGTTTGAAGAGCTTGGGTGAGGATATTTATGACTTGCAAAATCCGGGTAAGTTCCCGTTAAGATGTCCGTATGGTAACGATGATACTACGACTAATCCTAACATACAGGCTGCTTATGGCGATGGTCAGTATGTATTTACCGAAAACGTATGGTGGGCTGGCGGATCTCGCTAATCGATCTATAAATGCATAAAGGGATGTTTCCGAAAGGAGATATCCCTTTCTCATAAATCCGTATTCTGACTAAACTGAAATTGTGTCTCAATCTTCTCCAGATCGCGGACAATCGTCATATCCATGATATTGCTATAGATCTCAGTCGTACGAACGCTTTTATGCCCTAGCAACTTCTGTACCGTAGTTATGTTCGCCCCATTATATAATAATAAGGTAGCGTTCGTATGCCGGGCGGCGTGGAAAGTGACCTTCTTGTCAATACCTGCCAATTGGCTGATCCGGTGTAATTGCTTATTCACGTTTGAATTAGAGGATAAGGAAATACCAAACAGGGTTCTCGGAGCATTCTTATATCGCTCATAAATAGGTAAAGATTTGCCCTCGAACAAAAGAAATAACGGTAAACGGACGCTCACGTCTGTCTTCATCGATGAATAAACCAGCCAAACCTTATCATCAATAATCAAAAAATTCTCTTTCGTTATACTTACTATGTCAGAGAAGCGTAGTCCCGTGTAGCAACTAAATAAAAACATATCCAGACATCGACGCAGTGTACGCTGTCCATCCAGCTTTAAGTTTTCCAAACGACCCAACTCCTCAGGAGTTAAATGGGTACGCTTACTCTCTTGATACTTAATCTTATATTTCCGAAAAGGATATTTGTGTAACTCGAACAATTCCTTATTAATCGCCAAGTTGATATATCGTTTCAAATGCTTCATATGTTTAGCGATCGTATTTCGATGATACTCCTGCTTCAATAAGAAATATTCAAAATCGCATAAAAAATTGAAATTAATATCTTTAAATAGGACCTCCTTCTTGTATACAGATAAAATATGCAAAGTGGACAAATGGTTTTTCAATGTCGATTTTTTCAAATTACTGTGTAAGACTTCCTCACGCATAAAAACAAGAAACGAGGGAGACGTTGGTGTCGGAGAGCTCTTCTCGCACAGATCCTTCAACGAGAAACCGTCATTCGCCTGTCTCTTCTCCAACTCATCTCTCTCCAACTCCATAATATAGTTCTGAAGATACTGGTTTAGCACATCCCTATTCGGATGATTCTTTATGGAACGTCTTTTGTTGTCCCATTGACAAGGTTTCACATAAACTTTCGTTGAAAAATACCTCTTTTGCCTATTCAAATAGGCCTCTACTTGAATCAAAGCTTTTCCTTCCGCGTTCAATTGCTTTTTTCGATTAAACACTAAGTTGTAAATTACTTTTTCCATGGCACATTTATATATTATCGGTTGTAAACACTAAGGAACACTAATAAATTCTTTGTAGCACAATCTACAAACTAAAAGTTTGTTATCACGGATTACCTAGTATCGGGTATAACACCCGATTTATCCGCTAAATTTTCACTAAATCGAAACGCTTATCCACGCATGCAGGCACCTCATGCGAGTAATGGGTTACGTAAATCAAGGTTTTCCCCGGACGATCGCAGAATTGCTCGATAATAGCAGCCGCCTTTTTCTTATTGCTCACGTCCAGACCGTGGAGAGGCTCATCTAATATAATTAAATCGGGATCTTTCACGAAGGTTCTCGCTAATAAAGCCAAACGTTGTTCTCCCGACGATAAGGTCAGGAATAAACGGTCTTTCAAATGTCCGATACCAAAGACATTCATCCACTCCAAGGCTACCGTTTCTTGTTCGGCATTACACTTACGAAACAAACCGATCGAATCGAAAAAGCCGGAACCCACAATATTCAAGGCAGAGACATTCTCTTTATAATATAAGTGCATCTCCGGCGATACATATCCGATACGCTTCTTGATATCCCAAATACTTTCCCCGGAACCTCTCTTTCTATCAAACAAATACAACGTATTCGCATACGACTGGGGATTGTCCGCATACACCAAACTCAGCAAGGTGGATTTACCGGAGCCATTCGGACCGAGTAACGCCCACTTCTCTCCGTTCTTGATTTCCCAATCCAAGTCTTTCAAGATCGTGCGGCTGCCATAGCGTATCCTTACACGTTCCATACGTAAAGTCACCTCGTGGGAAGAGGCTGTTTTGTTCATATCCACAGGTAAACGGACCTTACCAACTTCCTCGCACGCATGAATCCCTTCCGTTGGAAAAAGACGGGCGATTAATTCCGCATCCGACATAAACGCCTCTCGAGTCAGCGGAGGCAAGCAAGTACGATCATGGATAGGCAATACATGCGTGACCACAGCCGGTATGTCATGGGGATTAGATAACAACAGAACGAGCTGCACCCCATTCAAATTTATCATCTGCCCCAGCGTCTCTGCCAATAAATCCCGGGATGGAGCGTCTAAGCCGATAAAAGGATTATCTAAAATCAAGACACGAGGACGACTAAGCAACGTACGGACAATCAAGATTTTTCGTAATTCGCCACTTGATAAGAAGATCAACCGCTTAGGCAATAAATCCTCTATACCGAAAAAAGTCAATATCTTCGCTAAATCATCAGAACCGGCATATTCCTTCAACAACTCCTCGACAGTAGGTATCTCATCTGTCTCTGTCGAATGCCAACGTTGTTGATAATAAGAATTCCGGCAATCCACCAATGAATATATATCTTTAAACGCCACACATTTGATAAAATCACGGACTTTTCCGTCTCCAGCGAATACAACCTCCCCTTCCTTAAACGCGAATTTCCGTTGCATAATGTCTGCGATCAACGTTTTTCCTGCGCCATTCGGGCCTATCACGGCCCATTGCTGTCCTTCATCAATCCGCCAGTTCACGGGTGCCGTAAACCGTAATTCCGGCAAACGGGTAACGATATTCTTGATACGGATGACCATCTTTCCTTCTTTTTGCATATTTTCTAAATAAATTAAACAAAGGTACATAGTTTATTTAAGAATGACAGCATACTGGCAAAAAGGGGACTACTCCTCGCGAGCAGTCCCCCTATAGTATACAGGCACTTGGTATGTCTATATTAACTAGTAGTTAATGAACGCCTGTACGTGTATCCCACCACATTTGTTTGCCCCAAAAATTATCTACAACCTCGGCGTTAAACGGCGCGTTATTTGTTTTGTTCAACGAAAGCTCCGTATTCGGATAAGGAGAACGGAACGGAGGCACATTATGATTCGCATATTTAGTGGCACGTCCCGGAGCGATATAATGAGTCTCGGGAACACCCGTACGACGATACAAAGACCATCCTTCCATGGCTTGCTTGAACATTGCCACCCACTCCTCATACCAGATTTGCTTCATGTCGTCCTTAAACTTACCGGCACCCGCCATATAAGCCTCTATATCACCTTCCGCTACGCCATTTTCCTCCAAAGAAAAGCGAACCGCCTTGTTATAAGCCTCCTCCGCGGTCACACCCTTCGTGTTATATCCCAGTTTCGCAGCCTCCGCGATATGGAAATAAACCTCAGCTACACGCATATAAGGAGAGAAACCACCTAAATCGATACCGAACCGCTTCCCCCATACGGAATAAAGGCGAGAAGGAGGATTAGTGGTCGCCCCGATCGTATAACCGCGATAAACCGGGGTTCCGTCCGTATAATCGCTCTCCGTATCACCCTCGGAAGGAGGAGTTTGGCTAGACGGTGTCGGCTCACAATAAACCGAGATACGCGGGTCTTTGTTCTCCAACAAATAATTCACCATCACGTCGGAACAACAGAACTCACTCTTACGTGTACGGTACGCGTCAGCGATCGGCTCGTAGTAATTGCCATCGCCTTCCAACCACCAGAAGAACGCATTGTCATCGTTATCCTCCATGATCGGGTAATTAGCAGGATCGGCCAGCACCTCTTCCACAGTCTGCCGGGCCAAAGCCGGACTTACCTCGGAGATACGGATCGCTAAACGCAAACGCAAGGAGTTGCAATACTTCTGCCACTTCAGCATATCGCCGTGAAACAACAAGTCTCCACCACTAATATCATCGTCGCCACCGGCCGCGAATCCATCAGCCGCCTCTTTCAACTTCGCCAGCAAAGCCGGATAAATATCCTCTTGCTTATCATACTTCGGGGTCAGCACGCCATCGGCCATCTTGACAGCGTCAGAATAGGGAACATCGCGCCAACGATCCGTAGCGATCTGGATCACGTGCGCCTCCAACACCTTAGCCACGTTCAACATATTCGGGGAAGCCTCCGAACGTCTTTGAATATCCATCACATTGTTGAGCACACGGTAAATATGCTCCCAGTTCGTATCTTGCACACCCGGACGGAACTGATAACGGGACTCGTCTATATAACTCATCTTGGCTACATACCCACCAAACGACATAGGTTCATCCATAGCGAACCAACGATCATAAAAACGATAGGAAGTGTTATATAAGGAATATGCCAACAAATTCTCGGTCGGGGCATTTTCCGCATTATCAGGATCCGTGTTCACTTCCTCGAAGGAATCCGTACATCCTACCATGAACAATGAAGACAAGGCCACACACGCCGTACTTATATTTTTAATATATTTTTTCATCTTTCTATATTATGACTATAAATGATACTTTTAGAATGTCACACCCACTTTCAGTCCAAAGCTGCGAGAAGGAGGATAAGAATTGGACTCAAAACCGACATCTGCATTTGCCGCACCCGTCGTAGACTCCGGATCCAAATGGATCTGGTTCGATTTATGTACCCAAAGCAACGCAAGGTTCGTCCCTACCAATGATACATGAGCCGCCTTCAAATATTTCGTCTTTTTCAAGATAGACTGCGGGAATGTATATGTCAAATGAGCCTCACGCAATTTCAAGAAAGAACCATCCACCACGGCCATCTCGCAGATCGTATAATAGTTGCCGAAGAAGTCCTCAGCGCTAACCGCCGTATTATTGATAGAGCCATCCTCGTTCTTGAACACCTTGTCGGTCATTACGTTCTGTCCGGCAATAACACCGTTCTCACGAAGATCTCCCTCTGCCGTGAAGTCATAGATACCGGTATAGGTACCAAACGCCTGAGAGATTGAATATATATCGCCACCCTTACGGAAATCCAACAAGAAACCAAAACTCAAGTTCTTATAAGAGAACTCATTGTTGAAGCCCATTAACCAATCCGGGGTCACATCACCGATTTCCTTGTTCTCCTCGTACATTGGCATACCATCTCTAACCAAGATAGCGCCATCCTCATCATACACAAAACCTGTACCCACCAAAGTACCCCAACTCCTGCCGGGTTTCGCGTAGTTGTAGCAACTCCAACTAGAACCGATCTCATAAGCATCCAAGGACTCTCCTGTTGTCGGATCCGTGTACAACTCCACAATCTTCGATTTATCCTTAGACCAGTTCAAGGTAGCTGTCCAGTTGAAACCATCCTTATTCTGGATAATATCACCACTCAATTGAAGCTCGACACCTTTATTACTGATCTCGCCGGCATTGATCATCATCGAACGATAACCGGTAGATGTAGAAACACGCGCCTTCATGATCTGGTCTGTTGTCGTTTTCTGGTAGTAGGCTACATCCAGGTGCAAACGGTTCCGCAATAAATTAGCCTCCGCGCCGACCTCCCAAGTCTTCACCATCTCCGGACGTAAATGAGTGGCGGGGAAAGTGGTCGGATTATAATACAAGCTTGTTCCATTAAACGGAGCGGAAAGAACCGAATAATAGGCGTTCGATAAATAAGGATCCGTAGCGGAACCAATCTTCGCCCAACCGCCCCGCAACTTCAAGAAGTTCAACCAATCGGATTCCGTCAAGGAAGGGAAGGTCTCGGTCATGATCCAGCTCGCGCTGAACGACGGATAAAAGAACGCATCCTTAATCGTAGAATCCCAATCATTACGAACACTGATATCCACGTACGCTTGATTCCTCCAGCCAATTGAAGCATTGGCGTAAACCGAGTTGGAACGGCGTGTCTCGTGATTCTCCGACGCATATACCGAACCTCTGGCATTCGCTACCGTATAAAGCCCCGGAACGGTCAGCTCATCCGCGCCGATAGCTTTAAGGAAGTAATCATAATCACGGTAATTGGCGCCAGCCAACGCGTTCACATGAAAATCACCAAACTGCTTGTCAAAGTAAGCGATGAAATCCGCATTTATCTCCGTTGTCCTACGATCGTAATCGCGGAAATAGCCATCCGGGTAATCGATACTCCATTCAACGTTAGACAACTGACTGGAGAAATAGGTATCCAAGCCGATACGTCCCTCGAACTTCAACCAATCCGTCGGCTTATACCACAAAGAAGATTTACCGAACATACGATCGCGTTTATATTTGTTCAAGTTCTTGTTCAACACCCAATAAGGATTGTTGGCATAGGATTGTTGCCAGTTATAGTGCGTATAAGCGCCGGTCTCATCTTTCTGATCCCAATTCGCCTTCAGGTCGTCCATATCGATTTGGCGGCCGTGCCATTGCAACAAGGACTGCAAGACATTGGCCCCGTCATAACCGGTAGCCGGAAGATTACCGCTGGTCGTACGTACGAAGTTGGCGGAAAGATCAAACTCCACGTATTTATTAAAGTTCATCTTCGTATTCAAGGAGGCCGCGTAGCGCTGCATATCCGTATTCGGGGTCGTACCCTCTTGGCCTCGATAAGAGATAGAGGCACGAGTAGACGATTTTTCCGTAGCGGCAGTCAAGCTGATCGTATGGCTCGTAGAGTAACCGGTCTGGAAGAAATCCTTAATGTTATCCGGATGAGAAATCCATGGAGTAGCCTGCCGAACCCCATTCACCACGGGGCTATTAAATTGAGGCAATTGCAAACCGATATCCAGGCGAGGTCCCCAAGACTCATCCGCGTTATCATTAACACCGCTACCATTTCCATCCGCGTAAGAATATCCCATAGAAGAGGCGAAATCCTGATAAGAGCCATCGAAACCGCTGGCCTTCCAATCAAACTCAGAGCCATAGTAACCTTGTCCGTACTTATTCTGCAAACCCGGCAAGTTATAAATACGATCCATCGTAATATCGCCATCATAACTTACCGAAACGCCTTTGTCTTTTTTCCCCGACTTCGTCGTAATCAAAATAACACCGTTACCGGCACGCATACCATAAAGGGCGGCGGAACCTCCCTTCAAGACAGAGATAGACTCAATATCCTCCGTATTGATATCATTCAATCCCGATCCCAAGATAACAGAGCTACCTGTAGGGTTATCGTTCGTCATGGGCACACCGTCCACAACGATAAGAGGCTGGTTATTTCCGAAGGAAGAGTTTCCACGGATCACGATATTCTGCGAAGCGCCGATTTGTCCGCCTTGAGCGGTGACTTGCACTCCGGCAACCTTTCCGGACAACGAATTAGCGACATTCATCTGTCCCGCTTTCGTTATATCCTCCGATTTTACTTCCTGCAGCGCATAACCCAATGATTTCTTCTCGCGGGTCAAACCCATGGCGGTTACGACCACCTCATCCAACGCCTTGGAATCCGAGTCTAACACGATATTCAACACCGGAGCTACCGCCACTTCCTTCGTTTTCAATCCCACGTAAGAGATAAAAATCGTCTTAGCGTCTCCTGGCACATCCAAGGTGAAGTTACCTTCAAAATCCGTAACCGTACCGATCGTAGTGCCTTTCACAACAACCGCCGCACCGATCACGGGTTGCTGATCTTCCGATGATATAACATGCCCTGTTATCTTCATCGTCTGTGCCGTTACGACTCCTATGCTTATAAACAAGCATAACAATACAAAAGTCAATCTTTTCATAAACACACTCTTTGTTTAACAATTAATTATTTTCTAAAAACGTTTTTCATAATTTATCAAGAATCAACACAACCTTCACGCCGCAAATGTACAAAATATTTTTCGTTAAAAACAAATAAATACACAATTTAATGTTATTACAATACCACTTTGGGGCACAAAAAGATATTTACAGAGATTAAAAACAAACATTTTATCACTGTGAAAATATCATAATATCACAAAATAAACCTTCTTGTTGCTATTTTTTAGCTTATCTTCCTCTCCAAAATAAAAAATATACGGGTTTTGAATGTCATTTTAATAAATTTATGAACATTAGTAAAAAAAGGAGGGTTAATTTCTATAGTTCATTACTTTTATCACATTTTTCCTTGTGATCCTAAAGGAAACCGTTTTTCATAAATTAGGTTTCCTCCCCAATAAACGAATATCAATGTGTGGCAGGTCCGTCCCATTTTGGCACAGCCACCTGCCTTAAAAAACGATTGTTCCTTTACCCTGGTGGATTTCCGAGGCTTGCGTAATGACCACTTGCTTCACCCCTGCATCTATCGCTTGGTAAGCGTTTTCCAGCTTCGGGATCATGCCCCCTTGGATAACGCCTTGTTCCACATATTTATCAAACGCTTCCCGGTCAATTTCCGGAATCACGCTCTCGTCATCGTTCGCATCCAATAGAACTCCCTTTTTCTCAAAGCAGAACATCAAGGTTACCTCGAAGTATCTCGCCAACGCTTTCGCGGCCTCTCCCGCTATCGTATCCGCGTTCGTATTTAACAGGTTTCCCTGCTTATCGTGTGTAAGAGGAGCCAATACCGGAACGATTCCTTGGTGGATCAAGGCGGCTAACAAATCAGCGTTCACTTCCCTCACGTCTCCGACGAAACCATAATCCACCTCTTTCACGGGACGCTTGTCCGAACGCATCAAATTCATATCCGCTCCGGTCAATCCTAAAGCGTTCACGCCTAAAGCTTGCAGGCCGGCGACAATATGCTTATTCACCAGTCCGCCATAAACCATCGTCACGATCTTCAGCGTCTCGGCATCCGTAATACGACGGCCATTCACCATCTTACTCTCAATACCCAATCGGGCGGCAAGTTTGGTAGCCGAGCGTCCTCCCCCATGCACCAACACCTTATATCCTTCGATAGCGGCGAAATCATTCAACAGCTGACGAAGCGTTTCTTCTTCCTCAACGATCCTCCCTCCTACCTTTATCAAGATTAGTTTTTCCATTTCCTATACATTATTACATTATATTATAGATGAATCCTTCCAACATGCCACGCCTTCTTCCCGATAAACAGACACAAGAGCCTCCGGATAACAAAAAAAACGGCCGTATAATCGCTATACGGCCGCCTGATTATCGGTACAGAGCGGTAGGCGAGGCTCGAACTCGTGACCCTCAGCTTGGGAAGCTGATGCTCTACCAACTGAGCTACTACCGCATTGCGAACGCGAATATAGCTATTATTTTTCTGTAAGCAAGGTTTTCGGGAGAAAAATTAAGGCAATCGTATCCAAATTGTCATTTTGACACTTTGTAATCGAAACTTCCGGAGAATCGATTATTTCGAGACAAGGTACGGCTTGCTTCCAAATTTGAGAATATTTTTTCACAACAACCTATCAGACAGATCACTATGGATTTTAGCCGGTTCATGCTAGCGAGAAATCTCCTCTCCTGCTGGTCGCGGACGGACAAACCAGCGACTTTTCATCCGGATATAACAAGCTTTTCACCCGAATACACCCAAGTTTCCGGCCGAAAACAATATGAATCGCGATCGGAAGTAACTTACAACGCCGTCATAAACACCTCTCCGTTGGATCATAAACTCCCCGCAATGCCTATTCATATCCCCGAAAAACGGCAAAATAGGCTATTCCCGCCTTCCTTTTCCCTCTATTTTCGCCTTCCCGCAAAAGGCATCTGTCATCAAAAAACCTTTATTCCTGTCAAAACAATCGAAAAAGAGGTATTTGGGTAACATCAAGGATTGGAAGACTTACATTCCGGCACGGTTTTGCCCCAAGCCTGTTCCGGCTTTTATCTTTATAGAAAAGAAATGATTACCTTTGTATCCGATAATCAAGAAGAGCATGAAAAAGATATTATCTCTATTCCTGCTGGGGATTCTTTCCATATCGGCGATCGCACAGCCCAAACTGAGCGAGGAGGCCCGTATCAGTTTGATGACCAGCGCACCTTACGACGAGGAGGTATTCACCGTGTACGGGCATGCCGCCCTGCGCATATACGATCCCAAGCAAAACATAGATTATATATTCAATTACGGTATATTTGACTTCTCCAAACCTAATTTTATCTACCGGTTCGCGAAAGGAGAGACGGATTATAAACTGGGAGTGGCCGATTTCCAAGACTACGTGATCGAGTACCAGATGCGGGGCAGCGATATCACGGAGCAAGTATTGAACCTTACCCCAGAAGAGAAAGAACATATATGGGATGCCCTGCTTATTAATTACAGGCCGGAGAACAGGGTATACCGTTACAACTTCTTTTTCGATAATTGCGCTACCCGCCCTGCCGCGATCCTGGAAAAGGAGATCGACGGGAGCGTAGACTATCAGTATCCCTATCAATCCCGGACCTTCCGGAATCTTATTAATCATTGTACCCGAAACCATCCGTGGCTCACGTTCGGATGCGACCTGGCGCTGGGCAGCCCCACCGACCGGGAGGCCACCCAACACGAGATGCTCTTCCTTCCCCCTTATCTAAAAGAAGCGTTCGCTAAAGCCACCATCACGAACCCGGACGGCACAATCCGCCCCTTGGTGAGCGAGACTCACGTGATCGGAGCCGGGGAAGCCGATGAACCGGAAAGAGAGATCTGGGATTTATTCACCCCTTTAGTCTGCGCCTGGCTTCTGTTCGGGACCGTTTCAGGACTTACTTGGATCGAATGGCACAAAAAAAGATATTGCCCGTGGGTGGATCTCGTCCTTTTCTCGGCAGCCGGGGCCGGAGGTGTCATCCTTTTCTTTCTTAGCTTTATATCCGTCCATCCCTGCACGTGGCCGAACTGGTCTTTGGTATGGTTACAGCCGCTCGATTTGATCGCTGTTATTTTGTTTTGCGTAAAAAAGCTGAGGAAGGCTGCATATTACTACCATTTTATTAACTTTGCGGCGCTTACGCTGATGTTACTGGGATGGCATTTCATCCCGCAACATCTAAACAGTGCCTTTATTCCGCTTGTAGCCTCGATTTGGGTTCGTTCGGGTTGGGGTGTTTACAGAAAGATATGGAGAATCGGATGAGAAAAATTATAACGTCACTTATCGCTATCCTCGTGGTGACAAACCTTGAGGCGCAACAGCGTACCCCCAAATTGGTGGTATGTATTACCGTGGATCAGCTGAGGGGCGATTATATAGAATACTTTTACAATACATTTGGCGAACGTGGCTTCAAGCGTTTGATGAACGAGGGGTTGGTATATAACAATATCCGCTTCGAGTTCTCGGACATAGACCAAGCCAGCGCGTTCGCGACCCTTTTTACCGGGAGCAACCCTTGCTTCAGCGGTATCGCCGGAGATAAGACGTTTGATTTCGAGAAAGAGAAAGAGGTCTCGATCTTAAATGATCCCGAATATCTAGGTAACTACACGAAAGAGAATTATTCGCCCAAGAATTTATTCAGCTCCACGATCGGCGACGAGTTGAAAATCGCCTCTCAAGGGAGGAGCGACGTATATTCCATCGCCCCGGATGCCGAGAGTGCCATCCTTTCCGCCGGACACGCGGCGAACGGAGCTTTCTGGATGGACAACATCAACGGGAAATGGGCTACCACGACGTACTACAAGGGAATCCCTTGGTACGTAGACCGCTATAATAACGGCCCGGAATCCTTGGCGTCACGCCTGGAATCCATGGTATGGACTCCTACCCTTCCGATGGATAGATACGATGCCTTTCCTTACGTGTTGGACGATCTACCTTTCCGCTATACGTTCAGCGAGAAGTTCGCGAACTGCTATCCGAACCTGAAGACCTCGCCGTTCATCAATAAGGAGATCAATCGCTTGGCCCTCCAGTTCCTGGAATACGGAGGGTTTGGCACACGCAGCTGCCCGGATATGCTGTCGATCACGTACTACGCCGGTAATTACCGGGGAACGATGAGCAAGGAATACACCCGGGAGATTCAAGATACGTATTACCAACTCGACCAAGACATTGAGAAGCTGTTGGATACCATCGACAAGAAAGTGGGCTTGGCCAATACATTGGTAGTCTTCACCGGTTCCGGTTATTACAAAAGCGAGGAGTCCTATCCGGACGGTCTGATGGTGAATGGAGGCGAGTTCCACCCGAAACGTTGCGTGGCCCTGCTTAACATGTACTTGATGGCCATTTACGGCCAACATACCAGTTGGGTACAGGGATACTACGACAACCAGATCTATTTGAACCGAAAGGCGATAGAAGATGCCAAACTGGATCTGACAACTTTACAGAACAAGGCCGCCGAGTTCATACAGGAATTCAGTGGCGTACAACTCGTCACCACGGGTAGGAGCTTGCTTACGGGCGACTGGAACGAGGGAACCGCCAACTTCCGTCAAGGCACGCATCATCTGAGACGGGGCGACCTGATCATCGAGCTGCAACCCGGCTGGAAAGTAAACCTCGACAATCCGAAAGAAAAAGTCAAGATCATACGCAATAACGCGGTTATCACCCCGCTGGTATTTATGGGCAACGGGTTGAAGCCCCAACATATCTACCGCGAAGTCAAGGCTACAGAGGTAGCCCCCACGATAACCCATGTGCTGAGAATCCGGCCACCCAACGCTGCGCGAAGCTTGCCGCTCTGGGAGCTGACAACCAGATAATAGAGACTTGATCCTTAAAAGTTGATAATTGTCAGGGGTTGTGTGGCTCTTTCTTTATTTATTATTATCGAATTATTCAAACAACAAAGTAATAACAGACGATAGTTGCTCAACTATCCATTAACATAAGAATCATGGGATTTAATGAGTTTATGACGAAGCTGTTCGGCAATAAGTCGCAGCGCGACCTTAAGGAAATCACGCCTTACGTAGATAAGGTAAAGGCCGTATATCCGTCAATCAAGGCACTCTCGAACGACGAGTTGCGAGCGAAGACAGATGAGATCAAACAACGTATCCAAGACTACGTAGCCGAGGAGAAAGCGCAAGTGGAAGCGCTTCGCGAAGGCATCGAGGATAAGGAACTGGAAGAACGAGAGGCGATCTGGACCGAGGTAGATAAAATCGAGAAAGCCATCACGGACAAGATGGAAGTGATACTGGAGCAATCCTTGCCCGAGGTATTCGCCATCATGAAAGATACGGCCCGCCGTTTCGCCGAGCATGAGGAGGTGGTAGTTACCGCTAACCCATTCGACCGGGATCTGGCCGCTCGCTTCGACTTTGTCCGCATCGAAGGCGATAAGGCGATTTACGCGAATCACTGGAAAGCCGGTGGAAACGAGATCACTTGGGATATGATCCATTACGACGTTCAGCTGTTCGGTGGCGTCGTTCTTCATAAAGGCAAGATCGCCGAGATGGCGACCGGTGAAGGCAAGACCTTGGTGGCTACCCTTCCGGTATTCTTGAACGCCTTGACACGTAACGGCGTACACGTGGTAACCGTGAATGATTACTTGTCAAAACGTGACTCCGAGTGGATGGGACCGCTTTATATGTTCCACGGACTTTCCGTAGACTGTATCGACAAGCACCAGCCGAATTCCGAGGCTCGCCGTAAGGCTTACGAGGCGGATATCACGTTCGGCACGAACAACGAGTTCGGTTTCGACTACTTGCGCGACAATATGGCGATCAGCCCGAAAGACTTGGTACAACGCAAGCACAACTACTCCATCGTCGATGAGGTGGACTCCGTATTGATCGACGACGCTCGTACGCCGTTGATCATCTCCGGACCGATCCCTCGCGGAGAGGAACAATTGTTCGAGCAATTCCGCCCGAACGTGGAGGTTGTCGTGAACGCGCAGAAAGATCTTTGCTCCAAATTATTGATCGAGGCCAAGAAGAAAATGGCTAGCGACGACCCGAAGGTCGTGGAGGAAGGAACAGTCCAACTATATCGTTCCTATAAAGGACTCCCGCGCAACAAGGCGTTGATCAAGTTCTTAAGCGAGCAAGGTATAAAGGCCCAAATGTTGAAGACGGAAGAATATTTCATGTCCGAGAACATGCGCCATATGCACGAGGCAACCGATGAGTTGTATTTCGTGATCGACGAGAAGAACAACAGTATCGAATTGACGGATAAAGGTATCGACCTATTGACCGGCAAGACGGACGACCCGACATTCTTCGTACTCCCCGATATCACTTCCCAATTATCCCAATTGGAGAATATGACCGGAACCGAGGAGGAGAAACAGGCTCAAAAGGATGAAATCTTGGCGAACTATTCCGTTAAGAGCGAGCGTGTACATACCATCAACCAATTGTTGAAAGCTTACACCTTATTCGAGAAAGATGATGAGTACGTGGTTATAGACAACAAGGTCCTGATCGTCGACGAGCAGACGGGCCGTATCATGGACGGACGCCGTTATTCCGACGGCCTGCACCAAGCGATCGAGGCTAAGGAACGTGTAAAGGTAGAGGCCGCTACACAAACATTCGCCACGATCACCTTGCAGAACTACTTCCGTATGTACCACAAGCTATCCGGTATGACCGGTACGGCGGAGACGGAAGCAGGCGAGTTTTGGGATATCTACAAATTGGACGTGGTGGTGATCCCGACCAACCGGCCGATCGCCCGTAACGATATGAACGACCGAATCTACAAGACAAAACGTGAGAAATACAACGCGGTTATCGAGGAGATCGTTCGGCTGACGGAGGCAGGCCGCCCGGTATTGGTGGGTACGACATCCGTAGAGATCTCCGAGTTATTGAGCCGTATGCTTACGATGCGTAAGATCCAGCACAATGTATTAAACGCGAAGTTGCACCAGAAAGAGGCCGAGATCGTGGCCTTGGCAGGTCAGAAGAGTACAGTTACGATCGCTACCAACATGGCCGGTCGCGGTACCGATATTAAGCTATCTAAAGAGGTTAAGGATGCCGGCGGTTTGGCGATCATCGGTACGGAACGCCACGAGAGCCGCCGGGTAGACCGTCAGTTACGTGGTCGTGCCGGACGTCAGGGAGACCCGGGTTCCTCCGTATTCTTCGTATCACTGGAAGACGACTTGATGCGTTTATTCGCTTCCGAAAAGATAGCCGGCTTGATGGATAAGCTGGGTTTCAAGGAAGGCGAGGTTTTGGAGCACAATATGTTGAGCAAGTCCGTAGAACGTGCCCAGAAGAAGGTAGAGGAAAACAACTTCGGTATCCGCAAGCGTCTGTTGGAATACGACGACGTGATGAACTCACAACGTAACGTGATCTACACCCGTCGTCGCCATGCCTTGATGGGAGAGCGTATCGGCCTGGACGTATTGAACACGATTTTCGATACCTCTACGGCTATCGCCGATCAACACGCCGAGGACTTCGAGGGCTTCAAGCTGGAATTGTTCAAGACATTCGCCATGGAAAGTCCGTTCACGGGAGACGAATTCAAAGGCATGAAACCGGAGCAACTCGTAGAGAAACTGTTCGAGGAGGCATTGAAGACGTATAAGCGCCGTATGGAGCGTATGACGCAGGTCGCTCATCCGGTTATCAAGCAAGTATACGAGAATCAAGGAGCGATGTACGAGAACATCATGATCCCTATCACGGACGGCAAGCGCATGTACAATGTATCTTGTAACCTGAAAGAGGCTTACGACACGGAGTGTAAGGCTATCGTTAAATCCTTCCAAAAATCAATCGTATTGCATATGATCGACGAGGGATGGAAAGAGCACCTACGCGAGATGGACGAGTTACGCCACTCCGTACAGAACGCGAGCTATGAGAACAAGGATCCATTGTTGATCTACAAACTTGAGTCTTACAACCTGTTCAAGACGATGGTAGACAACATGAACCGTAAGACAGCCGCTATCTTGATGCGTGGCCAGATCCCGGTGCGCGAGGAGCCGACCGAGGAGCAAATCCAAGCCATGCGGGCCCGTCAAGCGGCCGTAGCCCAGCAAGCCGCCCAAGCGATCGCCGAGGGAAGAGCCCGCCAACGTATCGCCGTACAAGAGGCTGCCCCGGAGAGACACGAGGATATGAGCCGTTACCGTGCGGAGAAAACAACCTTGAGCGGAAACAACGCCCAAGCCGGGGCACCCCAGCCGAAGCAAGCTCCGGTTCGTGCCGAGAAACGGGTAGGGCGCAATGATCCATGCCCTTGCGGAAGTGGCAAGAAGTACAAAAACTGCCACGGACAAGGTTTATAATAGACCCATCGAGTCTTTCATTCGTAGGGATTGCTTGCGGCAATCCCTTTTTTTATGTTTTCTATTTTTATTGTTTTCTAAAAAACGTAAAATATCTTGGCGACTTTTCCCGCACACCCTAACTTAGCGCATCCAATCAATTAAATTTAATAATTATCATGAAAAAAATTGTTTTATTAGTGGCTTTATGCCTATGTGCGGGAGACCTATTCGCGCAAGATGCTGACAAATTAAGAGATGAAGGTGACGCTGCTCTGAAAGCAAAAGATTACGCTACCGTCGTAGCAAAATACGGCGAATACCTAAAACAAAACAATTACCAAGACACGGCCCGTATCTTCAATTGCGGATACGCCGCTAATCAAGCGAAGAACTACACCGAGGCCGCCAAGTACTTCGACATGGCCGTTAAGATGAACTACAACGTAGACGACTCGTATGTAGGCGAGGCTATGGCTTACCGTAACTTAAACAAGACAGAAGAATTCCTGGCTACGGTAAAAGAGGGATTAAAAGTGATTCCCGATGGAAACAAGAACAAGACCAACCTGGAAAAGCTGCTTTACGGTTACTGCATCAAACAGGGACAAGCCGCCCAAAAGAAGGGAGATCTGGCAGGTGCCGAGAAAATGTACAAAGAGGTCCTAGCCGTATCGAACAAGGACTACCAGAGCAACGCTTACTACAGCCTTGGCGCCATGTCGTACGGCAACGGAGCGAAGATATTACAAGCCGCTACCCCGATCGCCACTTCCGATCCGGATAAATACAACGCCGAGAAGGCAAAAGCCGACAAAGACTTCAAGCAAGCGAAAGAATATTTGACAAAGGCTGTCGAGCTCGACCCGAAAGACGAGAACTCCAAGAAGATCCTCGCTTCTATCAACGACATCCTGAAATAAGAAGGAAGTTAAAGTTTGACTGCTTTTTGGGCGCAGGGGGAAATGACCGTGGATAGTTTTCTCCCCCTGCGCTCTTTTTCACCGCCTAATTGCCGGGCACAAATATATACGGGCCCTTCTTGATTCTCGTCCGCTTATTTGAAGAAGAAGCGGAAGATGTCGTTTCCATTCGCGTAGATCAATAGAGCGAACAGGATGAACATACCTGCCATTTGGGCGTACTCCAGGAATTTATCGCTCGGTTTGCGACGGGCCACCACCTCATAGATCAAGAACATCACGTGTCCGCCATCCAGAGCCGGAATGGGTAAGATATTCATGAATGCCAAGATGATCGACAGGAAAGCCGTACGTTCCCAGAAAATCCGCCAGTCCCAGACAGACGGGAACAACCCGCCGATCGTACCGAAACCGCCTAGACTGGAAGCGCCCTCTTTCGTAAACACATATTTCATGTCGTTCACATATCCCTTCAACGTGTTAATACCTAACTCGACACCGGCGGGGAACGACTCGAAAAAGCCGTATTCGCGGGTCACGGTCTGATAGAGATCCGCGGGCGACATCACCGCTACGCCAATTTTCCCGGCCGAGTCCGTCTTCAGGGTCAACGACTCCAACCGGCCGTCCCGGTAGAAATCGACGGTCACCTCCTCACCCTTATTCTTTGACAATAACCCGGAGGCATCATAAAACGTCGGGGTAGCCACACCGTTGATAGCCACCACGCTATCCCTCGGCCGCATGCCGGCGAGAGCCGCCGGGGCATTCTTGTCGGGAAGCTCGCGGACGACCATCGGGATACGCAAAGGATCGGCAAAGCCTTTCCCGTCGCGCATGCAACGCTGCATCATATCCTCCGGTATGGGGATCACGGTCTCTTTCCCGTCGCGGAGCACCGTCACGGTCTTCGCCTCCACCACCTTGCGAAAACAGTCGCTACCGAAACGCTCCAACTCCTCGTCGTCCGCTCTCAGCAAGATATCGCCGTCCTGAAAACCGACGTTCCGGAACGTCTCGCTGTAATTCATACCCATCTTCATGTTCTTCAAGGGCAAGTACGTATCGCCCCACGTAAACAAGACCATGGAATAGATAAACAAAGCCAGCAAGAAGTTGAGCAACACGCCCGCTATCATAATCATCAAACGCTGTCCGGCCGGCTTGGAGCGGAACTCGTAGGGCTTGGGCGGTTGAGCCATCGCCTCCTTGTCCATACTTTCGTCGATCATACCGGAGATCTTGCAATATCCTCCCAACGGGAGCCAGCCTACACCATACTCCGTGTCACTGTTTTTCGGCTTATGCTTAAAGAGCGAGAACCACGGGTCGAAGAACAGGTAGAACTTCTCTACCCGCACCTTGAAAATCCGGGCGAAGATAAAATGCCCGAACTCGTGGACAATCACCAGTATCGATAAGCTCAAGATGAGCTGTAACGCCTTAATCAAAAAAGTTTCCATCTACTATTGTTTGTTCTGTTTTAAATGATCTCAAAATAACTCGGCCGCCAACCGCCTGGCCTCGGCGTCAGTGGCCACGTAATCCTCATACGAGGGATTGGCGATAAACGAGGCTTTCCGCATAGCCCGCTCGATCACGTCGCTCATTTGCAAGAAACCGATACGGTCTTGCAGGAAGGCGGCCACCACCACCTCATTGGCGGCGTTCAGCACACAGGGCATATTTCCTCCTTGACGGGCCGCCTCGAAAGCGAAAGCCAAGTTGCGGAAGCGCCCCATATCCGGTTCCTCGAACGTCAGGGTCGAATATCGGTTGAAATCCAAGCGGGGCGCCATGCTCCTCATACGTGTCGGGAACGAGAAAGCGTAGGCGATCGGCAATTTCATGTCGGGTATTCCTAACTGGGCGATCACGGCGCCATCCTCGAATTGCACCATCGAGTGGATCACCGACTGCGGGTGCACCACTACCTGTACCTGATCCGGCGTGACATCGAACAACCATTTCGCCTCGATCATCTCGAAGCCCTTGTTCATCATCGAGGCCGAGTCTATCGTGATCTTCGCCCCCATCGTCCAGTTCGGATGCTTCAAGGCCTGCGCCTTCGTCACGGCAGCCAGCTCCTCCAGCGTCTTCCGCCGGAACGGGCCGCCGGAAGCTGTCAGCAAGATCTTCTCGATCGGATTATCGTACGCACCTGTCAAACATTGAAAAATGGCCGAATGTTCCGAGTCCACCGGCAAGATAGGCACCTTATGCTCGGCGGCCAGCTTCATGATCAGCTCGCCGGCCACTACCAAAGTTTCCTTATTCGCCAAAGCGATCGCCTTTCCCGCCTCAATCGCGGAGATCGTCGGCCGCAAGCCGGAATAGCCCACCATCGCCGTGAGCACCATATCGATCGGCTCCGACCGCACCATCTGGGCGATAGCGTCGGCACCCGCCCATACCTTGATCGGCAGATCCTCCAAGGCCTCTTTCAGCTCGGGATATTTCCGCTCGTTGGCGATCACCACCACCTCCGGCATATATTTCCGGGCCTGGTTGATCAATAAGTCCACTTGGTTATTCGCGGTCAAGGCATACACCTCGAAAAGGTCGGGATGCTCGCTCACCACCTCCAAGGCTTGGGTCCCGATGGAACCGGTCGAGCCCAATATCGCTAACTGTCTTTTTTTCATGGATTATCAAAAAGCTATATATTCTTCCGGATTCACCGGATTGCCCTTATACCACAACTCGAAATGCAGGTGCGGCCCGGTAGACAACTCTCCCGTATTCCCGACCATAGCGATTGCCTCGCCGGCCACCACATGGTCTCCCACCGCTTTCAGCAGCAATTCGTTGTGCATATAAACCGAGATGAATCCATTCTTATGTTGTACTTGAATTACGTTTCCGTGGTTCGGGTCGAACCCGGTGTAGATCACCGTACCATCCAGCGTAGCCAAGACGCTCTCCTTCGCTGCCGCAGCCAGATCCACGCCATAGTGGTGGACATCCGTCTCATAATGAGAGGTGACCACACCATTCACGGGCTTATAGAAAAAGACTCCATCGGTCGGGACCTTGCCCGGATCGGTCAATACCGATAAATTATATTTCTCCTCTTCCTCGTAATCTTTCACGAAGCCAATCTCTTCCTCGCTACGGGGGATCTCATAGTTAATATCGCTGCTAGCCAAGGAGTCTATCCGGCGGATCGAGTCCAGGGGCATCGTGCCGGAAAGGATTCCGGCCACGTTATCCAGATAGAGGGACTGGATCTCGATCATACGCTCCAACGAATCTGCCCGTAGGGCATTCTGCATGATCTCCTTGCGGACCTCCACATCCAGATAGCCCGGCAAGTAGTTACGAATCGGAGTCTTGACGATGATAAAGGCGGTAAAGGCGATCAAGAAAAAGGCGAACACCGCCAAGGTGACAAACGCCGATAACCGCGAAAGCCGGAAAGACCACACCTCCTCCAACGTCCCCTCATTGATAAAGGAAAGTTTATATTTGAACCGGATCCGGTGCCAAAACGATTTCGTATTCTTCTTTTTCAACCCCTGAGCTTCAATTATAAATTCTCAATTACAAATCAATCAGTCCTTCCGGCAAAGACACTGTAAGGCCGCAAGCCTCATGGTCGGCCTCGGTGATCAACTCCTCCACGGCGGGAATCAACAGCTCCTCGCCCTTATGATCGACACGCAGAAGGACGTTGATTGTCGTCTCATCCACGCCTGTTATCTCTCCTAAATAGCCTTTACACACGTCCGTCACGGTATAACCGACAAAGCGATCCCACGTCACATCCTCCACGAGATCCTCCTCGTCCACGGCGTCTAAAGGATAAAACACCTCCTTGCCCACGAACTTGCGGGCATCCTCCTCGGAATTCACGTCCTCCAGTTTCACCAAGACCACCGTATCGGTCTTATAGCGGGAACCCTCCACAAAGAACGGTACCAAGATACCATCCATCTCGCAAACGATGTACGGATCCTCGGCATCGTCCAGCACATCGCGGTTCGTCACCAACGACAACTCCCCCTTGATGCCATGGGGCTTGGCAAACCACCCGATCTTGAAAACCTCTTCTTCTCTGATCATCACCTAACTCCTTTAGATCCTCGTGATACGTGCCCCGATCCGGTTCAATCGTTTATCGATACCCTGATACCCCCGGTCGATCTGGTCTATATTATGGATCGTACTGGTGCCCTCGGCGCTCATGGCGGCGATCAGCAACGCGATACCCGCGCGGATATCCGGGGAAACCATCGTAGAGCCCCGTAGCTTGAAGCGGTTACCCAGCCCGATCACCGTGGCCCGGTGCGGGTCGCAAAGGATGATCTGGGCTCCCATATCGATTAGCTTGTCCACGAAGAACAAGCGGCTCTCAAACATTTTCTGGTGGATCAGCACGCTTCCCACGGATTGCGTGGCCACGACAAGGAATACACTCAGCAAGTCCGGCGTAAGCCCCGGCCAAGGAGCATCGGCGATGGTCATGATAGAACCATCGATAAACGTATCGATCTCGTAGGAATCGTGCCGGGGGATATAAATGTCGTCTCCTCGCTGCTCCACGGTAATACCCAAGCGGCGAAAGGCGTCCGGGATGATCCCCAGCTTATCATATCCTGTGTTCTTGATGGTGATCTCCGATCCGGTCATGGCAGCCATACCGATAAAGCTACCCACCTCGATCATATCGGGGAGGATGGTATGCTCCGTACCGGAAAGCGACCGTACGCCTTCTATCGTCAACAGATTGGAACCGACACCTGAGATCCTCGCTCCCATGCGGTTCAGCATCGTGGAAAGTTGTTGCAGGTAAGGCTCGCAGGCGGCATTATAGATTGTCGTCACCCCCTCGGCCAGCACGGCGGCCATCAAGATATTGGCCGTTCCGGTCACGGAGGCCTCGTCGAGCAGCATATAGGCGCCTTTCAACTGGCGTGCCTCTATCTCGTACACTTGCCGCCCGGAGTCGTAGCTAAAGCAGGCGCCCAGCTTCTGGATTCCCACGAAGTGCGTGTCCAGCCGGCGTCGCCCGATCTTGTCGCCCCCCGGCTTCGGGATCAGCGCCCTGCCGAAGCGGGCTACCAACGGGCCTACGATCATCACGGAACCCCGCAGGCTACCGCTCTTGCGCAGGAACTCCTCGGTACGCAAATACTCTATATCCACCTCATCCGCCTGAAAGGTATAGGTATCGGCGGACGGATGTTCCACCTTGACCCGCATATCCCGGAGGAGCTGGATTAAGTTATTCACGTCCAAGATATCGGGCACATTGTGTATGGTCACCTTCTCCGGGGTAAGTAATGTGGCGCAGATCACCTCCAACGCCTCATTCTTGGCGCCTTGCGGGACGATCTCGCCGGACAAGTGACAACCGCCTTCTATAACGAACGCGCTCATCTGCCTTTACGCGTAAAGTTTCTTTTGTGGCCGCCACTGTTATTACGGGCCAATATATCACGGCTCTCGGCCAGTTTGTGCTCACCCTCGCTCAATACGATCTTGCCGCCGGATAGCTCGTCCAGATCCTTGAAGATCTTACGGTCGTCCACGCTTTCCTTGTTCCAGGAAAGGAACGATTTCTTCATATGGTTGGCCAGCAGTCGCACGAGCTGGTCTTTCTCCACGCAGGGTTGCAGCTCCGTGGCCTTGCGGATCATGAGCTCCAAGGTTTTTCCGTAATGACGGTAGCGTATACAGTTGTTGTTGTACGGGATACGAGGCGGACGGCTATACAGGTTCTCCTTCTTGATGATCTCGTACGGATAGTCTATATCGAGCTTGAAATCGGCCATGATCGCCAGATGATCCCAGAGGATATGCTTAAAGTCGTTTACGTCACGCAGGTGCGGGAACATGTTTCCCATGATGTTGATAATCGTGTTGGCGCAACGCTTGCGCTCCTCCCGGTCTTGGATGGTAACGCAGTAGTCCACCATATTTTGGATATTGCGCCCGTATTCGGGCAAAGTCAATCTCTTTTCTTCTGTATTGTATTTCATTCTTTACATTTTGTTTATCGCGAAGATAGGCATATTAAATGAGAATTGAAAATTGAGATTCGAAAGTTACCTCTCGTTAGGCTTAATTATCAATTCATAATCTACCACGTCCAGCCACCGCCCGAATTTCAGCCCTACTTTCTCGAAGTGGGATACTTTTTTGAATCCCAGTTTCTCATGCAGCGAGCAGCTGGCCTCATTCCCCTCGGTGATACAGGCGATCAGGGCGTGGCGGCCGCCTGCCCGACATTCCTCGATCAGCCTTTCCATAAGCTGACGGCCGATTCCCTTGCCTTGGTGTCTCGGGGATAAATAAACGGTAGTCTCAAGCGTATATTTATAGGCGGCCTTTTCTTTCCACGCGTGGGCATAGCAATATCCCACGACCTCGTCCTGCTCTACGTACACCAGGTAAGGATAGCTCGCCGAGATCCCGGCTATGCGACGCTCCATCTCCTCCACCCGCAAAGGCTCCGTCTCGAACGTAGCCACGCTATTCGCGACATACTCATTGTATATGTCCGCGATCGCCTTGGCGTCTCGCGGACTCACATCCCGAATCATATCTACTCAGACAACGCCTTGATCACCTCTTGATTCATCTTGCGTACCTCGGCCTCGTTGATCTTTATGACCTTGCGGTCGTAGGTCATAAGGCCGTTCACCTCGCCCTCCACGTCCGTGGTTTGCGTGTAGACAGCGGCGGAGAAGCCTTTCGGAATCATCGCCTTCAACTCCTTGGCGTACTTCACGTACTCGGCGGTCACCTCATCGCTATTCTTGAATTGCACATAGCCCCAGTTGCGTTTGTTCCACCACAAATGGTTCTCCACGGCCAGGCCGATACCGCCATACTCGCCCAATACGTTCACGCGTGCCGGATCGAACAGGTACATCGCCGGGGCCGGGTAATTATGCAAATCCAATATATCGCCGCACGCACGGAAATTACCGCCACTGGCCGGATTCACCAGACGGGAAGGATCGTATGTTTTTGTCCACTCGGCAGCCTTCTCGGTATCGAACTGGCCCCAAGCCTCGTTGAAGGGAACCCATACCACTACGCTAGGGTTCGAGACGCACAGGTCCATGATCTCCTTCCACTCCTTGTAATAATTGCGGACAGACTCTTCGGTACGCTCCTTGTCGGTTCCACCGTTGTACGTATGAGGCGCCCATTGGTTACCCATGTCGCCGCTAGGCATATCCTGCCAAACCAACATACCCTCCTTATCGCAATGATAGTACCAGCGGGCCGGCTCTACCTTGACGTGCTTGCGGATCATGTTGAAACCCCACGCTTTCGTCTTCACGATATCATACAGCAACGCCTCGTCCGTGGGAGCCGTGTAAAGCCCGTCGGGCCACCAGCCCTGGTCGAGCGGGCCATACTGGAACAGGTTCTTGTTGTTCAAGCGCATACGCATGATGCCATTGGCGTCGCGCTCGGCGGATATCTTGCGGAAGGCGGTGTACGATTTCACCTCGTCTACCTTCTTGCCATTCTTTGACAGGCTCACCCTCATATCATATAAATAGGGATTGGAAGGTTCCCACAACGTAGGATTCTGCACGGCCAGGCGTAATTCTTTTCCTTGTACGCCCTTGGCGCCGGCAACCACCCGCCCCTTGTCGAGCAAGCTTACCTCCACGATATCCGGCAGCGGGGAGTCGGAACAAGCCCCGACCGTCACGCTCATCACGCCATTATCGATATCCGGGATCGCCTTGATAGAGGTGATATGCGAGGAAGCGACCGGTTCCAGCCATACGGTCTGCCAGATTCCGGTGACCGGCGTATACCAGATTCCCTCCGGGTCGGCCACTTGCTTGCCGCGAGGCTGGAAGCCTTTATCGCTCGGGTCCCATACACGCACCACCAGCTTATGCGTGCTTTTGCCATCCAGGCAGGGCGTGATATTCAAGGAAAACGGGGTAAAACCTCCCGTGTGGGAACCGATCAAGATATCATTCACGAACACGTCCGCTTTCCAATCCACGGCGCCGAAATTCAACAAGATGTCTTTCCCTTTCCAGGAGGAGGGTACCGTAAAGGTTCGTTTATACCACAACTCATTCTTCTCTCCCACTTCTTTTTGCACGCCAGACAAGGAAGATTCCACGGCGAACGGCACCAAGATATTCCCATCGAAACTCGCCGGCTCCACCTGTCCTTTTGGAAGGATCGCGTATTCCCACTCGCCGTTCAAATTCTGCCAATCCGCACGTTCCAGCCCGGGACGCGGATACTCCGGCAATACATGCCGGGGATCTACTTTCTCAGCCCAATCCGTTTTGATCTTGTCTCCAGCGGGCTTCCACTGCGCCCCGGCGCTACAGGCCATGGCTAACGTACAAAAGGCTAACAATAATTTTCTCATGATATTATTCACATTTTGAATTGATAACACACTTTCAATCGACAAATATAGATATAAATCTCGATTTATAGGCCAGTAAGACAAGAAAACATCAAAACCGCCCACGGTTCTTTCATTTAAAATACCTTCGCTTTCTCAAAAAGGCTCTTATGTTATGGGAGAACGGTTATAGGTAAATCTCATTATCAATAAGGCGCTCAGGTTGTCCTTCTCCTTTCTTTCTGATTCTTTTTATAGGTAAATCGTGACAGCGACATTCCTGAGATCGGTCAAACCAGAAGCCAAGAGGAGCCACAAAACGCTCTTTTAGGTGAGAATATTACCATTTTCAGGCACGAATGGGGACGAAAACCTACACATATAGCCACGCTGGGCGACACAAATACTGCCGTTGGGCATTATAAACTGCCATGAATAGGGTTGTAAACGTAAGCGTCCAAGCACAGCCGGACGAAATTGCAAATCACGGATTCAATGGCTGTTAGCTTCTATCCCCTGATTTTGTTTTCATTAAACATTTAGTATTTATTAGTACTCAAACCCATGTTCATGGGGAGCATGCTGCTGTAATCGGTGCACCCGCGCACGATTTTGG
>NZ_JAAKDT010000017.1 GCF_011038785.1 Parabacteroides sp. ZJ-118
CCTCAAGGCGATAGTAGGCTTTGCGTTCACCCTTGCTGTTGGTTTTATAGACTGTTCCTATGTGCATGGGACAAAGGTCGGCATTGTACCGACGACAGCCAAAAGTCTGGGGGTACTACAGAGGGGGTATGGAACCAAAATAACCTGATTTTAACACATAGACACAGCAAAAACCGCATAAAACCATCGAAATTAAAGATTGTTTAACCTTACGAAAGGTCTATTGTGGCAATGTGGGTTAAGCGGAATCAGGGTAAAGGCCCAGTTGTATTCCCGGTTTGCTGGTAATGTATAAGCTGGTTCCGGACGCGAACCCCAGCTATCGTAACCTGCTACGCCTTGTTGTTTCAAGTCGACGCAAACCTCAACGAAGTCGCGAGGCGTGATATCGTTGATATGATGCTGGCGGCGTAATACATTCTTTGCCGCGGCTTCATCATGGTTCGCTACTTGCTCCGGTGTGAAATTACTCCATTGACGGGGTAGGCCGGTCGCTTCCTCATCATCGAAATCCTCAATGGAATTTCGCAAAGCGCTAAATCCAATCGTGTTATCCGCTTGGATTAACAAACCCTTCTTCCCGGTGCTGACGGATACCCAACGCGTGTCGGTATGGTGGCCGTTTTCCTGTGGGCGTACATACGGGAAATATAATTCCTCGGCTGTAGATCTATATACGCTAATCATACTGCCGGCGTTTCTATCCCAATAGTTTTCCGCGGGTCCCCGTCCGAAGTATTCCACTTGGTTCATGCCGACCGGTAAGCGGAAGCGGACACCGATACGGGGAACATTCAACTTGGAAGCCTCCTTGCGGGCGGCATCACGTCCCGGAGTGAAAGTTGCCGTACGGGTAGCTTCCGATGCCTCGGTTTGGGCGGCATCCATATCCGTGGATGTGAAACGGGCGGCAATATTTACAGCTCCGCTAGGATAGATCGTATAATTAATAATGTATAGATTTCCTGCCGGCAATAAATAGTTTACGTTAACCACGGCGTTATTGCCTTTCATAGTGGCGGTAGCGTCTGTTACGTTGAAGTTCTTGCTGCTTTCCTTCCAGACCTGCAATCGTTTGGGCATACCATTCCCGTAATCGTTATCGGTCGGCGCACGCCAGAAGTTCGGTCGGATGCCGAAACTCTCGTAGAAATATTCTGTACCATCCACTTTATAAGAAGTAACGATTCCGGTCTTTTTGTTAAACACGAAGTTTACCTTTGAGGAGGATACCGATAAGTTATCTCCATTTGTTGAGACCGTTAATTTAGGACCCTTGGTCTTAAACGCCTTCTTGGGGCTTTCGATCGGTAAGCGGAATTGATCGCGAGCGATCTCGTGTCCGATAGAGAGTAACGGCTCTTTTTCTACGGTCATTACGTTGAAGTTTACGAAATATTCCGTACCGGCTTGTGGCTTTAAGTTGCCTACGGGAACCGTAAATTCCTTAGAGGCTTGTGGCTCTATATCCAAAGAGACTTTACCGGAGCGTACGACTTTGTTATTGGCCGTTACGCTATAGTGGATCCTATATTTCTTTAGGTTCGTGAAATAGAAACGGTTTACGGCGCGGAATAAACCGTTCGCCAAATCGATCGCCTCAAACCCGATATTTTGATGGGCGTATTTAACCTCCGCCATAGCGGGATGCGGGGTACGATCCGGGTTTACCAAGCCGTTACAAAGGAAGTTTCCGTCACTGGGAGCATTTGTTCCGTAGTCGCCGCCATAGGTGTAGTATTCACGTCCGTTTTCATCTTTTTCCAAGATACCTTGATCCACCCAGTCCCAGATGAATCCGCCTTGCAGGTTCGGGTATTTATAGATCGCTTTCCATTGATCCCATAAATTACCGGAAGAGTTACCCATCGCATGTGAATACTCCGAAGGAGTTACCGGACGATCGCTACCTTTACGTCCGATTTCTTCTAACCATTCAGCGCTCGGGTATTGAGGTACGTACATATCCGTATTCCATTCCCAAAGGGCACGTTCGTAGTTCACCGGGCGATTCATGCTATTTGTTTCCTTGTCTTTCAGATATAAATAAGTTTGATAGAAGTTGTATCCGTTTCCAGCCTCGTTTCCGAGTGACCAGAAAGTAACGCTTGGATAATTCTTGTTTCGTTCGTACATATTCATGGTACGGTCCATATGCGGGATCAGCCATTCCGGATTGTTTCCCAAAGTGCCGCCTTTCCTCAGGCTGTAATACATGCCGTGAGACTCGATATTCGCCTCATCGTAAACATACAATCCGTATTCGTCGCAGAGTTCATAGAATTTACGGTCTTGCGGATAGTGGCATAGACGGACAGCGTTGATATTGTTTTGCTTCATCAGTTCGAGATCCTTACGCATGATATCCTCGGTTACGTAATGTCCGGTTTCTGGGTTATGCTCATGGATATTGACCCCCTTGAACTTCACCGGTTGCCCGTTGAATAAGAAGACCGTATAAGGTTTCCCGTTCTCCGCTACTTGGTCGATTTGCCTCATCTCGAGCCGACGGAAACCAACGTTGAATGGGACGACCTCGATTACCTTACCATCTTCTTTGATCGTCATCAATAATTTGTATAGATTCGGATGCTCGGCGCTCCAAGGGGCCACGTTCTTTAAATCGTACTCGAATGATGCTGTTTGAGGACCTGAGGGACTTACCCATATGTCTTTAGCCTCGGAGGTCACAAAATTACCTTTCGCGTCCAAAAGCTCATATCCGACAGTTAAGTCTCTCGTTTCTTGCGTATGATTCTTTAAGTCAACCGCCAGTTTGAAGATTCCGTTCGTATACGTATCGTCCAAGGTCGAGATGACGCGGAAATCTTGAATACCGGCCTTTGGTTGAGACCAAAGGAATACGTCACGCTCGATACCGCTCATTCTCCAGAAATCCTGACATTCCAGATAAGAGCCGGTACTCCAACGGAATATCTTTAATGTAAGCACATTCTTTCCGGGTTGCAGGTATTGATTGATCAGGAACTCGGCGGGATTCTTGGAATCCTCGCTATAACCCACTTCTTTCCCGTTTAAGTATACGTAAAGGCCGGATTTAGCTCCGCCGATGTGTAAATAAATATCCCGGTTGTCCCAACTTGTGGGGATCTCGATATCTCTGCGGTATACGCCAACTGGATTCGCCTCCGGCAATAAAGGGGGTTGGGGATTTCTTGGCTTAAACTCGTAACCATGATTCGTATAAATGGCTACGCCATGTCCTTGTACTTCCCAGTTCCCGGGAACGGTTATATCATCCCATGAAGAGGTATTAACGGAAGGATCTGTGATATTTTGAGGAAGATCTTTGTAAGAGTCGACAAAGAAAAATTTCCAAGTACCGTTTAATAGGGAATAGTACGGGCTTTTCTCAAATCGAGAGGTGAGGGCGGTTTCTCGGTCCGCGTAACTCATGAAGGAGCTTCTGGGTTTTTCCTTGTTTACGGCTACGACTTGAATGTCTTGCCAATAAGGTTTTACGGGCCGGGGTGAAGAACCGTCCGCCGCATAAGTTATTCCGGAAACAAGGCAACCCAATGCTCCGGAAAGCATTATTTTCTTGATAGAGCTCATAGGTATCGTATTTCATTTAGATTAGCATTGAATCGTTGGAAATTGAAAGTTGGAAATTAAAAATCGGGAATAGCTCTTCCTTATAACTCTCAACTTTCAATTTTTGATCCTCGATTAGTTAGCCGCATAGTAAGAATATCCGTAAGCTACCTGCCGGAACGCCAAAACTCCGGATGGGCTTAACGCTACATTCATCTCTTTACCGTCCGGCAGGAACATGACAACTTCGTCATTGCTCTTGAATTTTAACAATTTTGTGCTTTCACCGTCAGCCTCCACATTCCAGCTCTGATCCGCTTCGTTGAAAACGAAGTCAACGGCTTTCTCATCGCCTTCCTTTTGGATATGGTATCCGTCGGCTTTTGTCTCTACGGTATAAACGCCGTCTTTACCATCGATTGTTTTAACGCTACCTACATCCGCTACAGGGTTGCTCCCGCTCCAAAATTCGATAGAGTTGATCACAAGGAAATCAGCCAAAGCAGAAATCTCGTAAACCGGGACAATCCAGAAAGCAATGAACACTAACTCATTAACAAACTTGCTGTCGATGCTTCTATTCCATGTTAAAAGCTTGTTCGTCAAACTAAAAGATCCTATACAGGACGAAAACAGGATGCTACCGGCCACCGTAGTCGCTAGTAATAAAGTTAAGCTTTTCTTTTTCATGATTTAATAATTAGTTATTAACAAGGGACGAAGGTACGAACTTTTTCAGGATAAATAACGGTTTATAAAGGAATAAATGGAATAGGTGCCTTACTATTGATCAGGCTTGTATAAGTCCTCCAATCCGCGACCATTCAATCAATCCTCCGTCGTGTTTGAATTAGGGATTTCTTTTGGAATCGTGTGTGATGTGCTGATATTGATTGAAAAGTTTGTGAGTAAACCTTGAACTGTTGTATCTTCGCGGTTATAAATAAAGAGGTAGTATGATTTCGGTTGAAGGACTAACAGTCGAGTTTGGCGGTTTCACGCTTTTTGATGACATCTCATTTGTAGTAAACAAGAAAGATCGCATAGCCTTGGTGGGCAAGAACGGAGCGGGTAAATCAACAATGTTGAAGATATTCGCCGGTCTGCAATCACCCACTTCAGGAACCGTTAGCGTGCCGAAGGATATCACTATCGGATACTTGCCGCAGCATATGCGATTGGTAGATACTCGTACGGTCCGGGAGGAGGCGGAGTGCGCTTTCGAGCATATCCATGAGATGGAGGAGGAGATCAACCGCCTGAATATCCAGTTGGCGGAGCGTACGGATTACGAGTCGGAAGGTTATCAAAAGGTGATAGACCGCGTCACTTATTTGACCGAGCATTTTCAGATGATGGGCGGCAATAACTATCATGCGGAGCTGGAACGTACGCTGGTCGGGCTAGGCTTCTCCCGTGAGGACTTCGATCGTCCAACTTCCGAGTTTAGCGGTGGATGGCGCATGCGTATCGAACTGGCTAAGCTTTTGCTCCGCCAGCCGGACGTCTTGTTACTGGATGAGCCGACAAACCACCTGGACATCGAGTCTATCCAATGGCTGGAGAGCTTTATCGCGACACGTGCCAATGCCGTGATCCTCGTATCGCATGACCGTGCCTTCATCGATAATACCACGTTTCGTACCCTTGAGATCGAGTTAGGGAACATCTATGATTATAAGGTGAAATATTCGGAGTACGTCGTGCTCCGGCGAGAACGTCGTGAGCAGCAGATGCGCGCTTATGAGAACCAACAGAAGAAAGTGGCCGATACGGAAGCTTTCATCGAGCGTTTCCGTTATAAGGCGACGAAATCCGTGCAAGTGCAATCCCGCATAAAGCAATTGGAGAAGTTGGATCGCATCGAGGTGGACGAGGTGGATAGCGCTATGCTACGGTTGAAGTTCCCACCTGCCCCACGTTCCGGCTCTTATCCGGTTATTTGCGAGGACGTGGCGAAAAAGTATGGTGATCGCGTGATCTTCGAGCATGTGACGTTAACGATCAACCGGGGTGACAAGGTGGCTTTCGTAGGTAAGAACGGTGAGGGTAAATCTACGCTCGTGAAATGTATCATGAACGAGATCACCGATTATACCGGTAAGCTACAATTAGGCCATAACGTGAAGATCGGTTACTTCGCCCAGAACCAGGCGCAGCTATTGAACGAGAACCTTACCGTTTTCGATACGATCGATTACGTAGCCCAAGGGGATATTCGTTTGAAGATCCGTGATATATTAGGCGCTTTTATGTTTGGTGGTGAGGCCTCCGATAAGAAGGTGAAGGTCTTGTCGGGTGGAGAGCGTACTCGTTTGGCGATGATCCGTTTGTTATTGGAGCCGGTCAACCTGCTGATTCTCGATGAGCCGACAAACCATTTGGATATGCGCTCGAAAGATGTATTGAAGGATGCCTTGAAGGAGTTCGACGGAACCGTGATTATCGTCTCTCACGATCGTGAGTTTCTAGACGGCCTAGTAGATAAGGTCTATGAGTTCGGAAGCCAAAGGGTGAAAGAGCATTTGGGGGGCATCTATGATTTTCTGGAGCATAAGAAGATGGATAGCTTACGTGAGTTGGAGCGTTCTTCGCAGACGAATATCTCTGCCGTGAGTATCTCGGAGGCGCGATCCTCCCGGAATAAACTTTCCTATGAAGCCCGGAAGGAGCAGAGCAAGGCGATCAAGAAAGCGGAGAAGGCAGTAGCCGAGGCCGAGGCCCGTATCTCGGAGCTTGAGGCATCCATGGCGGCTATCGAGGCGAAGTTGGCCACGCCCGAGGGTACATCGGATGTCTCCCTATATGGCGAGTATTCCGCCATGAAAAAAGAGCTGTCCGACGCGATGGATCTTTGGACGGAACGTACCCTGGAGCTGGAAGAGCTGTCGTACGCGGGTGCGAAATAATCGCTTGGGTAGGGAACCGTAAAGGGTTGATGAGGCTCGGTGGATTTTATTTCCTTTTGAGTCGAAAATAACCGTAAACAGGTAGTTTATTGTAATGAAAAGTCCTTAACTTTGTCAACCTAAAAGAACGCGAAAGCTTAAAACTCATATCATGTTAACTCAGATCATTAATGGAAAGATTCTTACCCCGCAAGGCTGGCTGAAAGACGGGTCGGTATTGATCAGCGACAGTAAGATTTTAGAAGTAACGAACTGCGACTTAGCAGTAGTAGGGGCAACCTTGATAGACGCCAAAGGTATGTATATTGTCCCCGGTGGTGTGAAAATCCACGTGCATGGAGGTGGGGGGCGTGATTTTATGGAGGGTACCGAGGACGCCTTCCGTGCGGCGGTAGCCACGCACATGAAACACGGTACGACCAGTATCTTCCCCACCTTATCCTCTTCTACTGTCCCGATGATCCGTGCTGCCGCCGAGACTACCGAGAAACTGATGGCCGAGAAGGATAGCCCGGTTTTGGGGCTTCATTTGGAAGGGCATTATTTCAACATGAAAATGGCCGGCGGCCAAATCCCGGAGAATATCAAGAATCCCGATCCGGAGGAATATATCCCTTTGTTGGAGGAGACGCATTGTATCAAGCGCTGGGACGCCGCTCCGGAACTTCCGGGAGCGATGCAGTTCGGTAAATATATCACCTCGAAAGGCGTACTCGCCTCGGTGGGGCATACTCAAGCTGAATTTGAGGATATCTTGACCGCCTATGAGGCAGGTTATACCCACGCTACCCATTTCTATAATGCCATGCCGGGGTTCCACAAACGCCGCGAGTACAAATATGAGGGGACGGTGGAAAGTATCTATCTGCTCGATGATATGACCGTCGAGGTCGTTGCGGATGGTATCCATGTGCCGCCTACGATCCTTCGTTTGGTCTATAAGATAAAGGGTGTGGAACGTACTTGCCTGATCACAGATGCCTTGGCCTGCGCCGCCAGTGATAGCCAAGTCGCTTTCGATCCCCGTGTCATCATTGAGGATGGCGTATGCAAGTTGGCCGACCGCTCGGCCTTGGCAGGTAGTATCGCTACGATGGACCGGCTGATCCGCACGATGGTGCAGAAGGCCGAGATCCCGTTGGAGGATGCTGTGCGTATGGCGTCGGAGACTCCCGCCCGTATCATGGGCGTATCCGATCGCAAGGGAACGTTGCAGCGGGGCAAAGACGCCGATATCGTCTTATTAGACCGAGACTTGAATGTCCGTGCGGTCTGGGCGATGGGTAAGTTGGTTGAAGGTACGAATAAACGAGTCTAAGCAAGAACGATTATGTTGACACAGATTATAAATGGCCGTATCCTTACGCCGCAAGGATGGGTGAAGGATGGTTCCGTATTGATTAGCGACGGGAAGGTCTTAGAGGTTACAAATAGCGATTTAGCGGTGATTGGCGCCAAGGTGGTGGATGCGAAAGGAATGTATATCGTCCCCGGTTTCGTGGCGATGAATATCCATGGCGGTGGGGGCTTCGACTTCTCCGAATGTACGGAAGAGGCTTTCCACGGTGCGGTGGCCGCCCATCAGAAGCATGGGGCCACGACGATATTCCCTACCGTGTTGGCTCCGGAAATCGGGGTGATCGATAAGGCGGTAACCGTATGCGAGGAAATGATGAGGAAAAAAGAGGGTCCTATCTTGGGATTGCATATCGAGGGACCGTATTTGAATCCGAAGATGGCGGCGAGCTTATTTATCGATAAGGAGAATCCCGCCGACCCGGAGGAGTATAAAGAGATATTGGAACGGACGGATTGCATCAAGCGTTGGGATTCCAGTCCGGAGATACCAGGTGCGCTTGAGTTCGCCCAATACCTGAAGTCGAGGGGAATCCTGCCCGCAATCTCGCATACGGAAGCGGAGTTTGATGATATTAAGACCGCTTACAACGCCGGTTTCACGCATGCGGCTCATTTCTATAACGCCATGCCGGGGTTTCATAAACGTCGGGAATATAAATATGAGGGAACGGTGGAAAGCGTTTTCTTGATGGACGATATGACGGTAGAGGTGATCGCTGATGGACGCCATTTACCCTCTACGATCCTCCGATTGGTCTATAAGCTGAAAGGCGTGGAACGTACTTGCTTGGTTACGGACGCTCTTTCTTGTGCCGCCAATGAGGGTAAGCCTTTATCCGATCCCCGCATTATCATCGAGGATGGCGTTTGCAAGTTGGCGGATCACTCCTCATTGGTGGGAAGTATCGCCACGATGGACGTATTGGTGCGTACCATGGTACAGAAGGCTGATATTCCGTTGGCCGACGCTGTCCGCATGGCTTCCGAGACCCCGGCCCGCCTCATGGGGGTAGGCGATCGCACCGGAACCTTGCAGAGAGGGAAGGACGCCGATATCGTGATATTGGATCGTAAGTTGAATGTGCGTGCGGTATGGAGCATGGGAAATTTAGTCCCGGAGACGAATACACTGGTCTAAGTTCGTTAATGATAAGGGAAGGGATTGTCCGGGTTGGCCGGGCGGCTCTTTTTTATTTTTAGACAATATGGATCAAACCTTTCGGCTAATAAATTTGTTCTATCGGCGTATGGCAGAATCAGTACTTATTTCCTATATTTGTGATTCAAGTAAGATTGTAATACTTAATCAATAATTAAACATGAAAACGAACCTTAGTTCCCAAATTACGCTGACGCGTATACCGTTGCGGTATTATCGTCCGGAAAATGCTTTCGAGCATTCTGTTTTGACCCGTCTGGAAAAGATTCCGACAAACATTTATGAATCGGCCGAGGAAGGTTCTTTCGCAGTCGCTAAAGAGATAGCGACACAAATCCGTAAAAAACAAGATATCGGTAAGCCCTTCGTGATCGCTTTACCCGGTGGACGTTCTCCCTTAAGCGTTTACAAGGAGTTGATCCGTATGTATAAAGAGGAGAAATTAAGTTTTCGCAACGTGGTCGCTTTCGTGGAATATGAGTTCTACCCATTGGCTAATCCCAGCGCAGGAAACCTGGCTCGCCTGAAAGAGGAGCTGTTCGATCAGATCGATATCGACCCGGCGAATATTTATTGTTCGGACGGAAGCATGCCGAAAGATGCTATCCTCGATTTCTGTCGCCAGTATGAGGAGACGATTCAATCCGTGGGAGGTATCGATTGCATGTTGTTAGGTATCGGTAACGCCAGTAATATCATGTTCAACGTGGGTGGAACGACGATTAGCTCACGTACCCGCATGGTCTTGTTGGAAGGCGCTTCTCGCAAGGAGGCGGCCCGTACGTTCCCCTCGCAGGAGAATGTCCCGGCAGGTATCATCACGATGGGTATCTCAACGATGATGAACGCTCGCAGCGTGATCTTGATGGCTTGGGGTGAGGATAAGGCCAGCATTGTCGCCAAGACCGTTGAGGGTAAGGTTAGCGATGCCGTCCCTTCCAGCTATTTGCAGAATCATCCGAACGCCAAGGTCGTGATCGATCTTTCCGCCGCTTATGATTTGACTCGTATCAGCCATCCTTGGTTGGTTACTAGCTGCGAGTGGGATAATAAGTTGATCCGTCGTGCGATCGTTTGGTTGTGTCAGTTGACAGACAAACCGATCTTGAAATTGACAAACAAGGATTATAGCGAGCACGGATTGGGCGAGTTATTGGCTCTATATGGTTCGGCGTATAATGTAAATATCAAAATATTCAACGATATCCAGCATACGATCACGGGATGGCCGGGTGGTAAGCCGAATGCTGACGATTCCAATCGCCCGGAACGCGCCAACCCGTACCCGAAGAAAGTGATTGTGTTCAGTCCGCACCCGGATGATGACGTGATCTCCATGGGCGGAACCTTGCGTCGTTTGTGCGACCAGCATCATGATGTGCACGTGGCTTACGAGACTTCCGGTAATATCGCCGTAGGCGACGAGGAGGTAATCCGTTATTGCGAGTATTTGCGTGATGTATGTGAGAAATACGCTCCCGACTCGGCCGTGAAGGATAAAGCGAACGAGATCATCGACTACCTGCGTTACGAGAAGGTGGAGAATGGCGAGCCGGAGCGGAAGGAGGTCCTCTTTATGAAAGGAACGATCCGGCGGGAGGAAGCCCGTCACGGTTGCCGCTACTCAGGCGTGAAGGACGATCATGTTCATTTCTTGGATCTTCCGTTCTATGAGACGGGTTTGGTGAAGAAAAATGAGCTGAGCGAGGCCGATAAGGACGTAGTGAAGGCTTTGTTGCTGGAGATCAAGCCGGATGAGATGTTCGTGGCGGGTGATTTGGCCGACCCGCACGGAACCCACAAGGTTTGTCTGGATGCCGTCCTTGCCGCTATCGACGAGGTGAAAGACGAGGAGTGGATGAAGAATTGCCGTGTATGGATGTATCGTGGCGCATGGGCGGAATGGGAAATGGATCATATCGAGATGGCCGTGCCTATCAGTCCGGAGGAGTTGCGCTTCAAACGTAACGCTATCTTGAAGCATCAATCGCAGGCCGAGAGCGCTCCGTATCTGGGTGACGACGAGCGTCTGTTCTGGCAACGTGCCGAAGACCGTAACCGTGCTACCGCTGAGTTGTATCGCCAGTTGGGGTTAGCTTCTTATGAGGCTATCGAGGCGTTTGTACAATACATCCCGTTGAGGTAATAACTGGCGATCCGGTACATACAATAGTCGAGAGAGGGGGGCTGAGCCGTGAAAAAGAATTACGACCCAGTCCCTTTTCTTGTCGCTTTCGACGGTTTAGGTGATAGTGTTAACAATAGGGATGTTTTTGTTTGTCTCTTTCGATGGAAAGATGTTATTTTGCAGCCCGGATTAAAAAGAATAGGCGTTATGTTGAAATTCTTCAAGACATGGACACTCCCTATCTCCATGTTAGCGGGTGCGATAGGGTATTTTGTTTTCGCCAATGTTACTTTTCTGGAGCCTACAAAGCCGTTCATGTACACTTTGATAGCGTATCTGACGCCTTTTTTTATTTTTGCCCAGCTGCTCCTGACCTTCTGTAAGATCTCTGTCCGGGAATTAATGCCCAGTCCTTGGCACGGTTGGCTATTGCTTATCCAAGCGGTTTCCAGTTTGGCGCTTGCCGCCTTATTGCTCTGGCTGCCAATGGGAGAGGCATACCGAGACGTGTTCGAGGGAGCGATGGTCTGCCTGATTTGCCCGACTGCTACGGCAGCCGCCGTGATTACAGGGAAATTAGGGGGAAGTGCCTCTAGCCTGACTACTTATACCCTATTATCCAATCTATTGGCGGCGATTGTCGTGCCATTGGTTTTCCCGTTAGTGGAACCGCGTGCCGAGATCACTTTCTTTGCTGCGTTCTTGAAGATATTAGGAAAGGTTTTCCCTTTGCTGCTGTTCCCGTTTCTTCTCGCTTTATTCTTGCGCAGGTTCATGCCGCCTATCCATCGCTTTCTCGCGGGACTTCGGGATATGGCCTTTTACCTCTGGACCATAGCTTTGGCTATCGTGACCGGGCAGACTGTGAAATCCTTGGTTAATAGCGAGGCGGAGGTTTATGTAGAAATCCTGATCGCCTTAGGCGGCTTGATAACTTGTATCGTCCAGTTTTATTGGGGAAAGCGTATTGGAACGAAATACAATGACCGTATTAGCGCTGGACAGGCCCTGGGACAAAAAAATACCGTGTTAGCGATCTGGATGTCTTACACCTATTTGAACCCCTTGTCTTCTGTTGGTCCTGGTAGTTACGTACTGTGGCAAAATATTTTTAACAGTTATCAACTGTGGAAAAAGAGGAAGAACGATGCGATGAAACAGTGAATATAAAGTATTCACGCGGTAGTTCTTCCGCCCGTTCGATCTGAAGCAGACTTTTCTTTTTGTCGATGCCTCCGGCATATCCGGTTAAGCTGCCATCGCTGCCTACGACACGGTGGCAAGGAATGATGATGCTGACCGGGTTATGGCCTACCGCCCCACCGATCGCTTGTGCGGACATACTTGATAGACCTTTTCCCCGGGCGATTTCCCGGGCGAGATCTTTGTAGGTTACGACTTTACCATAAGGAATTTTACTTAACAAGTCCCATACGGCAAGCCGGAAAGGCGTATCTTCCAGGTGGATAGGCGGGGTAAATCCGGGAACCTTTCCCATGAAATAGCAATCCAGCCACTCTTTGGTTCGCTCAAATATCGGCAGATTCCTTTCTTGGTTTTCTTCCGATAAAGTCGTGGCGAAATATTTCTGCCCGTCGAACCATAGTCCCGTCAGCTGGTCGCCATCGCTGGCTAGGGTCATTTCTCCCAAAGGAGATTTGTATTTATTTGTGTATTGCATAGTACCTGTCAAAATAGTGGCGTAAGTTAGAGAATTTTTCGAAATAACCCATCTTTAAATTGCCCTAAAAAAAGCGTGGGGCATGCTATCGAATCCGACTTTTAGTTATATTCGCGGAGTGGAATTTCGTGGGCGGATAATGTTTTGACATTTCTAAATAATGATAAAATTATGATCTTAAGTAAAAAATTATCAGAGGCGTTCAATGCCCAAGTTAATGCGGAGATGTGGTCTTCGAATTTGTATTTGTCAATGGCTGTATATTTCCAGAAAGCAGGGCTTTCCGGATTCGCTCATTGGATGAAGAAACAAGCCGATGAGGAATTGGGACACGCTCATAAGTTGATCGATTACGCCTTGGATCGTGGAGGTGATATTACGATTGGCCAGATCAACGTAGTCCCGACAGGCTGGGGAAATCCGTTGGAGGTATTCGAGCATGTTTACAAACACGAGTGCTATGTCTCAGAGTTGATCGACAAATTGGTTGATATCGCCGAGGCTGATAAAGACCACGCTACCCGTGAGTTCTTGACTTGGTTCATCAACGAGCAAGTTGAGGAAGAATCAACGGCGAAAGAAATCGTAGACCAATTGAAGAATTATGGCGAGTGCCATGTAGGTATCATGGATCACAGATTAGGAAAGAGATAATAAATCGTCGTCGGGAAATAGAAAAAGGCTGTATCTTCACCGGATGCAGCCTTTTTTATCGTACTTTTACCCGGCAAAGTCAGAGTAAGGAATACGTATAGATAAATAGAGATATGAGATTAAGCGATGTATGGTTTACGGCTCTCTCGGAAAACGAGTCAGGGCAAATAGTCACCGTTTACGGACGAGACGAGTTGAATGAGTTCATCGAATCCGGTAAGTACAAGGAACGTGTCGAGATCACTTGGAAATACGAGGGAGATGAAAGAGGCCTTCCCGGCGACGACCTTGGCGAGGAAATGGAGACCGTGGGGAAAACGCTTCGTAAGGCGATGGAAAAGAAAGACAAGCTGGCTATCCTGACGGGTGTCTATACTGGAGGAGGAGAGAAGGTCTGGGTGTTTTACACACGTACCGTGCGTGTATTCGGCGAACGCTTGAATGAGGCCTTGGCTCTTTTCGAACTATTGCCCATATCTATTTATACCGAGGTGGATCCGGATTGGGAAGAATACAAGGATATGTATGAGATGAAAGAGTGGGCGGTGGATTGAGCGTATACAAACATCACCCCCTCACACACCGTATATAGGTAGGTATGGGTCCACGCCTGTGTACGTGTGGTGCGATGCCTGTATACGTGTTTTTACCGGCTCATCAAGAAAGATTTGAATCCCTTGAAATCTTTTGCCAGCTCGATGCTTTGCTTGGTCCCTGCCATGAAGGCTTTCAGTTTCGCGGGGATCTCGATATCTGCCTCCAATATCTTATCGACTGTCCCTTTGAATTTTGCGGGATGAGCGGTCTCGAGGAACAGCCCCGTCTCGGTCTCGCTTAGGTCGCTGTCTAGTAATCCTTGGTAGCCACAGGCTCCGTGCGGGTCGAGGATATATCCCGTCTCTTTATAGAGGGCTCGTATCGTAGAGGCGATTTCCTCGTCCGTATAGCGATGTCCGGAGATCAGCGCGCATATTTCTTCGTGGGGATCATGAAATATGCCGAATAGGTCGATGATACGGGCGAAATTACTCGGATCGCCTACATCCATGGCGTTCGCTAGGGTGGCGACTGACGGGCGGGGTGTGTAAGTCCCTGTATTCAGGTATTCTAAGAATACGTCGTTACGGTTGTTTGCCGCTACGAAACGCTTGATAGGGAGCCCCATCCAATAGGCGAACAGTCCGGCGGTGATGTTCCCGAAATTACCGCTTGGCACGCAAACGACCAGCTCGTCCGCTTTCCCCAGCCTGTCCAGCTGAGCGTAAGCGTTGAAGTAGTAGAACGATTGGGGCAAGAAGCGGGCTACATTGATGGAGTTCGCCGAAGTCAGTTTCATATGACGGTTTAATTCCTCGTCCATAAAGGCGGATTTAACCAGCGCTTGGCAATCGTCGAACGTACCGTCTATCTCCAATGCCGTGATGTTCTGTCCTAATGTCGCGAACTGGCATTCCTGTATCGGGCTGACCTTTCCCTTGGGATAAAGCACATACACGTGGATGCCCGGAACACCCAGGAATCCGTTGGCCACGGCGCTTCCCGTATCGCCGGAAGTAGCGACCAATACGTTTACTTGCTTCAATCCCTCTTGCTTTATGAAATAACCGAGCAGACGAGCCATGAAGCGGCCTCCTACATCCTTAAAGGCCAATGTAGGCCCGTGAAATAACTCTAAGCTATAGATATTATCCTTTACGGGTACCACTGGGGTCTCGAAGGAGAGCGTATCTTTTACGATGCCGTCCAATACCTCCGGCTCGATGTCTTCCCCGAAGAACATCCGCGCTACCGTGCAGGCGATCTCGTGGAAGGACTGGTTCTTCATGTTGGCTATCACCTCCTCGTCCAAGGAGTCGATATACTCGGGCATATATAATCCCTTGTCGCCGGCCAGACCTTTTACGACGGCCTCTTCCAGGCTGGCTACGGGGGCTTGTTTGTTTGTGCTGTAATAGTTCATGGTCTAATCGTTTAGAAATGCGTTTATAAATTGATCTTTTTCCAATATGCCATATTTGCCGTTTAATACGGAAAACTCGTCAAATGTGGTAACGGAGTCGGGCTGCTCGCCCGGTTTGTAAATCAGGAATGGAACCGGAGTGCTCGTATGCGTACGGATGGCGCAAGGAGTAGGATGGTCCGGAAGGATAGCGATCGCTACCGGCTCGTCCCATTTTCGCGTTTCCTCATAGATGATACGTACGGCACGGTTGTCCAGATACTCGATCGTCTTGACCTTTAGGTCTACGTCCCCTTCGTGTCCGGCCTCGTCGCTTGCCTCGATATGCAAGTAGACGAAGTCGTTTGTCTTGAGGGCCTCAAGGGCGGCATGCGCTTTTCCCTCGTAGTTCGTGTCGTATAATCCGGTAGCTCCCTCTACGTGGAGCACCTCGAGGCCGGCGTAAACACCGATTCCCCGGATGAGATCGACGGCGGAGATCACGGATCCCTTTCCGAAGCCGTACATCTCCCGCATCGTTCGCATGGCCGGACGATAGCCCGGAGACCAAGGCCAGATGCTGTTCGCCGGATCTTTCCCCGCTGCCATACGTTTGAGGTTCACCGGGTGATCCTTTAAGATCTCTTGCGACTGGAGGATTAATTCGTTTAATAACCCGGCGGTTTCTCTCGCTTCCGGAACTTCCGGTTTTATCATGAAAGGCCGGAAAGGATGGAGAGGTACGTCGTGTGGCGGCGTACAATCCAGACGCTTATCGCCCCCCTTGATGACCAAGAGGTGGCGGTAGGAGATACCCGTATAGAACTTGACACGGTCGGAACCCAATCGCTCGTTGAGGCATTGGATCAACACGTCCGCTTCCTCCGTGGAGATATGGCCGGAAGAGTGATTCATCAAGATTTCGTCCTCTACGCGGATTAAGTTACAACGCATCGCCATCTCGCCGGGCTGCAGGGCGACGCCTATGCTGGCGGCCTCCAATACACCCCGTCCCTCGTACACGGCGGGCAGGTCATAGCCTAATACTGCCATGTTCGCGACTTCGCTGCCGGGATGGAAGCCATCCGCTACGGTCTTCATCTGCCCGGTTACTCCCTGTTTTGCCAATTTATCCATATAAGGCGTCTTGGCGTATCGCATTGGGGTTTTGCCTCCCAGGGCCTCTATCGGCTCGTCGGCCATTCCATCGCCTAAAATGATGATGTGCTTCATACCTATCGAATGTTTGCGATGGATATGATGTCGGCGAATACGCCCGCGGCTGTCACGTCGGCTCCGGCGCCATATCCCTTGATGATCATTGGGTATTCATGATACCTTTCGGTGGAGATCATGATGATATTGTTGCTACCCTCCAACTCATAGAACGGATGGTGGCTGTCCACGGCTTGTAAGCCTACCTCGCAAGCGCCGTTCTCCATCTTCGCCACGAAACGGAAACGCTTGCCTTCCGCTTCCAGCAGCTGGCGTTTCTCCTCGAAGCCGGCGTCTGTGTCCTTGATATGCTTCCAGAAGTCCGCGAGGGAACCCCCGAAGTACTTTTCCGGGATGAACAGGTTTTGTTTTACGTCGGCTTGCTCTACGGAATAACCGGCCTCTCGGGCCAAGATAACCAGCTTGCGGATTACGTCTTTGCCGCTAAGGTCGATACGTGGGTCCGGCTCGGCATATCCGGCCTCCTTTGCCATGTGGATCGCCTCGCTGAAAGGGATATCGGCGCTGATCGTGTTAAAGATATAATTCAGCGTACCGGAAAGTACGGCTTCCAGTCTCAATATATGGTCGCCGCTATTGATCAGATCGTTCATCGTATTGATGATCGGGAGGCCGGCGCCTACGTTCGTCTCGAACAAGAACTTGATGTCGCGGTGGCGGGCGGTCTCTTTGAGCTTGGTATAATTATCGTAGGAGGAGGAAGCCGCTTCTTTGTTAGCCGCTACGACGGATACGTTATTGTTCATCAATGTCTCGTAAAGAGCTGCCACGTCCGGGCTTGCCGTGCAATCCACGAATACGGAGTTGAAGATATTCATCTTTACAATCTCCTCGCACAGATGCTCCGGGTCACTCTCTTCCCCGTTCTCCTTCAGCTCCTCCAGATAATGGTCGAGGTTGATCCCTTCCCGGCATAAAAGGGCTTTCTTGGAGTTCGATATGCCTACGACATTCAGCTTCAAACCGTTTTGCCGCATCAGTTTCGGTCGCTGGATGCGTATCTGCTCCAATAAGTTGCCGCCCACGGTTCCTACACCGGCGATGAAAAGGTTCAATACCTTATATTCGGATAGGAAAAAAGAGTCATGAATGGAGTTCAATGCCTTGCGAAGGTATTTATGCTTGATAACGAAAGAGATATTCGTCTCGGAAGCGCCTTGGGCGCAAGCGATCACGCTGATACCCGCACGTCCCAGCGTACCGAACAGCTTACCGGCGATACCCGGGGTACGTTTCATGTTCTCGCCTACGATAGCGACGGTGGCCAGATCCTTCTCCGCTACGGTGTCGTTCATATCACCCTGCGCGCGCTCCAAGGCGAACTCGTCGTTCAATACTTGTACGGCCAGATCAGCGTCGGCGTTACGTACGGCGAAAGTCGTGTTGTTCTCGGAGCTGGCCTGCGATACCATAAATACGCTGATGCCATTCTTTGCGAGCGTCTTGAAGATCCGGTAGTTTACGCCGATCACGCCTACCATGCCCAGTCCTTGCACCGTGATCAGGCAGGTGTCGTTGATGGAGGAGATCCCTTTGATGATGGCTTTGCCTTCCTCTTTCACCCGCTCTTTCGAGATATAGGTCCCGGGAGCGGTCGGGTTGAAGGTATTCAGGATACGGATCGGGATGTTCTTATGATAAACCGGATAGATCGTCGGCGGATAGATTACTTTCGCCCCGAAGTTACACAACTCCATCGCCTCCGTGAAAGTAAGCCGGTCGATTACGTAGGCGGAGCTGATCACACGGGGATCGGCGGTCATGAAACCATCCACGTCCGTCCAGATCTCCAAGACTGAGGCGTCCAAGGCGGTTGCCAAGATGGAGGCGGTATAATCCGAGCCCCCTCGTCCGAGGTTCGTGACCTCTCCGGTTTCCGTGCTGGAAGAGATGAACCCGGGTACCAAGGAAACCTTGGGAAGCGGCGAGAAGGTCTCTTTTATGAGCTTGTTGGTCAAGTCGAAATCCACGATATGCTTGTTGAATTGCTTGACGGTCTTGATGTATTTGCGTGAGTCGAACAACTTCGCGTCCTTGATCACGTTCGAGACGATCAAGGAAGATAGGCGCTCGCCATAACTTACGATCGTATCGGATGTCTTGGCGGATAAATCGTTAATCAAATAAACACCTTTGAAAATATTGCTCAATTCATCCAGTAAAGCCATCACTTTCTTCTGGACATCCATGCGTACCTCCTTGTTTTCGATCACCCCCTCGATCACGTCCAGATGGCGGGCGATGATCTCCGATAATTGTTTCTCGTAGGCAAGGTCGCCTTGGGAAGCCATGGTAGAAGTGACCAGTAATTTGTCGGTGATGCCCCCTAAGGCGGAGACAACCACGATTACGGGCTCTTCGATAGCCTCTACTATTTTCTTTACACTTAAGATACTATTCACGGAACCTACGGATGTCCCGCCGAATTTTAATACTTTCATCGATATGTATTTTTAATGGTTCATCGAGGATTGACAATCAAGAAAAGGCTTTTTCAGGATTTGCAACCGTCCAACAACCGAATGATTAAACGTATGTATGTAAAAGGAGAAATAAAAAAAGGACGCGACACGAGATCGCGGCATAGCGTGACGCGGGCTACGCGAAGGCTTATTGATAGATTCCAACCCCCCAAGGGGTCATCAATGCCCATGTATAATAGGAGGACTCTACACTCATCATCGATTCTGTACGCTACATATATATATTGTGGGGGCAATATTACGCATTATTTTTCACATTGCAAGCGTTTTTGTCAAAAGATTGACTGTTCTGTCGTTCAAGGTCCGCCCGGCTCTTGCTTTGGGTCACTAAATAGACGCCGGAGAAGACAAGCGCGGCCGATACGAGTTTCATTACGCTAAAACTATCCTGACCGATGCATACGGCGATAAAGGACGCTACGATCGGTTGGATATAGTTGTACATGCTGACGGTAGTCGGGCGGATTCGTTTCAAGGCCAGCGGTATTAACAAATAGGGTACGAACGTGGCCCCGAATAGCACGAAAAAGATGGCTCCCAGCTCTTGGCCGTCGAAGATCTCCTTGTGGAAAGCCGGGGTATTCCAGATGGATTCGATGGCGAAAGGCAGGGTAATCAGCGTGGAGAACAGGAACATCCATTTCATCATCGTGACGGATGAGTATTTGAGTGTCAGTGGCTTGGATACTACCAAATAAATCGAGTACATGAATCCGCTAACCGTAATCAGCAGGTTCCCTCCCGGGCTGCTCGCTTGACCGGGACCTTGCGCGGATTGTAGTATCAGGGAGATCGCTCCGCATATACCCAGGAGTACCCCGAACGTCTTCATCCGTGTGATCGGTTCCTTCAGGATCAGGGCCGCCAAGATCATGACAAAGATGGGAACGGCGGTCGCTATGATGGAAGCGTCTACGGGCGACGTGATGTTCAATCCCCAAATAAACAGCCCTTGGTTCAAGCCTACTCCGCAAAGGGCGCAAAGGCATAGAAGCCCCAAGTCCTTCAGCGGCACCTTCTCATACGGAACGAACATCGAGGTGATCCAGAACATCACGCAAGAGAAGCTCATCCGCATGCAGGTCAACGCCTCGGGTTGCACATGCTCGGGTAGTAAATATTTGGATATGGGCATATTAATGGCGAACAGGATGTTGGTCGCTAAGATAAGGAGATGTCCTTTTAGCTTTTCTTGATTCATCATACGTACGATCCTAGATTGGTATAATATTAATGTATACAGGCTTCTGTTTTGATGAGCAAAGGTCTTACTTTTTTTTGTAAATAAGAAATGATCCGTAGGCAAAGTGTTACAGAGGTGTTGATCACGGCTCTTTCAGTTGGAGCCCAATGACCCGCGCCACCTCCGGAACCTCTTTCTTGCCGCTCCTTACAACCGATAAATCCGATTATCGATAAGATACCTAAATCGACCGCTTCCTTTCTTTCTGATTCTTTTTATAGGTAAATCATGACAGCGATGTTCCTGAGATCGGCCAAACCAGAAGCCAGGAGGAGCCACAAAAGGCTCTTTTGGGTGAGAATATTCCCGTTTTCAAGCGCGAAAGGGGACGAAAACCTACACATTTAGTCGCGTTGGGCAACTTCCAATGCTACCGTTGGGCATTGTAAACCGCTATGAATAGGGTTGTAAACCGCCGTGAATAGGCATCGTAACCCCGTTAGAACCCAGTCGTAAGCCCATGAAATCGCCCAAAGAAGTCAATGGATACGCATTTGGATGAAAGATTTTCGCTAAAACGAAAAGGTGTTTTTCGGTATCTGCCTAAAGATGAATTGATTAAATATATTTTAACGTAGAATCGAAGGCGCCTTGTCCCTTGCCCCGGAATCATCGATTCTCCGGGACTTCCGTTTACAAAATGTCAAAATGTCAAGATGTCAGATCGCGTACGTAACGAAATGATGTTGATAAAGAAAAAAGAGGAATATAGGTGATTTCTCCAACTTTGGAATATCTTTGTGATTGAAACCAATATACCTGCTGGTATAGCAAGAAGCACGAACGAGAATTTAACAAACTGAATAAATATGAAACGAATTGTTGAGATATGCGCGAACTCCGCTCAAAGTTGTGTGGAGGCGGAGGCGGGAGGCGCCACCCGCGTAGAGCTTTGCGCCGGGATACCCGAGGGGGGGACTACACCCAGTTATGGAGAGATCAAGACGGCGAAGGCTTTGACTTCCCGGATCGATATAAATGTGATTATCCGTCCCAGAGGCGGTGATTTCCTGTATACGGAAGCCGAGGTGCGATCCATGGTATTGGATATAGAACTGTGCAAGGAGCTAAAAGTGCATGGCGTCGTTTTCGGCTGTCTTACGAAAGAGGGAGATATCGATGTCCCCTTGATGCGGCGGTTGATCGAGGCGGCGAAACCGCTGTCCGTAACTTGCCACCGTGCTTTCGATGTCTGCCGGGATCCGTTCACCGCGTTGGAGCAGCTGATCGAGTTAGGATGCGATCGCGTCTTGACCTCGGGCCAGCAATCGGATGCCGTGAAAGGAATCCCCTTGATCGCCGAGCTGGTGAAACGTGCGGACGGACGGATCATCATCATGCCGGGATGTGGCGTACGTGAGAATAATATCGGGAAAATAGAGGCGGAGACAGGAGCGAAAGAGTTTCATACGTCCGCCCGGAGTATCGTATATAGCAAAATGGAATATCGTAATGAGAATGTCCCGATGGGAAGCAGTATCGTCTCCTCCGAATTCGAGACGGCGCAGACGGATCGGGAGAAGGTAAAGGCCTATATTTAAGTGCCGGCATCGCCTCATTGCCTATACCGGCGTGAGGCTTTGTCGCGATAAATCGTGGGGAGATGTGCTCTTTTCTGAAAAAAAGTGCGTACCTTTGGAGCCTGTCGCGTTCTTATAGTTTAGGCCATTATGAAATATCTGACTCTACTCGTATTTTTAGGGTACTCATTGTTGTGCGAAGCCCAGCAAGATTCGATCGTCCCTTTTGAGAAAGCGTATAAGCGTACCTATACCATCCGGAAGGTATCAGGCGTGAAACCGGCGATCGATGGTAAGCTGGATGAGGACTTTTGGACGAGGCAGGGTGAGTGGTCGGATCGTTTCGTGCAGATTGTCCCTTATGAGCGGGCGATCACCCCATCTCCCACCCGGGTGAAACTTTTCTATGATGATAAATACATCTACATAGGCGTGTATTGCAAGGAGGCCGTACCGGATAAGATGAACCGTTTTATCGGGAACCGGGATGATAACAGTCTGGGCGATTTGGTCAGTGTCGCTTTCGATACCTACCACGATTATCGGGCGGCGCCGGAATTCAATATCAATCTGGGAGGAAACAAGACCGATTTGATCGTTACCGACAAGTTGGATGTCAATAAGAGCTGGAACGCTGTTTGGGAGGGGCGGACGCATATCGACCGGGCGGATTCCAGCTGGACCGCCGAGTTGCGTATCCCGTTCAGCCAGTTGCGTTATAACCGGCAATCGGAGGATGGCGTTTGGGGCTTGCATGTGCGCCGTATCATCCGTAGGAATAACGAGGTGCAGAATTGGAGCATGATCCCCTTGAAGAATAACGGACATGTCTTTTCGTTCGGCGACATGAGCGGCATGGACTCTCTCCCCAAGCCCCGCGGCACCGAGTTCTTGCCGTATGTAATGGGAAAATATAGGCAGGAACCCCGGATAGCTGGCAGCCCTTATCAAAAAGGGCATAGCTGGAGAGGGAACGTGGGCTTGGACGCTAAGTTCGCCCTCTCGGATTATACGTTGGATATGACGATCAATCCGGATTACGGACAAGTGGAGTTGGACCCCTCCGTGATGAACCTTACGGCTTACGAGACGTTTTACGATGAGAAACGCCCCTTCTTCTTGGAAGGAAAACATATCTTGGATTTCGCGAACGGTAGCGATAGGATGTTTTATACCCGTAGGATCGGCGCCTCTCCCTCTTATACGCCGCGGGGTATAGACAACGTAAGCAGTTATGCCGAGACGAAAGAAAATGTGCCGATTATCGGCGCTTTGAAACTGACGGGCACGAATAAACGGGGCTTGACGATCGGAGTGATCGAGAGTGTAACGGCACGTTCCTCCTCCAAGGTTACCCGTAACGGGGTGGAGGATGTGGAAGTCGTGGAGCCTCTGACAAACTATACCGTGGCCCGTGTGCAAAAGAACTGGGAGGGGAATACCCTGCTGGGCGGTATGGTGACTTCGGTAAACCGTGCCCTGGATCAGCCTTATCTGGAAGATCTTAGGGTGCGTAACGCTTTCACGGCGGGTATTGATTTTACCCGGTATTTCAAGAATCGCCTCTATTATATAGATGTAAAGGGGATGTTGAGCTCCTTGCATGGCAGCGCAAGGGCGATCACGGTTTTGCAGAATAGCGTGGCGCATTATTATCAAAGGGCTTCTTCCGCCGATTATCTGGGGGTGGATCCTACCCGTCGCTCCCTGACCGGAACGGGCGGCTATGTGAAAGTGGGACGGACAGGGAATGCCAAATGGAACTTCTCGGAGACCTTCACCTGGTCGTCACCCGGGTTCGACTTGAATGATATGGGATATATGAAGGAAACGGATTATCTGATGAATGAGACGGAGGTCAAGTATCGGCAGACCGATACCTGGAAAATGTTCCGGTACAACACCCTTACCTTGTCGCAAAAGAATATGTGGAATTACGGCGGTACTCCTTTTAGCAACAACGCTTCCTTGCGTTGGCAAAGTATGGCGACGAACCGGTATGAATGGGATATCAAGGAAACGTTCGGCTGGAATTGGCTGGATAGCCGCTTGTTGCGAGGGGGGCCGGATGTCCGTTTCGGCTCTTATTTCTTAACTTCCGCTAAGTTTAATACCGATAAGGCGAAGCGGATGATGTTCATGCTCCAATACGAGGGGGATCATAATTTCGAGGGGAACCGCTTCAATACGATCTCGCCAAGCCTGACCTTCCGTTTGGGAAACCATGTCTATTTGTCCGGGCAGCTGGATTACGCGTGGAATACGGATGAGATGCAATATGTGGCTACGACGAGGCCGCTTGGCTCGAGCGGCTTGACCCCTTGTTATGTCATGGGGCATATGGATCAGAAGACCTATGGCCTCACGCTGAAATTGCAGGTGAACGTGACTCCCGATATATCTATTCAATTCTATGGCGCCCCATTCACCTCCATCGCTAAATACGATGATTTTAAATTGGCGGCGGATACGGAGTCGCATACCTTTGAGAACCGCTTTCAACGCATTGATCCGGACCGTCTGAGCTATGCGGATGGAGTCTATACCATCGGGGAGGGAGCCGGGCAGATGCCTTTCAAGAACCCGGATTTTAGTTTTAACGAGTTCCGTTCCAACTTGGTAGCCCGCTGGGAATACCTCCCCGGATCCACGCTTTATTTCGTATGGGAGCACCGGATGTCTGACCGGGATAACCGGTACTCGTCCGGCTGGGGAAGTAATTGGGATCGTATGTGGGGGCTTCCCGCGACAAATACGTTTATGATCAAAATGAATTATTGGTTCAACTTGTAAATATGAGTGAGATTCATTAGTTTTGCATATTGATAAAAATACGAAAGAATTATGGAAGAGAAGAAAAAAATGACCCGTTCGAATAACGGGATGATCGGTGGTGTTTGCGCCGGTCTTGCGGAGTACTTAGGCTGGGATCCGACAATCGTACGGATCGTGTGGGTATTGATGGTTTTCTTTGCCGGATTTGGTGGACTGTTATACGTTATCTTGTGGTTGGTAATGCCCAAACGACAGATCGGGTAGAGAATGAATTTTGAGATATCGTCTTCGTTCAGTCCCACGGGCGACCAGCCCGAGGCGATTGCGGCGTTGTCGGGAGGAATCAAGCGTGGTGTCCCTTTCCAGACTCTTTTGGGCGTTACCGGTTCCGGTAAGACGTTTACGATCGCTAACGTCATAAAGGAAGTTCAGAGACCCACCTTGATACTCAGTCATAATAAGACGCTTGCCGCCCAGTTGTACGGTGAGTTTAAAGCGTTCTTCCCCCATAACGCGGTAGAATACTTTGTCTCTTATTATGATTATTACCAACCGGAGGCCTATCTGCCTTCTACCGATACCTATATAGAGAAAGACTTGGCGATCAACGAGGAGATCGATAAGTTGCGTCTGAGGGCTACGGCTTCCTTGTTGTCGGGGCGTAGGGACGTGATCGTGGTCTCATCCGTATCCTGCCTGTATGGCATGGCGGATCCAACGGCATTCGCCGAGAAAGTGACGCGGCTGGAACGGGGTATGCGTATCGACCGGGACAAGTTGTTGCGCCGGTTTGTAGACGCCCTGTACGTGAACAATAAGCTGGATTTCAAAAGTGGCTGTTTCCGCGTGAATGGTGATACGGTAGATATCTTCCCGGCGATCGAGACTTTCGACGGTATGGCGTATCGTATCGAGTTCTGGGACGATGAGATAGACCGTATCTCCTCCTTCAATCCGTTGACGGGCGAGGAGTATGATGAGCAAGATGAGCTGAATATTTATCCTACCAATTTATTCGTGACCACCCAAGAGCGTATCAATATGGCGATTGGCCAGATCGATGTGGATCTGGGTACGCAGGTGAATTTCCTCAAGGAGATCGGCAAGCCCTTCGAGGCGAAACGCCTGTATGAACGTGTCACCTTTGATCTGGAAATGATCCGGGAGCTAGGGCATTGCTCGGGTATCGAGAACTATTCCCGCTATTTTGACGGACGTGCGGCAGGGGAGCGCCCCTTCTGCCTGTTGGACTATTTCCCGAAGGACTTCATGTTAGTCGTGGACGAGAGCCATGTGACGATCCCGCAGATTCGTGCGATGTATGGCGGGGATTATGCCCGGAAGAAAAACTTGGTGGAATACGGTTTCCGTTTGCCCTCGGCGATGGATAACCGTCCGCTTACCTTCGAGGAGTTCGAGTCGTTGACACCTCTAGGCATTTATGTGAGCGCTACTCCCGCCGACTACGAGCTGATAAAGAGCGAGGGAGTGGTGGTGGAGCAGGTGATACGTCCGACAGGCCTGCTGGACCCGATTATCGATGTCCGCCCCTCATTAAACCAAATCGATGATTTGATGGAAGAGATCGCGCAACGCTCGGCGAAAAACGAGCGGGTCTTGGTGACTACCTTGACCAAGCGTATGGCGGAGGAGCTGACTGCGTATATGACCCGCATGGGGATACGATGCAACTACATACATAGCGATGTAGATACCTTGGAGCGGGTACAGATCATGGACGACTTGCGGAATGGCCTGTTTGACGTGCTGATCGGTGTCAACCTGCTGCGTGAGGGGCTGGATTTACCGGAAGTCTCATTGGTCGCTATCTTGGATGCGGATAAAGAAGGCTTTTTGCGTTCCCACCGATCCTTGACACAGACAGCCGGACGTGCCGCCCGAAACGTGAACGGAAGGGTTATCTTCTATGCCGACAAGATCACGGAGAGTATGCGACAGACAATGGATGAAACCAATCGCCGGCGGGAGAAACAGATGGCTTATAACGAGGCGCATGGCATTACTCCGAGGCAAGTCCTGAAAAACAGTGTCTCTTTGCTTGCCGAGAAGCAACAAACGGCGGAGCCTTACGCTTATATAGAGCCTGAACCCAGCTTGGTAGCGGACCCGGTCGTGCAATACATGAACCGTACGCAGCTTGAGAAGGCGATCGAGCGGACTCGCAAACAGATGACGGAAGCGGCGAAGAAACTGGATTTCATCGAGGCCGCCCAATTCCGTGACGAGCTGATGAAATTGGAGGATCTACTGAAAACGAAAAAGGATTAACGTATGAGAAGGATAGTGGTATGGTTCGGTTTGTGTATGTGTGTATGCCTGGGGTTTTTGGCGAACGCCCAAGAGCATGCGTCCCGTATATTGTATTGTACGGATGAGGATCGTGCTATTTTCGATCGGTATTGTATTCGGATGGAGTCTGAGAAATCGTTACCCTTGGGCGAGCTAATGATCCGTACCGCCCTTTTCTTCCGGGAGACTCCTTATGTCGCCTCTACCCTGGAAAAGGAGCCGGAGGGCTTGGTGATCAATCTGCGGGAATTGGATTGCACCACATTCGCGGAGACCGTGTTGGCTTTATCCCGTACCCTGCGAGGAGAGAAACCTACCTTTGAGAACTTCTGTGAGAATCTACGGCAGATCCGGTACAGAGACGGCACGATCCATGATTACACGGATCGTCTGCATTATATGGCCGACTGGTTCTATGAGAATGAGCGAAAAGGAATCGTGAAAGATATGGGGCAGGAGATCGGTGGTGTCTCCCTGTCGTTGGATTTATCGTTTATATCCACGCATCCGGATAGCTATAAGCAATTGAAAAACCATCCGGAAAGGGTTCGAAGGATGGTCGATAAGGAAAAAGAAATAAACCAACGTCCTCATTATTATGTGCCTAAACAAGAAATCGACTCCTGTTCGTCCGGAATCAAAAACGGCGATATCCTCTGTTTTGTCACTTCCATCAAGGGACTGGACGTGACGCATGTCGGGATCGCCTATTGGAAGGGGGGGCAGCTGACATTTATCCATGCCTCTTCTTCCGCTAAAAAGGTAATCGTCCACGCATCCTCCTTGCGAGATTACGCCGAGGGGATAAAGAGCTGTAAAGGGATATGGGTAGCCCGCCCGCTATCCATTCATTGAAATAACTCGAAGGCAAACTTGAATCCCATGCTTTGGTAATGCCAGCGATCGAATCCGGCGAATATCCCGATATTAAAGATATGATTCCCGATCCCGTATCCGACTTCCGTATAGCTGGGCAAGACCGGTGTCCATAGCTGGCTCAGATAAAAGCGTTCGGAGAGGATATAGCGTGAGGCCGTCCGCATGAATTTTTTCGTGGAATTGATCCGGAGAATCTTGAATAAGATAAAAGGACTCTCATACATGAAATGCGCTTGCACATACTTGTCGGAGGCATTGAACCACTCACTTTTCAGCAGATTGAAAACTCCGCCGATCTGATCCTCCCACGTATCGGGGAAATTCCTGCGGGTGAAATACCTGAAGTCTGCGAAATAGGTAGACTTCTGCTGTATATAAAGGCCGGCGCTGATATGATAGTTCAACCGTCTGCACAGGCCCAGCATAAGGCTTTGATGCACGTCTGCCTCTATACGTCCGTAATCTCCCGAGCTTTTCCCGACTCCGGGGATACCTCTCGCTATTTCGATAGATATCGTGGGATAATACGAATAGACATACTCTTTCCGGTATCCGTCCATGCGATAATATTGGCGGGGGGTATAGGAGAAACCGAGCGTGGGCGTAAAGTCGTTGGCGTAATCGATCTCCAGTTGCTTATTAGAGGGGATGCGCCGGTGGTAAGAGATACCCGTTGTTACTTGAAACCCATTGAATAGCTCGATGGAGTTTTTTATTTCCGCGTAGTAATGCTTGAAATACTCAAGTTCCAAATCCTCGAAATCGAAGGTGGAATCCTTTAGCTCCTCGTGGATCTTTTGGATGATCTCGGAAGAATAGCTCTCGTTGCTGTTTCCGACCTCTACCGATAAGATTCCCCGTTTTTGCGGCGAGTATTCCCAATCGCCTCCGATCTTGAAAAAGATCTGCTTGCGCTTGAATACGTAACCGATCTCCGGATGGAAACGAATCTGTTTGTCACGGGCGAATGTCTTACTGATGCGGATTTGTTGTTTGTAGGTGACGCCGTTACGGGCGGAATAACCCAGCTGGAATGGATTTAGAAGGCCGGAATATTTAATACGGGTCGTTTTATAATTCATATTGACCGTATTCGTCAACTGCTCCGTCAGTTTAACATACTTCTGGAGATCATCGGCCGTATCGATCTTACTGATAGTTTGCTCTCGGGCTTTCTTGTATAAGTGGGCTTCCTCCGGACGCAAGGGACTGTCGCGATGGGTATTCCAATATGCGGAATCCCTGATAATAGGAACCGTATCGGACGAGAGTTTGTAATAATTGGTCAGGTCCAAGGACTTCCATTTATGGCTTTCGTTATCCTCTTCCACCCATTCCACCTCCTGATACTTGAAGGAAGAATGGTAGGTGGTGACCACCGCATTCCCCAATATCCTGTATCGGAGGAATAGATCTGCCTTCTCGGGTAGGATGAATCGCCTGAAATCCCGTCCGTAGCTCATGACCAGGTTGAATTCGGCGAAAGAGTAACGGCCGTTCATATCAATCTTATCGATCGTCCATGACTGGTCGATGACATATAAATCCCCGCATACCAATTTCTGGCTCCATTGCTTCGGCAGAAAACGGATTTTGTAAATCGTCAAGCCGTTGATCGTCTCCAGCCCTTCCAGGTTGAACGTATAAAACTTAAAAGCGTTGCCGGCTATCGGCATGAATATGGCATCATCGTAAGCGGTAGGGGAATATACGTTCAAATTCAAGAAAGCCAAAGCCTCCTGTTGTTTCTTTCCGTTGGGTATGCTGTTTCCGTTGATCGCCTTTAGATCATGGAGGTAATTCTGTGGGGCGTTAAATTTGGATTGGCTAACCATTTCAAAAAGCAGATCCTTGTTTTTCCGGTCGATGGGGAAGATGTGGTGGGCGAGACGTATCAATATGTTTTGTTCTAAAATTTCCGTACGTCCTTTGATATAAATCTCGGCCTCATAGTTCGATACCGTGTTTTTGTATTGGGTCGCCTTTCCGATGACAAGGCGCATGATCGAGTCCGCCCGTTCTCTCGTTTCTCGATTTTCCTTGCCAAAAGAGAGAATCTTATCACCATAAGCATCCGTCTCCTTCGCGGAAATACTCATAGCGATTAAAATCAAGGTAAGTATCGAGTATAACTTTTTCAACGATTTTACATTCTTTCCGGACAAACATAATGAATAAATCTCAGTTTAGACGTGAAAGAAAGTAAAATGTTACAATATGGTAAATTAATCGCACAAAAATTTTTATTTTTCCCAAAGAAAAATCGTACATTTGTGCTTCATAAGTATGTTATATAGCAGTCGTGATTAAACAGCAAAAAGAAGAGGTCGATTTATCGGCCAGTTTATCAGAGGTGTGGAGGGTTTTGACCGAGAAGGAACGCGAGATCCTCCGTTATAGTTCGAAGGTCCAGTATTTCAAACGGAACGAGTTGATTTATTGCGAGGGCGACGAGCCAAAGGACATGATGTGCTTGTTGAAGGGTAAAGTGAAGATTTACAAGGATGGAGTAGGTGGCAGAAGCCAGATTATCCGGATGATCAAGCCTGTGCAGTATTTTGGTTACCGGGCCAGTTTCGCGCAAGAAAATTATTTGACGAACGCTTCCGCTTTCGAGTCTTCCACGGTTTGCATGGTTCCTATGACAGTGGTTGTTGATCTTTTGATGAGCAATCCGAATTTGGCGATGTTTTTTATCCGTCAATTGTCCTTTGATTTAGGAGTGGCGGATGAACGTACGGTAAACCTTACGCAGAAACATATTCGCGGACGTTTGGCTGAGTCTTTGTTGTTTCTGAAAGATAGTTATGGCTTGGAAGAGGACGGTGCCACTTTGAGTATTTATTTGTCTCGGGAGGATTTGGCGAATCTGTCGAATATGACTACCTCGAACGCTATCCGCACGTTGTCCACCTTTATCAACGAGCGTCTCATTGCTGTCGATGGCCGGAAAATCAGTTTGCTTGACGAGGGGCGTCTGCGGAAGATCAGTCGGTTGGGATAACGGTCTCTCGTAGAATATATACTGCTTGGCCGATGCATATATACTAGCCGGGGCTAGTTGGTATATATGCGTCGGCCAAGTCTTTCTGTATAGATCCTTTGGCGAGCGAGCTTTACAGGGCTTGTCGTAAGCGTATCAAACGTGTCAGAAGATCCTCCAATAAATCCAGTCTGAGCATATTGGCCCCGTCGGATTTGGCTTGGCTTGGCTCCGGGTGAGTCTCTATAAACAGTCCGTCCGTGCCCACGGCTATAGCGGCTTTCGCTATCGTCTCGATAAGGGCAGGCAATCCGCCGGTCACTCCGGAGGTTTGGTTCGGTTGTTGCAAGGAATGGGTTACATCCATGATAACCGGGAAACCGAATGCCTGCATTTGCGGGATGCCCCGGAAATCGACAACAAGGTCGGTATAGCCAAATGTCGTTCCCCGCTCGGTGATCATGACCTGATCATTCCCTGCGTCCACTACCTTTTGTACGGCGAATCGCATGGCACCCGGCGAAAGGAACTGCCCTTTCTTTATATTGACGATCTTCCCGGTCTCGGCCGCCGCCACCAATAAATCCGTTTGACGGCATAGGAAAGCCGGGATTTGAAGGACATCGACATACGCGGCGGCCATGGCAGCCTCCGTTGCCTCATGGATGTCGGTAACGGTGGGGATATCAAACGTCTCGCTCACCTTCCGTAAGATCTTTAACGCTTTCTCATCCCCGATGCCCGTGAAAGAATCCAGCCGGGAGCGATTCGCTTTCCGATAGGAGCCTTTGAATACATAGGGTATACGCAGCCTTTCCGTGATACCCGCTATTTTCTCGGCGATACGTAACGCCATATCCTCCCCCTCGATTACGCAGGGACCTGCCATCAAGAAGAAGTGCTCGCTTTTATTTAGATCGTTTATTGTTATCATAGCTGATTATTTAGAATTCGCATGGTTGTCGCTATTTTTTCTTCGGTCGGGAGCGTGGCGTCTATCCAATGAATTTCGCAACCCCGGCGTTCCATACCCCGGAACCAAGTCATTTGCCTCTTGGCGAATTGATGGATCGCTATCTCCAGTCGCGAGACCATCTCCTCAAAAGAAAGCTCCCCGATAATATAGCGCGTAAGAAACTTATATTCCAATCCATAATAGATCAAGTCCTCCGGTTTGACTCCCGTGGCCAAGATCGCACGGACCTCGTCCACCATTCCTTCATCCAACCGGGTCCGCAGGCGTCGGGATATTCTCTTCCTTCGTAATTCCCGGTCGATACGGATACCGATGATCAGGCTGTTGATCGGATTATATTCATTTATGCCCGGTGCCTGTGTCTTATAATACGCCTCGATCTCGATCGCACGGATCGCCCGCTGGGCGGTGTCCACGTCCGTTTTATTATGCGATACCTTATAAGAGGCGAGGATGGTTTCCAGCTCCCTCAAGGTTTTGTTTCTAAGGGTTTCCCTTAGCTCTGGGTTTTGAGGCACGTCCAACAGCTTATAGCCTTTCAGCACGGCCTCTATGTACATCCCCGTCCCTCCGCATAAGATCGGGAGTTTACCCCTCCGCCTCATCTCCTCATAGACCCGGAAAAAGTCATGTTGGTACTCGAATACGTTATATTTATAGCCGGGTTCGCGGATATCGATCAAGTGGTAAGGAATTTGTTTCCCATCCACGTTGTAATCGGCCAAGTCCTTACCCGTCCCGATATCCATCGAACGATAGATCTGCCGGGAATCCGCGCTGATGATCTCCGTATCCAAACGGGCGGCGAGAGCGGCGGCGAAGGTCGTCTTTCCGGAAGCCGTAGGCCCTAGAATCGTGATAAGCTCATATGATTTCATGCTACAAACGTACGAAAAAAAAGGCCATCCTCAAAGAGGACAGCCTTTTCTATGTCGTGTGGTAATAACTTACTTACCAGCGATAACGCGAGCCATCTCACAAACTTTGTTTGAATAACCCCACTCGTTGTCGTACCAAGATACGACCTTAGCGAAGTTAGCATCCAAAGAGATACCGGCTTTAGCGTCGAAGATCGAAGTGTTGGAGCAGCCGCGGAAGTCGGTTGAGACAACAGAGTCTTCCGTATAACCAAGAACACCTTTCAACTCGCCTTCAGAAGCTTCCTTCATAGCGGCGCAGATGTCAGCCATAGAAGCCTCTTTCTCAAGAACGACTGTCAAGTCAACAACCGAAACGTCGGAAGTCGGTACACGGAAAGCCATACCTGTCAATTTACCGTTCAATACAGGCAATACCTTACCTACAGCCTTAGCGGCGCCCGTTGAAGAAGGGATGATGTTCTCAAGGATACCACGACCACCTCTCCAGTCTTTCTTAGAAGGACCGTCTACCGTTTTCTGAGTAGCAGTAGCAGCGTGAACCGTAGTCATCAAACCTTTAACGATACCGAACTTGTCGTTCAAAACCTTAGCGATAGGAGCCAAGCAGTTTGTAGTACAAGAAGCGTTAGAGATAATGTCTTGACCCGCGTAAGTCGTATGGTTAACACCGTAAACGAACATAGGGGTAGCGTCCTTGGAAGGAGCAGACATGATAACTTTCTTAGCGCCAGCCTGGATGTGCTTGCGAGCTGTCTCGTCTGTCAAGAAGAAACCCGTAGACTCAACAACAACGTCAGCGTCAACCTCGTTCCATTTCAAGTTAGCGGGATCCATCTCAGCTGTCAAACGGATCTTGCTGCCATTTACAACCAAAGCGCCGTCTTCTACAGCGACCTCGCCGTCGAAACGACCGTGTACTGAGTCATATTTCAACATGTATGCCAAGTAATCAGCATCCAAAAGGTCGTTGATACCTACAACTTGAATGTCGTTGCCAAAGTTAGCAACTGCAGCACGGAACACCATACGTCCGATACGGCCGAAACCGTTAATACCTAGTTTGATCATTGTAATAAAACTTTTTATGGGTTTATTAATAATAAGTCCTTATTTCCATTTCCTATTCCGGCGCAAGGGGTAGATATACACCTCTCCCCTCTCCCGACGACCGCGAATGTAGTCAAGTTTTTTGTATTGAGCCTTATAATATAGGCAGAAAAACCTGCCCCCTAACATAAATTAATTGTTAGAGGCTATTTCTTTTTCTTGAATAAGAGATTAGAGAACCATTTTCTCGCTTTCTTGATTCCCCAGGTCATGATAAATGGTTGAGCGAGATCCCAAGCGAAGGGTATCAAGCCTTTCGCTATGGACAAATAGTCCGATATCCCTAAAGCGATGGGAGGTTGTCCGGCCGCTACGGGAGCTGTGTTTTTGTCAGCTGTTTTTGTCGTTGACTTATTGCCGGGGAAAAGTAGAGACGGTAATCCGGATAACAACAAACTTCCGGCGTTCTCCTGTATATAAGAGAACTCCTCGTTTAATTTCTGTTCCTGTCGCTTACATTGTCTTTGTATGCGTTCTTTGTCAGAAATCAGTTTCTCCAGTGGGGTTTGCCGGTTGTTCATCGTTTGTCGCGTCATTATTATCGTCATTCGCCGTCATGGCGGCTATTACCTCGTTTAATACTTTTGTGCAGATCCTGTCCCTATTCATCATTACTGCACCGATAAGTAGCAGGTACAAGACCGCTACGATACCGAACCCGAACCCGGATGAGCCGAGCCAATCCCCTAGGAAGAAGCCTAAGGCTAAGAATATGAACAAGATGGCGAAGAACGCCAAGAACAATACTACCAAGCCATATGAGAGAACGCCTATGACCTTACCCGTTCTCTCATACGTGCTCAACTTTAAGAGCTCAAGTTTTAACTCCACATAAGCCGATACATCCTCTTTCAGCTCACGGAAGACCGTTCCTGAATCCTTCTCCATACAAAGCTTATTCAGTTACGGTTCCTTCGGTTGCCTGCACCGCTTCTTGCTTCCCTTCTTTGTATTTGGCAAGAGCGGAGTTAAAACCCTCTTTTACTTTCCCGACAACACTGTTCAACTCTTCCAGTAATTGCTCTCTCTTATCTGTCGCTGCCAAATAACCTACAGCGGCACCAACAGCCGCGCCTACCACAAGGCCAAGTAATAATTTTGAATCTACGCTTTTCATAACTTTTTCTTTTTAGAAGTTTCCACTAAGATAACGTATTTATTTGGATTAAGGTTTATCCCAGTCTCCGCTTTTGTCGTTAAAAAAAGTTATCCTTTCAAGACCTTCACGGCAACCCAGTTATTTCTTTCGTTATAAGAATCCAGTTTCAGCCCGTTCTTCCGACATTCTGCTTCTATCGCCGGGATATCTTCTACGTAAAAGCCACTCATAAACAGGAGGCCTCCCGGTCTCATACCGGTTGTGTATTGACAAATGTCATTCAGGAGGATGTTCCGGTTGATATTGGCGAAGACAATGTCGAATCGCCCGAATTCCTTGATTTTCTCGGCGCCGCCCAAGGCGACTTGTATATCTTCGGTATGATTCAGGCGGATATTCTCCAGGGCGTTGTTGTAAGCCCACTCGTCGATGTCGATGGCCGTTACCCGTCTCGCCCCTTTCAGCCGGGCCAAGATAGCCAGCACGGCTGTGCCGCATCCCATATCCAGCAGCTCCTTGCCTTCCAGGTCTAGTTTCAGCATCTCGTTTATCATCAAACAGGTCGTTTCGTGATTGCCGGTACCGAAAGCCATTTTCGGGTCTATCAGTAGATTGTAGGTATAGCCGGGCTCCGCCTCGTGGAAGGAGGCACGGATGATACATTCGTTTCCGATCCGGATCGGTTTGAAATAATTTTTCTCCCATTCCTCATTCCAATCCTTGCTTTCCACCCATTCGGAGGTATAATCGATCTGGGTATTCTCCAGCGGAAAACAGGTCAGTTTATCATCCAATGTCTTTTTATCGTAGAAAGCCTCGGGTATATATCCCAACAACCCCCTCTCGCTTTCCGTAAAGCTCTCAAACCCGATTTCCCCCAACTCGGCGGCTAGCACGTCATTGACAATCTCTTTCTCGATAGGAGAGGTGTATGTGAAACGAAGTTCGTAATAGTTCATGTCAGTTGATTTTAGCCGGTACTTACTTTCCGAACCGTGCGTACACCCGCGAATATAGTTACATTTTGTGGGAAACGAAACAATACGTCTTCAAAATAATTCAGCAAGAGTTGCTTTCGCAGGCGTGTCGAGAGGGAGAGCCGGGCGACATCTGTCTGGAATCGGGTAGCCAAGTCACTGGAATCCGTCGTGCGTTCCATTGACTTAGCGCCGTATCTCAATGGTTTTCCGGTCGGGTTTCAATGAGAAACGAACGGGGAGAGTAGGGCGCAAAGGGCGCATCTTTACGAGCCTTTATAAAAACTTTTCGGACTATCTTCTTGCCCTTTAATGATTTCAGTCTCCCTTAAGCGGCAGTTCTCCTTTGCTTGGCAAGCGTGCGAAAAATGGGCTGTATGTGATCCCTGTGATCTCAAAAAGGCGTTTTTCGCTTGATTTCGTGAGCAAAAAACCGTGCTTTTTCAACGTCTCGCTCGACGTAAGTAGACGGAAACGCGTCGGCGCGATACGTAAAAACGCACTTGTTTTCGCCTTAATTTCGATCTGCGTGAGATACCGTGGCGTGTCGATACGCATCGGTGCGGGCTGTTAAAAGCCTCTGTTATGCGTGGCATTGCCTTTTTTTTGTTAGCTTTGTGGGAGTATAATCTAATTAATATCGTGAAAAGAATGAGTATAGAGAAGAAAAAGGCTTACATCGGAGTGGATTTAGGGGGGACGAATATGCGTGCCGGCCGTATCGTAGGGGATCGATTAGTGGCTCAGGGGAGCGCGCCGACTCCCAAGGACGCCGCGGATCGCGAGGAGACATTGGAGGCTTTGATAGCGGTGATCCGTTCCGTGTGGGACGAGTGTGTGGTAGCTATCGGTATCGGTGTGCCGAGCGTGGTGGATCGCGAGAAGGGAATCGTATACAATGTGGTGAATATCCCGCTTTGGGAGGAGGTCCATTTGAAGGAGATCTTGGAGGCTCGCTTCTCCGTGCCGGTTTATGTGGATAACGACGCGAATTGCTTCGCCCTGGGTGAGCGGATCTTTGGCGAAGGGAAAACGGTTGATAACTTCGTGGGCCTCACCTTAGGTACGGGCTTGGGAGGTGGAATTATCCAGAAAGGCAAGCTGCTGGCCGACGCTAATTGTGGCTCGGGAGAGTTTGGCATGATTCCCTACCAAGGAAAGATCTTGGAATATTTCTGTAGCGGCTCCTATTTCATGAACGTGTGGGGAGTGGATGGGAAGGAGATGTACTCTCGTGCGACGCGGAGGGACGAGCAGGCACTGGAGGCTTACCGGCAGTTGGGCGTACATGTGGCCGCCGCTATCAAGATCGTGGTATTGACGGTTGATCCGGAGATGATCGTCTTCGGAGGCTCGGTGACCGCCGCCCATGCGTTGTTTGAGGAGAGTATGTATGAGGACTTGAAGAATTTCGCTTATCCGAACTCTATCAAGAACTTGAAGATACGTTTCTCTAAGCTGGAGAATCCGGGGCTGTTCGGCGCGGCTTCTCTTTGTTATGACAAATAAAACCACCTGGCACGCTGACAATGGGCATTCTAAGAAGCTAACGGCGGGCGTCGTGCTATTTTGCCGGATCCTTGCGCGATAGATAACCGTCGCTTAATGTGAATCGGGGATCTTGATCCGCCAGAAAGCGAATGGCCGTGAGGCTCCTCTCTCGTGGGAAAGACAATTTCGTAATAAGTGCTTTCACGGGGATAGGGGATTCTCCGGCCAATATCTTCATGAGACTTTCCCGGATAGCGTCGAATTCCCAATTCGTAAGCTGTGATTCGTGCTTCGATAGGCATACGTCGCAATGGCCACAAGGTGCGGAGTCTTCCTCGCCGAAATAGGATAGGAGCATGCGGCTACGGCAGGCCCGTTCCTCGTTGATATATTCCAGCACTTTCTCGATCCGTTTCCCGAAACGCTCCTTGCGTTCCTCATACGCCGCGCGGGGTATGGATAGGTATCGCTGTTCCTCCCGGGTACGGGTATAGATAATCAACGGGGTTTTCTTATGCGGGATGTAGTTTACGATCCGGTATCTGGATAAGCCTACCAAGGTCTCATACACCTCGTGAGGTGTCACGTGCGCGCGGGTAGCGATTACGCTCTCATCGATATAAGCATAATCGGCGAATAGCCCGGTGTAAGAGCGTAAGATCGTCTGAATCACCTCATCCGTTCGCTTGTTCTCATTCAAGTACCTGTATAGCTCGTCGCGAGTAGCCGTGAACATCAGGCGGGAAGCGTTGTCCACCTCTTCCGTATACTCGATATAGCCCGATAACTCAAGGATCTTCAAGGCATGATGCGCTTGCGATAAAGAGAACTTATAAGCGGAACAGAAATCCGTCAACGAGAAATCGTGTACCGTATCCAGCCCGTACCCTACGGCGATCTGGTAATAATTGCCCAATGCCTCATAGACCCGGTGGATAAACGCTTTGTCCGGGAACTCATCCGCCAGCCGTTTCTTTAGCTTGGCGCTATCCGCGGAGGAACAAAGGGCCACGGCGAAGGCTTTTTCCCCATCGCGTCCCCCGCGTCCGGCCTCTTGATAATATTCCTCCAACGATCCCGGCATATCCATATGCACGACCAATCGCACGTCTGGCTTATCGATACCCATGCCAAAAGCGTTGGTCGATACGATTACCCGGCACTCGTTGTTTTTCCAGCGAGTCTGACGCAACTCCTTCTCGTCGCGGTTTAACCCGGCATGGAAGAAATCGGCGGAGATACCCGCCTGTCGCAGCGTGACGGCGATTTCCTTGGTGCGTTTCCGGCTGCGGACATATACGATGGCCGTGCCCGGAACTTTTCCCAATATATAAACGAGTGTATTTAACTTATCCTCCGTCTTCCGGACAACATAAGCCAGATTCTCGCGAGCGAAGCTCTTTTGGAATACGTTCTTCTCCTTAAACCGCAGGCGCTTTTGTATATCATTCACTACTTCCGGGGTAGCCGAGGCGGTCAAGGCCAATACCGGGACGCCTGGCAACAGGTCCCTGACCTCCGCGATATTGAGATAAGAAGGACGGAAATCGTATCCCCATTGAGAGATACAGTGACTCTCGTCGATCACTAGCAGACAAACCCGCATGGCCTCCATCTTGACCCGGAAAATATCCGTACCAAGCCGTTCCGGGGAGACATACAAGAACTTATATTCCCCAAAGATGCAATTCTCCAGTCGCTCGATAATCTCCTGCCGGCTCATGCCCGAATAAACGGCCGTAGCCTTGATACCGACCCGGCGTAAGTTCTCCACTTGGTCTTTCATCAAGGCGATCAAGGGCGTTACGACGATACAGATCCCCTCCATCGCCAAGGCCGGCACCTGGAAGGTGATGGACTTTCCACCACCCGTAGGCATCAGCCCGAGCGTATCTCTCCCGGCGCAGACGGAATGGATAATATCCTCCTGCAAGGGGCGAAAAGCAGGGTATCCCCAGTACTTCTCTAATATCTTATGGTAGACGTCCACCTGCCCTCCTCATAGATCGTGGGGTTTGATGTCTTTAATCATCAGCTGGATAGAGGTGTTGCCGTTGTAGGTGTTCTCCTCCACCGTGTAGCAGATGTTGAAAGGCTTCATTCCCTTGATATGGTCGTTGTACCTGTGCATACCGAAAGCGATGGCATGCATGGGGGTGCTTGAGTTCCCGTCGATCAATTCCAGCTTAAGATGTTCCAGTTCCTTACCTACGAGCTTGCTGGTGCCGTAGTCTTTTACGCCAAGCGAGCAGAACACGGGCTTCTGGTTGTCCGGCCCGAACGGGCTCATCGTCTTCAGGTCGTTCACGAACTTCTGGTTGATCTCCTTCAAGTCTAAAATGGCGTCGATGTCGATCTGCGGGATCAACTGTTCCGGTATGATCTCCTCGGAAGCGATCTTCAAGAAACGCTCGGTGAATGCCTCCAGGTTCTCCTCCCGGAGGGAAAGCCCGGCGGCGTAGGTATGCCCCCCGAAATTCTCCAATAAGTCCCGGCAACCCTCTATCGCCTTGTAAATATCGAAACCTGTCACGGAACGAGCCGATCCGGTGATCAACTCGGACGATTTTGTGAGGACGACCGCCGGGCGGTAGTACTTCTCGGTCAATCGGGAAGCCACGATACCGATTACGCCCTTATGCCATCCTGGGTTATACACCACGATCGCCTTCCGGTCCTCCATGTTCTGGAACTCATCGATGATGGCGTTCGCCTCGTCGGTGATCTTCTTGTCCAATTCCCGGCGTTCCTCGTTGTATTGGTTGATGCTCTCGCTCTTTTCCCGGGCGCTGGCGCTATCCTTGGACAGTAGTAGCTCCACCGCCTCCTTCCCGTTCATCATACGGCCGGAGGCGTTGATACGGGGGCCGATCTTGAAGACGATATCACTGATCGTGATCTCCTTCCCGGTTAATCCGCAGATATCGATGATCCCTTTCAGCCCAAGGCTGGGGTTGTTGTTCAATTGCTTCAGCCCGTAATAGGCGAGTATACGGTTCTCTCCCGTGATCGGGACGATATCCGAGGCGATACTGACCGCCGTCAGCTCCAGCAACTTCTCCAGATCCGAGAACGGGAAATTATTGCTCTTGGCGAATGCCTGCATGAACTTGAATCCCACTCCGCAACCCGATAAATGCTCATACGGATAGATAGAATCTGAGCGCTTGGCATCCAATACGGCGACAGCGTCCGGCAAAGTGGCGTCCGGCATATGGTGGTCACAAATAATAAAGTCGATGCCTTTCTTCTTGGCGTATTCGATCTTCTCGATCGCCTTGATACCGCAATCCAGCGAGATAACCAGCGATACGCCGTTCTCGGCGGCATAATCGATGCCCTTGTAAGAGACACCGTATCCCTCGTCGTATCGATCCGGGATATAGAAATCCAAGGTAGACGAGTAAGGTCTTAAATACTTGAAGACGAGCGACACCGCCGTCGTCCCATCCACGTCGTAATCGCCGTAGATCAAAATCTTTTCTTTATTCCCCAAGGCCTTGTTCAAGCGTCTCACCGCCTTATCCATATCCGGCATAAGGAATGGGTCGTGCAAATCGTTCAAGCTGGGTTTAAAGAATCTATTCGCCTCTTCGATCGAAGTGATACCTCGTTGAACGAGCAAGAGACAGATCACCGGGCTGAATCCCAGTTCAGCCATCAGTTGGTCTCTCTTACGCAACTCTTCTTCTGATGGGGTTTGAAAGTTCCATTTGTTAATCATTATATATTGTTTTTTTTCTTTTTTGCTTGCCTGATACTACGGATGCCTTGTCATCCCTAATCATTCGTATGACAGAGGCGAGACTTCCGCGATATATTTCAACCCGTAAAGTTAGGAATTAAATATGGTATATCCGGTATGGCTTAAAGAAAATAGTTTTTTTGTTATTATTTTTTTGAAGTAGGAGAATGATTCGTACATTTGCCCGCATATTATAAAACACAATGACGGAAGATATTAAAAAGGCTTGCGAGGTGATGGCTGCGGGCGGCATAATACTTTATCCTACAGATACTATCTGGGGAATTGGTTGCGATGCTACCAATGAAAAAGCCGTACAAAGGGTGTACGAGCTGAAGCGAAGGGCGGACAATAAGGCTATGCTGGTCTTGATGGACAGCGAGGCTAAGTTGGATAGGTACGTGCCGGATGTCCCTGATATCGCTTGGGACTTGATTGGCGTGTCTGACAAGCCGTTGACCATCATTTACTCAAGTGCCAAGAACTTGGCGCCAAATCTGTTGGGAGCCGATGGTAGCGTGGGTATCCGCGTTACGAACGAGGAGTTCTCCAAGAGATTGTGCGAGCGCTACCGTAAACCGTTGGTCTCTACTTCCGCCAACGTAAGCGGTGAGCCTTCTCCCGCTAATTTCAGCGAGGTGTCGGAGGTGATCAAGGAGGGTGTGGATTATATCGTGAGTTATCGTCAGGATGACATGCGTAAGGCCGCTCCGTCCGGCATTATCAAGTTAGGAGCCGGTGGGCTTGTGCAGGTAATTAGATAAGGATGAAGAAAAGCGTACAAGCCGGCAAGTATATTGTCTCGGATTTTATAGCGTCGTCGGTAGTCTGGTTATTATTTAACCTGATACGCTATGAAAAGGTGGCGGTGTATGAAGGGTTTGATACCGTCGGGGTCTTTTTGTTGCATATTCTCTCGTTGAAAGGGCAGTTGTTGATCCCGTTTTTCTGGTTCGTATTGTATTGGTTTTCCGGTTATTATAATAAGCCCTTCGGTAAGTCGAGGCTTACCGAGTTGTTCTCTACCCTGGGGAGCGTGTCGATCGGTGTCGTGATATTGTTTTTTGCCTTGGTGCTGAATGACTTGCCCCGTTCCTATCAAGTGTATTATGATATGTTTTTCTCTTTGTGGGGATTGCAGTTCGTCCTGACGTATGCCCCCCGATTATTGATTACGCAGGCCGGGTTACGGAAGATAAAGCGCGGGGAATGGGCGTTGAATGTATTGATGATCGGGGCGGGGAAGAGAGCCGCGTGTATCGCCAGCGACCTGCATGGGTTGGGCTATAATATCGTCGGCTTTGTCTCTGAGTCCCATTTGGAATCTTTGCCGGCGATCGTCGAAGAGAAAAAGGTGGATGAGCTGGTTGTCGCCTTGGAGACGGCAGATAATAGCCGTTTGATGGATATCCTGTACACGTTATATTGCTATAAACGGCCGATCAAGATATTGGCGGATAAGTCCGGCTCATTATCGCGCGTGAAGATCAAGACGATAAAGGGTGTTCCGTTGGTGGACGTGACGGATAACAACTTCTTGCCCATCGAGCAGAATGTAAAGCTCTTTATGGATAAGACGCTCTCCCTGTTTTTCTTGGTGCTCTTATCTCCCTTGTTCCTGTATATCGCTTGGCGGGTGAAGAGGGATTCCCCCGGCCCGGTGTTTTTCAGTCAGGAACGGATCGGATACATGGGCGAGCCTTTCATGATCTATAAATTTCGCACGATGTATACGAACGCCGAGGAGGAAGGCCCGTTGCTCTCTTCCGAGGACGATCGCCGTATCACTCCCTTCGGACGGGTGATGCGGAAATACCGCTTGGACGAGCTGCCCCAGTTCTGGAACGTGCTGAAAGGGGATATGTCGCTGGTCGGCCCTCGTCCGGAACGTAAATACTTCATCGAACGGATCGTGAGGAAAGCCCCCTTCTACTATCTGCTGCATAACGTACGTCCGGGGATCACCTCGTTGGGAATGGTGAAATATGGATATGCCGGCAGCGTGGATGAGATGATCGAGCGCTTGGAATATGATATATTATATTACGAGAATATGTCCTTGATTCTGGACATAACGATTCTTATTTATACAGTTAAGACAGTGTTTACAGGGAAAGGTATTTAAAATGGCAAACGAAGGTTTATTCTATAAATTCTTGTTGTGGCGGGAAAAGCGCGTCAAGGAGAAGCATTTCATCTTGATTATCAGTTTTATCGTGGGGCTTTGTACGGCTGCCGCCGCCATGCTGCTGAAACAGCTGATTCATTTCATACAGCATATGTTGACGGGCGATTTCAACGCTGATGGCGTGAATTACCTCTATTTGCTTTATCCGGTGATCGGGATCCTGTTGGCCGGATTGTTCGTGAAATACATCGTGCGAGATGATATCAGCCACGGCGTGACAAAGATCTTGTATGCCATCTCGCAACGAAAGAGCCGTATCAAGCCGCATAATACATGGACTTCTATCGTAGCCAGTTCCGTTACGATCGGCTTTGGCGGATCGGTCGGGGCGGAGGCTCCTATTGTATTGACAGGGGCGGCTATCGGCTCTAATCTGGGACGGTTGTTCAGGATGGAGCAGAAGACGTTGATGTTACTCGTGGGATGTGGCGCCGCCGGAGCTATCGCCGGTATCTTCAAGGCACCTATCGCCGGGTTGGTGTTCGTGATCGAAGTATTGATGCTGGATCTTACGATGACTTCCGTGCTCCCTTTGCTGATCTCGTCGGTGACGGCGGCTACGATGTCTTATATTTTTACCGGTACCGAGGCCCTGTTTAAGTTCTCTCAGACCGAGGCCTTCGAGATCGGGCGTATTCCCTACGTGCTCTTGCTGGGTGTCTTTTGCGGGCTGGTATCCCTTTATTTTACTCGTGTGATGAACAAGGTGGAAGGGATGTACCGGAAGTTGGGTACGTATTGGAAGCGGTTTATGCTGGGTGGCGTGATGCTGAGTATCTTGATATTCTTGTTTCCGCCGCTCTATGGCGAGGGCTATGATACGATCGGCTCGTTACTGAACGGGCAGTTCTCGCATATCATGGACAAGAGCTTGTTCTATGATCTGAATGACACGTATTTCGGGGTCTTGATCTTCTTGGCCTTGATCTTGCTTACGAAGGTATTCGCTTCCAGCGCCACGAATGCCGGGGGCGGTTGCGGCGGTATTTTCGCTCCTAGTCTGTATCTGGGCTGTATCGCCGGTTTTATCTTCGCGCATACGTCTAATTATTTCCCGTTCACGATGTATATCTCGGAGAAGAATTTCGCTTTGCTGGGCATGGCGGGCATTATGTCTGGGGTGATGCACGCTCCTTTGACTGGTGTTTTTTTGATCGCCGAGCTGACGGGCGGGTATGATTTGTTCCTCCCTTTGATGATCGTCTCGATCAGTTCCTATATCACGATCCTTATGTTCGAGCCTCATAGCATCTACTCCATGCGCTTGGCGCAGAAAGGCGAATTGCTGACGCACCACAAGGATCGGGCGGTGCTTACCTTGCTGCGGGCAGATAGCGTGATCGAGAAAGATTTCCAGGTGGTGTCTCCGGAGATGACGCTGGGCGATATGGTAAAGGTTATTTCCCGAAGCGGACGTAACTCTTTCCCTGTCGTGGACGAGCGGGGCGTGTTACTCGGCATTGTCTTGCTGGATAATATCCGGAATATCATGTTCCGTCCGGAGTTGTATAATCGTTTCCATGTATCGAAGTTCATGGTTTCCGCCCCGGCCAAGATCGTAATCAACACGCCGATGGATCAGATCATGCAGACGTTTGATGACACGAAAGCGTGGAATCTTCCGGTGGTCGATGAGAAGGGGCATTATATCGGCTTTATGTCGAAATCGAAGATATTCAATTCCTACCGGGAAGTCTTGGTCGATAATTTTTCCGGGGACTGACTTGTTACAAACAAATCCAAAATGATTACATATGAGAAAAGCGGATTTACGAATCGTATATATGGGCACTCCCGACTTCGCCGTGGAGAGCCTGCGAGCCTTGGTAGAAGGTGGCTATAAGGTAGTCGGTGTTATTACGATACCGGATAAGCCGATGGGCCGTCACGGCAGCGTGCTACAGCCGAGCGCCGTGAAGCGATATGCCGTGTCGGCAGGCCTTCCGGTCTTGCAGCCCGAGAAGCTGAAGGATGAGGTTTTTTTAGAGGAACTGCGTGCCCTGCGCGCGGACTTGCAGATCGTGGTGGCGTTTCGTATGCTGCCGGAGGTGGTATGGAATATGCCGCGCCTGGGCACTTTTAACCTGCATGCCTCCTTGCTTCCGCAATACCGGGGCGCCGCTCCGATCAACTGGGCGGTTATCAACGGCGATACGGAGACCGGCGTGACTACCTTCTTCCTTACGCATGCGATCGATACGGGTAGGATCATCCGCCAGAGACATCTGCCGATCGACGATACCGATGACGCAGGTACCGTTCATGACGCTTTGATGAAGATGGGGGCGGGGTTGGTTACCGAGACTGTGGATTTGCTGTTGGATGGAAAGACAGACGCCGTTCCTCAAGAGGAATTCTATAAGGATGCTTCCGAGTTGCGCCCAGCACCGAAGATATTCAAGGACACCTGCCGTATCGACTGGAGCCAGCCGGTGAAGAAGATCTATGATTTCATCCGCGGGATTTCTCCTTATCCTGCCGCTTGGACGGAATTGATCTCGACGGATGGCAAGCGTCTGGCCTTAAAGATTTATCAGGCGGAGAAACGTCCGGCGGAGCATGACTTCTCGGTCGGCTCTATCCATACAGATCACAAGTCGTATATCGACGTGGCCGTGCGGGACGGTTTCCTCCGCCTGCGTTCCTTGCAGCTCGCTGGAAAGAGACGGATGGATACGACGGACTTCCTGAATGGCTTCAAGCAAATCGCAGAATATACGGTGGGCTGACCGCCATACCTCCACTGCGTATTGGATTATTATTCATACATTTAATCGTGGGTTTACGACATCCGTAATAGCGCCGTTACGGGTGTCGTAACAACCCGGTCACGATCCCCGTAAGAGGAAGGCCCTATTATTTACTTAGTATCAGTGTGGAAGGCATCTTCTGCAAGGCCTCTTTCCGGTGCTCGGAGACATCATTCCAGGTCTTATAGCTGATCAGCATGAAGTTGAAGCCATTGAACGACTGGGGCGTAAGGTCTTTCTCTCCTAAAAGTGCGGCCTGCTCCACTTCGTTCGCGAACCGCCGGATTCCCTCCCGGATCGCCTCGTGCCCCGGGGTCGTGCCGCTGGATCTGTCAAGTATGCCGACCGAGCCGTGCGTGGACTTCAATAGGATTCGGGCATATCCCAACAGGAACAGATCCTCCCCGGAGTCGATGACCACGATCACGCTCGATGCCTTGACAAAATTCCGGTTCACGAATACGCCCACCGGGCAATGGCTTTGCTCGATAAACATCTTCGTCTTGTCTTTCAGCAAGGCGCCCGGATAAAACCAGGACTCCGGAGCCTTGAGGCGTTTGAAATAACGGTTGTAGAAAGAGGACCGATAGTGGCTCGCCGCTATATCGTCCGGCGTGTCGCTCATCGATATCCCAGAACCAACCAGCAGGAAATCGTACCCCTCGTTGTTTACGATGCTGCAAATATCCATCCCGGCATTGTTCGACACCTCGTAGCGGGTCTGCAGCTGGATACCCAGCTTCTTGGCCCCGTAAAGGATCGGACCGAAGCTGACCTCCTCGAAATTATCCGTGTGCAGTGGGTTTACGTCCGGACCCACCGTCAGGTGCAACGCCGTCAGCTCCAGCTTGTTCTTGCCTTGGGCGAACATCTGGTAGGCCACGTCCAGCATGATCTGCCCGTTCCCGGCCCGTCCGAAAGAGAGCAGTACCTTGAATATCCCTTCTAGCGGCATCCACTCTTTCTGCTCCATCCGCTTATCGTGCGCCCGGTAGCAGAATTTGATGAAGGAGACCAAGGGCGTTGTCATAAAGGTGGTGACCAGTGTCATCAGCACCAAGATCACGAATACGGAAGGTGTCAATATCCCCATCTCGTACCCGATCGTCAACACGACCAGCTCCATCAGCCCGCGGGTGTTCATGAGCGCCCCGATGTAGAGGCTGTCCCTCCAGCTCTCACCCGCGAACCGGGCGGAGAACATCGCCCCCCCGAATTTCCCCGCGATGGCCGCGACAATGAAGATAAGGCATAGCCACCATAATTCGGGTTTGTTTAAAAGACCGATTTCCGTACGTAACCCAGTGGACACGAAGAACAGGGGAAGAAACAGCGCGAGGGATACATCCTCTACTTTCTCGGTCATGATCTTGCGGAACTTGATATTTCCCGGCATCACCACCCCGGCGATAAAAGCGCCGAACAGGGCATGCAGTCCCAATATCTCCGTCAGGTAAGCCGAGGTGATCAACTGCAGGAAGATGAAAGCGACCAACCCCTTGTCGATCACCTCCTTGTTGTGGTAAATATGCCCGATCATCCGCAGGAATGGTCGCACTGCCAAAAACATAAACGCTAGGTAAAGGACCGAGAACAGGATGTTGTAAATGGCGCTTAGCATCGAGCCTGCCTGTGCGATCGCTATGACGACCGCCAGCAAACACCATGCGGTGATGTCCCCATTCGCCGCGCTTGCCAACGAGATGGTACCCAAATGTGTCTTCGTAAGTCCTTTCTCCTGGATAATACGTGCCAATACGGGGAAGGCGGTGATACTCATGGCGATACCGATGAACAGGGCGAAAGAGAGGAAGGGCGTGCTTTTATCCGCGTATTTGCCGTACACGAAATAGGCGGTCAGCATGCCACAAAAGAAGGGGACGATCGTACTGGTATGACTGATTAAAATCGTTTCGTTCAGCTTTTTCCTCACTTCGGAGATATTAAGCTCCATCCCGATAGCGAACATGAAGAGTATCAGCCCGAATTGGCTCAGCATATTTATATTCGCTAACGATTCCGTCGGAAAAAGAAAGGCGGAAACCTCCGGGAATAAATGGCCTAATACGGAAGGCCCCAACACGATTCCCGCGACGATCTCGCCGATGACGGTGGGTTGCCCGATCTTCTGGAATAACCAGCCGAACAAGCGGCACGTAAGCAATATCGTGATGATTTGTAAGAGCAGAATCCCTATGGAAGACTCGATATTATGTACCAATAACTGCGTAAACAGGGTAAATCCCTCTTCTAAATTGCCGGGCGTGTTTTGGATGGACACAATCGAATCCTCCGGTTGCCGACTTTCCCCCTCTTTGGCGATGAGGTACATCAGCGAACCAAAAACGAGGACCATCATCAAGTAAAAGGCTATACTCTTCGTTCCTTTGCTCATCTTCGTACGGTTTACCGCGAATATAAGAAATATCCTAATATTATCAATGGGTATGTTTTTTTCTTTTATCTTTGCCGGGAACCAAATTATAATACATCATGGAGTCTCTAAATCTGATAAAAAATGACCCGTGGCTGGCTCCTTATGAGGCGGCTATAGAAGGCCGGTATCAATACGTGATTGATAAAGAAAAGAGCCTGACGAATAATGGTAAACTCACCTTGTCCGAGATGGCTTCCGGATACCTTTATTTCGGGTTGCACAAAACTGCGAGAGGCTGGGTGTTCCGCGAATGGGCGCCGAATGCCACCGCTATTTATTTGATCGGAACATTCAACAGCTGGCAGAAAGATGATAAATACAAGCTTAAACGTAAGGCGAACGGCGTATGGGAGATCACTTTGACCGATGCGCGGATGCGTCATGAGGATCTGTTCAAGTTGCTGGTCGAGTGGGACGGCGGTAGCGGAGAACGTATTCCCGCATGGATCCGCCGTGTGGTGCAAGATGAGCGATCCAAGATCTTCAGCGCCCAGGTATGGGATCCGGAGAAACCCTATAAATTCAAGAATAAACGATTCAAACCCAAGAAATCCCCCCTTTTGATCTACGAATGCCATATCGGTATGAGCACCCAGGAGGAGAGGGTGGGGACCTATAATGAGTTCCGTCAGAAGGTATTGCCTCGCGTGGCGAAGGATGGTTATAACGCCATTCAGATCATGGCCATACAGGAACATCCCTATTACGGATCGTTCGGCTATCACGTAAGTAGCTTCTTCGCCGCCTCTTCCCGTTTCGGTACGCCGGACGAGTTGAAACAGCTGATCGACGAGGCGCACGGGATGGGTATCGCCGTGATAATGGACATCGTACATAGCCACGCCGTAAAGAACGAGGTGGAGGGATTAGGCCGCTTCGACGGTTCGTATGACCAATATTTCCTGAATGGCGAACGCCGCGAGCATCCGGCATGGGATTCTCTGTGTTTCGATTATGGAAAGAACGAGGTGCTTCATTTTTTATTGTCGAATTGTAAGTTCTGGCTGGAGGAGTATAAGTTCGATGGTTTTCGTTTCGACGGCGTGACTTCCATGCTTTACTACAGCCATGGCTTGGGTGAGGCTTTCTGTAATTACGGCGATTATTTTAATGGACGCCAAGATGGTGACGCGATCGTTTATCTAACCTTGGCCAATAAATTGATCCATGAGGTGAACCCGAGCGCTATAACGATCGCTGAGGAGGTGAGTGGCATGCCGGGCTTGGCCGCTGGGATAGAGGATGGTGGGTATGGCTTTGATTACCGTATGGCTATGAACATCCCGGACTATTGGATCAAGACGATCAAGGAAAAGAAGGATGAGGATTGGCATCCGTCTTCGATCTGGTGGGAGACGACGAACCGCCGTGCCGACGAGAAGACGATCAGTTACGCCGAGAGCCACGATCAAGCCTTGGTGGGTGATAAGACGATCATCTTCCGCCTGATCGACGCCGATATGTATTGGCATATGCAAAAAGATGACCATAATTTTATGGTAGATAGAGGTATCGCCTTGCATAAGATGATTCGTTTGGTTACGGCTTCTACCATTAATGGTGGCTATCTGAACTTCATGGGAAATGAGTTCGGACATCCGGAATGGATCGATTTCCCGCGGGAAGGCAATGGCTGGTCTTATAAATACGCTCGCCGCCAATGGGATTTGGTGGACAACTTGGATTTGAAGTATCACTTCTTGGGCGATTTCGATCGTGAGATGTTGGCATTGATCGCGGACGTGAAGAATTTCCAGGATACCCCTATCCGGAAGGTTTGGGATAATGATGGTGATCAGATACTGGCTTACATGCGTAAAGACTTGGTTTTCGTGTTCAACTTCAGCCCGACGAAATCGTTCACGGATTACGGTTTCTTGGTTCCGAAGGGCGAATATGAGGTCGTATTGAACACCGACGCAACCCGTTTCGGGGGCTTTGGCTTGTCTGATGATACCCTAAGGCATTTCACGCAATTCGACCCGTTATATAAGAAAGAAAAGAAAGAATGGCTGAAACTTTATATCCCGGCACGCAGCGCTGTCGTATTGAGGAAAGTGAAGGTCAAAAAGTAAAACTCTATACACAAAACACGTTATGTTATATCCATTTACATTTAAGCCGATCCTCAAGAAGGTGATTTGGGGCGGTTCAGATATCTGCCCGTTTAAGGGCATTACTCCGGTAGAGAACGGTGTGGGCGAGAGCTGGGAACTTTCTCATGTCGAGGGAAATTATTCGATTGTCGACAATGGTGAGTGGGAAGGTAAGTCTTTGGATGAATTGATCCGTTCTTCCGGCAAGGAATTGCTGGGAGAGAAAGTGATGGAGAGATTCGGGACGACTTTCCCCCTGCTTATTAAGTTTATCGATGCCCGTGATAATTTATCCATTCAAGTTCACCCGGACGATGAGTTAGCGAAAAAACGCCATGACTCTTTCGGTAAGACAGAGATGTGGTATGTGATCAAGGCGGAGAAAGGTGCCGGCCTGTATTCCGGTTTCTCTGAGCAAATCGACGCTGAAGAATACGTGAAACGGGTGGAAAACAATACGATCATGGATGTACTTCAACGTTACGACGTAAACGAAGGTGATGTATTTTTCTTACCGGCAGGACGTGTACACGCAATCGGAGCGGGTTGTTTTATCGCTGAGATCCAGCAGACCAGCAACATCACGTATCGTATTTACGATTACAACCGTAAGGACGCGAATGGCAACGGCCGTGAGTTGCATACGGAGTTAGCGAAAGATGCGATCGATTATACATTGTATCCGGATTATCGCACTCACTACAAAGGCCATACAAATGCCACGGTCGAGTTGGCGGACTGTACGTATTTCACGACAAACCTTTTGGATCTGGATACGATTATGGTTCGTAATTTCTCGGAACTGGATTCTTTTGTCGTTTACATCTGTATGGCAGGCAAGGCTTCCATCCGCGACAATAAAGGAAATGAGATCTTTGTGCACCAAGGGCAAACCATCCTGATCCCCGCTGACACGGAGGTCGTAACCCTCTCTCCGGCTCCGGGCGCTAAGTTCATGGAGACTTATATCGGTCAATAAGGCCGGTCCGCTGAAATAATAATGAAGGCGGGAACACGAAGTTTCCGCCTTTTTCAGTAGGGTTTTCCCATAATGAAACTTTTCGTATTACTATAGCAATGGAAGTAGATGATTTACCAATAGCGTTAGAAGTAGCGAACGCACTTAAATCAGGACACCTAATGATGGGTACGGCAGAGAGTTGTACAGGTGGAAAGATCGCCAGCCTGATAACCTCCATGGCGGGCAGCTCGGAATACTTCAATGGGGGTGTGGTAGCCTATTGCAACGAGGTGAAACGCCATGTGCTCGGTGTCTCCGAGGCGGACTTGAATATGTACGGCGCCGTAAGCCAACCGGTCGTGGAACAGATGGCCCGTGGGGCTATGCGGGTATTGGGATGTGATTGTGCCGTCGCTACCTCTGGGATCGCCGGGCCGGGAGGCGGGACTCCCTCGAAACCGGTAGGAACGGTATGGATTGCCGCCGCTTATAAGGAGAGGATTCTCTCCGAGTGCTGTCATTTCGGGGAGAATCCTCGTAGGGAGAACATTCGCTTGTCGGCAGAGGCGGCGCTGCGTATGTTACTCGGATTGATTCGTGAGTAAAGGGACCGCTTAATGAGCGATCTCGTCCACGATTTGTTTATAGCCTTCCTCGTTCGGGTGTAATCCGTCCGAGAATAAGGATTCGTTTATCTTGCCGTCTTCCCGGAGCAACTTCGTACCCGGGTCCTTGAACGTATACCATCCGGTCTCGGCCATTTGACGGATGCGGAGATTGAGGTGCCTTACCCGTTCTTCTTGGTCGCGGCGGGGCAAGATGCCGATTACCTTGATCTCGGCCTCCGGCTGCTGTTGCCTGATGGCGGAAAGCAAGAAGCGAAGACCTTCTACGATCTCGTTGTCATTGTTGATCCCGATGTTGTTCGTGCCGATCATCAATACGACTTCCTCGGCCTTATATCCATCCAATTCTCCGTGATAAACTCTCCAAAGTACATTTTCGATCCTGTCCCATCCATATCCGAGATTGTGGAATCCGGCCGGGCGCATGATTTTCTCCCAGGTCTCTATACCTCGCACGGACGGTCCTTTGGGCTCTCCTCCCCAGAAATGCGTGATGGAATTACCTAGGATCACCCTTCGAGGCGGGTTACTCTGATTCAGCGAGAGAATATCCCGATGACGTTTTTGCCATTCGTAATTATTGGGTTCCCGGCGCTGGGTGACAGGCCTTGTAGTAGAGAGATCTCCTTGGGGGACGCGTAATATTTCCCGTACTTTTCGCTCTACGGCCTTCGCCTGTGTTTCCATGCCCCAATCGGAAGGATGGACGTAATCTACCCAAGCGTCCGGGCGCAGTCCCAGCTCTTCTCGTGAAAGGTAGTAGATCTCCTTTATCCCTTGCGCCTGCAACTCTTCGAAAGCCTTTTTAGCTCCTTCGTTCATGCGTGTATAATCTTGTAACTTCGTATCGTCGGCGAGCGCGTTGCTATATCCGGCATGCTCCACCAATAAGATCGGAGAGGAGTGGGTGGCACGTATTTGCTTGACTGCGTCCGATATGAGTCGCGAGATCTCTTCTTTGCTCTTTGGCGTGAGGTTGGGCAGGCAGTCGAGGATATAAAGGCGTGCGTCTATCTCACAAATAAAATCCAATACCTCTTTCTCTAAACGTCCGTTACCGGAGAAGCCCAGGTTGATAAGCGGATATCCCAAAGAACGCCGCAAGATCGTGCTCCAAGTCATGCCCGGGCGAGAAGCGCATGCGCCTTGGGCGATCGAGGTCCCGTATAAGAGAATCGGTTTCTCGGGCGATACGGGGATAAACGTAAGCTCATCGTTCTCGGGCACGCCGATTTCCAACCACTTTGTCGTATTATAAGGAGGTAGGTAGAGGCGGAACTCATAGCCCCTGTCATGATATATATCTTTGCCTATGTTCGTATAATGGTATTGAAGCGTATCGCCGGAAGGATAACCGCCGAAATAAAATCTCCATTGGCCGTCACTATCGATACTATATAGATCTACACCGGATACGCCTGTCGTGGGCATATGCGGCATATTCAGCGGTCCGCTTACTTGATAGCGTACTTTCAGTTCAGGGGCGTTGCTGAAAAAGTGAATCGCCAAACCGGCGGAGTTACGGGATAAATCCCATACGGGTTTACGTACCTTGCCTTCGGCTCTTTGGGGAAGCCGGACATAGCTGTCTCCGATCTCTTCGCTCCATCCTTGGTTTTGTATGACAGGAAATCCGCATTCGAGCGGGTTGAGCCATTTCCATTGCGCGTGGGCGGAAAGAGTCGTGAAACATACGAGCGTTAAGAAGATTTTGTGAAGTCTCATCATTCCGGTATTACTTTGTTACAAGTATGACAAAGATAATGTATATATTTGTATTCATAAACAAACATAAATCCATAAATCATGAGTAAAAATATTTTATTCGCTTTTCTCTTTTTAATGGGCGCTATCCCGTCGATCGCTCAAAAGAATTATCAGGTCCAGTCTCCGAACCGGGACATAAAGGTGGAGGTTACGGTAGCCGATAAAGTCACTTTCACCATCGCGCAGGATCATTCGGAGGTGATGAATTCTGCCGTTTCTATGACTTTACAGGGAGGTGAGGTACTTGGCGCTAACCCGAAAGTCTCGAAAGTGACGAAGACCTCGGTGGATAAGGAAATACCTTCCCCGTTCTATAAGAAAGATGTAGTAAAGGATATCTATAATGAGATGCAAATCTCGTTTCGGGGAGACTACGGATTGGTGTTCAGGGTTTATAACGATGGCGTCGCTTACCGTTTCACGACGAAAAAAAAGGGATCGATCGTTGTCGCCGACGAGGAGGCTGTCTATACCTTTCCCTCGGATTATAAGACATTCACCGCTTACGTGAATAGTACAAAGCCGACGTTCGAGGAGCAATTCTTCAACTCCTTCGAGCAGCCCTACGTAAACGAGACGATCACAAACCTGAATGATAAACGCTTGAAGATCCTGCCTCTTTTGGTGGATCTGGGAGATGGTCGCAAGATCTGTATCACGGAAGCCGATCTAGAGGATTTCCCCGGGATGTTCTTGAATAACGAGACGGGAAAACCTTCCTTGAAAGCGGTTCATGCGCCTTACCCGAAAGTGAAGGAGCAAGGTGGCCATAATCAGTTACAGATGTTGGTGAAAGAGCGTGAGAACTATATCGCCAAAACATCCGGAACCCGTTCTTTCCCTTGGCGTGCGTTTATAATCTCCCGGAATGATAAGGAGTTGGCCGATTGTGATATGGTCTACCGTCTGGCTTCTCCCTCCCGGGTAAGCGATATCTCTTGGATCAAGCCGGGTAAAGTGGCTTGGGATTGGTGGAACGATTGGAATCTATACGGCGTGGATTTCCGTGCGGGAATCAATAATCCCACCTACAAGTATTATATAGACTTCGCCGCCCAGCATGGTATTGAGTACGTAATCTTGGATGAGGGATGGGCCGTGAACCTGCAAGCGGACATGATGCAAGTGATACCGGAGATCGATCTTCAAGAATTGGTGGATTACGGTAAGTCCAAGAATGTCGGTATTATCCTTTGGGCAGGTTATTGGGCCTTCGCCCGTGATATGGAGAATGTCGTGAAGCATTATTCGGATATGGGCGTGAGAGGCTTCAAGGTGGATTTCCTGGATCGTGACGATCAGGAAATGGTGAACTTTGTCTACAAAGCCTCCGAGGTATGCGCGAAATATAAGATGCTCGTGGATTTCCATGGTGTATTCAAGCCGACAGGTCTTCAACGGACCTATCCGAACGTGTTGAACTATGAGGGAGTGAACGGATTGGAGCAAGTGAAGTGGTCTTCCGAGAAGGAGTTCGATATGGTGACGTATGATGTCACGATCCCGTTTATCCGTATGATCGCCGGCCCGATGGATTATACGCAAGGTGCTATGCGTAACGCCGCCAGAGGTAATCATCGGCCGGTAAACTCGGAGCCGATGAGCCAAGGGACCCGTTGCCGCCAGTTGGCTACTTACGTGATCTTCGAGTCTCCTTTCAACATGTTGTGCGATGCCCCGTCTAATTACAGGAGGGAAAAGGAATGTACGGATTTTATCGCTCATATACCCACCATCTGGGATGAGACGGTCGCGTTGGATGGAAAAGTTTCCGAGTATGTGGCGATCGCCCGCCGTCATGGTAATGCTTGGTATATCGGAGCCTTGACCAATTGGACACCGAGGGAGCTGGATTTAGATTTGTCTTTCTTGGGCGAAGGTGACTATACCTTGGAATTATTTAAGGATGGCATAAACGCCGATCGTGCCGCCTGCGATTATAAGAAAGAGATAATCCCCGTGCCGGCAGATCGCAAGTTGAGGATCCATATGGCTCCCGGTGGTGGCTACGCGGCTCGTATCCAGAAACGATAATCCTTCTATCGTCTAAAGTGATCCTGCCACTCGTCGAATAAACGCTTGCGCTCATAGGCGCAGGCGTTGTTTGGATCACCTTAGGACACATCCCTGAACTTTATGCGTATATTCGCGCCTTAATCCAGAGAAAATGATATGAAGAATAGTATTCCTTTAGGGTTTATCCGGATCTTTGTTTTACTTGTATGCCTGGCCTCGTGCGGTAGCGTGAAACAACAAAAAGTAGCTTTGCCTGCCGATTTCAAGGGGCCGAAGGAGTTGGCTCGCTTATATGGGGTGCGTATCACACCGGAAGATAATATATTCTTGTACAACGAGGGAGCCCGTTGGTTGGGTGTACGTCATAAATTGGGAGGAAGCACGAAACGGGGCGTGGATTGCTCCGGTTTCGTGTCGATCGTTTATCGGGAGGTGTACGGAAAACAGCTGGCCCGTTCATCGGCGGATATGCTGAAGTATAATTGCAAGAAAGTGAGTCGTGGCAAGTTACAGGAAGGAGATCTGGTCTTTTTCAAGACGAGCCGTGGCGGGAAGCGTGGCGTTCCGAATCACGTGGGGATTTACTTGAAAAATGGGCGCTTCATCCATACCAGCACTTCTAGCGGCGTGATGGTAAGTAACCTTAGCGAACCCTATTATACAAGAACTTGGTTAACGGGTGGTAGGGTAAAATAAAATTACTAAATTCGCGCCTTAGAAAAACTATTATAAGCATAAATAGAATATGTTGACAATCAAATTAATCACTGAAAACACGGATGCTGTGATCCGTGGATTGGAAAAGAAACATTTCAAGGGTGCGAAAGAAAGCATCGATAAAGTGTTGGAATTAAATGATAAAAGACGTGTCGCGCAAAATCAATTAGATAAGAACCTGGCGGAGGTAAACGCAACTTCGAAGTCGATCGGACAATTAATGAAAGAGGGCAAGCGGGAAGAGGCGGAGGCCGCCAAGAAACATGTTTCCGAGATCAAGGAGGTGAGCAAGGCTTTGCAGGCTGAGATGGATCAGGCTGCCGAGGAGCTGCGGAACCTGCTTTATACGATCCCGAACGTACCTTATGATGAGGTGCCCGAGGGTGCCTCCGCTGAGGACAATGTGGTAGAGAAAATGGGAGGTATGGAAACGGAACTTCCGAAGAACGCTCTTCCGCACTGGGAATTGGCAAAGAAATATGATTTGATTGATTTCGATCTGGGTGTTAAGATCACGGGCGCTGGTTTCCCGGTTTATAAAGGACAGGGCGCTCGTTTGCAGCGTGCGTTGATCAATTTCTTCCTGGATGAGGCCCGTGACGCCGGTTACTCGGAGATCATGCCGCCTACGGTGGTGAACTCGGCCTCCGGTTATGGTACGGGACAGCTTCCGGATAAAGAGGGACAGATGTATCATTGCGAGGTGGACGATTTATATTTGATCCCGACCGCGGAGGTGCCCGTGACAAATATTTACCGGGATGTCATTCTGGATGAGAAGCAGTTGCCGGTTAAGAATTGCGCTTATACACAATGTTTCCGTCGTGAGGCAGGTTCCTATGGCAAGGATGTACGCGGTTTGAATCGTTTGCATGAATTCTCTAAGGTGGAGTTGGTTCGGATCGATAAACCGGAACACTCCAGGCAATCTCACCAAGAGATGTTGAATCATGTGGAGGGATTGCTTCAGAAATTGGAGTTGCCGTATCGCATCCTTCGTCTTTGTGGTGGCGATATGAGTTTCACGGCTGCTCTTTGCTTTGATTTCGAGGTGTATTCCGAGGCACAACAACGCTGGTTGGAAGTTAGCTCCGTGTCCAACTTCGATACGTATCAAGCCAACCGCTTGAAATGCCGCTATCGTGACGAGAATAAGAAAACGCAGCTTTGCCATACCTTGAATGGCAGCGCCTTAGCCTTGCCTCGTATCGTAGCCGCCTTATTGGAAAACAACCAAACCCCCGAAGGCATCCGCGTCCCGAAAGCGTTGATCCCTTACACCGGGTTTGATAGGATCAAATAAGAATGAGTGAGGCCATGTCGGGATGCCGTTATATGCGACACAGGCCTCCTGAGCCGCTTGAAGCATCAGTCAATTTGCGAGACGGGGTCGTACGCTAGCTACTTGACATTTTGTAAACGGAAGTCCCGGAGAGTCGATTATTCCGGGGCAAGGGACAAGGCCTCTTCAATTCTACGTTAAAATATATTTAATCGGTTTATCTTTAGATGGATACCGGGAAATGCCCTTTCGTTCTAGCGAAAATCATTCATCCGAATGCGTATCCATTGACCTTTTTGGGCGATTCCATTGGGTTACGACTGGGTTCTGACGGGGTTACGATGCCCATTCACGGCTGTTTACAACGTAAGCGTCCAAGCACAGCCTGAGTAAAACCGACTACATTCGCGGCTGTAACATTAATCTTGATAAATTATGTATTACAGCAACGAAGATTTTGAAAACTTTTACATTCGCTACAAGGCGGAGGGT
>NZ_JAAKDT010000018.1 GCF_011038785.1 Parabacteroides sp. ZJ-118
CCGAAGGTGATGAGTTCGTCACTTCCAACGACGAGATCGCCGCTGAGGGTATCGCTATCGTAGCCGGCAACGGTGTCGTAACGATCCAGGGCGCAGCCGGTAAGTCTGTAGTGATCACGAACATCTTAGGTAAGGTAGTCGCTGAGACGGTTCTTACTTCCGACAACGCCGCGATCGCCGTACCGGCAGGTATCGTAGCAGTGGCTGTTGAAGGCGAGGAGGCTGTGAAGGCTATCGTAAAATAAGAATGATGAAATAATAAGATAATCAAAAATCATTCCCGTGCGGGAAACCAAGTACCCCGAGAGGGCGAACAGGCGGGAATGGATTAATATTAATACTAAAATTAAAGTTCATCCGCCGTTACCTCCGTGAGGAGGGAAGGTGGGAAAAAAATACAGGCCTTGGCGATTTTGATTGCCAAGGCTTGTTGTGTAATGACGGTAGAGGATCCGACCTCCGGGTCTTCTTCTGGGTTATCCCCGCGTCTGTATGTATTATCCGTTCGTGTCTTTGTCCCGGATCTCTACCCGTCGGATCTTTCCGCTGATGGTTTTCGGCAGTTCGTCCACGAACTCGACGACGCGGGGATATTTGTAAGGAGCGGTGACGCGTTTCACGTGGTTTTGCAACTCCTTGATCAAGGCTTCGCCCGCTTTCTCCTTATAATCTTTCGCCAATACGATCGTAGCCTTTACGACCTGTCCGCGGATCTCGTCGGGGACTCCGGTGATCGCGCATTCCACCACGGCCGGGTGGGTCATCAGGGCGCTTTCCACCTCGAACGGCCCGATGCGATAGCCGGAGCTCTTGATCACGTCGTCCGCGCGGCCTACGAACCATAGGTAACCGTCCTCGTCGCGCCAAGCCACGTCTCCCGTGTAATACAAGCCATCGTGCCAAGCTTCCCGGGTACGTTCCGCGTCCCGGTAATATTCCTTGAACAGGCCGATCGGCTTGCCGTTTTCCGTATGGATCACGATCTGTCCCTGCTCGCCATCCTCCGCACGGCTTCCGTCCGGACGCAATAAATCGACGTCGTACTGCGGGTTGGGAACCCCCATGGAGCCGGCTTTCGGCTCCATCCACGGGAAGGTGGCGACGGTCAGCGTGGTCTCCGTCTGGCCGAAACCCTCCATCAATTTAATGCCGGTCAACTTATAGAACGTGTCGAACACGGCGGGGTTCAAGGCCTCGCCGGCGATCGTGCAATATTGAAGGGAGGATAGATCGTATTTAGTCATATCCTCGCGGATCAAGAAACGGAAGATCGTAGGAGGCGCGCAAAGCGAGGTGATCCGGTAATCCTGTATCATCCGCAACATATCCGCGGGCGTGAATTTCTCGTGGTCGTAGACGAATACGGTCGCCCCGGCGATCCATTGCCCGTATAGCTTGCCCCACACCGCCTTGCCCCAGCCTGTATCCGCGATCGTCAGGTGAAGGCTGTCTTTACGCAAGTTGTGCCAGAAGCTGCCGGTCACGATATGTCCCAACGGATACGTGAAGTCGTGGGCTACCATCTTGGGGTTTCCGGTCGTACCGGAGGTGAAATACATCAAAGAGATATCGTCGTTGCTATTCGGGTGAGAGGGGCGGACGAACGGGGCGGCGTCTCGGATACCCTGTTGGAAATCCTCGAAACCTTCCGGTATTTCCGGTCCCACGGATACGACGCTTTTTACGGTTGGCGATTCCGGCAGAGCCTCTATGATATGTTTGGTTATCACCTCCTCCCCGGCGCAGACGATCATCTTGATATCGGCGGCGTTCGCGCGATAAACGATGTCTTTCTTGGTCAACAGGTGCGTAGCCGGTATCACGACAGCCCCCAATTTGTGCAGCGCGATGATAGAGAACCAGAACTCATAACGACGTTTCAGTATCAGCATCACCATATCGCCATGTCCGATCCCCAAGGATTGGAAATAAGAGGCCGTCCGGTCGGTGTACCGTTTCATGTCGGCGAACGTGAAATCGATATGCGCCCCATGATCGTTTGTCCAACACAACGCTTTCTTATCCGGTTCTTCCTCCGCCCAGGCGTCTACCACATCATATCCGAAGTTGAAGTTCTCCGGAACCTTGATCTTGAAGTTCTTGATAAAATCCTCTTGCGACTCAAACGTCGTCTTATCGATAAATCTTTCTAACATGCTGTTGATCGTTTATAAAATGATGGCCAGGAAACTGACCTTTTCCCCATCCAGCGCTTTCATGCCGTGAGGAAGCTCTGAGTTAAAATAAATGCTGTCACCCTCTTCCAGGATAATGTCTTTACGGTTGATCTGTAGTAACAGACGTCCCTTTAATACCATATTGTACTCTTGCCCCGGATGGGAATTGAGATACATCGGCTCATCCTCCGGCTTGGGATGTACGGTTACCAAGAAGGGGTCCGCTTTACGCCCGGCGAAACCGGCGGCCAATGACTGGTACTTATAAGCTTTCGTACGCTCTACGGCCACACCTTTTCCGTTACGAGTAATAAAGTAGGTACTCATCTTAGGCTCGTCGCCAAACATCAACGTGGTTAACTCCACGCCATAAGCCTGTGAGATCTGGTGCAATACGCTGACGGAAATATCCACCGTGCCACTTTCCAGCAGCAAATATTGCTCAGTCGTGAGGTTGCAGACCTTTGCCATCTCTTCCGGCGTGATCTCCAGTGCGTCCCGTAGTCCGGCCAGACGCTCCGCGATTTGTTGTATCTGTTCGTTCATTTTGCTGAAGTTATTGTATTATGTCGCCCCAAAGATAGGGATAAAAAGCAAAACGGCGGCGAATGCCTGGCTTTTTCTAATGGGTGGATGAATTATCATTTTGACACTTTGTAAACTCAAATGCCCGAGAGTGGCATATTCCGGACGGAGAACGCTTTTTGTGGAGGGAAAAGGATTTTAACGTTTATAAGCCATTGTATTAATATAAATTTGCTACGTTTACGGCGCGAAAGTTTCATTGAATAACCATTTAAAAAAATCTGAAGTGTTATGGATAATGCTATTTTTAGATTTCCTAAACCCATTAATGAACCGGTAAAAGCGTATGCTCCCGGATCAAGTGAAAAAGCATCCTTAAAGAAAGCGTTGGCACAGCTTAGTTCCGAGGAATGGGATATTCCGCTGGTGATTGGTGGAAAAGAGATCCGTACGGGTAATACCGGTAAGGTTGTCATGCCGCACGACCATCATCACGTATTGGCTACTTACCACAAGGCGGGCGAGAAAGAGGTGCGAATGGCTATCGACGCCGCCCTGAAAGCGCATAAGGAATGGTCTGAGCTGCCCTGGGTGGAACGCGCGTCCGTCATGCTTCGCGTCGCCGAGCTGTTGGCTACGAAATATCGCTATCTGTTGAACGCGTCGGTTATGTTGGGACAGAGCAAGAACCCGTTCCAGGCGGAGATCGACGCACCCTGCGAGTTGATCGATTTCTTGCGTTTCAGCACCTTCTACGCCAGCCAGGTATATGCCGATCAACCCTATTCCGAGACGGGTATATTGAACCGTATGGAATACCGGGCCTTGGAAGGCTTCGTGTTCTCGCTCACACCGTTTAACTTTACGTCGATCGCCTCCAACCTGAACATGGCCCCCGCCATGATGGGTAACGTGGCGGTATGGAAACCCTCCAGCACGGCGATCCATTCGAACTATTTCTTGATGAAAGTCTTCCAAGAGGCCGGCCTGCCCGATGGCGTGGTCAATTTCATCCCGGGGCAGGGTAGCGTGATCGGCAAGGTGATTACGGCGAGCCCCGATTTGGCGGGATTCCACTTTACCGGCTCTACCACTACGTTCAACACCTTGTGGCGTCAGATCGGGGAGAACCTGGGGCACTATAAATCGTATCCCAAGATCGTAGGCGAGACCGGCGGCAAGAACTTTATCTTCGCCCATCCCTCCGCCTCTGCGTTGGATGTGGCTACCGCTATCGTACGCGGCGCGTTCGAGTATCAGGGGCAGAAGTGCTCGGCGGGTTCCCGGGCCTATATCCCGGCTTCTCTCTGGAAAGCGGTGAAAGATTACGTGGGCGATATGCTGAAAGAGATCAAGATGGGTGACGTGCGGGACTTCACGAACTTCGTCAATGCCGTGATCGACGAGGCCTCGTTCGATAACATCATGCGTTATATCGATTACGCGAGACAGTCTCCGGACGCGGAGATCCTCTTTGGCGGTAACGGCGACAAATCGGTCGGCTACTTCGTGGAGCCGACGGTGATCCGGACCACGGACCCGATGTTCAAGAGCATGGTGGAGGAGATCTTCGGGCCGGTGATCACGATCTACGTATACGACGACGCTAAATATGAGGAGACGTTGGAGCTTTGCGATCGTACCTCCCCGTACGGATTGACGGGCTCGATCTTCGCCCGCGACCGTTACGCGATCGATAAGGCATTCAATACCTTGCGCTATTCGGCCGGTAATTTCTATATCAATGATAAACCGACCGGCGCCGTGATCGCTCAGCAACCCTTCGGCGGTTCCCGTGCGTCCGGGACGAATGACAAGGCGGGTGGCCCGTTGAACTTGATTCGCTGGACGAACCCTCGTTGTATCAAGGAATGCCTGGTCCCCCCGACGAGCTACGGATACCCGTTCTTAGGTGAGAAATAATTGGCATAAGTAAGAAACACCGACTCATCGCGGGGGCGCGCCCGCCCCCGCGATACGTTACCGAAAGATTATATCGCCGGCGTGAAATTCGTGCGCGGGGCTTATTTGCTGGCCTTCAGCCCCCGGATCACGGAGGATCAAGTATGCTTTTCGCATCAGCTAGATTTTGTTTGGTATTCATGAGCTTCTTTCTACATTATTTTTCGATTATAGTCCTGTATTATTTTCCTTAGATTTATTCTCGATCCATTCCTTTGCAGTTTCTGTCAAGCGGTATCTTTGCTTGGGATGGTTGGGTTGGTCGGGATACAGACGTTCCAAAGTCCCATCAGCTAATGCCGGAAGAATATAATTCTCACGGAACCGTTTAAGGCTCTTCAGTCCACATAATGTCATAATTTCTTTCATATCTGCATATCCGTCAGGCATGATTTCTATGAGCTTGCGTACTTGGGTCGTACTTGGGTCGTACTTGGGTCCTGCTTGGGTCCTGCTTGGGTCTTGCTTAGGTCGTACTTGGGTCGTACTTGGGTCGTCTGACGCTTTAACAGTCGGGCGTTTGAATGTGACAATCACGAAGCCGCCGTCCCATCGCCATATTGGTTCTTCCACACCTTGTTCTCGGCATGCATCCATGATGCGCTTGGCTCCAGAGCCCCAACTTTCCAAATAGGTGGATTTATAGAGGGCTTCGGCAATTTTCAGATTGTATGGATATGACTCATGAAGTTCTTTGATTGATTCCGGCGTAATTTGTGGAGGGAAGATCCCCGGATTCGCAATCTCTATGCGGTCATCATAGATTGCAATGCTGTTAGTCAGGTTATATTTCTCCCATTGACGGTGGCAAAGCGAGTTTAGAAGAGCCTCCCTCAAAGCCTTGTATGGTACTTCAAGATGTTCTTCTCGCTGTAAGCTATAGTTGGTTATCTTCCCACTGAGGTTAAGATGCTTAAAGAAGAATGCCATACCGGCATCGAGGAGATCGAAAAAGCTACCCTCGACGCGTTGATTATCAATAAACTCATTTTTGTCAGTTCCAACAAAACGAGCCATTCTCAATCGGAACTGCGGAAATTCATCTATATTGTCGGAAAATAACATGGCAGCTCCATTTGTCGGCACACCGTTCTTCAGTAATTTCCATTTTGCCAAAGTCTCCTCAATCGGAGCACTCATGGCACTTGCCGGAATACGTCCGCCCTCTACACCAAGACGTATGCAACCTCGGATATGTTTTTCGTTCAAATCTGCAAGAGTGACACCATCTGCCGTTTGATTTTCCCATGAATAAATTTGTGGCTGATGCGCACGGATTCGTTCATCATACATATCCTGCGGCATGACTTTCGTAGTGCTTTCGATCTTATAATAGGGGCAACCATGAAAGGTATGTGGACGCTCGCCCCAAACCCAACCGTCAAAGTGCATGGCAATAATTTTGTTGCCCGGATACTCCGGCACATCAACATACTCCACTTTGACATCAACAGCCGGTTCCAGTCCTGCTAAAGCCTGTGCTATCTCCTGTTGCGTCTTATCTGTTACTTCCTGTCCGATTATCTTCAATGACTTAGGTGCAACACCAAAAATCAGCCAACCGCCTTCGGTGTTGAGAAACGCACACGCAGAGTGCATCCCGTCTTTCAGTTCGCCAGTAGTTTTCTTTAGTTCCAGAGTCCGAGACTCATCTGAGGATACCAGTTTCTTTATATCGTCAATTGTCATACAACAAATCTATTACTTCGTATTTGGATTATAGTTGCGGCATCTCCATATTTGCCCAAACTTAAAGAGAAAAATAATATTCTTTCAGACGCTTGGCTATAAGTATTCTCCTTTGCGAAAGGAATTCTTGATAATCAGCCAAAGACATTCCAGATGTTGCAACAGGAATACAGTTTTCTCCCATATTTCGTTCCCAATCAGATATATTTGTAATGCCTCCGTATTTGCATTCTCCTTCATGGCATTGCTGGTTTACGACATAACCAAGATAATCAGACGGAGCTTTTTTGCCAATTTTGATATTTATCTCCGACTGAATGTATGTATAGTTTGCAACTTGGTTATATTGTCCTCTGGATAATCCATTGTCTTTAAGGTACTGACGAGGGAAGATGTGATGAACATCGCCCCTCTGCTCTATCAAGTCCTTTACTGTTATATCAGTTGATAAAAAGCCTCGGACTCCCATTTTGCACTGTGATGCAAGAAAAACATTGAACACCGGACTACTTGCCACAGAAGTGTCAAGACGCTGTATCAACTCAACATCCCAAAATGCATTGGATAGTCGGGCATTTTCTACGTCTTTAAGAAAGTCCTCAAAGTGACGCAGTTCTGTTTGCTTGATGTCATAATCGAATTGTGATTCCGGGCTACTGCTGTATCGACCAGTCAGAAATGCCATAACGATCCATCGGCGAACATATTTCTCAATCTTTTCGGGAGCGTACTTTTGAGAGCGCAACTTTAGGTATAAGATGTAACCGAAGTTTAGTACATTCTGCGAGCGTATAAGTTTAATGTGGCAAAACCCAGCGGAACGTACTATCATAATGAAACGCTTAAAGTTTGTCTCGTTGATAAAGTCCATTACTCCGGCTTTCAGTTCACGATAAGTATTTTCCTCGATGCTTTGCTCGAAGCCGCGTGTCTCGAAGTTCCTACCTGAAAGTAAGCTCACAAGGTCGCTCATCTTACCGCGACTGAACTTGTATGTAAAAGCGACACGTAAAATATCTACATACGAGGGATCATAGATGTCATCGTTCTCATTGCGCAACCAGCTGATAGGTTGAAAATACTCTGAATTGACAAATTCAATGTCGTTCTCCTTTAATTTGCCATAAAACTCAGGTTTTACTGCAAGATGGCTAAAATGGTCTATACACTTTCTTAGAAGATTTCCACCGTATGATTCATTGGCAGCAATCTTAGACATTACGAAGTCTGCTTGACTTAGAGGTACTCCTTGGCTATTGATACGGATAAAGATTTCGGTTACTGCATCAATATCGAGATTTCCGGCGAGTTGAATCACTCCAACTTCTTTTGTTTTAATCTCCTTTAAACCCTCAAGTAGTTCGTCAAACTCATCTTCATCTACGTCTGGATTTAGAGAACAATATGACTTGCGGAGGGCACTCTGTTTCTGCTTTCCACTTAGGAAAGGTGCAATATCAGGAATCCATGTAACATCTTTCTCAATGGCAGGATTGTTAACCTCAAATTTCTCTTTTTTAGGGTTAAAAGCGATTTTTATACGAACATCTTCATAGTCCGTATTCTTTACAGTGTGACCTAAGATAGCTGCAGTGAGCGCAGTTACACGTTGCTGTCCATCAATCAAAATCTTCTTGCCTGTTGATACAGAACCGTCTTTTAGTTTTACATCCGGGTTCTGCCATGTCACTATGAATCCGATGGGATAGCCCTGATACAGGCTGTCAATCAGATCGCGCACTTTAGCAGCGTCCCAAACGAAAGGTCGCTGAATTTCTGGAATAGCAATCTCCTTATTATCGACATAATTTAGTAGTGCCGACACGAGATAATGATTTACTGAGTATTTTTGTTCTATGTCCATGTACTTAATTACTCAAGTTTCGCAAGTACTAAAATGATGTAAATAAAAAAGGCTAAAGTGTTTAATAATCCAAAGATTATCACTATATTAATATCGCTAAACAAAAAATATAGAACCCTTTAGTCATGAACAAAAATAGACATATTATCGGTGAATTCCAAGAGCTTTTCGCAAATAATGATGCTGGCAAGGCAATAAACAGCATATTCCTCTTCAAAAGGGGAATTTAGATTCTTTATCCTGTCTGTATAGATGCATTGCGATTTTTTTATTACTTTTACACTAAGACGAGAGGTCAGTTAAGCAACTCACAGCAAAGCGCAGAAATACGAACGGTTGCCAATTCGTTACCCGAATTTCTACCATTCTTCCAAACCTCCTATCTTTAAAGAGGTTATAAGATTCTTCCAAAATTAGGGGAAATATCTCAAATACGCACGATTTTGTAGAGCTAGCTACGGATAAAAAACTTACATTCGCGGATGATACGAACTTAATACTAATATAAATGTAAAAATTCACATGAAAAAGACTATTCTAGTTTCAAGCATGCTATTCGCTCTGACGATGTCCGCTACGATCCAAGCGCAGGACACGGAGAAGAAAGAGGGCGAGGAGGGATTCGTGTTCACGACCGTGAAAGAGAACCCGATTACATCTGTCAAAAACCAAAGTCGTGCGGGCACGTGCTGGTGCTACTCCTCGTACGCTTTCTTGGAGTCGGAGTTGCTCCGTCTGGGAAAGGGCGAGTATGACTTATCCGAGATGTTTACGGTGTATAACACCTATCTGGATCGTGCCGACGCCGCCGTGCGCACGCATGGGGATGTCTCGTTCTCGCAAGGCGGATCTTTCTATGACGCGCTCTATGGGATGGAAACATTCGGCTTGGTTCCGGAAGAGCTGATGCGCCCGGGCGTGATGTATTCCGATTCATTGAGTAACCATACCGAGCTTTCCGCTTTGACGAACGCTATGGTGGCCGCTGTCGCGAAAGGGAAGTTGCGCAAATTGCAGTCTGACGAGAATAACGCCCTGTTGTGGAAGAAGGCGGTCGCTGCCGTACATCAGATCTATTTGGGTACCGCTCCGGAGAAATTCACCTATAAAGGAAAGGAGTATACGCCGAAATCTTTCTTTGAGTCTACAGGCTTGAAGGCGTCTGATTATGTCTCGTTGACTTCGTATACGCATCATCCGTTCTATACCCAGTTCTCGCTTGAGATTCAGGACAACTGGCGCCATGGCATGTCGTACAACTTGCCGCTGGATGAGTTGATGGAGGTTTTTGATAACGCCATTCATACGGGGTATACGATCGCTTGGGGCTCCGACGTGAGCGAGTCGGGCTTTACCCGCGACGGAGTGGCTGTCCTGCCGGACGCTGAGAAGGTACAGGAGTTGAGCGGTTCCGATATGGCTCACTGGTTGAAATTGAAACCGGAGGAAAAGAAGCTGAACACAAAACCGCAGCCTCAGAAATGGTGTACCCAGGCAGAGCGCCAGCTTGCTTATGATAATTATGAGACGACCGACGACCATGGCATGCAGATCTACGGTATCGCCAAGGATCAAGAGGGCAACGAGTATTATATGGTGAAGAACTCTTGGGGAACCAACAGCAAGTATAACGGTATTTGGTATGCTTCCAAGGCGTTTGTCCGCTATAAGACGATGAATATCGTGGTTCACAAAGATGCCCTGCCTAAGGCAATCAAAGCCAAGTTAGGTATCCAATAACCGATCCGGAGTCGCCGACCCGTCGAAATAATAACGCGGTGACGTGATAGAGTGACCGTTGGCAGGAAACGGATTCCTGCCAACGGTCGTTTTTCATGAAATCTCTTGACTATTATCTGCCACCGGCCGGAAGATGCTCCAGCCAGTATTTAGCCATTGTCTTACGTAGGTGAAGAGTCGTCCCTTTCCCCTCATAGATGCCATGGCTACGCATCGGGTAACTGATTTGCGTAAACATCTTTCCATTCTTGATCAACTCGTTCACCAACATCTCGCAATTCTGGTAATGCACGTTGTCATCGCCCGTGCCATGGATAAGCAGCAGATTCCCCTCCAATCCACCGGCATAGGTAATCGGTGAGCCTTTGCGGTAACCTTCCGGATTGTTCTGCGGAGTATTCATGTAACGTTCTTGGTAGATCGTGTCGTATAAACGTTGGTCGGCGACAAAAGCGATCGCTATGCCGGTATGGAACACTTTCGGGTAACGGAACATGCAGTTCAGGGTCTGGCTGCCGCCGCCGCTCCATCCGGTAATGCCGATCCGGCCGGCATCGATAAACGGATATTGACGGGCCATATCTAAAATACCCCTGCTTTGATCCTCGGAGGAGAAAGTACCCACTTCTCCGTAAATACATTTACGCCATTCACGTCCGCGGGGAGTATTCGCGCCCCGGTTCTCGATACTTACCACGATATAACCTTGGTTCGCCATATATTGTTGCCACAAATCTCCGTTGCCCCATACATCCTGTACGGTAGCGCTCGCCGGTTCGCCGTATACCTCTATGATAACCGGGTATTTCTTGGATGCGTCGAAACCGACAGGTTTTATCATCCACGCGTCCAAGGTCAGATCGCCGGACTTGACCTTGATGAATTCTTTCGGGTTTAATCCCAAGGCGGCGTATTGCTCCTTGGCTTGGGCATTATCCTCAAGCAGGCGTACGGATTGATGTTTGGGGAAAGAAACCATGTCGATAACGGATGGGGTAGAGGCGTTACTGTACGTATGTACGGCCCATTTGCCGGTGGGCGACATGTTGTAGCGGTGCTGTCCGGATTGTTCCAGGGGGCTTACACGCTCCACTTCCCCTTTGCCGAATACGTTAGCCCGGTACAAGTAGCGTTGGGTGAAATTATCCGGTGAGGCGATGAAATAGATCCAGCCCTTTTGCAGATCGGTCCCGACGGGCGAGATATAATCAAAATCACCTTTAGTGATCGGCTGCATCTCTTTGCCGTCGCGGCTTACCCGATATAAATGCCGCCAGCCGCTACGCTCGCTTTCCCACGTGAAATAGCGGTTGTCCTTTAACCATTGTATGTTGTCATTCGTGTCCAACCACGCGGCATCCGTATCGGTGAAGATATTGCTCAACGAGTGATCGGATATTTTGGCGATCCATACCTTATTTGTATTTTGGGGGCGGTTCAGCTGCTGTATGAACAACTCGTCGCTTCCGGGGATAAATTCCATACGGGGCAGGTAATTATTCCGGGGATCTCCGGGTATGGCGATCCAAGTGGTGTTCCCGCCGGTAGAGGAAACGTAGCCTACTTTTACGGCTGAATTGGTGGTCCCTGCCTTGGGGTATGGGAAATGGATCACCTTCGCGTAGATGGAGTCCACATTATTGATGATGTCGAACACTCCGGTTCCTTTCGTATCGCTTTGCCAATAGGCGATATGCTTTCCGTCCGGGCTCCAGCGGAAACCATCCCGACAGCTGAACTCCTCCTCGTATACCCAATCGAAGGTCCCGTTGACAATCGTATCGCTTCCATCTTTTGTTAGCTGGATGATGTTCCCGGAGTCTAGATCCTCTACATATATATTGTTGTGGAAAACATAGGCCACACGCATACCGTCCGGAGAGAATTTAGCGAACATCAGGGAGGATTCCGGCATCCCTTTTCCCAATTGACGTAAAGTGCCGTCCTTTAGGTTTAATACCCAATAGTCACCTCGCGTGTCATAACGCCATACTCGTCGGGTATTGTTATAAATCAGGACTTTCTCATTATCCGCGCTCCAAGAGATGCTACGTACGGGAATAGGCTTTCCGGTAGATTTGTCTGTCAATAGGGATGAGGGGATGATGACTTCACGGGAGTTGTCTTTCGCTTGATAGGCGACGATATCCGTGCCTCCGGTTTGCTTGTTCTTTTCCAAGCGGCTATAACGTTCACCGTCTTTTAGCCAAGTCATGCTTCCGATGCCTTTCGTTTGTATAACATTACCGGCAACGATATCCTCAAGATTCAACGCTTTTTGTGCCATGCTTATACCTCCCGACAGAAGGCTGATCGTGGCGATCGCTAGTAATTTATTCAGTTTCATATTGTATTAGTTGGTTATTACTATATCTGTGCAAAGAACGGAAAGTTAGTTGATATAACAAAATGGATTTGTATATTTGCGCCTCGGAAATCAAGAATAATCATAATTTAATTGGATATAGAATCGGAATGAAAGCACTTTCAATGTATGTAGGATCACTTTTAGTGATCATGGTGATGGGATTTGTTTCTTGTGGGGATGATGAGCCTCAATTCTCGGAAGAGCAATGGGCTTATATCAACAAAAACAAGGAATACATCTGGGAAAAGAAAGCGGAGAAAGACGAGAAAGGTGAATTGAGATATAAACAAGTTGTCATGGGAGGCGATACCGCCTTATACCGGATCCTTCAGAAAGAAAATGAGTGGCAGACGATGCCTACGATGGCTTCCGTGGTCTATTTGTTGGGTCTGGAAGGGAAGTTTATAAATGGACAGGTCTTTCAAAACAAGTTGGAGAAATCCCACTTCCCTATGAACAATATTATCCCGGGCTTAAGTGGTGTCTTATTGAATATCCATCTGGATGAGACCGTGGAGGCGATTATCCCGGCTTCGCTGGGTTATGGATATGGAGATGACCGAAGTATCCCCGGAGGTTCTACCTTGATCTTTACCTTTACCTTGGATAAGGTGGAATGAATGACCGCCCGGGTACGGTTCCACGCGCCTCACTCCCCGGTCGTGAAGACGGGGCATTCCCCGTCTTTACAAGTCGTACGATAGATGGCTATCTTTTGAATAACCGGAATAGCTCGCCGATCCATAAAACCAAGGAGGAGGATCCGATAAGGATCGCCCAATCTTTCAAGGACAAAGGTATGACGCTAAACATCTCGCCTCCAAAAGTGACGATTAGGTATTGACCGACAAAAATCAGTAAAGCGACCAGCAAGAAGCTCTTGCTGTCCTTTAAATTGGTGAAAGCGGAACGTCCTTCCATAAAGGCCTTCGCGTTAAACATATTCCAGAACTGTAGCATCACGAAGAAGCTGAAGAACCATGATAAGTCGTGCGGCGTTAAACCGTCTTGCGCATGGAAATAGAACAACAAGCCCATCAGGATTATGACAAACGCGAATCCGACACCGAAAATATGGTAAGCCATCGGGCGGGTGATAATGAAATCTCCATCCTTGCCGCTCCGGCGAGGTTTATCTTTCATCACTCGCTCATTCGGTGGGAGAGAGGCCAACGCCCCGGCAGCGAATGTATCCATGATCAAGTTTACCCATAACATCTGCGTGATAGTCAGAGGAGATTCCGTACCTACTAAAGAGCCCAACAGTACGATCAAACAAGCGGCCACATTGATGGTCAATTGGAATAACAAGAATTTCTGGATATTCCGGTACAAGGAGCGTCCCCACATTACCGCACGGGTGATGCTGCTGAACGAGTTGTCGATAATCGTGATGTCGCTGGCTTCCTTGGCAACAGAAGTCCCGTCGCCCATGGAGAGGCCCACTTGTGCCGCTTTCAGGGCCGGGGCATCGTTTGTGCCGTCGCCGGTAACCGCTACTACGGCGCCTTTCTGCTGTAATAATTGCACCAAGCGCTGTTTGTCCGTAGGACGGGCACGGCACATGATCTTCAAGTCTAAGACACGCGCCAAGGCCTCTTGGTCGCTAAGCGCCTCGAATGCGGGACCCGTGATGATGTTCCGGTCGGTATCATCCGCTTCCCACGTGCCGATCTGGCGCCCGATTTCTTTAGCCGTACCCGGTGTATCTCCGGTGACGATCTTCACGTCGATACCCGCGTCTAAGCAACTTTGAACGGCGGAGGGTACATCCGCACGTACCGGATCGGAGATCGCGACGATACCTAGATACGTTAAATCCGTATCCTGCAAACGACCCTCCACGAAGAAGGCCCCATCCTTTCCATCCTCGATTATCTGGTAAGCGAAGCCAAGCGTACGCATCGCTTGGTTCTGGTAATCCGATAATTGTTTCTCGATGCCGGCTTTACATTCCGCCACCGGTTTGTAGGTCCCGTCTATCGCCACCCGGTTACTATGGGCCAGTACGATCTCGGGAGCGCCTTTCACGTAAAGAACCTTCCTGCCGAGTAACGGTGATTGTACGATTGTAGCCATATATTTCCGTTCCGTAGAGAAAGTCAGTTGATCCAGGATCGTAGCATTCTCCCTTAACTCCAGATAATTCAGATGTTGTTCGTACAGCCAGAGTAAAAGGGCGGCCTCCGTCGGGTTTCCCAGGGTTTTTACCTTTTCTTCCGAGAAATCGAGGAATGCCGTGGAATTTGCGGAGATACCTTCTTTGATTAGGTCGCTTAACTCATCATTCCCTAGCTTCTGACCCGTTAGGTTGTAGAATTTCGTCTGGTAAACTTGCATTTGGTTCTGTGTCAACGTTCCGGTCTTGTCCGTACAAATTACGGTAGTCGCTCCCATGGTCTCGCAGGCATGCATTTTACGGACAAGGTTATTCGTCTTTAACATACGGTTCATGCTGAGGGCCAAACTTAGCGTGACACTCATCGGCAATCCTTCCGGAACGGATACCACGATCAACGTAACCGCTACCATAAAGTAGTTGAGGATATGGGCGATGATGTCCATCGTCGGCATCCCGGGGAAGCTGTCCGATAAAAGGAATTTTGCGGTCAAGGCGACGAATGTCACTCCGGCGATCGTATACCCGGCTTTGCTGATCACTCCGGCCAAACTTCTCAATTGGATCTGTAAGGGAGTCTCTATATCGCTCTCGATTTGCGAGCCTTCGTATACTTTGCCGTATCCGGTGGCGTCACCCACTTTTTCTACTTGCATGACACCATGTCCGTCCACGACGGTTGTCCCTCGCATGGCTACATTGGACGGATAAGTCGCTTCCGTATCGAAATCCGCCTCGTTGGTTGTCTTGCTGATAACCGGTTCGCCGGTTAACGTGGATTCGTTGATCTGTAGGGAGATGGCTTCAAGCAAATGACCATCCGCGGGAACCTCCTCACCGGTCTCCAAAACAACGATGTCGCCTACGACGACCTCTTTTTTCGGTATCTGGCAGATATTCCCGTCACGGATTACCTTCACTAAAATATCATCATTGACTGTATTCAAGATATCGAATGCCTTGTTCGCTTTCACCTCGAAGAAGAATCCCACGCAACTGGCCAGCATGATCGCGAAGAAAATGCCGATCGGCTCCAAGAAGGCCGTAAAACCTTTCGCCTCAGGCCCCCAGCAATGTACACCGGCAATAATCATGGATAAGAACCATGCCACTAATAATATGCGAATAATAGGATCTTCGAATTTCTCCAGGAATTGGCTCCATAACGAAGCTTTCTCGGGCGGGGTAAGTACATTCTCGCCGTGAAGGCGCCTGCTCTCTTCTACTTCTTGTTTGGTTAATCCTCGGTACTGATGTTTTTTCTCCATAAATTTATCAATCTAATTAAGAAAATAGGACGGCAAATTACGTAAAGTTATACGACATATACAAGGGTTTAACCTTTTTGTATGTAGGAGCTTCTTCTTGGATAGTTTGCGTTAACGTAGAGTCGTCCTTGCCGCGTATTCCTTTCCTCGATCCGCTTATTTACCTTAGCGGTAAATTCAAAATTCTTTAAACCCCAATCCGGGGCGATCAGTAGCTCTTTGGGGGATTGTGACACGAACCGCTCTACAACGATAGAGGGGCTCAGTCGTTCTATAAAATCAATCACTAATTCGATATATTCATCAGCCGTATATAAATGGAAATCCGAAGGATCTTCCTGGAACTCTCTCGCCATGCGGGTATTTCGGATGAGCTGCAATTGGTGCAATTTAAGTGTCGTGATCGGGAGGCGTGACAAGACAACCGCGTGGTGTAATAGCTCGTCCCGGTTTTCTCCCGGTAATCCGAGTATCAGATGCGCCCCGGTGTAAATGCCTTTTGCCGCCGTACGACGGATAGCGGATTCCGATTCTTCATGGGTATGCCCCCTGTTTATGCGGACTAAGGTCTTATCCAACGTACTCTCCAAGCCATATTCGATCATGACGAATTTACGGCGGGAAAGCTCCGCGAAATAATCCAATAAATCTTCCGGCACACAGTCCGGGCGAGTGCCGACAATCAATCCTTCCACCCTGGGAAAGGCGAGTGCTTCCTCATATTTGCGAATAAGAGCGTCTAATCGGTCGTATGTATTCGTGTAGGCTTGGAAGTAGGCCAGATACCGCATATCCGGATATTTGCGGGAAAAAAAGCGTACGCCTTCCTCTAATTGCTCGGTAACGCTTTTCTCCGTATGGCAGTATTCCGGGCTGAAGGTCTGGTTATTACAATAAGTACAACCGCCCCATCCTTTCGCTCCGTCCCGGTTCGGACAAGTGAAGCCGGCGTTGATGGAGATCTTCTGTATCTTATGGTCAAAACATTCCCGAAGGAACACTCCGTATTCGTAATATCGTTTCGTCTTTTCCATGGGGCAAAGGTAAGCGAAGTCTTTTGGAAAACACGTACGTCTTTTCCAAAAAAAGCTGTACGTGTCTTGACGAGAACATAATCCCGTTTTTTCTGGGGGCAAGTAAGTACTGCCGCGTAAAAATAGCTGCTCTACATGTTGACCTGAGGAAATAGAGAATCTCTGTTAGTGGTATCGTTTTTTATACTAACTTCGCGTCTTAAACAGAATTAAATAAGAGTATAAATGAAACGATTAGGTTTTAGTTTATTGCTTTCGTTGGGCGTATTCGGGAGTGTGGCCGCACAAACCGGAAGCAAGCAGGTTGACTTAAAAGAAATAACCGATGGGAAATTTCGTCAGGTGACGGCAATCGGAGAGATGCGTTCCCTTCCGGATGGAGAACACTACACAGCCATGAACGCCGATAAAAGTATGATCATTAAGTATTCCTATCGAACGGGAAACCCGGTGGATACCTTGTTCAATGCCCGTAAAGCGCGCGAATGTACCTTTACGGACTTTGATGGATATACAATCAGCAGTACAGGGCATCATATCTTGGTCTGGAGAGATACGGAGGCTATTTATCGCCGCTCCCGCAAGGCGATGGTTTATGACTATGACGTACGTCGTAACTATGTGAAGCCGATTTCCGATGCCAAAGGTAAGCAAATGATCCCGACATTCTCGCCGGATGGTCGTATGTGCGCTTATGTACGGGATAATAATATTTGGATACGTAAGTTTGATTTCGATACCGAGGTGCAAGTCACCAAGGACGGTGCGTTGAATAAGGTATTGAATGGCATTACGGATTGGGTGTATGAGGAAGAGTTCTCGGTGACCAACCTGATGGCCTGGTCGCCCGACAGCCAGTATCTGGCCTTTGTCCGTTTTGATGAGTCCGAGGTACCCGAATATTCCATGCAGGTGTATGGTGAGGGCCTTTATCCGGGGTATTACGCGTATAAATATCCGAAGGCTGGACAGAAGAATTCAAAGGTCTCCGTACATTCTTATAGCGTAGTTACGAAAGACACCAAAGAAATGAAGGTCCCGGTGGAAGGTGACTTCTATATCCCTCGCATTACTTTCACGCGGAATTCGGATCAGCTGGCTGTCATGACATTGAATCGCCAGCAGAATGTATTCAACATGTATTATGCCAATCCCAAAAGCGGTGTGTTTCGTTTGATTTTGCGTGAGGAAAATAAATGCTACGTGGATTCGGAGTGGTTGACTTCCATCCGCTTCTTGGACAATGGGTTTACCTATGTGAGCGAACAAGACGGTTATTCCCATATCTATTTGTATTCTCCGACAGGTGTCATGCAACGTCAGGTAACCCAAGGGAACTGGGATGTCACGAGGTTCTTGGGCGTGGATGAGAACGCGAAGACCTTCTATTACGAGTCTGCCGAGGAAAGCCCGATCCGCCGTTCAATCTATAAGATCGACGCGAAAGGCGTGAAGACGAAACTCTCCACGGAAGAGGGTGTGAATAAGGCGGTCTTTAGCGACAATTTCGCCTATTTCGTGAATACGTATTCCAATGCGAATACCCCGGCGAAGATTACGGTGAATGAGACGAAGTCCAAAAAGGAACTACGCGTCTTGCTCGATAACGCCGCGTTGAAAAGCAAGTTGAAAGAATACGCTTTCGCCAAGAAGGAATTTATGAAGGTGCATACGGCCTCGGACTATGAGTTCAACGCTTGGATCGTAAAACCCGCTGATTTTGACCCGTCGAAGAAATATCCGGTGATGATGACGCAATACAGCGGTCCTAACTCCCAGCAAGTGTTGGATCAATACGGTTTCGATTGGGAACGATACCTGGCGGCTAACGGTATCATCGTGGTATGCGTGGATGGTCGCGGCACGGGTGCCCGCGGTGAGGCATTCCGTAAATGTACTTATTTGAGAATGGGCGAGCTGGAATCCAGAGACCAAGTGGAGGCTGCGCAAGCGTTAGGCAAGTTGCCTTATATCGATAAGGATCGCATCGCGATCTGGGGCTGGAGCTTCGGGGGTTATAATACGTTGATGGCCTTGAGTACCGGAAACGGAACGTTTAAGGTGGGTATCGCGGTAGCTCCTCCGACGGACTGGAAATATTACGACACCGTTTATACGGAGCGTTTCATGCGTACCCCGCAAGAGAATTTCGAGGGCTATGCGGCTACCTCTCCGTTACAACGTGTGAAAGACTTGCAAGGCAAGTTATTGTTGGTTCATGGAACCGCCGATGATAATGTCCATTTTATGCAGACAATGGAATATGCCGAGGCTTTGGTTCAAGCCGGTAAGCAGTTCGATATGCATGTTTATAAGGATCGGAACCATAGTATATACGGTGGTAATACCCGTTACCATTTGTATACGAAGATGGCCAATTATTTATTCAATAATTTGTAGGCCATGGCGCAGCATGTAAGAAAGCCGGATTGGTTGAAGATCCGGCTTGGCGGAAATGAGCAATTTACGAAGACAAAAAGTATTGTTGAATCTCATTGCCTTCACACAATATGCACAAGTGGTAAATGCCCGAACATGGGTGAGTGTTGGAGCCGGGGAACAGCTACATTCATGATCGGTGGTGAGATCTGTACCCGCTCTTGTCGTTTTTGTAATACGCTGACAGGTAAACCGCTTCCGTTGGATCCGAAAGAGCCTGCGAATGTAGCGGAGAGCATCCGCTTAATGAATCTCAAGCATGCGGTGATCACCTCCGTTGACCGTGACGACTTACCGGACTTGGGCGCTTCTCATTGGGTAAATACGATCCGTACGATCAAAGCGATGAATCCTCAAACGACCGTGGAAGTTTTAATCCCGGATTTTCAAGGACGATTGGATCTGGTCGATCAGGTGGTGGATGCGGCGCCTGAGATCATTTCCCATAATATGGAGACTGTACGCCGTATCAGTCCGCAAGTGCGTAGCGCCGCTAAGTATGACGTAAGCTTATCCGTTTTGCGACGAATCGCCGAGCAGGGTACAGTGGCTAAAACCGGTATCATGGTCGGACTGGGTGAGACTGAGGATGAGGTGCTTGAATTAATGGATGACGTTTTGCGCGCGGGTGTTTCTGTCTTAACGATCGGGCAGTATTTACAGCCCTCTCGCAAGAATATTCCCGTCTCTGAATATGTGACTCCTGAACGCTTTGAATATTATAGGAAACAGGCTGTTAACAAAGGATTTAAGAAAGTAGAGAGCGCTCCGCTGGTACGCTCGTCATACCATGCGGAAAAGCATATATGATTCATGAACTTTTGACAATCTTTGTTGTTATTAATATAAAAGAGGACTAAAGAGAGAGGGGGAGGAATGAACAGAGTAAAGAAAGGTCTGGATAATCAGGTGATAGGTCTATTGCCGTTGTTGTTGTTCATGTTTTTGGACAATTATTTTTCTTATTTATTATCCTTTATAATTGGAACTACGTTCTGTTTCGTCTGTATCTTTTTGTTTCAAGTGTTGAGCAAGGATAGGGTGTACCAATTTATGCTTCTGCCATCGGCGGGCACATTGGTCTTATATTCCGTATTTCTTTGTCTCAAGCTTGAACCTGTGTTGTTTATATACTCTCCTCTTATTACGGAAGTATTACTCGTCGTGGCGTTAGCGATCGTGGGGTTCACGAAGAGAACGGTCATACAACGTATACGCGATTCGAAATACCCCTCTTTTAAACGTACGTTGCTCCGTACTACCTTGAACGAATTTTATTTTCTCGCTCAGTTGGTGCAGAACCTGTATACGTTGCATCTATTCATCATCTTGCTATATAGTATCTTGCCGGAAACGATGCAGAATATGCGTACCGAACGTTTCTTATACCGGGAGTTGGGATTGGTGATCGGTGTTTTGCTCTTCGTTTATGAGCAAATCCGTTTGTCCTTGATGCAAGGTAGCCTGAAAAAGGAAATGTGGGTTCCCGTATTGAACGATAATGGAAAGGTGATCGGCTGCATCGCCCGTTCGGTCAGCCGCTCCTTACCCAAGAAATACTATCATCCGATCGTGCGTATCGCCGTTGTTTATAATGGTATGTTATATTTGGTGAGACGAAGCAAAGATGAGTTTGTCTCTCCGGATACGATGGATTATCCGTTCCATAATTACGTGCTCTTCCGGCATCGCATAGATAGTACGGTCAAAGAAACTCTCGGAAGTTTGGCGCACGATAAATTAATTGTTCCGCGCATCCTGATCCGTTATACATTTGAGAACGAGAAGGTGAAACATTTGGTATCTCTCTATGTCGTTTGCTTACGCACGGAAGAGCAATTGAATCAATGTAAGCGCCAGAGCGGAAAGCTTTGGACAACGAAACAAATCGAGGAGAACCTGAACTCCGGGGTGTTTAGCGAATATTTTGAGAAAGAGTTCGCTTATTTGCAAAATACGATTCTTTTCGCCGAGAGTTTCTGCTGCGGTAACTAATCATCTTACAATGCCCGTTTCCTTAGTCCTATGACTTCCAAATCTTTGGTATCCAACTTTAATCATAACAATTTCTTTTATTGCTCGAAAGTATCTATATTTACACGCCGAAGATAAGATTATTATGGAGAATTCATATCAATATTTCAAACGAGACTTAAGCTGGTTGTCGTTTAACTACCGTGTCTTGCTGGAAGCGGAAGATGATACATTGCCTATTTATGAGCGTATTAAGTTCCTTTCTATCTATTCTTCGAATCTGGAAGAATTTTATGAGATCCGGGTCGCGGAACATCGGGGGGTAATCATGAAAAAGAATTATTCGGAGGAGAGCGCCGCAGAGGCAGAAGAGACCTTGGCGGCTATCACCCGGGAGGTGAACCGCCAGCAACGGGACTATTACCGTATTTTCTCGGAGAAGATATTGCCGGAATTGAATCGCCGGAATATTTACTTATACCAGAATGAGAAGCCGGAACCTTTCCATGAGGAGTTTGTCCATAATTTCTTTAATGAGGAGGTTTTCCCATTCCTGTCGCCGGTCATGATTCAAGCCGGTGATATACGTACGTTCATCCGGGATCGTCGGCTTTACCTTGTGATCCGTATGATTAAGCGGAGCAAGCGGATGAATGAGCCGGGCTTCGTACCCGAGTATCATTATGCGTTGATGAAGATCCCTTACGCGAAAGTTCCCCGTTTTATCGAGTTGCCTCCGCACAACGGGAAATATTATATCATGTTTATCGACGACATTATCCGTGCGAATTTGCAGAATGTTTTTCCCGGTTATAGGATTGATGGCTGTTACAGCATCAAGATTTCCCGGGATGCGGATATTTATTTGGATGACGAGAGCCGGGCGAATATCGTGGAGAATATCCGTAAGAAGGTGAAGAAGCGTAAGATCGGAGCCTTGAGCCGTTTTATGTATGATCAAGCGATGCCGGATGATTTTCTGGCTTTTGTTTGCGATGCCTTTGGTATTACGTCGGAGGACTTGGTGCTGGGTGGACGATATAATAATTTGCAGGATTTGATGAAATTGCCGAATCCGGCAGGAAAGCATCTGGAACAGCGGCCGCCGGTGCCGATGCGTGTGCCTTTCCTCGATGAGATGGGGTCGGTGTTCAAGGCCGTGAAGAAGCGGGATGTGTTATTGCATTTCCCGTATGAGTCGTTCGATTATTTGATCCGCTTCTTGATGGAGGCAGCCTTTGATCCGAAGGTGGATGAGATCAAGATTACCCAGTACCGGGTAGCCGAGAATTCGGCTGTGATTAATACGCTGGTCAGCGCTGCCCAGAATGGTAAGAAAGTGACGGTATTCGTGGAATTGAAAGCCCGTTTTGACGAGGAGAATAATATGAGTACGGCGGAGCGTATGGAGCAGGCCGGTATTCGTATCATTTATAGTATTCCGGGCCTGAAAGTCCATGCGAAGGTCGCGGTCATTCTTCGGAAGGATACGTCCGAGGGGCTTAAACGGCGTGATTTCGCCTATTTGAGTACCGGTAATTTCAATGAGAAAACGGCTAAGATCTATTCGGATATGGCGCTGTTGACCTCGAATACTGAGATTATTACGGATATCAATAAAGTATTCGCTGTTTTGGAGGGGCGTATGAAAGAGCCTACTTTCCGCCATTTGCTGGTAGCCCGCTTCAATATGGTCCCGGAATTGACTCGTAGGATCCGGCGGGAGATCGAGCATGTGCAGGAAGGCCGGAAAGGCCGGATCGTATTAAAGATGAACGGACTGCATGACCAGCATATGATCGAGGAGCTCTATCATGCGAGTGAGGCGGGGGTGGAGATCGATCTGATTGTCCGGGGGATTTGTTGCCTGGTACCGGACCAGCCTTATAGCGCGAACATCCGGGTTACTCGTATCGTGGATATGTTTCTGGAGCATTCCCGGGTTTGGTATTTTTTGAATGACGGTCAGGAGGATCTTTTCCTTACCTCGGCTGACTGGATGCGTCGTAATTTGAACCGACGGATCGAGACGGCTTTCCCGATCCTTGATCCGGACTTGAAGAGGGAGATAATCGATATATTAAATATCCAGCTGAGTGACAACGTGAAAGCTTGTTACCTGGATGGCGAGTTACGTAATAATTTCAAATGTGATGATAATCCGGTAAAAGTGCGTTCGCAATTGGCTATCTATGATTATCTGAGAAATAAATCCATACGGTGATTGTCATAAAAACAGTTTGATTTCATCCGGAATATATCCCGTCCGTATACGCCACTCTTGCGGATACAGGTTATTGGCTCGGTTGCCAAGGTTCTTTACGAAACCCAGCGGAAGTCCTTGGTAGCGTATCAACACATATCCCTTATCTGTACCGGAAGGTAAGACGAGTGTCTCCTTCTTTAAGAATTTAATAGCGTCTTCCCATTCCAGCTCTACGGATGGAAAGGCGTTGGGGGGTAAGGCGGTGCTTAAAGCCAGTTCTTGGGACGGGATAAAGTCTTTCCCTCTCGCTTCGCCCAGGCAAATACCGGCGGAGAGTACTCGTAAAGGCTTGGTATTGATGAGTGAAAATAGATCCGAATGGGCTTTTGGATATGCTCGAAGGAAACGGTCGTTCCATTCGAGAGAAAATGAGGTTTCATCCGAAAGGAACAGATGGGTCTCCTGTGGGATGGACGGAGCGGCTTTTCCCCGCTCTTTTTTCCCTCTGGACTTGATGCGAATCTCCTCGATCTCGCCTTCCGCTTTCCGGAGGGCGGCGAGGGAAAAGCCTTCGCCCCGTGTCTTATGCGGGAAGAAGCGGTAAACCGGATGTTCAAACCGGAGGGTGCCGGTGATCTGCCATTCCTCTTGGGTAGGGATAGGCAATGCCTCGGCTCCCAGCTCCTCTATTATATAATGTATGTTCTCCTCATTCTCTTCCGTATTATAGGTACACGTGCTGTAGATCAAGATACCTCCGGGTTTCAAGGCGTTCCAGATATCATGGATGATGCGCCGTTGGCGAGAGGCGCAAAGCCGTACGTTATCTATGCTCCATTCGCCTGTGCTATCCGTATCTTTCCGGAACATACCCTCACCGGAGCAAGGTACGTCGGTGACGATCACGTCGAACTGATGAGGCAATGCCTCGCCGATCTCTTCCGGGTCATTATTGATAACGATCGTGTCCGGGCGGCCCCATTTAGCGATATTTTCGGCCAATACATAACTCCGGCTGCGGATCACCTCGTTACTGACGAGCAGACTACCCTCCGGCAATAAGCTCGCCAGGTGCGTGGACTTGCCGCCCGGGGCGGCGCATAAATCCAAGCAACGTACCGGCTCTTTTACATATGCCTTGATCGCTTGTTCCAGAAACATGGAAGACGCTTCCTGTACGTAATAGGCCCCCGCATGGAATAGAGGATCGAAGGTGAAAGATAACCGTTCCGGCAAATAAAAACCGCTCTCGCACCAAGCGACCGGAGCACCTGCTTTGGGAGCAGGAGTCCCTTTCATCGGGTTGATACGGATACTTACGGGAACATCAGCGCTTAACGCTGCCTCTAAACAATCGAACTCCTCGCCAAGTAAAGCCTGTGTACGGGTAACAAAATCAATAGGAAGTGCCATGATTATTCTGCTAGTTTGCGGCAAAAGTACTACTTTCGCGGAAAACAAACAGTATGCGAGCTTCTCTTTTCCTTATACCGGTTACCTTGGGCGATACGGAACATCGCCGTGTCTTGCCTGCGTACAACCGTGACGTGGTCGTATCTATCCGGCATTTTATCGTGGAAAACGTGCGTACGGCACGCCGTTTCTTGAAAAAGGTGGAGCCGGGGATCGTGATCGATGACTTGACATTTTATGAACTGAATAAACATACCTCGCCGGAACAAGTCGCCGGCTATCTGGCTCCTTTGGCGAAAGGCGAGAGCGTAGGCGTGATCTCGGAGGCGGGCTGTCCGGCGATCGCGGATCCGGGCGCTGACGTAGTGGCCATCGCCCAACGGAAAGATTATCCGGTGGTACCGTTGGTAGGGCCTTCGTCTATCTTGATGTCGGTGATGGGATCAGGCTTCAACGGGCAGAGTTTCGCTTTTCACGGTTATCTGCCGATTGATGCTTCCGAGCGAACGAACACGATCAAGAAATTGGAGGGAAGGATTTATTCCGAGCATCAGACGCAATTGTTTATCGAGACTCCTTACCGGAATAATAAACTGGCCGAGGAGTTGATCCGTTCGTGCCGTCCGTCTACGAAACTCTGTATCGCCTCAAATATAACTTGTGAGGATGAGTATATCCACACTCGCCCGGTCAAGGAATGGGCGGGCAAAGTTCCCGACCTGAGCAAGAAGCCTACGATTTTCCTAATCTATAAATAAGAGGATTGATATGAGTTATCAAGCGCACGAGACAGCGGTAATCGATGCAGGTTGTGAGATTGGGGAAGGAACCCATATCTGGCATTTTTCCCATATCATGACGGGATGCGTGATTGGCAAGGCGTGTAATATCGGCCAAAATGTAGTCGTATCGCCGGGTGTGATCCTGGGGAATAACGTGAAGGTACAGAACAATGTCTCTATTTACACGGGTGTGATTTGCGAGGATGATGTGTTCTTAGGGCCTAGTTGCGTGTTTACAAATGTAACCAATCCGCGTAGCGCTATCTCCCGGAAAGATCAGTATAAGGAGACGGTGATTGGCAAGGGAGCCTCGGTCGGCGCTAACGCCACGATCATTTGCGGCCATTCGATCGGAAAATATGCCATGATCGGTGCCGGGGCGGTGGTGACGAAGGATGTTCCGGCTTATGCGCTGGTCGTAGGGAATCCGTCCCGCCAGATGGGGTGGGTAAGCGAGTACGGCCATCGCTTGGTGTTTGACCCCGAAGGATTCGCTACCTGTCCGGAAAGCGGTCAACGATATAAGTTGGAAGGAAATACATTAATTTCTATACAAGCATAAAAATATCTATTTTTTAAACAGGGATTCATCGCGGTCGCGATGGCTTGTTGTATTCAAGTATCGGAGCGCCCGATTCCAATGCCACACTTGGAGAGGAGAAATGCCATACTTGGAGAGGAGAAATGCCATACTTCGCAGGGTGAAACACCATACTTCGCAGGGTAAAATACCACACTTGGAGAGGGCTGAAGTATTGTTTATTGGGTCGTGAATGAAATGTCGCAATGTATCTCTATCCTCTCGGATGTGATAGGATGTGTGAACGATAGATATTCAGCGTGCAGATAGAGCCGTTCCGCCTTTCGTCCGTAAAGCTCGTCGCCAAGGATGGGGCAATGAAGACCTTGGGGATGGGCAGCGTGTACCCGTAGCTGGTGGGTACGTCCGGTCTGGGGATAAAAGGCGATAAGGGTTTTCCCGGAAGCCCGTTCCAATACCCGGTAGCGTGTAAGGGCGGGTTTCCCGAACTCCTCGCTTACGATTTGCCGGGGCCTGTCCAATGGATCGGGGCATAGCGGGAGACGAATCTCGCCCTCTTCCTGAGGAACTTCGCCCTCTAATAAGGCGATATACCTTTTCTGGATGGTCCGGTTCTTGAATTGGGCTTGCAGGTCCTGATGTGCTTCTTTGGTTTTGGCGGCAAGCAGCAAGCCCGATGTTGCCATATCCAGACGATGCACGATAATCGGGCCGGTGGCATCCGGATAAAGGGTACGCAGCCTGTGATAGACGGAGTCCATATCTTCCTTGCCGGGGACGGAGAGCATACCCGCCGGTTTATTGACGACCAACAGATAGTCGTCCTCATAAAGGATATCCAGCTTCGTCTCCCGGTGAGCGTCCGCCAATAACGGATTCTCATCTACCCGCAATCCCTGTAGCATATGATGGAGGATCGGCTCGCATTTCCCTTTGCAAGCCGGATAATAATATCCATGGTGCCGGATCTCCGTCTTGGGAGAATCGCCCCACCAGAACTCAGCCATGGCGATCGGTTCCAACTGATGCTGGTAGGCGTATTGTAAAAGTTTAGGGGCGGCGCACTCTCCCGCTCCGGCAGGCGGCGCACCTTGGGAGGTGGGGGAGAACAGTTCGCGTAAGTCCTTCACCTCGCCCCGGGCGTTCAGGATCCGGAATTGCTCGAACAACTTGTGTTGCAAGGCCGCCGACCTTCGTTTGCGCTCTTGCTTCAGTTGCTCGATCTCTTGTTCAAGCTGGTTTACCGTTGCCTGCTCCTCTTCCACAAAAGCCTGCATTTCTTTCTTCAGTTGCTTGTATTCGGCATTCGTTCGTTGGCTTTTTTTTATGAGAAGAGCAGCCTCCTCTTCCGTGAGAGGAGATTGCCGGCATAGGTCGCGGGCTCTTTTCCGTTCCTTGACCAACATTTTGGCAGATTGTAACATGAGATCTGTAAACCGGGTCGCATGTTTTAGCCTGAATCGTGCCTCTTTAAGGGCGGGAGAGGCTTGCAAGATCCGGATACGGGCATTGATCTCATTGATCTGCTCCTCCTCTCGCCGGAAGAAACCATCCGGTTGTAATAGGTCATAGATCGGGGGGACGAAGAAATGATGTACATTCTTCCCCGCTAGGTTGCCGGAGAACGCGGCCAGATAACCGACCTCTCCGGCGGAAGTCCGAACTACCAATACACCGAACATTTTTCCGGTTTGTAACTCTTCCCTCCATTCGATTCGTTCTTTCAGATATGCCTGAGTCTCTTCAGCCGCTATCACGCATAGGGGATGCGGTGTATAGTGGAAAGGATACGTGAATCGTTCCGGTAAGGGGATCGATTGTATCGGTCGGGTAAACATGTGAAACTTAGATTCCATCATCCATTATAATATTCTCGCCATTAATGAAATCGTTTTCTTCTTGGCAGAGGAATAGGCACATGCGGGCGATATCCTCCGAGTTGTTTTCTGTCGAACCGATTTCTTTTTTCGGGTTATCTGAGAGGACAGCCGATGCTCTATGGGGTTGAACTTTGAAAAAGCCAGTCGTACTGTGTGAAATCTCAGAACAAACTCCAAGCCACCGTCAATCCCGCCATCACGATCGCTACCATGCTCATCAGCTTGATAAGGATATTCAAACTCGGGCCGGAAGTGTCTTTGAACGGATCGCCAACCGTATCGCCGACAATGGTTGCCTTATGCGCCTCGCTACCCTTGCCGCCGTGGTTTCCTTCCTCGATGAATTTCTTCGCGTTATCCCATGCTCCTCCGGCGTTCGCCATGAATACGGCTAATACGAAGCCCGTGCTCAATCCACCGATCAATAGTCCGACAACGCCCGCCACCCCAAATAGGAGTCCGGTTAAGATGGGGGCGATAATAGCTAAAACGGAGGGAAGTACCATCTCATGCTGCGCTCCTTTCGTCGAGATCTCCACGCAACGGGCATAATCCGGTTGTGCCTCTCCGGTCAGGATCCCCTTGATTTCCTTGAACTGACGGCGAACTTCCTCCACCATGTGCCCGGCCGCACGCCCTACGGCATTCATCGTAAGGCCACAGAACATGAATGCCATCATGGAACCTAGGAACATTCCGGCCAAAACCTTCGGATTCATTAAGGTGACATCATAATATGCCATAAAGTCCGGGAATGAGGCTTTGGATATCTCGACCGTTCTGCCATCGGTAAAGTTCAAGGCGGTCTCGCCCAAACGGAGCAAACCGATCTTGATCTCTTCTACATAAGAGGCCAACAGAGCTAATCCGGTTAACGCTGCGGAACCGATGGCGAACCCTTTACCCGTAGCGGCGGTCGTATTTCCTAATGAATCCAATGCGTCTGTACGTTTGCGCACTTCTTTCCCAAGGTTACACATCTCGGCGTTGCCTCCGGCATTATCCGCTATGGGACCGTAAGCGTCTGTAGCCAACGTGATGCCTAAGGTCGATAGCATACCTACAGCCGCTATGCCGATTCCGTATAATCCCATGCCCACGTTCGTGAAGTCGAATCCGGAGGCGAACAAGAAGGAACAAATAATACCGACTACAACGGCTAGTACCGGGATGGCTGTCGAGAGCATCCCGAGTCCGAGTCCGGAGATAATAACCGTTGCCGGCCCGGTCAGTCCCGCTTTGGAAACGAGCCGAGTCGGTTTATAGGATTGGGAGGTATAATACTCTGTCGCTTGCCCGATCACGATTCCGACTAGCAAACCTATGATCACGGAGCAACCGATCCAGAACCAATTCTCTATGCCTAATACATAAAGAATCCCGAACGTAGAGATAGCGATCAATACGGAACTCAAGTTTGTTCCTATGGCTAACGCTTTCAAGAGTTGCTTGATCGTCGCATTCTCATTCGTACGGACGGCGAAAATACCAATAATGGATAAAATGATACCGATAGCGGCGATAAGCATTGGAGCGATAACTGCCTTATATTGTAGTTCTACGCTTCCGGTAGAAACGAATGCGGCGGCTCCCAATGCGGCGGTCGCCAGGATAGAACCGCAATAAGACTCATATAGATCGGCTCCCATACCGGCGACGTCACCTACATTGTCGCCTACGTTATCGGCGATTGTCGCCGGGTTGCGAGGATCGTCCTCCGGGATTCCAGCTTCTACTTTACCTACCAAATCCGCTCCGACATCGGCGGCTTTCGTATAAATTCCTCCTCCCACACGTGCGAACAAAGCTTGTGTAGAGGCACCCATTCCGAATGTAAGCATGGTTGTCGTGATCAGGGTGAGTTTATGAGTCGGGTCCAAAGCCTCGCCTGGGATGAAAGCGTTTAACAGGATATACCAGAATGAGATATCCAGCAATCCAAGCCCTACGACTACCAGGCCCATGACCGCCCCGCTTCGGAAAGCCACTTGCAAACCTTTGTTCAAGGAGGTGCGGGCTGCGTTCGCTGTACGAGCCGAGGCATAAGTCGCTGTTTTCATGCCTAAGAAACCCGCTAATCCGGAAAAGAAACCTCCTGTCAGGAAGGCGATCGGCACCCATTCGTTTTGTACATGGAAGCCATAGGCCATAACAGAGAATAAGATCACTAGGACAACAAAGACCGAGGCGACTACTTTGTATTGTTGTTTCAGATACGACATCGCCCCTTCACGCACAAAGGAGGCGATCTTTTTCATCAACTCGGTTCCTTCACTCTCTTTCATCATTTGCATGAAGAAGAACCAGGCAAATGTTAGCGCTAGGACAGAGGCTAACGGGATAATCCAGAAAATACGCGTAATCATGACACGGTAGATTTAATGTTATACTTAAGTAAGAAAGCAATGTGACAACATTTTTGCTTTCTGTGTAAATGTAGCAAAAATAAAAAGACGATGGAAACTTTTTCCCCAATAATAATGTTTGTAATTAAAAAAAACAGCATATTTGCCACTTGATTAAGAGATGAGAGATAAATGGCAGAAGAGACAAACCATAAACCCTATCGGTTGGGCTTGGCGCTTAGCGGAGGCGGAGCGAAAGGTTTTGCGCATATCGGTGTGTTTCGAATGATGGAAGAATGTGCGCTGAGACCGGATATTATAGTCGGTACCAGCGCGGGGGCTTTAATGGGTGCTTTGTTTGCCGATGGTTATTCGGCGGCGGAGATCCAAGAGCTTTTTACCGGACGTGAGTTCTCTGAATTCGCCCAGTTGCAGATCCCTAAGGCGGGTTTGTTCGATAGTAAGCGTTTTCGTTATTTCTTGAGGCGACACTTGCGGACCAAGAATATCGAGGACTTGCGGATTCCGATGGTGATTGTCGCTACAGATTTGGATAATGGCGAAAGCCATGAATTTAGGAGTGGTCCTATAGTTGAGGCGGTGACAGCTTCTTGTAGTATCCCGATTATTTTCAGCCCTGTAGTCATCAATGGTGTTCATTATGTGGATGGAGGATTATTTCACAACTTTCCGGTCTCCATCATCCGTGAGGAATGTGAACGTATTATCGGGGTGAATGTAAGCCCGTTGATCCCGCAAAAATATAAGCAGACCCTGTTCCATATCGCCGAGCGCTCTTATCATTACATGTTTCGGGCAAATACGCTGGAGGATCGAGAGATGTGTGATGTCTTAATAGAAGCGGAGGAGTTCGGCTTATATAAGACATTCGATCTTGAGAATGTGGGCGTGATTTGTAATATTGGCTACGATGCCGCTGCCCGGAGTTTTGAGAAAGTATTGAGCGAGAATAAATATGAAACCTTGGTGAAAGCGATCGCGGCAAGAAAGAATGGCCTGATGCCGTAACAAATCGTCTGTCTGGACAAAGCGCTTTTCCTCAAAAACTTTATATAGAGATGAACGCAATGGAACAAAAAAACAAGATGGTAATTTATCAGGTATTTCCCCGTTGGTTTGGGAATCTGCGACCATCTCCTGTAATGAATGGTAGTTTGGCCGAGAATGGAGTGGGTAAGTTCTCGGCTTTTACTCCTTTGGCTCTATCTAAAATCAAGGAATTAGGTATTACCCATGTATGGTATACAGGGGTGATAGAGCACGCTACGAAAACCGATTACACCCTGTTTGGTATCCGGAAAGACCATTCTGCCGTAGTAAAAGGCAAGGCCGGATCTCCGTATGCGATAAAAGATTACTATGATATAGATCCGGATTTGGCGGATAATATCCAGAACCGTATGAGCGAGTTCGAGGATTTGGTGGAACGTACGCATAAGGCAGGGATGAAGGTTATTATCGATTTTGTACCCAATCATGTGGCACGTCAATATTTCTCGGACGCACGGGAGTCCTTCGTGGAGGACTTAGGTCAAACGGATAATGTGTCCAAGGCTTTTGATGTGAATAATAACTTTTATTATCTTCCGGGGCAGACCTTGACGCTTCGTTTTGATCCGCAGCGTGAGGAGGATTTTGCCTATAGTGAGTTTCCCGCGAAGGTAACTGGTAACAATCATTTCGATGCCTATCCAAGCCAGAACGATTGGTATGAGACGGTGAAGCTGAACTACGGCGTGGACTATATGCACGGAGGTGTTTGTCATTTCAATGCCATTCCCGATACGTGGAAGAAAATGCTGGATATCTTGTCGTTCTGGGCTGATAAGGGAGTAGATGGTTTCCGTTGTGATATGGCGGAGATGGTTCCGGTCGAGTTTTGGAGCTGGGTGATTCCTCAGGTAAAGAAGGTACGTGATGTAATCTTTATAGCGGAGGTGTATAATCCGGATGAGTATAGGAATTATATTTATACGGGACACTTTGATTATTTGTATGACAAGGTGGGTCTTTATGATACGGTTCGTGCGGTGATGTGCGGACAGGCTCCGGCTAGTAATATATCGCATTGTTGGCAATCGTTGGAGGGAATCCAGAAAAATATGTTGAATTTCTTGGAGAATCACGATGAACAGCGTATCGCATCTGATTTCTTTGCGGGGGATGCCCGTCCGGGTATTCCGGGCATGATTGTCTCCGCGGCCATGAATACGAATCCGGTTATGATCTATAGCGGTCAAGAGCTCGGCGAAAGGGGAATGGACGCCGAAGGCTTCAGTGGACGTGATGGACGCACGACCATCTTCGATTATTGGAGTGTCGAGAGTTTGCGAAACTGGAATAATAATGGACTCTTTGACGGGGCTAAATCAACGCCGGCAGAACGCTCGTTGCGTGAGATGTACGCTAAGCTATTGAATGTGGTACGATCCGAGCCGGTGATTGTCGAGGGAGCGTTCTATGATTTGATGTACGCGAACTCCGATAATCCGTATTTCAATCCGAACCGTCAGTATGCGTTCTTGCGCAAATGGAAGAACGAGGTGCTTCTGGTTGTCGTAAATTTCGACCGTGCCGATCAATGTGTATGGGTAAATATCCCGGTCGAGGCATTCAAGGCTCTTGACTTTGAGGATAACAAACCGGCTGAATTGACCGATTTGTTAACTGGGGAAACGACAATCAGCACGCTAACGGACGCTTATCCTTATCAAGTGAAACTCCCGGCTTATTCAGGCAAGATGCTTAAGTTTTCTTTTCTCCATAAGAAAGCGCTTTTTTGAAGGGTTAGGAGTGCTTAGTATAAAATGCTTCATCGCGGTTGCGAATGTAGAAAGTTTTCCAAATATAAAGAGACTATTGTAAATAAGTTTTGTACTTTTGCGGCACAATTCAAATCTATTCACTTTAAGATAAATATTCGGAATAATGAGTGCACAAACTCCTTTCTTGGTGTTCTCGGGAACAAACTCCCGGTATCTTGCAGAGAAAATTTGCAACAGTTTAGGTTGTCCTCTGGGACAGATGAATATTCAGCACTTTGCCGATGGTGAGTTCTCCGTTTCCTATGAGGAGTCTATCCGCGGCAGAGATGTATTCTTGGTACAATCCACATTCCCTAATTCTGACAATCTGATGGAGTTGCTTCTGATGATTGACGCGGCTAAGCGCGCTTCCGCGCATTCAATCATCGCTGTAGTCCCTTACTTCGGTTGGGCTCGTCAGGATAGAAAGGATAAGCCTCGTGTTTCCATTGGCGCAAAGTTGATCGCTGATATGTTGAGTACGGCAGGCATCAATCGCTTGATTACGATGGATCTTCACGCTGATCAGATCCAAGGGTTCTTTAATGTTCCGGTAGACCACTTATATGCTTCTTCCGTATTCTTGGATTATATCAAGACGTCTTTGTCTTTGGATAACTTGTGTATCGCGACTCCGGATGTAGGAGGTACGAAACGAGCCAGCAGCTATTCCAAGTATTTAGGTTTGCCGATGGTTATTTGCCACAAATCTCGTTTGCGTGCCAATGAGGTTGCCGAGATGCGTATTATTGGTGATGTGACGGGACTGGATGTCCTTTTGGTTGATGATATGGTGGATACGGCCGGGACAATTACGAAAGCCGCGAACTTGATGTTAGAGAATGGGGCGAAGTCTGTTCGTGCTATCGCCAGTCACGCTGTGATGTCGGATCCGGCTTCTACTCGTGTAGATCAGTCCGCTTTAACGGAAATGATCTTTACGGATTCTATTCCTTACGCTAAGAAATGCGAGAAAGTAAAGGTGTTATCTGTCGCCGATATGTTCGCTGAGGCGATCCGTCGTGTATGTAGCGGTGAATCTATCAGCTCTTTGTATGTGATTAAATAGAACACAATAAGGTAGAAAAATAAAAACGGTCGTTTCCAAAAGAGGCGGCCGTTTTTTGACAGCGAATACAGGGAACGGAGTAGCGAAGCAGGTTAAGCCTTGAACTTTTGGTTACTTAATGAATAATCGCAACATTAACCCGATTTTTTTATATTTTTTTCTATATGATCTAATATTTTTAGTACTTTTACGCCGACTTTCAAGTGGCTATTTGCTTGAGAATTGACCTTATAATCAAATCATAGGTAACGTCCGCTTAACCATCGGATACAAAATTGACCAATTATGGCGACAGAAAAGACCATTTTGACCGTCGGCTTGTACGAAAACGTGTTAACAATTTCAATATATTATGCGTATGAATGATTTTTTTACTTTTAGAAGGAAAACCCTTCTTGCGCTTATGTCGCTAATAGTCTGGTGTTTACCAGCACTGGGGGGGTAGAAAACAACGGGTATAACCTGACCTCATTGTCGGGAGAGCATTATATTGATCTCTCCTGCAGCGAGAGCACGAGCGATTGTTGGTTGGAAAAGCCCGAAGGGGCACCCGAAAATGTGTATATCTTGTTTCAGTTGGAAGGCAGTGTTCCTACCGATGAGTTCCAATTTATCGTAAACGAGCAGAGTACGGATGCGGAAGGCAAACTCTGGATCACCCCGGAGATGTTTCAAGAGGAGGGACGCTATTTCTATTACACCTTACTAAGACGTAAGACCTCCCCTTCGTTGGCAGGTAAAACGTATGCCTATACCCTGACGCTGTATGCTTCGCAAGACACAAGTACCACTCCGCTTGCCGTTTTCTCGGGAAGTCAGACAGTGAAACGGATGGTATGGTTGCGAGTTACACCAAATCGGATCACCGGTGATCTATCGACATCTATTCCTTTTACGGTCACGGTTGAAGCGAACGACTTCGTCGGTACGCCGGATGCAATGTTGGTGATCCGCAAAAATGAGGGGGTGTCGATAACGTCCAAAGACCTGGAACAATTGCAAGGCACGGAGCTTTCTCAGTCCAATTATTATCATTATTTCCGGATCGGTGAACTTCAGAATGACACTTACAACTTCACGCTTTCGTCTACGCAAGAGTTCCGCCAAACGATTGAGATAAGTATCGTGGATGGCAACGGACAACATATTCCTAATAGTAGTTGGGTACAAGTATCGGTTCCGTTCAATGTCTCGCAAACCGATATTGACGGTCTGGAGAAGATCGCGAATGACAACAACAACGCTTATCTGCGCGATTATGTCTCAAACGAACGATATCTGAACAGTAGTAGAGAAGACTCCATTTACATCGAGTGGGATGATAATTTGTCGCCTGCTCGTATCAGCAACTTAAACTTCATGTTCCAAAGCCTGACAACATTGGATGTCTCCGCTTTCGACTCACTGATGTACCTGACCGTTAACCACGCCGCCATCGACAAGTTGGATCTGAGCATGTTAAAGAGGTTAAGGGGCGTAGGTTTACACAACACCGGCATCACCTCTTTGAATCAGGTGAAACTACCGGACAATCCGGATCTGGAAGTTAGAGGCAGTTACGAGATAGCGGTGGGTAAACAGATCAACGAATACACCTGCCAACTTGTTTCCGGCGAACAGGTCAATCTCTCGGAATATGCCACCATCGATGGTGAACCGACCACGATCAAGTGGTTCAAAAGCTCCGACTCTGGCAGCGTAGAGGTAACAGCGGAATGGGTAGAAACCGCTCCCTATATTTTCGTGGTCCCCGCTCTCAAAGAGGAGGATGCCGAGAAATGGGTTCGCTACTGGTGCGAGATCAGCACGGCACGATATCCGGAGTGGAAAGGTTGCTCAAGGAACATCCAGATCGTCCGTGGGGCGAATATCGACTACAGCGAAGACGACATCCAGCTGCTGAAAAACCTGGCGGCCGCCAACCCCAACTGTCATGAGTTGCAACAGTTCGTGGCAGACACCGTAAAGGGATGGGAGGAATCCTGGCAGGAATCCTGGGTGGACCGGAACCGTAAGGTGGCAGTCGATTGGAACTATGAGACGCCGGCGCGGATCAACAGACTACGTATTTCTGACCTGTCGACAGTGACAAATCTGGATCTTTCGGGGTTCACCGAACTGACCTATTTGGATATCACGCATCTGAGTGAATGGTCGAAAGAACAACAGAAATATATTGGTCTCAAAACACTCGACCTCACCAAAAATACAAAGTTGAGACAGTTGGAGGCTCAGAGTAATTATGGTCTGAAATCGTTGAACACTTCCGGATTGACAGCATTGGAGATTGTTTCGGTTCGTGGTAACACCGAATTGACCGGATTGGATTTGGCTGCAAGTCGGTCTGTATTGTCCAATTTGAATCTTGAACGTTGCCAGTTTGATATCGATTTGATGCAATTTACGGCGTTAAGAGTCTTGAATCTTGATTATACAAGCCAATATGGTAACTATCTCGATAAGCTGGTAAACCTGGAGGTGCTTAATTGTTGTGGAACAAAATATCCTTTGTTAGACTTCTCCAAATATCCAAACTTGACGGATTATGGCGTTCCCATGGGCGTACCAGCACTTGACATCACCAATACGAGAATCAGTGGATTGAATATGAGTGGGTCACAAGTCCGTTATTCAACCCTGAAAGCAGGCAGCAATGTTATCATAAATGGAGGCAGCCAGATCCCCATACCGAACCTTCCGGAGTCTACCGAATATCCTGAGTGGAAGAGATCTGTGTACGACATCGCAGTCGGTGATACGGTCGACCTCTCTTCCGAAGCGTATATCGACAACATTGCCTCCCGTTATCTCTGGGTGGACGAGACTAACCAGACCGAATCGACCGGCGTATTCATTCCGGTAGAAGGAGCACCCGGCAAATTCGTCTACAAGGGAGGTGGCCGTCCTGGAAAATTCTACCATTGCATCATTGCTAACGAACGGTATAGCAAATACACAGAAGTCAACCGATGGAACGGTTGGCGTTTGGAAACCTATCCGATCCAGCTTCCTGAAATCAAAGCCACCTACGAACCGACCGAAGTGGCGGCTCTTAAAGCCATCGTCGACGGCACGGACAGCCCGGCATTGAAGCAGTGGTGGGAGAGCGAAGCTTGGAAGACCGGCAGTGGTACGGATCCGCGTTTCGGTACGTCTTGGATATTAGATGAAGGAACAAATATCTACCATTTGGGCTATCTGCAACTCCTCGATTTGGGAGATACGCTTAAGACATTGAACGTCGATGCGTTTACCGAACTGGTCGATTTAAACTGCAATGACAATGGAATAGAGGAGCTATCCTTGCAGAAAAACGCCAAACTGGAGTTCTTGCAAGTCGACTCTTGCCCTCATCTGAAGACAGTGGCACTTCCTGACGCAAAAGAGAGACTAAGGTCGCTGAATATATGTTGGAGCTACGAGTTGGACAGCCTCGATGTTTCCGGATATACCAACCTGGATACATTAAATCTGCGTGGTTGCAATTCGTTGACCTATGCAGGCGAACTGTCGCAGCTCGTCAACTTGGAATACCTGTGGCTGAATAACACGCTGCTCGAACCGCTCAAAACGGATAGCAACAACTATTCAAAGCTGAAACGACTGGGTGTTCCAAGGAAAACGAAGGCATTGGATGCCAGCCGGATCGAAAACCTGGAGGATCTGGATGTCGGCGGCTCCATGCTTACCATCTCGACCTTGCAACTCAAGAATACAGACTCTTGCTTTGTCCATGGGTGGACCTATCCGGACATCGAGGGCATCAAGAAAGTGACCAACCCCGACGGGGACGAGTTCACCCCGTTCTATCTCTTCCCTGCAAACGAGAAGATCGACCTCTCTTCCGAGATGGTGATAGGTGATGAACCAACCTATGTGTTCGGGGCGGATGGTTCCGATGGTTTATACACCGTAAGAGGGAATATACACGATCGTGTCACCCTCCAATGGGTGAATTTGACATACGGGGACTGGGCAGTGGTGCTGATGGGTCAGATCGTCTCTTGTAAGGGCGATGCCAACCTTGACACGAAGGTGGATGTGCGCGACCTTGTTGTGACCGCCAACTATATCGTCCAAAACGAAGACGCACTGCCGGAGGATCAGTTCGGACGGTATGAAGCCGATGTAGACGACAACAACAGCGTCGATGCCGTCGATATGCAGAAGATTGTCAACCTAATCTTGAAACCGGCGACGAAAGGCACGATAGGGCTGCGTGGCGGCTATGTGCCGGCGGTTGAACTGTCGGTGGAGAACGGTTACCTTTATATGGAGGCTGAAGTGCCTGTCACTGCCTTGCAACTTGAACTGACCGGCATGACGCAGACTGAACCGCTGCTCGGAAAGGCAGCCGGGCTGACGCAGGTGTCGGCTGCAGGCGATACAACACGTATCCTCGGCTATAGTTTCAAGGGTGTGGCTATCCCCGCAGGGAAGTCTGTCCTGATGAAGTTCCCCGCAGGGGCACGTCTCGCCAAGGCGGTCTTCTCCGACGAGAAGGCGCAGCGTCTTGAGGTACGGACCAAGGGGGATATCGCCACGTCGAACGAGACAATCCGCCCGATGGATGACCAGCGGATTGGCAACTACCCGAACCCGTTCCGCGGGACGACTACACTGGTCTACCGGCTCGACGAAGCGGCGGACGATGTCTGCCTGCAGGTATTCAGCTTCAACGGTGCGTTGGTGGAGATCGTCGGTGGCTTGCCCGCTGCGGCAGGTGAAAACCGCTTCGTCTACTCCGCCCGCCTCGGTGCCGGGACCTACCTCTACCGCCTTGCCGTCCGGAATCAGGGCAAGACATCTTATAGCAAGTCTAACACGTTTATCATTAAATAAGAGATGGATATGAACAAGATAAGAAAAAGTTTGACGATGGGGTTACTGCTGCTTTTGGCGGCAGTGACCACCACTGCACAGAATGTCTTCAGCATAAAAGACACGACTGTGTACAAAACCGAGGAAACCGAGACGATCACGCTCGAACTGGCACTGAACAATACCGATCCGGTTACCGCCCTGCAATTCGACCTCTCCGTCCCGCAGGGGATGACGTTGCAAACTGGTTCCGTCCGGTTGGACAGCATGCGGATCATAGGCAAACACGAACTGAAGATGGCGCAGCAGGATTCCGTAACGTGGCGTTTCGTAGTTGTCGCCGCAAACAACGGCAACGAGCCGTTGGCGGGGAACAGCGGGACACTGATGTCGCTGCCGGTCACGCTCGACAATTCGTTCCGCTCGGGCCGGCTGACGATGAAGAACATCGTGCTGACCGACCGGATCGGGAATGATCTCCCCTCCTCTGCGGAGATGGGACAGGTCTTCTTGGTGGAGAAACAGAAACAGTCGTTGCAGATATTCGGCTTAGAGCAGATCGTGAACCCGAGCAAGGCAGCCGAAATCACCTGGGAACCGAAAGATGTGGCTGTCGATGTCAAATACTACGAGGATGGAGCCTGTACAAAAATAGCTTCGGATAGCGCCCGGAAAGCAGTAGGCATTGTTTACGTTGTCGTCGGTTTTGGCGGGAATGAGACGGTCGCCGCTTACCAAGACACCTTGCGGATGGTGATCACCGATAAGAAGCCAGTCAATCTGGGAGAAAAAGGGACGGTCCTGCCGACTGCCTCCACGATCTTGGAGGGGCAACCACTGTCGACCTCCATCCTGTCGGGCGGCAAGGTGGTCATTGCTACCGGAAGCGATACGATTCCGTTGCCCGGCACCTTTGCCTGGACAAACGGGAACGAGCTTGCTACAACTACGGGAGAGTATGCCGTCACTTTCACACCCGATGATGGGACTTATCACCGCGTCGGTACGTCGATTCCTTTGGAAGTGATCCCGGTATATGACGTGTTCGTCAACAATCCTGAAAACGGTTCGATCTCGGCAACGGGGTTGAAAACCGACAACCGCTACGCAAAGGGAGAGAAGCTGGTATTGAAAGCATTGCCGGCAGCCAACTACCAATTCGACCGCTGGTCGAACGGGGTGACGACCGACACCACGACCTGGGAAGTAAACAATAACGGGACGATCTCCGCCACGTTCACACCGATCATGCATACCGTATCGTTCAGCACGACCGGTTCCGGTGCGCTCTCTATCAAGACGGCGAAGGGGGAAACGGTCTCATCCGGTGGCCAAGTGCAGCAAGGAACCGAACTGTTCATCACAGCCGAGCTCGACTTTGGCTATGTTTTGAAGGAGCTGACATTGAACGGAACCCCCTTCACCTCCGGCAAGTTCATCCTCGGGCAGGATGATGTGACATTTGCAGCGATATTCGAGGAGGCGGAAAGCCTGTATCCGGTCAAGGCGAACGGAATATCAAACGGGGTGATCCGCCTGTTCAAGGCTGACGCTGACGGCACGCCGATCCCGTCCGGCACCGCCATGAAAGAGGGGGAGAGCTTCAAAATAATGGCGCTGCCCAATGCAGGGTATGAACTGGGGCGTGTATCATTCAACGGGAAAGATCTCACTCCAAGCGGAGGAACCAATATCTTTACCGCTACGGTTACCACAGAGTATAACCTGGTCGATGCGACCTTCACGGCGAAGGAATATACATTGAAGATAACGACAGGTGATGGTGGCACGGTATCGGTGACAGGTAACGGGAAGGATCTTTCTAACGATGACAAGATTCTCTACGGCTCCACCATCCAAATTAAGGAGCCGGAGCCGACCAATTCCGATTCGCATAAGTTCACCTCTTTGGTCATCAACGGCCGCAAGATCGAAACCTTCCCGCACACACTGACGGTCAACAGCGACGTGCGCATTGCCGCCACATTCGAGGAGCTGACGACCATTGAAGACGAATATCTTATCAATGAGGCTCAGTCCTATAACTACAACGGGCAGGACAAGCGGTTCTTCATCTACACGACCCAGACATACGCAAGGAAGTTCAATATCACCTATATCAATGAGGATGGGGAACGATTTGAGGATTGTGTCATAAAAGCCGATACCTATAGTTTGAAAGTCACCCGTCCGGCAGACGAGATTTACAAGGCGTACATATCCAGTGATGAACATTTCAAAAAGAAGTTGATCATCAGGAAAGCCAAGATGGCGGTAAAGACGCCTCCGACCTCTGATTCTGAGGGTGAGGCTACACAACCGGCAAAAGTCGATAGTGTGAAAGAAGGGGATATCATGAAATATACGTATACAGCTACAGGTGAAAATGCAGAAAGCTACGAACCTGCCATCTACTATCTGTCAACTAAAGATTCTGTGAAAGTTACATCCAGCAACCAGATCTGGTATGACAACAGTGCTCCAAGGACGAAAGCTGCCGGGTTGCGGTCAGCCCGAATGATGACAAAGGCGGATACAGAGACAGCTCCTGTAACAGGATATGTCAAAGTCACGAACGGTGATTTCCCGTGCGAACCGGAAGAAGATGATAATAGAAGCTTTTCGATACGGGAAGGCACGCCAATTACGCTTGAAGCTATTCCGGCCGAAGGGTATAAGTTCGTAAGCTGGTCTGATAATAAGAGGGATCAGACAAGAGAATTCACAGTAACAGCCGATGCCACCCTCCCTACGGCAACATTTGCGCCGAAAGATGACGTGACAGCCTCTTTGGTCTCCAGTGAAGCGGTTTATAACGGTAAGATACAGGTGGTTTCCGTAAGTGGCAATATAGAGAATGCTCAAGTCAATGCCTACAAAGACCGGGAGTGTACCCAGATCGCCGATCTGAAAAATGTGGGCGAGTACTGGATCAGCATCTACCGTCCGGAAAACGAGACTGCCCTTGAGGTGAGAGACACGGTCGGGTTCAAAATCACTCCTGCCCCGCTGCCGGATATCATCGCTCCTACGACCATGGAGATCGCTGCCGACGAGACATTGGCTCAGGTGCAGCTGATGGGTGGAAATGCCGGAAGCATTCCCGGTTCGTTCAGCTGGAAAAACTCTGCCGAACCTGTGACGGCCGGGACCAAGACATACACGGCTATCTTCACCTCTTCTGATCCGAACTACGAACCGACCAAGGAGGTGAAGGTTTCCGTGACAGGCTTGTCTGTGACATCGTCCGGTACCAATCCGAACCCCGGGCCTACCCCCGGCACTGATCCCGATACCGACCCTGACACCAATCAAGGGAACCCGGATGTCCCGACATCAATAGAAGAGATCGCCTCCGAGACATTGTTAGTCGTCCGTGAAGGTGGGTTGGAGATCCATCCGGCGGCTCCGGTGGAGGTGGCAGTCGTCTCGATCAACGGGAAATATCTGTATAATGGCGAGATAGCAGCCGTCACGACGGTTCGGATCCCTCAGCCAGGCATCTACATCGTCTCCTTCGTCAAAGAGGGCAAGGCCGTCGCACGCAAAGTCAGAATCATGTAACCGCTCTCCTTCCCAAAGGAACAACATCGAAAAAGAGGCTGTGTCATAATTAAGGTTTTACGACACAGCCTCTGTTTTTTGGTTGTGAGGATTGGGGCTTTGTAGCAGAGGCAGATGTCCGTAGCGGTTGAGGAATGTGTGTTACTTCGTCTCGTCGATAATCATGCCGCTGCCCAGACATAGATGATGGTCTTTGTCATAGATTACACAGTATTGGCCGGGAGCGATACCTTGAATCTTATCATCGGATTCTACACGATATAGATCTCCGATACGATAGATGTAGCCATGCGTGAATTCCGGGGTATGACGGATCTTGAAAGTGATTTCTTTCTCACCCTCAAATTCTCCCCAAGGATCTTCCGTGATAAAATCGAAACCTTGCATATGAATCACCTTGCCATATTGCGTTTCCGGGTCGTAGCCGTTAGAGACATAAATGATATTTCGCTTAATGTCCTTTTGAATAACGAACCAAGGGCCGCCACTTAATCCCAATCCCTTGCGCTGGCCGATCGTATGGAACCAATACCCATTGTGTTTACCCAAGACTTTACCCGTCTCCAATTCTACGATTTTTCCCGGGCGTTTCCCTAAATAACGCTCGATAAAGTCGTTGTAGTTAATCTTGCCTAAGAAGCAAATGCCTTGGCTATCCTTACGCTTGGCGCTCGGTAGTTTCTGGGTCTCGGCGATGGCACGCACCTCGCTTTTCATTAAATGCCCGATCGGGAACATGAGTTTCCGTATCTGTAGGCGGGTGATCTGCCCTAAGAAATCAGTCTGGTCCTTTACCGGGTCCTTGGCGGTAGAAAGCCATGTCTTGCCATTTATCTCCGTGGTCGTGGCATAATGACCGGTCGCGATCTTATCGAAATCCTTGCCCCATTTCTCCTCGAAACAACCGAACTTGATATATTTATTACACATCATATCGGGGTTGGGGGTAAGGCCTCGTTTGACAGAGTCGATCGTATAGCTTACCACCCGATCCCAATACTCGTCGTGCAAGGAGACGATCTCGAACCGGCATCCATACTTGCGGGCGATATACGAGGTGATCTCGATATCCTCTTCCGCCGGGCAATCGATATAGCCGTCCTTGTCTTCCATGCCGATGCGGATATAGAAGATGGTCGGATCGTATCCCGCCTCTTTGAGTTGATGCACTACGACAGAGCTGTCTACTCCTCCTGAAACTAATGCCGCTATTTCCATGCTCTCGTTTTTTAGTCTTTGCTTTTGAACGCACAAAGGTAGGGAAAAATCTCAAACCTTTGATATTGACCGTATATTCTCTATCTTCGCGGCTGGCTCTTATGGGAACGCTGGCTTTCAAACCATGAGCTTTAGATGTAATGTATTATAGGGAAAGCAAATCGTAGTAAATATGAAAAAAATAATGTTATCGCTTATGACAGCTATGGCTATGACGGCTTGTACGGGCCAAAAGTCGGATACGGCATCTCAGGATTCCGATAAAGATTTCAATTATGTGGTGGATCAGTTCGCCGATCTAGAGATTCTTCGTTATAAAGTTCCGGGGTTCGAGTCCCTCTCCTTGCGACAAAAGCAACTGCTATATCATCTTTCCGAGGCGGCCTTGATGGGACGCGATATATTCTTTGATCAGAATGGACGCTATAACCTGGCGATCCGCAGGACATTGGAGGCTATTTATACGAATTATAAGGGAGATCGGGAGGACGCCCAATTCAAGGCTTTGGAAACCTATTTGAAACGGGTATGGTTCGCCAGCGGTATCCATCATCACTATGCCTTGGATAAATTCGTGCCGGGTTTCACGCCGGAGTTCTTTATGGATTGTGTCCACCAGATCGACGCTAAGCAGTTACCTCTTCGTGAGGATCAAAACGTAGATCAGTTCATGGCGGAGATCGCTCCGGTAATCTTTGATCCGGACGTTATGCCAAGGCGCAGCGTACAAAGCGGTGACGGTGATCTGATCAAGGCTTCTTCTAATAATTATTACGGGGGAGGCATTCGTCAAAAAGAGGTAGAGGACTTCTATACGCGAATGAAAATGGGAAGGGATACGATTTCCCCGATTTCTTACGGCTTGAACAGCCGTTTGGTAAAAGAGAATGGTACAGTCGTTGAAAAGGTATGGAAAATAGGAGGGCTTTATTCCGCCGCGATCGAAAAAATCGTAGATCAATTGCGACAAGCCTTGCCCTTCGCCGAGAATGATACGCAGAAAGCGATCATCGGGAGATTGATCGAATATTATCAAACAGGCGATTTGAAGACTTTCGATGCTTATTCGATCCTTTGGGTAGAGGATACCGTGTCGGAGGTGGATTTCGTGAATGGCTTTATCGAGACGTATGGAGATCCGTTAGGAATGAAAGCGAGCTGGGAGTCTACCGTGAATTTTACGAATAAGGAGGCGACAAAGCGTACGAAAATCATAAGTGATAACGCACAATGGTTTGAGGATCATTCTCCGGTCGATAAGCGTTTCAAGAAAGAGCAGGTGAAAGGAGTCAGCGCTAAAGTAATCACGGTGTCTATGTTGGGAGGTGATTGCTATCCGGCTACCCCGATCGGTATCAATTTGCCAAACGCGGATTGGATTCGTAGAGATCATGGCTCAAAGTCTGTCACGATTGAGAATATCACGGAGGCTTATGATAAGGCATCTCAGGGAAACGGCTTTAGCGAAGAGTTCGTTTGGAGTGACGCGGAGCGGAACGGTATGCGGAAGTACGGCTTCTTGACGGATAATCTACATACGGATTTACATGAGTGTCTGGGACATGGTTCCGGTAAATTGTTGGAAAATACGGATCCGGATGCCTTGAAAGCCTATAGCTCTACATTGGAGGAAACCCGTGCGGATTTGTTTGGCTTGTATTATTTGGCGGATCCGAAGCTGGTGGAACTGGGATTGCTTCCGGACGGCGAGGCTTACAAATCGGAATACTATAAATATATAATGAATGGCTTGATGACCCAGTTGGTCCGTATTGAGTTCGGCAAGAATGTAGAGGAGGCACATATGCGTAACCGCCAGTTGATCGCGAAATGGTCTTACGAGAAAGGGCAGGAAGCGAATGTGATTGAATTGAAAAAACGGGATGGAAAGACCTATGTGGTTGTGAATGACTATCCGAAGTTGCGTGAGCTGTTTGGAACATTGCTCGCTGAGATTCAACGTATCAAGAGTGAGGGTGATTATGTGGCCGGAAAGAATCTTGTTGAGGGATATGGCGTGAAAGTAGATCCGGAGTTGCATGCGGAGGTCTTGGAGCGCTATGCTAAGTTGAACTTGGCTCCCTATAAAGGTTTTGTCAACCCTGTGATGAGAGAGGTAAAGAAGGCTAACGGTGAGGTTACCGATATCGTCTTAGACTATACGGAAGGTTATACCGACCAGATGCTTCGTTATGGCCGTGATTATTCTTTTTTGCCGACTTATAATGATTAATGGATGGAAAGTTTACAGGACGAGATAAGGGAGATCCGCAAGGAACTTCGTTTGGCGATGAACGGGGTGATTTCCACGAGTATGCGTGAGAAAGGGATCGTATATAAGTTGAATTTCGGGGTTCCGTATCCCGAGATAAAGGGAATCGCCCGTAAGCATAAACCGGATGGAAAGCTAGCGGCGGCTTTATGGAAAGAAGACATCCGTGAGTTTAAGATATTGGCAACATTTCTCCAACCCGCCGAGACGTTGCCTTCGGATGAGGCGAAACGTTGGGTCAAGGAGATTCCTTATTTGGAGATAGCGGAGCATTGCTGCCGGAACTTGTTCGTTCATCTGCCTTATATGGAGAACTTCACGTCTGATCTGGTCGCAGATAAGGAAAATGCGTTCGCCCGCACGGTCGCCTTTCTTACTTGGGCCGAGAATTTCAAGCGAGGTGGTAGTTTGTCTTCCGCGGTTTTTGGATCTTTCTTGACAGAAACCTTACGTAGTCTGGCGGAGACGAAGGGTTTTAAGTCTACGCTGAAAGAGAAACAAGCGTCTGTTCTAGCCATGAAGTTATACGGGCGTCAATCCGCGGAGAATGCGGAAAGGATCCTACACGGTTTTAAGGAATTTCAGGAGGCCGCGGGAAACACGCCGGGATTACAAGAAATCTATAATGAATTAAAATTCGAGTTTGAATATTATCGGTAAGGCTTTGCGTTTAAAATAAATGCGCTAACTTTGTCGTTCATGCGGCCTTTAGGAGATGGAAGCGAAAGTTTATACGGAGATACGTGAGTTGTTTACCGAATATCTAACGGAGAAGAAACTGCGAAAAACCGAGGAGAGATATACTATATTCAAGGAGATATGTGCTTTCCCCGGCCATTTTGACGTGTGCATGCTTTTGGATCGGTTGGAGCGAGACAACTTCCATGTCAGCAAGGCGACACTCTATAATACGTTGGATGTACTGGTTGACGCCGGTTTGGTGGTGCGTCATCAAGTGACCGCCCAGTCGGTGCAATATGAGTTGAGGATATATGCCGATACGCATTTGCATTTGGTTTGTACGAGATGCGGGGGCATCCGGGAGCTGCGAAACGGTACGTTGAAAGCGGATATGAGAAACCTGAAAGTCTCTCGTTTTACGCCGGAGTATTATTGTTTGTATATTTATGGCCTGTGCAGTAAATGCAAGTTTAAGTCGCAGAGGTCTGGTAAATAAGAATATTAATAGCCTATAATAAATATAGAAAAGATGAAAGTAGACGTTTTGTTAGGATTGCAATGGGGCGACGAGGGCAAAGGCAAGGTTGTCGACGTGCTGACTCCGGATTACGATGTGGTAACTCGTTTTCAAGGAGGTCCCAATGCCGGACATACATTGGAGTTTAACGGGGAAAAGTATGTGTTACGTTCGATTCCTTCCGGTATTTTCCAAGGTGGAAAGATAAACGTAATCGGTAACGGTGTCGTTCTGGACCCGTTATTGTTTAAGCAGGAAGCGGAATCATTGGCAGCGAGTGGACACGATATCACCAAGCAGCTTTATATCTCTAAGAAAGCTCACCTGATTTTACCTACTCACCGGATCTTGGATGCCGCTTACGAGGCCGCTAAAGGGGCCGGAAAGATCGGTACGACAGGAAAGGGTATCGGCCCGACTTACACGGATAAGATTAGCCGTAATGGTGTTCGTGTAGGCGATTTGTTGCATAACTTCGAAGAGAAATACGCGGCCGCTAAAGCAAAACATGAAGCGATCCTGCGTTCGTTGAACTATGCGTATGATATTACCGAGATGGAGGCTCAATGGATGGAGGCCTTGAACTACCTCAAACAATTCAAGTTGATTGATAGCGAGCATGTCATCAATAGCTATTTGAAGGAGGGAAAGGCAGTCTTGGCGGAAGGAGCCCAAGGTACGATGCTGGATATAGATTTCGGTTCTTATCCATTCGTGACTTCCTCTAATACGATTTGTGCCGGATGTTGTACGGGTCTGGGTGTCTCTCCCCGGAATATCGGTGAGGTATATGGTATCTTCAAGGCTTATTGTACACGTGTAGGTAGCGGTCCGTTCCCGACCGAGTTGTTCGATGAGGTAGGAGATAAGATCGGTCAATTAGGCCATGAGTTTGGCGCGGTTACCGGACGCAAACGTCGTTGCGGCTGGATTGATTTGGTCGCCTTGAGATATGCCGTGATGATCAACGGTGTGAGCCAATTGATTATGATGAAGAGTGATGTGTTGGATACCTTCGATACGATCAAGGCTTGCGTGGCTTATAAGGTGAACGGTATCGAGACCAATGAGTTCCCGTATGAGATCGATGATACGATCGAACCTGTATACGTGGAATTACCGGGTTGGAAGACGGATATGACGAAGATGCGGAGCGAGGACGAGTTCCCTGAGGAGTTCAACGCTTACCTTTCTTTCTTGGAGGAGGAACTGGGTGTGCCTGTGAAGATCGTTTCCGTAGGACCGGATCGAGAACAGACGATTGTCAGATATACAGAAGAATAAACGCGTTATAAATCGTACAAAATGGCAGAAGACCACGTTCCTCAAGGGGTGCCTCCTGCCATTCTTGTCTTTGGCAAGCTTTTTGTCGTTGCTTTATAAAACTAAATAAGATAGAAATTTATGAGCATGTATTGGATTCTGTTTATTGGATTTGCGCTATTGAGCTGGCTGGTGTCATCCCGCCTTCAGGGTAAGTTTGAGAAGTATTCGAAAGTTCCTATGCCAAATGGCATGACAGGAAAAGATGTCGCGGAGAAGATGTTGCGAGACAATGGCATCTATGATGTGAAGGTGATTTCTACACCCGGACATTTGACGGATCATTACAATCCCGCTAACCAGACGGTGAATTTGAGTGAGTCGGTTTATTATAGCAATAGTATCGCCGCCGCCGCGGTTGCCGCCCATGAGTGCGGTCACGCTGTGCAGCATGCTACCGCTTACGCTCCGTTGAGAATGCGTTCGGCTTTAGTCCCGGTTGTTAGTTTCGCCTCTAATATCATGACATGGGTGTTGCTGGGTGGTATGTTGTTATTGCATACGTTTCCCCAGCTGTTGTTATTCGGTATAATCTTGTTCGCTACGACTACGCTATTTAGCTTTATCACGCTTCCGGTCGAGATCAATGCCAGCCAACGTGCTTTAGCGTGGTTGAGCAATGCCGGCATAACGAATGCCTATACGCATGATAAGGCAGAGGATGCCTTACGTTCCGCCGCTTATACGTATGTGGTAGCCGCGTTGGGTTCGCTTGCTACATTATTATATTATATAATGATATTCTTGGGGGGAAGAAACCGGGATTGATAAGCCTCGGAAGAGGCTTCCCGCGGATGCCCATTGTAAGGAGGTTAGAATGCCCATTGTAAGATGCTTATGACTGCGATTGTAAGCTCCTTACAATGGGCATTGTTATTTTCTTATTTATTTCGAGCAAAAAACATTACCTTTGCGGCCAAAATAATCAGTTAAAACGTAAGATCATGCAAAAACCTTCCATACCCAAAGGTACCCGGGACTTCTCGCCGGAGGAAATGGCGAAACGTAATTATATATTCAATACGATCCGTGAAGTATTTCACTTGTATGGCTTCCAGCAAATAGAGACTCCTGCCATGGAGAACCTTTCTACATTGATGGGTAAATATGGCGAGGAAGGGGATAAGCTCCTTTTCAAGATATTGAATTCCGGTGATTGTTTCGCAGGTATCTCGGATGAGGCGTTAATGGAAAAGAACCCGTTGAGATTTGCCGCTAAGGCTTGTGAGAAAGGTTTGCGTTATGATTTGACCGTTCCGTTCGCCCGTTACGTGGTACAACATCGTAATGAGATTAGTTTCCCGTTCAAACGTTATCAGATCCAACCGGTCTGGCGTGCCGATCGTCCGCAGAAGGGACGTTACCGGGAGTTCTATCAATGTGATGGCGACGTTGTCGGCTCCGACTCCTTGATCAATGAGGTGGAACTGATCCAGATTATGGACGAGGTGTTCCATCGTTTTGGCATTCGTGTGTGTATCAAGATGAACAATCGTAAGATCCTTTCCGGCATTGCCGAAATCATAGGCGAGGCGGATAAGATCGTAGATATTACGATAGCTATCGACAAGCTGGACAAGATTGGCTTGGACAACGTGAATGAAGAGCTTCGTTCTAAGGGCTTGCCCGAAGAAGCGATCGAGCGTTTGCAGCCAATCATCATGTTGGAGGGTTCGAATCAAGAAAAGATCACTACCTTGAAAGAGGTATTATCTGCCTCTGAGACGGGTTTGAAAGGCGTTGCCGAATTGGATTTTATCTTGGAGCGCATCTCTCATGCGCCCATCCGTGCGGAATTGGAGCTTGATCTGACATTGGCTCGTGGCTTAAACTATTATACAGGCGCGATTTTCGAGGTGAAAGCTCTGGACGTACAGATCGGCAGCATCACGGGGGGGGGGCGCTATGACAACCTGACCGGGGTGTTTGGCATGGAAGGCGTATCCGGTGTCGGCTTCTCTTTCGGCGCTGATCGTATCTTTGATGTATTGAACCAATTGGATTTGTACCCGGAAGGGTCTTTGAAGACTACACAGCTTCTATTCGTGAACTTCGGACAGAAAGAGGAGATTCATTTATTGCCGCTGATCGCCAAGGTTCGCCAGGCGGGTATTCGTACGGAGCTATATCCTGAGCCTGCCAAAATGAAAAAGCAAATGGGCTACGCCGACGCTAAGAAAATCCCGTTCGTCGCGATAGTCGGAGAAAATGAGATAGCCGAGAATAAAATCAACGTAAAGAATATGCTCACGGGTGAGCAAACCCTTGTGACTATCGAGGAGCTGATAGAGCGCTTTTAAAGACAAGTTGTCAGTTATTCCTCCGGAGGCTTGTCCATTTCGTCCGAAATATTGTCAGTCGAACCCGGTTGAAATCGTTTGGCACACTATTCGCATAGACTTAGGCGTGAACATAAAGTTCATAACTGGAAAAGTAGTATTATTAACATTTAAAATACCAAGAAGATGAACATTAAACCATTAGCAGACCGCGTGCTGATTAAGCCGGCCGCTGCGGAAGAGAAAACATTAGGTGGAATTATTATTCCTGACTCGGCGAAGGAAAAACCTTTAAAGGGTGAGATTGTAGCCGTAGGTAATGGAACGAAAGACGAGGAGATGGTTGTAAAGGTTGGTGATAACGTATTGTATGGTAAGTATGCAGGTACGGAAATCGAACTAGACGGTGAGAAATACCTGATCATGCGCCAAGCAGACGTTTTGGCTGTTATCTAATTCATTTTTATAAACGACAATATTAAAAAAAAGATACAATCATGGCAAAAGAGATTAAATACGATATGGATGCCCGCGACCTTTTGAAGAAAGGTGTGGATGAGTTGGCTAATGCCGTTAAGGTAACGTTAGGCCCGAAAGGTCGTAACGTAATTATCGAGAAGAAGTTCGGAGCTCCTCACATCACGAAAGATGGTGTAACGGTCGCTAAAGAAGTTGAGTTGGCTTGCCCGTTCGAGAACATGGGCGCCCAGTTGGTTAAGGAAGTGGCTTCCAAGACAAACGATAACGCCGGTGACGGTACGACTACAGCTACGGTTTTGGCTCAGTCTATCATTGGTGTCGGTTTAAAGAACGTTACAGCCGGAGCGAACCCGATGGATTTGAAACGGGGTATCGACAAGGCTGTCGCTAAGGTTGTAGAGAGCATCGCTGACCAAGCTGAGGCTGTTGGTGATAAGTTCGAGAAGATCGAGCATGTAGCGAAGATCTCCGCGAATGGTGACGAGGCTATCGGTAAGTTGATCGCAGAGGCTATGCAACGCGTGAAGACTGAAGGTGTTATCACGGTTGAGGAAGCGAAAGGTACTGAGACTACAGTCGACGTAGTTGAGGGTATGCAGTTCGACCGCGGTTATATCTCTCCGTACTTCGTGACGGATACAGAGAAGATGGAGTGCCAGATGGAGAATCCGTATGTCTTGATCTACGACAAGAAAATCTCCGTATTGAAAGACCTTCTTCCTATCCTTGAGCCGACTGTGCAGAGCGGACGTCCTCTTTTAATCATCGCTGAGGATATCGATAGCGAAGCTTTGGCTACATTGGTAGTGAACCGTTTGCGTGGTTCCTTGAAGATCTGTGCCGTTAAGGCCCCGGGCTTTGGCGACCGTCGTAAGGCGATGTTGGAAGATATCGCTGTATTGACAGGCGGTACGGTTATCTCCGAGGAGAAAGGTTTGAAGCTGGAAGGTGCTACTATGGATATGCTAGGTACCGCTGAGAAGATCACGGTAGACAAGGATACCACTACCATCGTAAACGGTGCGGGTGACAAGGAGGCTATCCAAGCTCGTATCGGCCAGATCAAGATCCAGATGGAGAATACGACCTCTGATTACGATAAAGAGAAATTGCAAGAGCGTTTGGCTAAGATGGCCGGCGGTGTAGCTGTTCTTTACGTAGGTGCTCCTTCCGAGGTGGAGATGAAGGAGAAGAAAGACCGTGTGGATGATGCGTTGCATGCGACTCGTGCCGCTATCGAAGAGGGTACGGTACCCGGTGGTGGTGTCGCTTATATCCGTGCTATCGAGGCATTGGAAGGCATGAAGGGTGACAACGAGGATGAGACTACCGGTATCGAGATCGTGAAGCGCGCTATCGAGGAACCACTTCGCCAGATCGTAGCTAACGCAGGTAAGGAAGGTGCCGTTATCGTTCAGAAAGTGAAGGAAGGCAAGGGCGACTTCGGTTACAATGCCCGCAAGGACTGCTTCGAGAACTTGTGCGAGACGGGTGTTATCGACCCGGCTAAGGTAACTCGCATAGCCTTGGAGAACGCAGCTTCTATCGCTGGTATGTTCTTGACTACAGAGTGCGTGATCGCGGAGAAGAAAGAAGAGACTCCGGCTATGCCTCCGATGAACCCGGGTATGGGTGGCGGAATGGGCGGTATGATGTAATCGACTCCCGTGATTAATGATATGGGCGGCCGTTCCGGAAGGGGCGGCCGTTTTTTTATTTTCATTTGCTTGCTAATTGGAAAAAATAATTACCTTTGTATGCGTGCGATGCCGATAGGCCGCGCTTCAGAATGATTTAAAGAAAGCCCAGGTGGCGGAATGGGTAGACGCGCTCGTTTCAGGTGCGAGTGGTTTTGCGATCGTGCAGGTTCGAGTCCTGTTCTGGGCACTTCCCAAAATAGAAAGAATGCAATCCTATACAGAAGACGAAATTGTAGTACAGCTTCGGGATCCGGCCCGACAACGGGAGGCCTTCGCCAAGGTCGTAGGCCTGTATGGCGAGAAGTTGTATTGGCATATACGAAAGATGGTACTGGATCATGAGGATGCGAACGACTTACTCCAAAATACGTTTTTGAAAGCTTGGACGAACATTGAGCTTTTTCGCGGTGAGGCCAAATTATCTACATGGCTTTATAAGATCGCGATTAACGAATGCATTACTTTCCTGAATAAACAGCGAAACATGAATAACGTATCTATCGACGATGCGGATACCTTTTTGCTGGAACGTTTAAAAGGAGATGAATATTTCGATGGTGACGAGGTACAGGTAAGATTGCAAAATGCGATTCTTACCTTGCCGGAGAAACAACGCTTGGTTTTCAATATGAAGTATTACGAGGAGATGAAGTACGAGGAAATGTCCGAGATATTAGGTACCTCTGTCGGGGCTTTAAAGGCCTCGTATCATCATGCGGTGAAAAAAATCGAGGAGTTTTTAACAAAAGAGATTTAAACCTTTTGCCCGAATCGCTGTCAAAACAATATAAAAAGAGAAAAAGTATGAAAAAAGAAGAAAACAACCTAGATCGCTTGAAAGGAACGAATCCTTTCACTGTACCCGAAGGGTATATGGAAGGGCTTACGGAGCGGATCATGAGTCAGCTCCCCGAGAAGCCGGAGGAGAGGGCGAAATCGATTTCCTGGATGGATCGTGTTCGTCCGTGGTTGTACATGGCCGCGGTATTCGCCGGTCTTGGCTTGTTTTTCAAGGCTATCGTGGGAATAAATGGTTCCGATGGTATCGCGTCTGATTCTTTACTGGTCCGGATGGAAGTCCCTACAACGACTTTAGACGCTATTGAAGCGGAAGAAGATGAGGAGTATTTGGAGTATTTGGAAGCCCAATACGCCAATTATCTTTTAGATGAGGAGCTTTCCTATTCTGAATAAAGTTTAAAATAATATTTTTATCGAAGATTTTTGTAATAATAGTTGTATGAATAAAATGTTTTTTATTACATTTGCGGCGATTTCGATCCTGCTCTCTTTTGATGCTACGGCGCAAGAGCGGAAAGGACAAGGACGTTTTGATAGAGAAGCGTTCGAAGCAAGGCGGAACGCTTTTATTACGGCTGATATCGGCCTTACGCCTGAGGAAGCTGCACAATTTATTCCTTTATGCAATGAGTTGCGACAGAAGAAATTTGAGGCGGGTCGCGCATGTCGTAAGTTATCAAAAGAGATTCGACATAAGGAGAATCCGACAGATGCTGATTATAACAAAGTGATAGATGAATGTCTGGACGCTGGGGTTAGAGAGGCACAGTTGGAGAAGGAGTATTTCGAGAAATTCAGAAAGATACTCTCTCCTGAAAAGATCTACAGGTATCGAGACGCGGAGTATAGGTTTGTCCGGGACTTTATGAAGAGTGGTCGAGACAATAAGAAGGAAGAAAAACGGAAAAAGTAAAATATTATCATTATTTGTGTTTTTTGTTTAGATTTAGTTTTGGCGTTTAAGTTAAGGGGGGGGGCGACGTGATGTCGGTTCCCCTTGTATTTTGCCCGGGCTTGCTTTATAAGGGTCAGCGGATTTTTCCGGTTGGGGGGATGACGTTCTCAACTATATTGATTAACTTAGGGGCATGAAACCCGAACAATTGTTACGAGCCATCCTGCCGGATGTGCTGATAGACAACTTCGATGTTG
>NZ_JAAKDT010000019.1 GCF_011038785.1 Parabacteroides sp. ZJ-118
GAAGACAACGCCATCTTCTATACCTTTATGGTGTCCTGTGAAATCCTTGGCGTAAACCCTTTTCGCTGGCTGAAACACACGCTGGAGAATATAAGGCCGGACATGGAAGAACTTCAACTAACCGGTCTCCTCCCTTGCAACTTCGAAGACAAAATCTAAGCCTGACTTGAACTTAAAAAAACAAGTCGGACGGTTTCGGACGGATACAAAAAAGCCGCCCCGTGAATGTCCGGGACGGCCTCTATTATTATCCAAATGTTTGAATGATTACGCGACCGGAATCGTTCCGCCAATCAAGATCACTACCAACAAGGCCAAGATGGCATACAACTCGGGGAATACGGCCATCACCATCGTGGCACCGAATACGTTATGCCCGGCGCCTATGCCCGCGATACCATTCGCGCAAACCTGAGCCTGGCGGAGTGAGGAGTAAAAACCAGCGAAGCCTAACACTAAACCGGCGCCGAAAACAGCCGTAGCGGCCAACATGGAAATATCAGCGACCAAGAACTTCTGCATCATAAAGTAGCCCACGAATCCATACAAACCCTGCGAAGAAGGTAACGCGCTTAAAGCAATATACGTACCCAGAGCATCCGGATTTTTCTTCATCGCACCTACCACCGCATTACCTGCGATCGTAACACCATAACTACTGCCGATAAAAGTTAAACCTGTCATCAACGCGATACCTACATAAGCTAATAAAATTGGTTCCATAATAAAATGTGTTTTTAAATTATTCTTTTATTGTTTTGTTTTCTTGTTTAATTGTTATGCTTTTCTGAATGGCTCATAGGCCTTGCCTCCTCCCTCGAACTCCGCGTTCTTGTAATATTCCACGAAGATCAGACGAAGCGGGTGTACCAAAGAGCTGATCGTACAAAGAGCGATATTGATGGAGTGACCGGCTAACAGGATCAGCGACATGCAGATCGCACGTGCCACGATATTCATACCGTCTGTCATCGTAACCGCCAACGTATTGAATACGCCCCCCAGGATGGAACCGGTCAGACCGATGGCGAACAAACGAATGTATGATAACGTATCACCCAGCAATCCGGAAGCCATATTGTACGTGTTCCAAAGTCCGGTACCAAAATTCAGGAATAGGTTCTTGCCCGGTGTATTGTACAAATAAGCGACAACCAGACCCAGAATGGCGATTCCGTAACATACCGTAACGACAGCGGCCGGCAAGTGAACGTTCAACATCGGAAGTCCGAACGCCAATGCCAAGGATATGATCACGAACACCCAAGCGAACGGAGCGATACTGTGTTTCGTCCCTTTCTGTATCTTGATCTTGTAAGCGGCGACACATTTACCGAATAGGATCTGCACCAAACCGATGACAATGGAGAAGGTCATCAAGTTATCGCTATCCACAAAGTAGTTCTTGATCTTTGACAAGGCCGGGATATCCGCCAAAGCCACCCCGAAGAAAGATCCGGTGCAGGTTCCCACCAACAAGGCAGCGAAACCTAGATACTGGAACAAGGTCAAATAGGGCTTGAAATCCGGGTTCACCTTCTTCTTCAAGATCGTACAAGCGATCATGACCAACAAACCGTACCCGCCATCGCCGAAACAAAGCCCGAAGAACAGCATAAAGAACGGGGCGAACAACGGGGTCGGATCAAGTTCTCCATAATTGGGCAAGGAGAACATCTTCGTGATAGGTTCGTACAATTTACTGAATTTATCATTCCGTAACTTGATAGGCACCCTATCCCCCTCCTCGATCGCTAACCGCTGGAAGAAATAACCTTGTTTATCCAACTCCTGCTCCATGGCCGGAGCGTTTTCCGTCGGCACCCAACCTTCCAGCAACATGAGCTTGTCGCCCGCTTGCCGGTCTGTCTGCACCAACGCGTTAGAAAGGTTAAACTCGTCCTGCAGGCTCTTATCGAATTCCTCCAACGTTTTATAATCCTCCACGGCACGACGTTTCAGCTCATCCTCCACATCCCGGACATCCTTGGTACGCTGATCCAGACGGGCACGCAACTTCGCCACTCCTTGAACCGGCATCTTCGGACGTTCAGCGTCTATATCAATCAAGGTACCTTCCTGGGTGATCGTGATAAAATACGTTACCGATTGGAACTGATTGATCAGAATAGCGTTATACAGCACGCCCCATTCCGGATCGTACTTAGCGGTAGGACAGGTGAAGAACGTGACATCATATCCCGCTCTTTTCAGACGGTTGATATTCTGATAGCTGAACTCACCCCATAATTCCATATAAGCCAGATCCTTCTCGATCGCTTGCCTGGAAGCGATCAGTCGCGCCTTCTCCTCTTGCAATTCCTCGATCTTACGCACCAACTTCAGACCTTCCTCTTTCGTCAGCTCACGAGCCGGAGCGAACGTAACCTCTTTCTCCGCCGCATGGAGATTCCTAAAGTAGCGCATCAGCGCATTGACCCGTTTACGTTCAGCCAGAAGCCCTTGCAGCCTCTCGTTATCCATCGCGGAGTTTGTCTCCTTGATATGGACAACACCTAAGTCGCGAAGCGTGGAAAGGAACGTATCATATTCCTTATGGTACACCATAAAGGCATATTTACTCATCTTTACTATCATACCTCGGCCTCCTCTTTTTCTTCTTTTGCCTTACGTTTCTCCTGATTGGCTCTCATGATCTTCTGTGAAGACTTAGAAAGACTCTCCTCGTCTTCCATAAACCGTTTCACTTTACGGATCGCATCCTTATAGCCCGGAATCTGTACCTTCTCAAACAGGTTCACCTTCTGAGTGGTCTTTTTCCTGGCATGCTCCAACAACTCCAGCTTCATGCCCGAGAACTCCGCCTCGATACCGGTACGAGCCAGCTTTTTCAGCAACTCGATGCCGTCCGTATACCATGCGGGGGCATTAAAGAGACTATAGTGTCCGATCTCGAACTTGATCTCGTCCAACAACGGGACGACCACGCCGGCGATCTTCTTCGTGGAGAGCGTCACGTCCTTCACGGAGATCAACTCCGGATTGAACTCGTTCCACAAAGCCACCATATTCTCATAACTCTGAATCTCTTGCTCTAGCTGAAGTTCCAATTTATTCACTTCGTCCTTGGTCCGCTTCACCTCGATACGCAGGGCGCTCTCCTTGCTCTTGATCGTAGGCAGGGAGCGTTCACGCATCTTCAGTTGCTTTTCCAATTGCTGAAGAGAGGTTTTATTGTATTGAAACTTTATTGCCATGTTTATTTAATTTACTTCCAGTACTTATCCACCAATCCTTGTTTGATATTTACCTCTTCCGGGCTGAAATATCTAGCGAACAATCCCCAAGCTACGTCCAGCATCTCCGTCGTATCCAAGTTTACGTCGATAGCCAACAGCTTGGAAGAATAATCTTTGGCGAAAGACAAGGTACGGTTGTCGTAGTCGGTCAAGTCGAAGCCGTTCTCCAACTTGGTCTTAGCGTTAGCGGCATCGGCATACAAACGTACGGCGGCGTTCATTACCTGCGGATGATCCTCACGGGTCTTCTTCCCGGTTACCAGCTGTTTCAAACGAGACAAGCTTCGGAACGGATCGACGATTACCTTACCCACATCGCTATCACGACGCAAATACAACTGACCTTCCGTGATATAACCCGTATTATCAGGTACGGCATGCGTGATATCACCGCCGGATAAAGTCGTTACGGCGATAATCGTGATGGAACCTCCCGCCGGGAATTGAACGGCTTTCTCGTAAATCTTTGCCAAGTCCGAGTACAAGGAACCTGGCATAGAGTCCTTAGACGGAATCTGATCCATACGGTTTGACACGATCGCCAAGGCATCGGCATAATTGGTCATATCGGTAAGCAGCACCAAGACCTTCTCGTTCTTCTCCACGGCGAAATACTCAGCGGCGCTCAACGCCATATCCGGGATCAAGATACGCTCTACGGACGGATCCTCGGTCGTATTGATAAAACTAACGATACGATCTAGGGCACCAGCGTTACTAAATGTATTCTTAAAAAACAGGTAGTCGTCGTTCGTCATACCCATACCTCCCAAGATAATCTTATCGGACTTCGCGCGCAAGGCTACCATCGCCATAACTTGATTGAAAGGCTGGTCGGGGTCGGCGAAGAACGGGATCTTCTGACCGGTTACCAAGGTGTTATTCAAGTCGATACCGGCGATACCCGTAGCGATCAATTCGGAGGGTTGCTTACGACGTACCGGGTTCACGGACGGACCACCGATCTCGACCTCACGTCCCTCGGGTATCGGGCCGCCATCGATAGGCTCGCCATAAGCGTTGAAGAAACGTCCGGCCAACTGGTCGCCTACTTTCAAAGAAGGAGCCTTCCCCATGAATACCACCTCGGCATTCGTACGGATACCTTCCGTTCCGGAGAATACCTGCAACGTCACCTCGTCGCCGATAATCTTTACCACCTGAGCCAGCTTTCCGTCTACAGAGGCCAACTCATCATACCCAACTCCCGTCGCTTTCAGCGAACAGGTAGCTTTTGTGATCTGGGTAATCTTCGTATATATTTTTTGAAATGCTTTTGTTGCCATAACTCTTTTAATTTTCGATTCTCTCCTTCAAAAGTTCATCCAGTTCCGTATTAAACCGCTTGAATGAGTCACTCTCATATTCCGAATAGTTCATCTGCTTAAAGATGTTGATCATCTTCTTGAAGTAGTCCATAACCTCGAGGAAGGTATCAAACTTAAACTCTGAACGGCAAACGTTCACGACCCTATCCAGCATGAATTCCTGGCGTCGCAACGGAGTAACCGCGTCGATGGCATCGAAAGCGTCCTGTTGCAAGATCACGAAGTCGATCAACTCGGACTTCCAGAATGTAACGTGATACTCAACAGGCACACCATCATCACCCAAGATATTGATTTGTTCGGAGATCTCCTTACCACGCAACATACGGGTCTTGATCTCGTTTACTTTCTCGATCCATTCCGGGGAGATATGTTTAGCGATGTATTCCTGAAACTCGGGATACTCGATATACTTGGAATAGCTATCGATCGGGTTTACGGCCGGATAACGTTTACGGTCGGCACGCTCCTGCTCCAAGGCATAGAAACAACGGGCTACCTTCTTCGTATTCTCGGTCACCGGCTCCTTCAGGTTACCACCGGCCGGCGATACCGTACCGATGAAAGTAACAGAACCTGTAGCGTTGTTATTCAAATGAACGAATCCCGCACGGGCGTAGAAGTTCGCCACGATAGCGGACAAGTCCATCGGGAAAGCATCCGGTCCGGGCAACTCCTCCAAACGGTTGGACATCTCACGCAAGGCCTGTGCCCAACGGGAAGTGGAATCGGCCATCAACAAAACCTTCAAGCCCATGCCGCGATAATACTCGGCGATGGTCATCGCCGTATATACGGATGCCTCACGGGCGGCTACCGGCATGTTGGAAGTATTGGCGATAATGATCGTACGTTCCATCAATTTTCGTCCCGTATGCGGGTCTACCAATTCCGGGAACTCCGTAAATACCTCCACGACCTCATTCGCACGCTCGCCGCAGGCGGCGATAATCACTATATCCGCTTCCGCTTGCTTGGAGATCGCGTGCTGAAGCACCGTCTTGCCCGTACCGAACGGACCGGGAATAAACCCTGTACCACCCTCAACAATCGGGTTCACGGTATCGATCGTACGGACGCCCGTCTCCAGTAATTTGAATGGACGGGGCTTTTCCTTATAACAAGTGATGGCTTTCTTTACCGGCCATTTCTGGATCATCGTCACGTTTACGTCCGTGCCATTCTCGTCCGTAAGGACAGCCATCGTATCATTGATGGTATAGGATCCGGCCGGAGCCACCGATTTCACGGTATAGGACCCCTCGAACTTAAAGGGGACCATAATCTTATGCGGTTGGAAATTCTCGTCCACCTCTCCCAGCCAATCACCGGCGCTCACGGTATCGCCCGCTTTAGCCAGAGGCTTGAAATCCCACTTCTTATCATTGTCCAACGCAAACGTATAATCGCCACGCTTCAAGAATACACCTTCCATCTTGTCCAAGTCGTTCTGCAAACCATCATAGTTGCGGGACAACATGCCCGGACCCAGCGTAACTTCCAACATATGCCCTTGGAATTCTGCCTCGTCGCCGACACGCATACCGCGTGTGCTCTCGAATACTTGTACAAAGGCATTCTTTCCTATTACCTTGATTACTTCCGACATCAGCTTCACGCCTCCGACTGAAATGTAACAGATCTCATTCTGAGAAACCGGACCATCCACCTCTACGGTTACTAGGTTGGATACGATTCCCTTTACAATTCCTTTCGTAGCCATAATTTATTTTATATTGTTTCTTTTAAATTCTTCCAACGCACTCTCACTACCCATCTTCATGGCGCCTACCAATTCACGGAAAGTCTTCTCGCCTCTCGCCTTATCCAAGGTTACCCAGCGCTCTATCATCTCCAATTTCAATAAATAAGCGAATACACTCTCTATATCAAACGTCTTGAAGAAGGTATTATCGTCAAGCCATTTCCATTTCAAGAGATCGATTTTCTTCTCACGAACGATCAGATCGGTCTCCTCGGCAATGCGTTGCAACTCGGGCAAATATTCCACGGAATCGCCCAAGCCGAAATCACGGGCGTTCGAAGTGCGGATATTTTCCGCTATCTCATTATGCCCCACGATATAATCGGCCTTATCAAGGCCATATTTACGGCAAGTGATCGCGGTAAGAACATTGTTGATATTCAAGTTAAGCTCGAACCAATCGCCCACGAACTTATTCCCACATTTCATGGCATATGCATAATATAACGCTGCCAAGCGATCTTCCCAGGATATATACTCTCTCTCATTCTTGGTGTCCTTGACCTCTTCGGCCAGATACAGTTCAAGGAAATCCACGAAATAAGGCGGGAGATTATCATTCTTGGGAATTTTTTCCTCATCCTTCAACGCTTTATACAAAGTATTGAACTCATGATACGTTATTCTTCCTCTCTGATCCGGACCGGAGTCCGATCTTTTAGCGTAGGCCAGCAGATTTATATTATCATATTTCAAATAAAATAAATCAATCAGCTTTTTATCCTTGGAAGATAGCATATCCTCTATCTCCATCCGGAACTCAGAGACCGAATAGGCTAGTTTGCTATCATCCAACGCTATGTTAGGAAGCCCGGAGATTAAGTAGTAATACTTGCTCATATCAGAACAGCATTTCTACTAATTGCGGACGCAAGAACTCTTTAAAGAACTCGATGAACTCGTCTTCGCCAAATGTCACTTTATACGAGCCATCCGCCGGGATAATAGAGAAAGACGCTTTCTTCCCGCTTACCTTTTCGATCTTATACCCTTTCTCTAGCAAACCTTTGGCATTGGCCTCAAAATACGCTTTCAAGCCATCGGAATCAGAAGCTTGGATAGTCAAGAACTCATTAGCGGGCCAGCTTTTCACAAGCTCAAGGATCACTTTCCGCATATACGCAGGATCCATCAACGCCGCTTTCACATTCGAACTAGCGATATCACCGGTGATAAGGTTTGTCACCTCGCTCTTTAATGCCTCGACAGACTGGGCAGCGAACAATTTCAATTCGGCTTCCGTATTCTTTTTCAACTCGGCGGCTTGTTTCTCGGCAGCCGCTACGATGCGTTTCGCTTCCGCTTCCGCTTCCTTAAGAATCGTATCCTTTTGAGCATTGGCCTCGGCGACTATACGTCCCGCTTCTTCGTTCCCCTTCTCTACACCTTCCTTGTAGATCTTGTCTGTTAGTTCCTGAATCTTTGTATCCATTTCCTATTATGTATTTGAATTGTGTTTCCCAATAGTAAACGCCCACAAAGTTATTATTTTCCGTGGATTAACCTAAAAACAAGTGTGAAATCAAGCTAAAAAATAACACGAATCAAATAAAATGCTATTTACATTCGCCGATATTGTATTTTTGTTCGTCTATTTGTACCTTTGTAAGTTTTAAAAATACAGGATTAACATGTTTACGATTCGAAAAGCGACTGTTGATGATCGTTCTCTCATACACGACCTTGCCTCGCGCGTCTGGGAGAACACGTATGGAAAGATTCTTTCTAAAGGGCAATTGGATTACATGTTCGACATGATGTACGCTCCGGATAACATTCTTAAACAAATGGAAGAGCTACATCATCAATATTTTATCATATTGGCGGACAATATGCCGGCAGGCTATTTATCCATAGAGAAAACAGGTGAAAACACATACAATTTTCAAAAGATCTATTCCTTACCGGAAATGCATGGCACGGGAATCGGACGTTTTATCATCGAACAAGGTATAGACTATTTGAAGGAGATACACCCCGGACCTTTCACCATAGAGTTATACGTAAACCGTTACAACCCCGCTGTAGGCTTCTACAAGCACATGGGATTACAGGAAATAGGCACACGAGACCATCCCATAGGAAATGGCTATTTCATGAACGATTATATCATGGGCATGGAAGTGGAGAATAAATAGTATCCATCAGAAACCGGATCAATTCTCCGACACGACCCAAGCCGAATCGTATACTTCCGTATTCGGGGTCTTGTAATACATGTCCTTTTTTTGAGGAATACTTAATTTATAGGTCTTTCCTCCTGTCACCAACTTTCGATCACGGAGCCAAGGATTAAAACGTTTCAAGTCCGCGTAAGTGATCCCGTGCTCTTTGGCGAAAGCCGACAGATTCTGTATATCTTGGCTTACGGCCACGTCTGCGGTAGGGATCGGCTTATACAGGTCGCGGGCACGAAGCACAAAACCGTACTTCGACGGATTCTCGAAAATTTGCTTGATCGCCATGATTCGATAAATATAACGGGTGGTCTCTTCCACCAACCAGAGATCGAAGGAGGAATCCGCGTCTTGTTTGACCAGTTCACCGGAGATACGTCCCATGCCGCCATTATAAGAAGCGGCTACCGCTGCCCAGTCTCCATATTTCTTATAGGCGGCTTTCAAATAACGGCAAGCGGCCCCGGTCGCTTTCTCTACATGGCAACGCTCGTCGACCGTCGGGGTAATTGTCAAACCATATTCCCTTGCCGTACCCTCCAGTAATTGCCACATCCCGACAGCACGGGCTGGAGAAGATACACGGGGATCCAAATGGCTTTCTATCACCGCTAGATATTTGAAGTCATCGGGGATGCCGTTCGCTCTCAGGATTGGCTCGATTACCGGGAAATAACGGTTCGCCCGCTTGATCAGAAGCATCGTCGTAGAATGGAAATATGTAAAGCTGCTCAATTCACGGTCGTAGGCTTCCCGCATGTCATAGCGGGTGATATCAATTTGTTTCCCGCAAAAAGGGACCGAGGTCGGAATGTCCGGCGACAGGGTCATGGATGAGACAACCGGACGGCTCTCTATCACTTTCTCTACGTCATTCGAGCCCATCGAGATACACGCGGTCAAGCAAACAACGCCTCCGCATAAAAAACTAGCTACATTATTCCTGGATATTCTCATTTTCATCTTGAATTGTTTTCGGTCTAAGAATGTTTATATCACCTTTTTTCTTGTACTTAATACCATCGGAACCTTCGGCTTCTATCACATAAAAATACACACCAGGCTGAACGTATTTACCGCCCTTCTTTCCATCCCATCCTTGGGCCGGATCTGTCCAGTGATACATCTGTAGGCCCCAGCGATTAAATATCCATGCCTTAAATTTCACCAACGACTTATAGGCTACCCGGAACTCGTCATTAATTCCGGGCGTGGTACCCGGAGAGAACGCGTTCGGTATCATCAGATAAGACTCTGAGATATCAATCTGGACCTCATCTTCCGTGCGGCAAGTAGTGCTTTGGTCGCTTACTTCCAACTTGATGATAAAAGTTCCGGATTGGTTGAATGTATAATCCACCTCCTCACCCGTAAAACGGACTACTGGGTTATCTTCTTCCCCTTGCCGATAGATTTTCCAATTAAACAGGGCGGCTGTCGGCGTATTTGCGACAGCCGAGAATTGAACCGTGGCGGGAGCGCAATAACCGCTCTTCGTCGTATTCATATTCGGGGCCTCTTGCTCAATCAGCGACGTATCAATATGGGCATCCACAGCGGCAGCCTGATATTCATCGATACAAAGCGTCATCTCCTTTCCAAAATGGCGGGCGAAATAATCGCCTTTCACACAGATCTCCGTATCACACCAAGGAGCGGGAATGGATTTAGCGAACAAGTCACCCTCGATAACCGCCATCTCTTGTTTAGAGGTATATTCTTTCCTATCCGGATTATATTCCAATGTATTATAAATAACATCAAATTGGCGAGACAGTTCACGTCTTGTGCCCGTATTCGGCCAATAATAATAAATGGGCTGGATCGTACCTGTGCCTGCCAAGACCAATCCGCTACAAGGGTCACTGTTATCGGAGACATACAGGTTGGATATGTTTAACGTGTATTTACTATAATCGACGATCCAGACGTAACGAGATACGGCCCCTTCCTCGACAAAATAGCCATATCCTTCCTCGACATCCCGAATGGTAGAAGTAGTTCCATTTTGGGTGGAAGCTACTTTCTCTGCCTCCAATCGCTTGGTTTTATAACGGTACCATTGATGCGAGGAAGAAGAGGATGAAGTATAACGAATCGTTACGTTATCCATTCCATACACCAAATAAACCTCAAGTCGCTCGGCGGAATCGCCGGAACTCTGCTTAGCTTTCATCGGGCTACCACTTCCCCCCGTCACCACATATTGGGCATACGAGACAGCCGCTACAAACACGAAACTTAGCGATAGCAATATCTTCCTTAATTCCTTCTTTAGCATATATAGTCTGAAAATTACGGTTCCAAAATTAGGGAAATAAAAGGACATACGTAGCATGATAAGCAAAATTCACTATCTTTGTCAAAAAATACTCCGGACAGCAAATGAATAAGATCAGTATATACGCATTGACGTTCTTTTTAAGTTTATCGAGCGTAATTTATTCCCAAAAGGATAATAAGCAGGTTATTTTTACTGACGAACAAGGAAGCGAACTATTTTATCATACCATCGAACGCGGACAAACCGTATATGCCATAGCGACCATGTATGGCGTAAGCGTAGAGGATATTTACCGGCTGAATCCGGAAAGCAAAGAAGGGATCAAGGCCGGTTCCACGTTAAGAATCCCGCAGAAGGATTCCGCTATCACACCTTCCGGCAAAACAGATAACTATACGTACCATACGATCCAGCCGAAAGAGACCTTGTACTCTTTATCCATCAAATATTCAGTACCCGCCACGGATATTATCGCCGCCAATCCGGGCCTCTCCACATCAACATTCACGGCTGGCAGGAATATCCGGATTCCACCGACACGACTGAAGACCTTGCCTACTACGGAAAAAAAGACCGTACAAAAGGAAATGGAGTATACCATACAGAAAAAAGAGACCCTGTATCGTATCTGCCGGAAATTCGATATCTCCAGCGTGGAGCTTTTGAGACTCAACCCTGAGCTGAGAAATGGCGTGAAAGCAGGCATGGTTATCAGGATACCGGTGGCCCGTGAAGAGATGATCACCCCAGATAAGAGACAGCCGGAAGAGCGTGAGGTAAACGCCCTCCTCTCTACGCCTAAAGATATAAAGAGGGTGAACCGTATCCAAGTCGCCTTATTGTTGCCGTTCATGACGAATGAGACGACGCAATCATCCGCGACCTCTCGTTTCGTGGAATATTACGAGGGATTACTATTGGCGATCGACAGCTTGCGAAACATGGAAACCTCTATCGAGCTATCGGTATATGATACCGGGAACGGCACGAAGAAAGTCAAGGAGATATTGAAAGAAGATGCGTTATCAAACGCTAACTTGATCATCGGCGCCGTACAGAACGACCAAATCGGATTGATCGCGGATTTTGCCCAAAAGCACACTATCAAATACGTGATCCCCTTTACCTCCAAGAATGATGATGTCTTATCAAACGCGAATGTTTATCAAGTGAACACGCCTCATTCCTACCTATACTCCAAGGCGGCACAAGCGGGGTGTGATTTGTTCTCGGATTACAACATCATACTTGTCAATATAAAAGATAAAGAAGAGAAGCCGGAATTTATCAAAGCTTTCAAAACGGAGATGCAGCAGCGCGATATCCCGTTCAAGGAAGTGACTTATAAGGGGGATACTTTCGCCGCGGATATGGAGACAGTCCTGGTAAGGGACAAGCGGAATGTGGTATTGCCGACCTCCGCTTCCTTAGACGCGGTGAATAAGATCAAGGCGCCGCTCCGTATGCTTTCCGAGTTGAGAGAGGAGGAGAAAGAACCTTATACGGTCAACCTGTTCGGTTATCCGGAATGGCAGACGTATACAAGAGAGTGTCTGGAGGATTTCTACGCGTTAAACACCTATATCTATAGTAATTTCTACGCGGACAACTTATCTCCGGAAGTCCATGGTTTTTATTCCGATTATAAAAACTGGTACAGCAAGAATTTAATCAACACATTCCCGAAATATGGGATCCTAGGCTTCGACACGGGTATGTATTTCCTGGGCGCCATCCATAAATACGGTTCCAACTTCGAGAATAACCTAGACAAGATCCATTATAAGAGCATCCAGACCGGATTCGATTTCCATAGGGTGAATAACTGGGGTGGCTTTATCAATACGAACTTATTTATTGTACATTACAAGAGTGATTATACGGTAACCCGCAGTGAGGTAAGATGATTGAGCGGATGACAAAAAAAATAGTTGCAGCGATATTTCTGTGCATGGCGAGCTTATCGGTTTGCCATGCGCAAAAAAGTGCTTTTAAGCAAGAGCTTGCGGTTGGTGCGTCCTTCGGATTCAATTTATCCAGCGTAAGCTTTGCCCCCAAAGTCCCTACGAAGATGAAGCTTGGATTTAACGGGGGAGCGACAATACGTTGGAATACGGAACCCAATTTAGGCTTACAGGCAGAATTGAACTTTACCCAACAAGGATGGGAAGAGAAGTTTGAGGAGAAACCTCAATACAAATACAGCCGTACGGTAAACTATATGGAGCTTCCTTTCTTGACCCACATCCATTTCGGAAACGAGCGGGTGCGTGTATTCGTCAACCTAGGGCCTAAAATCGGTTATGCGCTGAGCGAAAGCACGGAGTCGAACCTTAATGGCGAGAACCCGAACGCAAACCGTCCGGACGAACAACATACATTGGAAGTCCAAAAGAGGTTTGATTGGGGGCTTTGCGGCGGACCGGGAGTCGAGCTCCGCACCGGGATAGGCTCTTTCTTGTTGGAAGGTCGTTATTACTATGCGCTGGGCGATATGTTCAACAGCCGTAAAGGAGACACTTTCTCTAAATCTTCCAGCCAGATAATATCCGCGAGACTAACCTATCTGATTCCCATCTTTGGTAAATAAAGGGGATGGGTCCGTGATGTCGTAGCGATTCGTTGAAGACACGGCAAATCATGAATACAATGGGGAATGCGCCAGACGATCCCTTTTGTTGAGGTGACCTACCATAAAAGAAAAGGCCATCCGTCACGGACAGCCAATCTCATTGTTAACCTTAAATCTAATACCATGAAAAACACAGTGCAAATATAGAGACTTTATGTTATGCAGCATAATTTTCCAACAAGAAAAGCTATGTTATTAACTTTAATTAAGACAAACATGCTATACAACATAGGATTCAGCTCTTTTTATCTCGTTTTTTCTATTAATAGCGAAATGTGACCACTCTAAATATTTCGTACCTTTGTCTTTGTTAACACAGATATGGATTAATATAAGAAATCATGCTAATCATAGGTATAGCGGGCGGGACCGGTTCCGGGAAAACTACAGTGGTAAAAAAGATCATAGAAAGCTTACCTCCCGGCGAGGTCGTATTACTACCTCAGGATTCTTATTACAGAGATAACAGTCATGTGCCGGAAGAGAAGCGTCAATACATTAACTTCGACCATCCTGACGCGTTTGACTGGCCGCTCCTCTCTGAGCAAGTCAACTTGCTGAAAAAGGGGAAATGCATCGAGCAGCCGACCTATTCTTATCTTACCTGCTGCCGATTGCCCGAGACCATTCATATCGAGCCACGTGATGTTGTCATCATCGAAGGGATCCTCGCTTTATGCGACCCTCGATTACGAGACTTGATGGACTTGAAAGTATTTGTCGATACCGATTCGGACGAGCGTCTTATCCGTGTGATCCAACGGGATATGGTCGAGAGAGGACGCACGGCGGAAGCGGTAATGGAACGCTACACCCGGGTACTAAAGCCTATGCATCTACAATTTATAGAGCCTAGCAAGCGATATGCCGACCTGATTATACCCGAAGGAGGAAGCAACCAGATCGCCATCAATATCTTGAAAATGTTTATCGAGAACAATCTGAGGTTTCCCCATACAGAAAATCAATAAACCAATCGTTCCGACAGGGATCTCCCCAATACAAATGCGTGTATCCCGCCAATACGTTCTTGTAGCGATACAGCGGGGTATCCGTTTGATCTCCTTTCGCCGTAAAGGCTTTCGCGACCGAAGGTAGCGGGCTTTCCATCGGCACGATCCGGGAATAGTGGAACTCATGCCCTCGTAATACATCCTTCTTGTAGCATAAAGTCCGATACCCCAGACGTAACTTCATGTTCTCCATCGTGGCGGATTGCGGCAATACGCCGGCCATTGGATAGGCATTCCCATCCGTACCGATAATCTCTTTGCAGAGATACATCATCCCCCCACATTCCGCCAGCAACCTGCCTCCCGCTTCCACAAAGGAATGAATCGATTCACGCATCCCGGAATTCATACTCAACTCCGACACATACAACTCGGGGTATCCACCGGGCAAATAGACAAAATCGGCATCCGGTAAACACTCATCCCTCAACGGGCTGAAATAGGTAATCTTGCCTTGCGTAGATAAGAAACGTATATTTTCCTCGTATGAGAAGTTGAAAGCGGGATCACGGGCGATGGCTATATTTAAGTTTGCCTTTGAAACGGTCCGCATGACTTCCTCACCCCGAGGAACCGGTTGTCGCTCAGGCAAAGCCGTGATTGCCAACAGGCGGTCTATATCCACATGCTCCTCCACCCAGCAAGCGACCCGATCCGCGAACTCCTCGAAGCAAAAATCCGCATCCAACGACAACCCCAAGTGCCGGCTCGGGATCTCTACATCCGCACGCTTCGGTAGATAACCCAACGCTTCCACACCCGCATCCTTACACGCTTGCCTCAAGAATGAATAATGGCTCTCCGACGCCACGAAATTAAATACCGCCCCCACTACATCCAGATCTTTCCGGAAATTGCGGAAGCCATAAAGCAAGGGAGCCACCGAATAAGCCGTGCTTTTAGCGTTCACCACCAATACGATCGGTATCCGCAACAAACCGGAGATCTCCGCGCTACTTCCTCGCGTGGCATCGTAGCCATCGAACAGCCCCATCACTCCTTCGGTCACGGCTACATCCGCATTCGAGGTATACCGGGTATACAAATCCCGGATATGCCCTTCCGACATCATGAATCCATCCAAATTCACGGAAGCGCGACCAGCCGCCATTTTGTGATGACGAGTATCTATATAATCCGGCCCACACTTAAAAGGTTGTACCCGTAAAGAGCGATTTCTCAAGGCACGGAGCAATCCCAAGGTAAAAGTAGTCTTCCCGCTTCCCGACGAGGCGGCGCCTATCAGCAAATGAGATCTCATGTGTCCTGTTTCTAATATTGCTCCTTCTCGTTCGGGAAGTCTTGGGATTTCACGTCCTCAATATACGCTTGTACGGCACGGGTAATCGCCTCCCCTAAATTAGCGTAACGACGTAGGAAACGGGGAGAGAAGCCTTGATTGATACCGAGCATATCATGCATAACCAACACTTGACCATCTACGCCTCCACCGGCGCCAATGCCGATAACCGGGATCGTAAGCTCCGAGGCGACACGAGCCGCCAGCTCCGCCGGGATCTTTTCCAGGACCAAGGCGAAACAACCTATCTCCTCGAGCAAATGGGCATCCTCGATCAGCTTCTTAGCCTCGGCCTCTTCACGCGCACGCACCGTATACGTACCGAATTTATTGATCGATTGCGGCGTCAATCCCAAATGCCCCATAATTGGAATACCGGCACACAAGATACGTTCGATCGATTCCCGAACCTCGACTCCGCCTTCCAGCTTGATACAATCGGCATGCGTCTCTTTCATCACCCGGATAGCGGAAGCCAAGGCTTCCTTAGAGTTTCCTTGGTACGTACCGAAAGGCAGGTCTACCACTACCAGCGCACGACTCACCGCTTTCATGACCGATTTGCCATGGTAAATCATCTGGTCAAGCGTAATCGGCAAAGTGGTCACGTTTCCAGCCATTACGTTAGAGGCGGAGTCACCCACCAAAATCACATCCATTCCCGCTTGATCGATTAATTTCGCCATCGAGTAATCGTAAGCGGTAAGCATGGATATCTTCTCGCCGCGCTGCTTCATCTCTATCAGACGATGCGTGGTCACCTTTCTATTATCATCTACTTTCGCGACAGACATATTGTATTTTTTTTAATTGTTCCGGCCGCGAAGGTACGTATTATTATTTAAAAACCTTACTTTCGCGTCTCATACCAGAAAGCGTTTATGAAACTACTTTTTTTTGATCTAGAGACTACCGGCGTAAAATACTGGCGAAATGGCATCCACCAAATCAGTGGGGAGATCGTGATTGATGGGGTTACGAAAGAGTCCTTTAATTTCAATGTCTGCCCGCATCCCCAATGCGAGATAGAGGCGGAGGCGCTGCGCGTCTGCAACGTGTCCAAGGAGCAGATACAAGCGTATCCGCCCATGCGAGAGGTGTACGTTAAATTCGTGAGCATGTTGTCTAAATACGTGGACAAATTTGACAAAAAAGACAAGTTCTTCCTTGTAGGATACAATAACTCCGCTTTCGATAATCACTTCTTGAAAGCCTTCTTCGTACAGAACGGAGATAATTATTTCTACTCATGGTTCTGGGTGAACTCGATTGACGTGATGGTATTGTCTACCCAGTATTTGATGCGCGAGCGGCATGAGATGACAGATTTCAAGCTGGAAACGGTGGCAAGGACTTTAGGCATACAAATAGACTCCGCGAAACTGCACGACGCGTCCTATGATATTCAATTGACCAAAGAGGTTTATAATAAGATATCCGCCCGCTCGCTTATGGGTTGATCGATTCTTTTTATAGGGTATCGTTTTCGACTATCGGTTGGTTTCATTATCTTTACGGCGTAGAATCAATTTTTAAGATGCCTGTGAAACACGCTATCCATATTCTCTTCCTCTTTATTATCGCTCTCGTATGTACAGGTCCCTTGACTGCCCAAGAAAAGGCGTATCCGAAAAACGGGGAGGGCATCACTCTTTTTCTCAAACGTTTCAACCGTACCGGCGGGGCGTATCAGAAAGCCTTTATCGAGCTTAATAAAGGGAAGTTGGGTAAAAATAACAGCCTGCGCATGGGCGTGGAATATACCTTGCCTCCGCTCGCCTCCGCCCCTCCGAAAAAGAACGATCAGCCCCTGTTCGGCAAGTCGCTGGCCCGTTACCAAGTAACCGCTTCCGATTTGAAAGGTGCTTGCTTTTATCTGGTCAGCGGGCATGGCGGTCCGGATCCCGGGGCGATCGGCAAAATGGGCTCCCATGAATTGCATGAGGATGAATACGCTTACGACATCATGCTACGCCTGGCGCGCAATCTGTTAACGCGAGGCGCCAAGGTGCATATTATCATCCAGGACGCGAAGGATGGAATACGCGACCAGCCATTCCTCACTAACAGCAAACGGGAGACTTGCATGGGCAACCCGATCCCCCTTAACCAAGTAAGCCGTCTGGATCAGCGCTGCGCCAAGATAAACAGCCTGAGCCGGAAAGATAAGGAAGTTTATAAAAGAGCTCTATTCATCCATGTGGACAGCCGGAGCAAGCATAAAAGGACCGATGTCTTTTTCTATCACAAGCCCAAAGATCAAGCGGGTAAGCGCTTGGCCAAGACGATGAAGTCCACTTTCTCGCGCAAATACGAGCGCCACCAACCCGGCCGGGGGTTCTCGGGCACGGTAGACGATCGTAACCTACATGTGTTGCGCCACACGACCCCGACCTCCGTCTTCGTCGAGTTGGGCAACCTGCAAAACCGGTACGACCAACAACGGATCATCCTCAGCAACAACCGGCAGGCCCTGGCGAACTGGCTTTGCGAGGGATTTGCCGCGGATTACGATCATTACAAGAGGAAATAGCCCCGCGTCCCGGCGTAATGACTCTTTCTTCAACGCGCGCGGCCCGCGTGTCTTTGTCACCGGGCCGCGCGCGTCAGTTACAATTGCCTCAACGCCCGCGCCATCTGGTCCGGGCATGACGTCCCCCTTCCGTGACAATCGATGCCGGACAGGCGGTCGATCGCGTCTTGGACGCGCATGCCTCTCAGCAAGGCGCACACGCCTTGCCCGTTGCCGTGGCAGCCGCCTACGACCCGCGCGTTCTCGATCACGCCATCCTTCACGTCGATCTCCATCAACTTCGAACAAACGCCTCCTTGAGGCGTATAGGTAATACGTTGTGTTTCCATTTTCTTTTCGCTCCTTTTTGTAAACAGGTCGCGAAGGTATGAATAAATTTGACTACATTCGCGGCATTTAATTCACAAAAACATGACATACGAGGAAACGCTACACTATCTGTATACCCGCGTCCCGGTCTTCCAACACAGCGGAGCTTCCGCTTACAAACCCGGTCTCGGTACAAGTATCGCCCTGGACGATTATCTGGGGAATCCGCATAAGGCCTATAAGACCATCCATGTGGCCGGGACAAACGGCAAAGGCTCGGTCAGCCATCTGCTGGCGGCCATTCTCCGGCAATCCGGTTTCAAGGTCGGGCTTTATACCTCGCCCCACCTGGTGGACTTCCGGGAACGCATCCGGGTGAACGGGAAAAAGATCTCCCAAGATTACGTGGCCGATTTCATCGAGCGTCATCGCGCTTTCTTCGAGCCTCTCCAGCCCTCCTTCTTCGAGTTGACATCCAGCATGGCTTTCGAGTATTTCCGCGACCAGCGGGTGGATTACGCGGTGATCGAGGCCGGGCTGGGCGGCCGTCTGGACAGCACGAACATCATCACCCCGATCTTGAGTATCATCACGAATATCAGCCTGGATCATACGCGATTCCTGGGAGACACGGTGGAGAAGATCGCGGCGGAGAAGGCCGGCATCATCAAGAGGGGCGTGCCGGTACTCCTGGGATTGGCGGAGAAACACTCGGTTTTCGAGGTTTTCCGGAGCGCGGCCCGGGAAGCCAAGGCGCCTTTCCACTATGCCTTGAACCTGGGGATGCTGGAGGGGACCGCGTCGTTGTCTTCGCGGCACTGGAAATTCCCCTCGGTGGAGTATGGCGAGGTGATCGGCGAGCTCGCCGGCGAGGCGCAGCAATTCAACGCCATCACGGTATTCTCCGCCCTGCACCTGCTCCGCGAGGCGTGCGGCGTGGACATCCTGCCCGAGGCTGTCCATGAGGGATTCGGGCACGTGACCCGGCTGACGGGATTGATGGGACGCTGGCAAACCCTGCGGACGCACCCGACCGTCGTCTGTGACACGGGGCACAATGTGGGCGGCTGGAAGCATCTGGCGGAGCACCTGAAGGTATTGCGCCAATATTACAGGCGGATCTATATGATCGTCGGCATGGCAAACGACAAGGACGTGGACGGCGTGCTCGCCTTGATGCCCCAAGAGGCCTGCTACTTCTTCACGCAGGCCTCCGTGGAGCGAGCGATGCCCGCGGGGGATTTCGCCGAGAGAGCCAGGCGGCGCGGACTGTCCGGCACCGTTTGCGACACGGTGGGAGACGCGGTCGGGATGGCGCTGGGAAGGGCCCGCGAGGAAGACCTGGTCTTCATCGGAGGCAGTACGTTTGTCGTGGCGGACGCGCTCCCCTTGTTCATGAAAGAAGACGAATACAAATAACGCGATTCCATAAATCATTCAATTCCATAAAACAAATACCATGACAGAACGAATACATCAGAGACTCAGCGACTCGAAGGTCGCACGATGGAGCGTGCTCGCCCTGGCGGCGTTCACGATGCTTTGCGGATACTTCCTTACGGATGTGATGGCTCCGCTCAAACCGATGCTGGAGGAACAGCTAAGCTGGACGAGTACGGAGTATGGCTGGTTCACCAGCGCCTACGGCTGGTTCAACGTATTTCTTTTCATGTTGATTATCGGGGGTATCGTCCTGGATAAGATGGGCGTCCGTTTCACGGGTGTCGCGTCCTGCATCTTGATGATCATCGGTTGTTCCATCAAGTATTACGCCATCTCGGACGCGTTCACGATGGAGGGAACGCTTTTCGGATGGAAGGCGCGGGTGATGGTGGCCGCCCTCGGGTACGCGCTCTTCGGAGTCGGCGTGGAGACCGCCGGCATCACGGTATCCAAGATCATCGTACGGTGGTTCAAGGGGAAGGAGATGGCGCTGGCGATGGGCCTGGAGATGGCCACGGCCCGTTTGGGTACGGCCTTGGCGCTGTCTGTCACGGTTCCCTTCGCCAAGTACTTCGGCAGCATCTCCGCCCCGGTCTTGCTGTGCCTTTGCCTGTTGTGCGTCGGCTTGATCGCCTTCCTCGTGTTTTGCGTGATGGACCGCAAGCTGGACGCCTCGACCGACGCCGGCGGCCCGGCCGGGGAGGAGGAGGAGCCTTTCCGCCTGAGGGATATCGTATCGATCGTCGCCAACAGGGGCTTCTGGCTGATCGCCCTGCTTTGCGTGTTGTTCTACTCGGCCGTATTCCCCTTCTTGAAATACGCGACCGACCTGATGGTCAATAAATACAACGTGGATCCGGAGCTGGCGGGTAACATCCCGGCGATCCTGCCCTTCGGCACGATCTTCCTGACGCCGTTCTTCGGCAACCTGTACGACCGCAAGGGCAAGGGGGCGACGATCATGATCTTCGGCGCCTTGATGCTGATCGGCGTGCACTCGCTGTTCACGCTCCCGGTCTTGAACCAATGGTGGTTCGCCACGATCGTGATGATCGTGTTGGGCATCGCGTTCTCCCTGGTCCCGTCGGCGATGTGGCCGTCGGTCCCGAAGATCATCCCGGAGAAGCAGCTGGGCACGGCCTACGCCCTGATCTTCTGGGTGCAGAACATCGGCCTGAGCATGGTACCCCTGCTGATCGGCTGGCTGCTGGACACCTATTGCAAGATCGACAACGGCACGGGCAAGCCGGCCTACGACTATACGATACCGATGGCCGTCTTCACCGGCTTCGGCGTGCTCGCCCTCCTCATCGCCCTGGCGCTGAGACGCGAGGACCGGATCAAGGGCTACGGCCTTGAGCGCCCCAACATCCAGGGGGACGCGGACAGGGCCGGGGCCGAGTGATCGCCCAAGGGGAAGCGGCGGCCGGAACCCGGCGCCTGACGCGGGACCGCGCGTCGTCACGCCGGCCGGAAGCGATCCTCGTCGGCCGGGGAGGCGCGCAGCTGGTGGCGGCGTTCGAGGGGACTGATCCCATGGTCGCGCTTGTAGGCGAGGAAAAGGTTGACGCGCGTGCCGTGGCCGGAGCGGCGGGCCACCTCGTCGAGTGTCAGGGAGGTGTAGCGCAACAGGTCGTCCGCCAGGCGCCCCATGTAGCGTAGGCGGAACTCCGCCCCCGACATCCCGGTGAGCAGGAAGCAGAGCGAGTCCATGTCGCCCGTGCGCGCGCCGTAGCCCTCGCAGAACTTGCCCAGGTCACTCTCTCCCGCCGTGAGCCGGCGCACGTAAGCGTCCATCACCTCCACCCCGGAGGGCGACAGCTCCCGCTCCACGGGGATATACTCCACCACCCCCTCATCGGTGTATCGCCTCCGGAAGGCCAGCGGCGAGATGTAGAGATCGTCCAACGTGAATTGCGGCTTGCCCGCGAAGAGCCGCTCTTTCGGCACGCGACCCTTCCGCCGCCCATACCAACGATCCTTTACGATGTGTCTCTCCTTGTGTTCGTCTGTCATATAATCATTTGTTTACCCGATTTATATCCGGTTATCATCCAACCCCTATTTTGTTATCCCTACAATTTTCGGGATAACGTCGGAGCGCTCCGCTGTTATCCCGAACGCGAATATATAAATAAAAAACCGGTTTTCCGTTATCCCGTTTTTTAATCGGATAACATCAAAGCGCCGGCGAGTGATCGTTTGCCGGTAGACGGAACATTTTTAAGGATATCTTCTTATCTTCGCGTATCACATCAACAAACATTACATGCTATGATCTGTTTCCCGAACGCGAAGATAAACCTGGGCCTGAACGTGGTGAGCAAACGGCCGGACGGTTATCACGACATAGAGACCATCTTCTACCCGATCCCCGTGAGAGACGCCCTCGAGGTCGTCGCCTCGGACCGGACCCGCCTCGCGCAAACCGGAATCCCGGTAGACGCGCCCCCGGAGAAGAACCTCGTCCTCAAAGCGCTGGACGCCCTGAGGGCGAGGTACGAGATCCCCCCGCTGGAGATCCACTTGCTGAAGGCGATACCCTTTGGCGCCGGGCTTGGGGGAGGCTCCGCCGACGCCGCCTTCATGCTGAGGCTGGTCAATGATTTCGGCGGCCTGGGCCTCCAGCCGGACGAGCTGGAGGCGATCGCCTCCACCATCGGGGCCGATTGCCCGTTCTTTATCCGGAACAGGCCGGTATTCGCGACCGGCACGGGAAACCGCTTCGAGCCCGTGGAGCTCTCCCTGGAGGCGTATCACCTGTGCCTGGTGAAACCGGATGTGGCCGTCTCCACCCCCGAGGCCTATTCGATGGTGACACCCGCCGCGCCGGAGAGCTCCCTGAGAACGATCGTCCGACTGCCGGTATCCGAGTGGGAAGGGCGGATGGTGAACGATTTCGAGCGGAGCGTGTTCGCGAGACATCCCCGGATCGGGCGGATCAAGGATACCCTCTACGAGCGGGGCGCCTTGTATGCCGCCATGTCCGGCTCCGGATCCTCCGTGTTCGGCCTGTTCGGCGAACCGACCCATCTCAAGGAGGAACCCCTCTTCGGCGACTGTTTCGTATGGGAAGGGCCCCTAGCCTGAATCCCGCCGGATGCCGGGCCGCTTCGCGGCGTACGCGAGACTATTTATCCTAAACTCATTACCTATATGAACAGAAAAATGAACTTAATCCCCGTGTTGCTGCTTTCCGCCCTCTCGCTTTCCGCCCTGGAGGCGGTGAAGGTGACGCGGTTCCGCCACGCGGGCCCGTTCGCGGTCAACCCGCCGGTCCTGGCGGACAGCCTCGACGTGAATGGAAAGCCTTTCGAGGCGAGGCATCTATTGAAAGCGACCCTGCCGTTCGGGCGGACGCTCGCGAACGCCGCGGTACTCGACGCCGACACGACGACAGGCGCGATCACCTTCGCCGCCCCGCGGGAGGGCTACGCCCTGCATCTGCTCGCGTTCTTCCTGAACAGCGACCGGTACGTGAAAGGGAGACTCGAGGTATCGGGCCCCGGGGCGTTCGAGGTATTCGTCGACGGCAAGCCGGTCGAAGCCACCTCCGAGTTGGCGCTGGAGCCCCGCCGCTACCAAGTAGTCGTCAAATACCTGGCGGCGAAGAGAGACACCTGCCCCCCCAGCCTGAAGGCCACCTTCAAGAGCGAGGCGGCGGCGAAGGTCGTAGCCTCGCCGGACCCGGAGAGGCGCTACACCCTCCTGGATATCCTGGAGGGAAAGGACTTCCAAGGCGTAAGCCTCTCGCCGGACGGGAAGTACGCCCTGGTGAAATACGTCAACCGCTTCCCGGAAGGCAAGCGCGAGACGTACGGGCAATTGATGGATGCCGCCACCGGGCGGGTCCTGTCGCAAGACGCCGGTTTCCTCGCGACCGCCCGGTGGATGCCTGAGAGCGACCGGTTGTATTACACCCGCGCCGGCCTGGAGGGCACGGAGCTGGTAACCGTAGACCCGGCGACCGGCCGGCAAACGGTATTGGCCCCGGACCTTCCGGAAGGGCGGTTCGTGTTCACCCCCGACGAGTCCGCCCTCCTCTATACCGTAGAGGAGGAGGGCCCCAAGGAGGGGACGGAGCTGATCCGGGTCGTAGAGCCGGCCGACCGTATCCCGGGCTTCCGCGACCGCTCCCTCATCTGGCGTTACGACCTGAGAACCGGTCTGTACGAGCGACTCACCTTCGGGCATACGGGCACGTATATCCAGGACATCAGCGCCGATAGCCGCTACCTGCTGTTCAGCACCGCCGACCGGGTGTACACCTCCCTGCCGCACTCCCGCAACTCCCTCTACCGACTGGACCTGCAGACCCTGTCGGTCGATACGATCTGGGAAAAGGCCCCGTACATCAACCAAGCCGCCTTCTCGCCCGACGGCAAGCGGCTGCTGGTAGCCGGGGCGGGCGACGCCTTCGACGGGATCGGACGGAACCTCAAACCCGGACAGATCTCCAACTCGTACGACGGGCAGCTATTCCTCTACGACCTGGCGAGCCGCGAGGCCTCCCCCCTCACCAAGGAGTTCGACCCGAACGTGATCGACGCCGTATGGCACCGCCTCGACGGGCAAATCTACATCCTCTGCGAGGACGAGGATTATCAGCGGATCTATACCTGCGACCCGGCAAGCGGGAAGATCCGCCCCATAGCCGCCCCGGAGGATATCATCCTCTCCTACGCGCTGGCCGACAACGCCCCGCTCCTCTTCTACTACGGGCAGAGCGCGTCCAACGCCTCCCGCCTTTACGCCCACGACCTCAAAGGCGGGAAGAGCCGCCTGGTGTACGATCTCTCGCGCGATAAACTGAAAGACGTCGTCCTGGGCGAGGTACACGACTGGAGCTTCCGGTCGGATGACGGGACGACGATCCAGGGCCGTTATTACCTCCCGCCTCATTTCGATCCGGAGAAGAAATATCCGATGATCGTTTATTACTACGGCGGCACCTCCCCGACGAACCGCGCGCTGGAGGCGCGTTACTCCATGCACATGTACGCCGCCCTGGGCTACGTGGTCTACACCTTGAACCCCAGCGGGACGACGGGCTTCGGACAGGAATTCGCCGCCCGCCACGTGAACGCGTGGGGCCAGCAGACCGCCGACGAGATCATCCAAGGCACCCGGCTGTTCTGCCGGGAGCACCCGTTCGTGAACGAGAAGAAAATCGGTTGCATCGGCGCCAGCTACGGCGGCTTCATGACGCAATACCTGCAAACCCGTACGGACCTTTTCGCCGCCGCCGTCAGCCATGCCGGCATCAGCGCGTTGAGCAGCTATTGGGGAGAGGGCTACTGGGGATATGGCTACTGCTCCGTGGCGAACGCGGGCACCTATCCGTGGAACGCCCCTGAGTTCTTTACCCGGCAAAGCCCGCTGTTCAACGCCGATAAGATCAACACCCCGCTCCTGTTGCTCCACGGCAACGCCGATACGAACGTCCCCATCGGGGAAAGCATCCAGATGTTCGCCGCCTTGAAGATCCTGGGGAAAACCGTGGAGTTCGTGCAGGTGGATGGCGAGAATCACGGTATCGCGGGCTATCGGAAGCGTATAGGCTGGCAGAACACCATCTACGCGTGGTTCGCCAAATGGCTGAGAGATGAGCCGGAATGGTGGGAAGCCTTGTACCCGGAACGTACCTTATAAAGATATTTATTCGAATCCCCGCTTCCCGGAGCGAAGCCGGCCAAGCGGGGATTCCTTAGCGCTATGAGAACATTCAAATTAGAGAATTGGTTACCCACGACGAAGAAAGAGGTCGAGGCGCGGGGATGGGATTACCTCGACGTGATCCTGTTCTCGGGCGATGCCTACGTGGACCATCCCTCTTTCGGGGCGGCCGTGATCGGCCGCGTATTGGAGGCGGAAGGATTACGGGTAGCGATCGTGCCGCAACCGGATTGGCGGGGCGATCACCGGGATTTCAAGAAGCTGGGCGCTCCCCGGCTTTTCTTCGGCGTATCGGCCGGCGCCATGGATTCGATGATCAACCATTATACGGCCAACAAGCGGTTGCGCAGCGACGATGCCTATACGCCGGACCGGCGTCCGGGGATGCGCCCGGACTACCCGAGCATCGTCTATACGAGAATACTGAAAACGTTGTATCCGGATGTCCCCGTCGTGTTGGGCAGCATCGAGGCCTCGCTGCGCCGGCTTACGCATTACGATTATTGGCAAGACAAGCTGTTACCGGGGATCCTGGCCAGCAGCCCGGCCGATTTACTGATCTACGGCATGGGCGAGAAACCGATCAAGGAGTTGGTGCGCCGCCTGAAGTCCGGCACCCCTTTCAACGCGATCAAGGAGATCCGCCAAACGGTTTACCTGACAGACAAGGCGGACGCGCGCGAGGGCGACATCGTGCTCTTCTCGCACGAGGAATGCCTGGAAGACAAATTGAAACAAGCGAAGAATTTCCGGCATATCGAGGAGGAATCCAATAAATACGATGCCTCGCGGATCTTGCAGCAGGTAGGGAAGCAGGTGATCGTGGTGAATCCTCCCTTCCCGCCGATGACGGAGGCGGAGATCGATGCCTCCTACGACCTGCCCTATACCCGCCTGCCGCATCCCAAATACAAAGGGAAGGTGATACCGGCTTTTGAGATGATCAAGTTCTCGGTCACTATCCACCGGGGGTGTTTCGGGGGATGCGCGTTCTGCACCATATCGGCGCATCAAGGGAAGTTTATCGCCTCCCGAAGCAAGGAATCGATCTTGAGGGAGGTGAGGGCGATTACCGAGATGCCCGATTTCAAGGGCTATCTAAGCGATTTGGGAGGCCCCTCCGCCAACATGTACCGGATGAAGGGCAAAGATGAGCGGATTTGCGCCCAATGCAAGAAACCGTCCTGCATCTCCCCCGTCGTTTGCAAGAACCTGAACGCGGATCATACGCCGCTGCTGGATATCTACAAAGCGGTAGACCGGCTTCCCGGGATCAAGAAGTCGTTTATCGGAAGCGGCGTACGCTATGACCTGCTGTTGCACCGTTACGCGGACGCGGCTTTAAACAAGGCCGCCCAAACCTATACCGAGGAATTGATCGCCCGCCACGTATCCGGTCGCCTGAAGGTGGCCCCGGAGCATACGCAAGACGAGGTGTTGAGACAGATGCGTAAACCCTCCTTCTCGCAATTCGGACAGTTCAAGCGGATATTCGACGAGGTAAACCGGCGGTACGGGCTGAACCAGCAGCTCATCCCCTACTTCATTTCCAGCCATCCGGGATGTACCGAGGCGGACATGGCGGAGCTGGCGGTGATCACCAAGCGCCTGCATTTCCAGCTGGAGCAGGTACAAGACTTCACGCCTACGCCGATGACGTTGGCCACGGAGATGTATTATACCGGATACCATCCTTATACGTTGGAGAGAGTATATACGGCCCGATCGAAAGAACAGAAGCTGGCGCAACGCCAGTTCTTCTTCTGGTATAAACCCGAGTCGCGATATCAGATCACGCAAGTATTGCGAAAGATGGGACGGAAGGATCTGATCGAGAAACTATTCGGACAGAGGCCTAAAGAGCGATAAGGCGAATCTCACGATCAGCCTTATCGAAATTAACCAAGACTCTTAACTATGAAAAAAAAATATCAGTCTTTCACGGCGATCACCTCGACCTCTACCAAACCATTCTTCGGCAGTGTCTTGACGGCTACCGCCGAACGTGCGGGAAACGCGCCCTCGAACTGAGAGGCGTATACCTCGTTCATCGCGGCGAAGTCACCCATATCCGCTAAAAACACGGTTGTTTTTACGACATCGTCGATACTATAACCTGCCTCCGCCAAGATCGCGTGAACATTCTTGAACGCCTGGGCAGTTTGTTCCCTTACGGCTCCCTCAACGAAAAGCCCCGTGGCAGGATCGATCCCCAGCTGTCCGGAAGCGAACAGCATATTACCGACCCGCACCGCCTGGCTATACGGACCGATAGCGGCGGGAGCGTTTTTTGTAGCGATAACTTTCTTCATCTCTTTCTCTGGTTTATATACATTCTATGGTTATATACATTCTATAATTATTGCCGCTCGTTCATGCGCTGGCGAACCACCTCGTACGCCATAATCGAGGCGGCTACGGATACATTCAAGGAGCCGATCATTCCGAATTGCGGGATCTTCACCATCTGGTCGCAGGCGCGCAAGTTCTCCGCGGACACCCCCGTATCTTCCGCCCCCATCACGATCGCTACCGGCCCTTCATACCTCACCGCCGTATAATTCTCCATCGCCTTCTCGCTGGCGGCAAACACCTTCACCCCGCTTTGTCGCAAGAAACGGATCGCCTGGTTGATACTCTTCTCCTTACAAACCGGCAACACATGCAAGGCTCCGGCGGAGGTCTTGATCGCGTCGGCATTCACCGAGACGCTTCCTTTCGCGGGAATCACGATCGCGTCGACCCCCGCGCACTCGCAGGTACGGGCGATCGCGCCGAAATTACGCACATCCGTAATCCCATCCAGCAATACGATGAAAGGATCTTTCCCGTGCTCATACACAAAAGGAATGATGTCTTCCAAGCGCTGGTAGGTAACCGCCGACATAAAAGCGATCACCCCCTGATGATTCTTTCGAGTCAAACGATCCAAGCGCTCAGCCGGGACACGTTGTACCGGTATCTCACGGCCCCTCAGGACCTCAAACAACTCCTTGGACAGATCCCCTTGCAAATCCCTTTTCACAAGGATCTTATCCACCTCCTTATCAGCCTGTACGGCCTCAATCACGGCACGAATGCCAAACACCATCTCGTTTTCTTTCATACTTTATACAACGCGAAACCATTAACACCGCGAAGGTAAGGATAATTAACCAGTTATTCAAGCCCTCGACCTTCGCGTGACGTCGCGTAACATTCCCGAAAGGAAGAGGTCTAATCCTTGACGCCCAACAAATCTTTCGCGTTGGCAAGAGAAGCCTCTGTCAACGAAGCCCCGCTCAACATACGGGCCACCTCGTTCACTCGTTCCTCCCCCTCTAATCGCTTGATACGGGTCAGCGTACGATCTTCGGTATCCTTCTTATAAACAAAATAATGAGCTTGCCCCTTCGCCGCGATTTGAGGCAAGTGGGTGATCGCGATGACTTGCATCTTTGTTCCGAGTTCTTGCATGATATCACCCATTTTATCGGCGATATCGCCCGATACGCCCGTATCTACCTCATCGAAGATAATGGTAGGTAAAGCGGTGAACCCGGCAATCATGGCCTTGATGCAGAGCATCAACCGGGAGATCTCACCTCCGGAAGCGGTTTGGGCGACCGGCTGCAATTCCGCGCGCTTATTGGCGGAGAACATAAATCGGATATCGTCCATTCCATCGCTCTCCGGCTCTTTGCGGGGAAGGATGTCCACACGGAAACGGGTATGCGGCATCCCCAACGGAATAATCATCTCGACCAACCGCGAGGCCATAGCCGTAGAAGCGACCTTACGCTGCTCGCTAAGCACGGAGGCTTGTTGAAGCAATTCTTTGTAAGAGGCATCCAATTGGCTTTCTAACAAATCGATTTGCTCATCGAAGGAATCGATCGCGCGCAATTGCTTTTGGTATTGATCCCGTATAGCGATCAATTCCCCCACGGTAGAGACACGATGTTTTTGCTGAAGCGTATAAAGGGTATTCAAGCGTTCATTCACCCACTCCAGCCGTTCCGGGTTAAATTCCACATCCTCCTTTAAGACACCTGTCTCGGAAGCCAGATCATTCAAGTCGATATAAGCCGAGCGGATTCGCTCGGCGATCGCCTGGGCTTTCGGGAAATACCTTTCCAAGGAATCCACGGTGGAAAGGGCTTCCTTGAGTATTTGGACGGCACCTTGCTCCTCGCCGTCCAAGAGTTCGGTCACCTTATATAGGGCGCTTTTGATCTCCTCCGCGTGCGAGAGCGTTTCTTGCTCTTGCTCCAACTCCTCCTGCTCATCCGGTTGAAGGTTGGCTTCGTCCAATTGTTCCAGTTGAAAACGGATATAGTCTTCCTCCTGCTTGCTCTGGACCGCCTTATCCTTTAAATCTTTCAGTTCCCTTCGCAACGCCTGATAACGGGTAAATTCCTTCTTATAAAGAATGAGCAAGATCTCATTCTCGGCCATTACATCGATCACTTTCAGCTGGAAACGGTTATCACCCAACAACAGGTTCTGATGCTGCGAATGAATATCGATCAGACGGCTTCCCAGCTCCTTTAAGCTCGTAAGGGAAACCGGAGAATCATTGACAAAAGCGCGGGATTTGCCGGAGGCATAAAGCTCCCGACGCAAGATACAGCTATCGGCGTCGTACTCAAGGTCATTACTTAAGAAGAAAGGCTCCAACTGATATTTTGAGACATCAAATACAGCCTCGATCACACATTTATCCGAACCTTCCTTTATACTCTTGCCATCCGCACGTTGTCCAAGCACCAACGATAAGGCACCTAATATAATAGACTTTCCCGCTCCGGTCTCACCCGTTATCACCGAGAAACCTGTATCAAAGCGGATATCCAAATTGTCTATCAAGACAAAGTTCTGTATAAACAAGGATTTCAACATAACTATTTTACCTTACTGGTTTTTGAAGCGCCTCCAAGCGAGTGGATTGCGCGGGATAGATCTCGAACAGCATCTTATAGCCCTCTTGCCGCTCTTGCGTGGTCGCTTTCGAATAAATCGCGATCACCTCATCCAATTTAGCGTCGGCGAACATTTGCAGGAGTACGGAGGTAGGCCGGGCTTTCTTCACCTCCTGCAAGGCGGGAAGCGCCCCGATGATTGTCGTACGTCCGCGATCCGGATTTGCCGCCATTTCATCGAGTCCTTTCCGGTGATACGTGTACCACATTTCCCGGAAAGCGTCGGATGCGTTATCTTGCAAGGCGGTCGCTACGGCATGGCGGTTCTGGTTGCTATCAAACGCTTTCCAGCCTGTCCACGACATCTCGGACTGGGCCATGTTCACGATTTGCTGGGCCTGTTGTATGTAAGTAGTCCCTCCTTTCGGGGCGAAACTATCAAAATCAAGTCCCAAGATCACATAGACATAAAACACGATCGTGGCCGTAAGATTGCTGGTCAGCGTATTTGAGTTATAGTCCAACGGCTCGCCCTCCGTATATTCAAAATCCAACTGTTGGTCCCGGAAATTCAAAAGAGTAGTTGTATAACTGGAATTATAGACCGGACGGCGGGCTTGTATCTGGATCTCGCTCTTGAAGTTCGTCTCATCCAATTCATTCACGATGATCGTCATCGTACAATCGATCTTCTCATTGACGGCAAACGTGGCATCCGTCCATTTCCGGTTATTCACGAACTCCGTCAAGGAGTTCTGCAAGGTCGTGAAGATTTGCTTGTTAGCGGTCGCGATCTTGTCTCCGTTCACCGTAATACGGGCGTTCAACTCTTGCGTCTTCCCGCAAAAAGGAGCGGCGCAAAGCATGAATAGATAAAACAGTCTTCTTACTTTTCTCATTTCAATAATGTTACCAACTTATTTACAATATCAGAGGCTACCTCCCGCTTCGTTTTGAGCGGATAGCTCGTTACTCCTCCGGCATTGTCGATAATCGTGATCTTGTTGGTGTCGCAACGGAAACCGGCTCCTTGGTCTCGCAAAGAATTCAACACGATGAAATCGAGATTTTTCCGCCTCAGTTTACCTTCGGCGTGAGTGGCCTCGTCGTTCGTCTCCAAGGCGAAACCCACCATGACCTGTCCCTCCCGCTTGATCGCGCCCAAAGAGGCGGCGATATCCGGGTTCGGAACCAAATGGAGCGTCATTTCTCCCTCAGCTTCCCGTTTGATTTTCTGCTCGGAAGCGTTCTCCGGGCGGTAATCGGCGACAGCGGCACATAATATAGCAGCATCGCTACCCGGGAACGCGGTCATCGCCGCTTGATACATCTCCCCCGCAGACTCTACATCGACTCGTCGGATACCCGGACAATGGGTTTCCAAAGAGACCGGACCGGCGACCAAAGTCACCTCCGCCCCTCTCTCCGCACACGCTTCCGCTAAAGCAAACCCCATCTTACCGGAAGAGTAGTTCCCTATAAAACGTACGGGATCTATCTTTTCATATGTCGGACCTGCTGTTATCAGGATCTTTTTTTTTTCAAGATCTTTTTGAGCGGTAAAGAAGTCTTCCAAGACCTCGATAATCTTATCGGGTTCTTCCATCCGGCCTTTACCAACCAAATGGCTTGCCAATTCCCCTTCGGCAGGTTCGATAATCCGGTTGCCGAACGAACGCAAGCGTTCCAGATTCTGTTGGGTACTCGGATGAGCGAACATATCCAAATCCATGGCCGGAGCCACGAATACAGGGGCTTTGCAAGAAAGATAAGTAGTTATCAGCATATTATCGGCGATTCCGTTCGCCATCTTACCGATCGTGGAAGCGGTAGCCGGAGCGATCAGCATGGCATCCGCCCAAAGCCCCAGATCCACATGGCTGTTCCATGTACCATCCCTATTGGAAAAAAACTCACTGATCACAGGATGGCTGCTCAACGTCGATAACGTAAGCGGAGTGATAAACTCTTTTCCGGACGGCGTGATAACCACCTGTACCTCGGCTCCTTTTTTCACCAGTCCCCGGATGATATAAGCGGCTTTGTACGCAGCTATGCTCCCCGTAATCCCGAATACAATATGTTTATCTTTCAATGTCATATAATCGAATCCATTTATCCTTGCCCATAGAGACGCGGCGCGTCACCTCACTACAACTTTTCTTAATGCTACCGTCGCGCCGTATACCATCAGGATCTTACTCCCCTCTGGCATTAACGCGGACAAACGGGCAATCGCTCCTTTGCCGAACACAACCTTTACAGGATCGCAAAACTCAAAATTATTCATCGCCTTATTTTGAATTAAAGCCTCTCAAACGGATCTCTGTCAGCATTTTCTTCGTATTCAACGGGAAATCGCCATTCATGATCCAAGAATAATAACCCGGATCCAACTTCAGGATCTCCGTTACCAAACGGCCTTTATACTTACCGAAGTTAATAACTTCCTCGCCTTTGTCATTGTAAACCATGCGTCCGGCGAAGTCCACATTATTCGAGTAACAGGAATATCGGGAAAGGAAGGCTACGTCGTTCTTCAAATCCGGATAGCGATCCAGCTGCGCTTTCAACACCTCATACGTAGCCAACGCGTCAGCCTCAGCCGTATGAGCGTTCTCCAAACTTTTATCGCAATAGAATTTATAAGCGGCAGATAACGTACGTTGCTCCATCTTATGGAAAATGGTCTGTACATCGATAAATTTGCGCCGATTCAAATCGATATCCACATCCGCGCGCAAGAACTCCTCGGCAAGCATGGGTATATCAAAACGGTTGGAATTATATCCGGCTAAATCACAGCCCTCGATCTGGGCGGCCAACGATTTGGCGATTTCCTTGAAGGTCGGACAATCTTTTACATCCTCATCGGTTATGCCATGAATAGCGGTGGATTCGGGGGGAATAGGCATACCGGGATTCACCCGGCGTGTCTTCGTTTCTTCTTTCCCATTCGGGAAGACTTTCACGTAGGAGATCTCTACGATACGATCCTTCACTATATTTATACCCGTGGTCTCTAAATCAAAAAAGACCAGCGGGTTCCTTAGGTTTAATTGCATTGTTTATGTATTAGTCATTCAACATCATCGGCATCAGCAACATGAGCAAATCCTCGTCCTCATCATTCTCGGAGGGAATGATCAAGCCGGCACGTGAAGGATCCGCCAATTCTAATATAACCTCTTCCGAGCTGATATTCCCAAGGATCTCGATCAGGTAGGTAGCTTTGAAGCCAATGCTTAACTCCGTCCCGTCAAACTGACAAACGATACGCTCTTCCGCCGATGTGGAGAAATCGATATCTTGGGCGGAAACCGTAATCAGGTTATCCTTCAAGTGCAACTTCACCAAGCTGCTCGCCGGATTGGAAAAGACGGAAACACGCTTTAAGGCATTCAAGAAAGAGATTCTATCGATCGTTACCCTAAACGGGTTTTCTTGAGGTATCACACTATTATAGTTCGGGTAACGCCCCTCGATCAAACGACAGACCATCTCGAAGCTCGCACAAGTAACATACGCGTTGTTATCATCAAACTTAATCAACACCTGTTCCGATTCCTTCGCCAACAAATTCTTCAATAAATTAGCCGGCTTCTTCGGCAAAATGAAAGAGGCCCGTTCCGGGGATTTCACCGCCAAGTTACGCAAGCGGACCAATTTATGCCCGTCTGATGCCACGAATGTCAAATCATCCGTATGGATATCGAAATAGATACCATTCATTACCGGGCGAAGCTCATCATCGGCCGTGGCGAACAAGGAACGGCTGATGCCATTTAATAGCATCTGCGCGTCCATCGAGACAGAGATAGCGTTATCATTCAACGGCTTTTGTCGCGGATATGTGTCCCCTTTCTGACCGATAAAATTATACTTACCATTCTGGAAATGGATGAAAATCTCCAGGTTCTCATCATTGATATCAAAAGTAAGCGGTTGTTCTGGAAGCTCTTTCAGCGGATCGAGCAAGATCTTGGCGGAAACCGCGAAGAGTCCGGCACCTTGGCCATTCATAACGTCTACGGAAGTCACCAACCGGGTCTCGGCATCGGAAGCTGTCACGGTAAGTGTATTTCCTTCTAAGTTAAAAAGGAAGCTATCCAGAATCGGTAAGGAGTTCTTGGAAGCGATAACCTTGCTTATAGACTGTAAACGTGATAATAGCGCAGTGCTGGATACATCGAATCTCATAGCTTTAATATTTTATCTTGTTATATTTTATTGTTTCATACAAATTACCATTTGCCCCATCTCTACGAATTAGCTCAACAAAATTAAGAAAATATTTTGTTTGTAACCAACTATACTTTCAAAAGTTTCAAAAGTTCAGGTACAAAAAAAGCTTCCCTCCGCTTTATTGGAGAGAAGCCTCTTATATCCTTTATTATTCGCTACTTGATTATTTAGCGAAATAATCTTTTACCGCCTCGTTAGGGATCATTTCTTCCTGGAAGATGTACGCGCCCGTCTTCGGAGACTTAACCATTTTAATCACTTTGGAATAAGTACGACCGTCACCCTTTTTGAATGTTGCAACTGCTTTTTTTGCCATCGTTTAAAATCTCCTATTACTTAATTTCTTTGTGTAACGTCATCTTCTTCAAAACCGGGTTGTATTTCATCAACTCCAATCTCTGAGTAGTATTCTTTCTATTCTTTGTAGTGATATAGCGAGACATACCCGGCATTCCACTCCCCTTGTGCTCTGTACACTCAAGGATTACCTGTACTCTATTTCCTTTTGCTTTTTTTGCCATTTTCTATATCCTCCACGAATTTATGCGTTCAAATAACCTTTTTCAACCGCCATCTTGATAGCCGCATCCAAACCTAACTTATTGATCGTGCGTAAGCCAGCCGCAGAAATATTCAAGCTAACCCAGCAATCCTGTTCTACCCAGTAGAACTTCTTCGTAAACAGGTTGACATTGAACTTACGTTTCGTTCTTCTCTTCGAGTGAGAAACGTTGTTTCCAACCATCGCTCTCTTTCCAGTAATTTGACAAACTCTAGACATTTCTAACTGTTCTTTTAAATTATACGAAATTTAAGTCAACTCCTGCTATGTGTCTTCCCTTTCTGAACTAGCATCATGAACAAAAACGAAGATTCTAATAGAGTCTTAATCTTTACAGGGTGCAAAGGTAAGAATTATTTTGATTTATCCGCAAGAATTCTCAAAATATTTTTCCTGGACAAATCTGTACCATTTCACCCCTACTTTCCGCGAGCCGGAGCGTCTCGACACACCACGGTATCTTATACAGATCGAAATTAAGGCGAAAACAAGAGCGTTTTTACGTATCGCACCGACGCGTTTCCGTCTACTTACGTCGAGCGAGGTACTGAAAAAACAGGCTTTTTTGCTCACGAAATCGCCGGAAAAACGGCTTTTTGAGATCACGGAGATCACGTCGGAACAGGTAAAAGCCAATTTTTTGCGCCCTGAGCAGGAGAAGGAGAACAGCGACCCGGAGAAACCCGAAAACACTAAGGATCAAAAGGATAAGACGGAAAAGACTCCGCCTTCCTAAACAGGAGCAGGGCGCAAAGGGCGCAAAAACAAGACCTCCGCTAAAAAAATATATATATACAAATATTCATCTTACTGTGTAAGTACGATGTAAATTTATATATATATAAAAGTTTTTATAAAGGCTCGTAAAGATGCGCCCTTTGCGCCCTACTCTCCCCGTTCGTCTCTCATTGAAACCCGACCGGAAAACCATTGAGATACGGCGCCAAGTCAATGGAACACGAGAGGGATTCCAGTGACTTAGCCGCCGCTCTTTTATATCTCGCTTGTCTTGGCTCAACAGATCTGCATCAACTACCGACGGCAATTAGGTGTCTTTGATATAGTCCAAATCCACGTCATCGAGCGATGCTCCCAAACAGGGCGTCGCGTCAAATGTCGCCATATACGCAGTGCGGCGTTCGGTCAAGAGACGTTCTTCCGCTTCGCTGGCAATATCTCGTCTTGGCCCGATACGGATAAATGTTCTGCCACGATAAGCAGATATCCCTTTCTTATGCGAATCGAGCAGATCATTGGCGATTTCCTAATGTGTCTCGTTGTCGTCTTGGTAGATAATTATTTTATTGTCGTCCATTATTTAACCTATAAATAATTCATATAATGCTATCCTTTTCTGAAATCAAACCCAAACCTCGGTGCTAATTATTCAATACATCGACTTCTACTATTACATCTGCTAAATCGTTTATTTCCATATGTATAAATTTCTTATTCTACATCCTTATATATTTGGTAATCAAATTCTAAAAGATGGTCTATATCCACATTATTACGAAAAACCTTTGTGACTTTAATCGCAACAAATTTATTATTAGTGTTTTCTAAAATAACAATCTGACCTTCATTTATAGTTCTGTATCGAGAACTAAAATCGAATTTTGTAATTTCTTCTTTGGGAGGAGAATCAGTATATAATAATGCATTATAACCAAGCCTTCTAACTTTATCTCGGTAACAGTATATACAGCCCATTCCTGCTGTATCCCATTGTGTAGTAAATTGGTACAGTCCGGAACCTATTGTAAATTCATGATCATTTCTGGTATAGTCAAATGAAACACTGCCGCACATTAAAGGATTGTAATATTTAACATTCTCTATTTCAAGATTTCGGCTAATATCTTGAGATATTATACTGCTTTTTCTATATGGATTCTCTCCCAAAGCCGGTTTGGCGGCAATATCCTCATTATAAATCCGCGCAAGCAGTTTGCTATATGAATCGAAGTATTTGCTATCATCATTAAAGTCTACATATAATGCATCCCCGAAAAATGTTGGTATATGACCATTTAGATTATTCCGTTTGATTGGGATAATATGATTTACAGAATTGTCTTGCATTAAATCAGCTGTAAGTATTTTTTTCTCATATCCAACACCTCCTCTATTAGCATTTGCTTTCTCTGTATAATTATCACTGCACACGCATAAAACTAAATGAGAATTTGTTAAGCCTTGTTCCATAAAAAATGGCAAATCATCTCCCAAACGGACATCCCATTGATCTAGAATAACATCTACTCCGTGTTTTCTTAAGTGAGTCGCAAGTTTTGAAACCCAAGTTATATGTTCTTCACTATCATGTGAGTAGGATATAAAAACTTTAGGATGAATTTCATTTATATTGTCTTTCATATCAACATTTATTAGTTTTCGTATTCTTCGCGAGTTATGGGAGTGGCGGGGTCAATAATTTTAACCTCGTCATATGTTAGATCGTATAATCTATATACGAGGAGGTCTATATGCGAATCATTTACCATACCATCTATATTATTAACAGCAGAAGCGATTTGTGCAATTTGTCGCTGACTCGCAACCTTTATGGGTAATGATTGCAAATCTGTCATTAATATTTGAGGGAAACCCTGTTGATTCGTAATATTCTCGTTGTAATTATAATAATTAAGTAAACGGGAGTTTAATAATCCATATAAATAATTGATATCTAATTCTTTACTTTTTGGCCAACATGAATATAATGTACTCTCTGTTAAACAAGGACATTCTAATTTGGCACAACACAATTCATTTCCTGTTCTCCGTATCACGATACGGGGATATACATTATGTTTCTCTATACGCTTGGTTCCGCCTATGATTTCAAGGTTAGAATAATTTGTATAATAATAAGAATTAATATGCCACTTAGACATATTTTTGCCAAGAATAAACTTGTGCGATTGATTCTCATTAGCATCGTGCAGTACACTCTCCCTATTTTTGATGACCATTCCTTTGAATAGATTGGCTATTTCAGATAGTGGCGTTGTATTTCTAATTATTTTTTCGATGAGTGGATTATCATATTCAATTAACGGTCTAAACCCTTCTCCTTCAACGTAAATATATTTTTTTGTTGAATAATCATATACTCCCTTTTGGTATACGAAAATTACATTTCCGGTAATAGCGTTCTCAAAAACATAATCTGTAAATGTAACGAATGATGTGGTTTGTCCATGAGTGGCCATAAGATTTACACATTCACTGTAGCTACGTGTTTTATATAATCCTTCAGGTACGATATAACTAATTACAGCATTAATGCTGTTTGTTAAGCATACAACTGACTTTTCTATAAATAATGTGAAGATGTTCTTAGAATTTGCACCTCTGATACTCCGATATGTATTCAAATACTTGTCTAATAATTGGGCATCGGTATTATTCTTTGTAAGAATTTTATACGGCGGATTACCAAGAACTATATCAAATCCGTCTTTAACTCCGAACATCCAGTCGGCATCGAAGAACGAGGCAGAGGCATTTTGGTCGAACATATTCCACGATGCCAGTTGATTTACTGCATCATCGGTGAAGAATCCGTTATCGGATAACTGTTGAATCAACTCTGAACGCAATCCTTTCAGCTGTTCTTTCCATTTGCGTTTGGTCTTGACGGTCTTGGCGTTGAAAATTTTGTGGTTCACCTCTTTTAAGCGTTCTTCAGTTGCCACAATTTCGGGAGTGCGTCCCAAATTGCCATCGGTCTTTGCCAATGGTATCAGCGTATTTGCCGCCACAAATTTGGCTTCGAGGTTCGGCAACGGCCGAATGCCAAAATTCGATGCCGGGTCATCGGTCGTGCGCTGGTCGACAACTAACGAAATAAAGAAGCGCAGTTTGCTTATCTGAATAGCAATCGGCTGAATATCTACGCCGTAGATGCAGTTCTCTATCAGGTAGAGTTTGCGGGCATAATCGGGATTGTTGAGTTTTTCATCGAACGCCCGCTCGATATCCTGCAACCGCTCCCGACGCTCCTCCTGCGTCTCCGCCTTAAAGGCGTTGCGGCTTTCATCAGCGGCCTCGTCGAGAATCATCTCCTTCCATCGCTCGTTGTTCGGGTCGATGCGGGAGAGGACATGCACCATCTGTTGCAGAATGCCGACCGGGAATGCTCCCGAACCACAGGCGGGGTCGAGAATCTTGCACTCGTAGAGCGATTGCATAATACGCATTCTCTGCTCGTCGGTCAAGGCGACTTCATCGTCCGTATATTGAAGCAGCGCGCGGTACTCCGGCTCCAATTCATCGCCGGCGGTACGTTTCAAATGGGCGACAAGGCTCTCGTCGACCATATACTGCACAATCTCGCGCGGAGTATAGAATGACCCGGTCTGCTTGCGGGCCGTTGTCTGCGTTTCCGGATTGTAAGAGGCCAGCAGGTTCTCGAATACTTTACCGAGCAATTCGGGGTCAAGCGACACATCCTGGTCGAACGGCGTATTCTCCTCGACGGTAAAGTTGTATCGTTTGAGTGTATCTATGATACCTCGTACCGACACCTTCTTTTTCTTCTTGTTGCCATACCATCCGGACAGGTCGATATTCTTGCCGGCCTCCTCGCCAAAGAAAAGAGAATCGGGGACAATCAGCGATTTCTGAACCTCTTTTCTGTCCGAGAAACCGTCAACATAGTTTCCGTTATCTTTGTCATCAAGACAATCGAACAGACCGCCATTCAGGAACGGAATTGTCTTGTTTGCCAAATCGACAAACAGTTGAGGGTTCTTGAACATCGCCTCGTAACGCATCAGTTTGTTGTTGTCGTAGTCTCCGCGACCGGAACGGAAGTGCCGTTCGCTGAGTTCGCTTTTGCCCTCCTGCGTTATGGGGCTGTTGAGCATCGCAAAGAAAAGGTTTTGCAAAATGGCTTTGTAGTAGCGGCTCTCGGTGGATTTTTCGGAATGGTCAACCATTGCGTTAGGATTGAAGTTTTCCAACAAATTGTCTGCAATATATCGCTCGTCGAAGAACTCATCCGGAATCAGGTGCTTCTGCTTCAAGAACCAAACGAAGATAAGACGAGTAACCAAACGAATGGTGCTCTCGGCATTGAACTTGTCATCGTCCGCAGGATCATCGAGTTTATTGGGGAAGCGGACTTGTTGCACGGCCCAAGCATACCAATCAGACAACTCTTGATAGAATGCCTTTGTAAGCACCTCGACGGAGAACCGCTCCGTCAGGTCTTTTGCGTCCTTGACACGGCCCGCCTCGTTGAGGTATTTGTTCGGCGTATAGTAAGCGATGCCTTCGCCGAGATAGTAGGAGTAGCGGCGGGGATTGGAGTAGGTGCGTTTGACGCCTCCGGTCTCCGTTTCGTTCAGTTCGATGGATATGAGCGAAAAACGATAGTTCGTGTTGTCGTTCTCCGGCACGAACAGCACCAAGGCCTTGCGTTCGCGCTTGTTCGCCATAAAGCGGAATATCTCCTTCGACAAGCCGACACGAGCATCGTTCGCGGAGGTATGAGTCGCTTCGTACACCGCCAGTTTGAGCGACGGGCAAGCTCCCAGTCGCGTAATCGCCTTAATGTATTTTGTTCCTTGTTGTATCTCCGCTTCCGGCTCAATCGCAAAGGAAACATCCTCCGGCAGAAATTCATTTTGCAGGAACTTTACAAACCCGTTCCGATCGTATGCTTTATTAAATTCCATCATAACATCTTCTTATTTAAGTTGTTCAGCGAGGATCAGTGTCTCGTCGCCCTCCGATACTTTGCTTATCTTCTCTACTACACGATTCAAATACGCCTGGGAGATCCTTTCCACTACCTTGTCGGCACTCTTGGCGGTTTGCTTGTTGATAAAGCGGATCTCCTCGCCGGTCAGACCGCCGTTGTCGAGCACCGCCAGCAGGTCTTCCGAATAGTCTTGGGGCAAAACCGCTTTATCTGTCCAAATGTATATTTTGTCGCGGGCTTTGGTCTGCGCCTTTTCATCGTCGTCGTACTTGCCGCTCTGGAACAAACGCACCTTGACATATTGGTATATCTTGTCGAACTCCTTGTCCACCTTTACCGGCTCCTCCGACTCCGCAGCCTCAAACAAACTCAACGCCTGCTCCGAAGTCAGCATGATAGGAGGCTCGTGAGTGCCGTTACCAATCTTGAATACGAAATCATTGCCCTTTTTACCGAACAACAGTACACCCGTGCAGGGCTTCTCCACCTCTCTGCCGATACGCGCACGGTGCGGTATGGCGAGAGCTTCGGTGTATACCTCCGTACCCTTTAACTGATTCAGCAGATTGCGATACTTCGTATCCCACGAGCGTTCCTCGCTCTTAGCCAGTTCCGATTGATAGCGTTCCTTGAAAAAGGCATTCAACTGCTCTTCGTTAGTCAGCGCCTTTGTATCTTCGCCCATAATAGCGTGAATCATCGCCATTTTCAGCGTGGAAATCTGTTTTGTGCGGGTCTCCGTTTCGCCTATTTCCGTCGGAAAATAGTTGTAGATATAGAGTTTGTCGAACATCTTTTTGTTGATGCGGTTGATACGCCCGATACGCTGGATAACCCGCGTAGGGTTGTACGGGATATCGTAATTGAAGATAGCGCCCGCCCGATGCAGGTTATAACCTTCGGAAATGGCATCGGTGGCTATCAGTATCTGGTAGTCGTCGCGCTGGTACTGCGGTTTCAGACCGGCATCGAAGTTGGCACGGATGGTCTCCTTGTTGGTTGGCGAAGCGTCTTTGGAGGAGTATTTGAATACGCCCAAGTTTTCATTCGCCAATGCCTTGCCTAAATAGTCGGCTGTATCGGCGAACTCCGTGAATACGATAATTTTTCGTGCGGGGTCTTTCTCGCGCAGCTCTTTCAGCAACTTGCGGAACGAATCGAGTTTGTAGTCGAATCGGATAGCGAATTTATCGCTGCCCGTTACGGTCTCCGAAAGCCATTCGCTGCGAATATCTTTCAGCAATGCCAAATCCGCATGGATATCCCCGATAAAGGCATCGCGTTTAATATACGACATATCTATCTCGAAAAAGCCGCGATTCTCGTACTTCTCGAATGCCTCCGTTATCTCTCCGCGGAGGTCATCGTCCGTAGTTTGGTAGAAGTCATCGACATCGGGCAAAATGCCTTTTTTATACACAGGGACTTTGTCACGCTTCTCAATCCATTTCAGTATGCGTTCCGACGATTCAATCATCGACGCAAGCGATTCGCGGAATGCAGCGACCGAACTCTCGTAACGGCGTACCAGCAAATGACGCATAAATTTGGACACATTGCCCTGGCGACCCATCAACATGCCCAAGTTCGTACCCATCTTCTCTTCCAGTTCCTTGTCAAGTTTGTCGCGCGCCGCTTTGTCGTTAACGATATAGTCGGTGGGTTTGTATCGCGCGCCTTTGTAGTAACGGAAATCGGGATTCGATTCGTTCTTCTCGACCTCCTCTTTCGACGGCGATATCAGATTGAGTGTGCGAACATACAACTCTTTAATATCACCCAAATCATATTCCAGTTGCAGGGGCGCTTCGGGGATAACCGGCGTAATATGCTGCTGCTTTAAGTCCTCCCGATACTCCGGTATCTCTTCGAGGTCGAGACGGGAGCGGCGCACCACCAACGGCGAGATGATCGAGCGAATACTCTTGGCTATCTCGTCCGCCTCCTTTTTGATGTCCGGCAATGACAAGGTTTTCTTGCGCTGTTCTTCTGCCAATTGCTTGTAGCGCGAGATCAACTCCTTGAACGCAGCGCCTAAGTTATCGACCGTTTTAAGCGTCGATTTGCTCGGTATTTGGAAGAGTTTGAGCATCGCATAGATATCCTCCGGGCGATTGTTGAACGGTGTGGCCGTCAGCAACATCACCTTATTGCCCATGCAGAGGTCATGCAAAATGCTGTAATCCAGTGTATATTCGTTCCTGTACTTGTGCGCCTCATCGACAATAACCAGGAACTTCTCCTGCGGGCGGACAATCATTTTGTAATGACTGATAGCCTGCTCTATTTTACCCGAACTGAATACCGACGCCGCGAATCCGAACTGGTCTTTGTACTCATTCCACTGTGATTTCAAGTGCGGAGGACAGATGATAATAGTGCGCAGACGCAGATTACGAGCAACCGTCGAAGCAATGATACTCTTTCCTAAACCTACCACATCCGAGATAATCACGCCCTCGTGGTTTCGGATGGAATTCAGGGCCAGTTGTACGGCATCGATCTGATATTTCAGATTCGCATAGACATCGTTGGTAATATCGCTCGGTGTCAGGATATTTTCATCCGTCGGTATGTTGAAGTACTCGTGCAGCACCCGCACGAACATCTTGTATGGAGAATATAACTTCTCATACCAAATATGCTTGATAACCTTATCCTTGAACTCCGAAAGATGATCTTCATCGACAACGGCAACGGAGGTTTGCCACAATTCGTCAAATACTGCCTTGCCCTCTAAATAATTCGCCTTGTCGCGCAATATGACATTCAGTTCCAAACGGTTTTTCAGCCCTTCGTATGACAGGTTGCTCGAACCGGTAATCATCGTACCCGGGAATGTGCCACAGATGCTGTCTGCCTCCCGATTCTCGAACAGATACAATTTGGCATGGTTAGGATCTAATGTCTTGCGGATTTCGAGCGTGCCGTTCTCGATCTTCTCCAAGAACAGACGGAACTTCGCCATCTGCGCCTCCGAGTCGAAGAAATCGGTATTGTTATATATATCGACAAAACTATCGTAGAAGTCGTCGCGCAACTGACCGCGCGATTTATTTGTGGCCGTAAAGTTCTCAACCTCCTTGATGCCGTTTATAATGTTACGCTCTACCTCCAAGCCCACGAGAATCCGGAGATGGACATCGCGCAACTTCTCGTGTAACTCGGCAAAACCGGAGAAATAGAAGTAGCCCACCAGAAAATAGGCATTGTCGCAATTCGGCAGAATCGAATTGATAATCTCCGACAATACAGGGCTGTTCTCCTTGTTCGTTATGAATTGTCCTTCCATACGATCTTTCCTTTACTGCCGTTCATTCTTATCCGTGATAAGGTCTTTGATATCGACCTGCAATATCTCTGCAATCCGCATCAACACATCCAAACTCGGCTGTGTGCGATTGCAGGCGTATGCGTTCACCATACCGAAACTCTTGCCCAAGCGCTTGGCCAGCCAAGTCTGCGAAATGCCCCGCTCCTCCAACACGGACTTTATTCTGTTAAGTTTCATATTAAAATTCATCTCTGATATACAAAAATAGTCAATTATATTGAATGATCAACACAATGACTTTACAATTATTGAAGATGTACCTATTTTAGGGTTTGAATACAGATTTATCGCTATTGTTTAGCAGGCGTATCTTTTTTGCAGCGAATAGAAAAGGATATATCAGAATATTTACCCAACTTAGGTGGCAATGTGGGTTAAAACAAGGGAATCCCCCGGGGAGATCTCGAGTATCTCGAGCGTCCCGGGGGATTCCGATTGAGTCACCTACTAGTATTACCTGTCCGGTTATTTATAAGCCTCGCCTTTTACAGCCGCGATACCCGGAAGCACCTTGCCTTCGATAGCCTCAAGAAGAGCGCCACCGCCTGTGGAAACGTATGATACACCGTTGGCCAAACCGAATTTGTTAACGCAAGCCACGGAGTCGCCACCGCCTACTAAAGAGAACGCGCCGTTCTTCGTAGCCTCGACGATAGCCTCGCCAACCGAACGAGATCCGTGCGTGAAGTTCTCGAACTCGAATACGCCCGTAGGACCGTTCCAAAGGATCGTCTTGGAGTCCTTGATAACGTCGGCGTAGATAGCCTCGGTCTTCGGACCTATGTCAAGACCTTCCCAGCCATCCGGAATCTGATCTACCGGAGCGAAATCAGTCTTAGCGTCGTTACTGAAATCGTCAGCGATCTTAGCGTCGACGGCCAATACCAGGTTTACGCCTTTTTCTTTCGCTTTCTTGATCAAGTCGAGCGCGAGATCCAGCTTATCATCCTCGCAGATAGACTTGCCGATCTTACCGCCTTGCGCTTTCGTGAACGTATAGGTCATACCTCCCGTGATGATCAAGTTGTCTACCTTGTTCAACAAGTTCTCGATGATCTCGATCTTGGAGGAAACCTTGGAACCGCCCATGATCGCGGTGAACGGACGTTGGATGTCGTTCATTACCTTATCGACAGCCTTGACTTCCTTCTCCATCAAATAACCGAACATCTTGTTGTCTGTATCGAAGTAATCAGCGATCAGAGCCGTAGAGGCGTGAGCGCGGTGAGCGGTACCGAATGCGTCGTTTACGTAGCAGTCCGCGTAAGAGGCCAATCGCTTCGTGAACTCTTTCTGGCTTTCTTTAACGGCTTTCTTGGCTGCCTTCTTCTCCTCGTCGGAAGCATCCTCGGCCAACCCTCTCGGTTTGCCTTCCTCCTCGGCGTAGAAACGAAGGTTCTCAAGCAACAAAGCCTCGCCCGCTTGCAAAGCGGCAGCCTTAGCGCCGGCTTCCTCGCCAATACAGTCGTTTGCAAACTGAACATCTACACCCAACAACTCGGAAAGGTGTTTCAATATGTGCTTCAAGGAGAACTTATCCGTAGCGCCTTTCGGACGACCTAGGTGAGAGCCGATAATTACGCTACCGCCATCCGCCAAGATCTTCTTTAATGTAGGAAGGGCGGCACGCATACGAGTGTCGTCGGTGATGTTGAAGTTTTCGTCCAATGGAACGTTAAAGTCAACTCTTACAAATGCCTTTTTGCCGGCAAAGTTGAAATTGTCAATTGTTTGCATAACTATTGTATTTAATGTCAGTATTAAAATGTTCCTCCAATCGCTTGCAAACTTACGTAAAATATTTCATTTGGCTGTTTGCGCTTGCTTTAAATTTTATACCAATTTGAAACGTAACCGTAATCTCCCGTCGGCATAGTCGTAATTCAACAGCTTGAAATGTCCGATCTCGGAGGTGTTCGCCACGTGCGCCCCGATACACGCGCAGGTATCGTAATCGCCTATGCGTACGATACGTAAAGTGTCGCCGGCGTCATCGGGCAGCTTACTTAGATCCGCGATATCGCCGGCCTCCTCTTTCGGCATGAATTCGATGGTTACGGGCAGGTGCCGGTCGATCACCTCGTTTATCTTCTTCTCGACCTCGGCCATAGCCTCCGCGCTAGGCTCTTCCGCCAATAGATAATCGCATTTAGACTTCCGCCGTTCTATATGCGCGTTCTTCGACCGGGGGCATCCGAACATCCGTACCATTGTCTGGTTTAAAATGTGTTCCGCCGTGTGCATAGGAGGGTACTCTTGCTTGTTGTGTTCGTTTAATTGGATTGCTTGTTCCATCTCTTATTTCTTATTTTGTATTGTGTCCCTGTTTCTGCTGAACCGAAAGCCGGGGGAGCGGCAAGGGGAAATGAAAAATCCTTCTCTCGTAACCTTCGACAAGAAGGTCGGCGGGGAGAAGGATTCTCAAGTGACTCGCATAGGATTCAAACCTATAACCTTCTGATCCGTAGTCAGATGCTCTATTCAGTTGAGCTAGCGAGCCAATCTGCGAATGATTTTGAATATTCAAGTGACTCCTAAAGGATTCAAACCTTTAACCTTCTGATCCGTAGTCAGATGCTCTATTCAGTTGAGCTAAGGAGCCGAGATTTGTTCTATGGCTATCCTCGAAAGTGACCGCGACAGGATTCAAACCTGTAACCGGCTGATCCGTAGTCAGCTACTCTATTCAGTTGAGCTACGCGGCCATTGTTCCGTGATCGCGAGCGCAAAGGTACGTTTTTGTTTTAAATATGCAAACGTTTCGATTACTTTTTTTCGCGAACTTAATCTAACATTTTTGGATTGAAGATCAGATAACCAATGTTCAAGCCCATGTTGAAATTCTCTTTCGGATAGCTGTATCCGTTGGCGTACAAACTGATACATAAGAATGGCAGTTGCAATACGACCGATGCTTCACCCATATAATTGAACGCGTGTAAAAACTTGCCATAACGCGGGATTCCGACATACGGGTTGTCTTCCGGCACCCTCTTTTGTATCTCATAGAGCGGAGCGAATCCATACACATCCAGCCGGAAGTGCAGAAGCTTACTTAACCTCAAGATCGGGGAAAGGCCGAAAGCCACGTATTGGTTCGCCCGGAACGCCTCGTTGAATACGATCTCGCTATGGGGGGTCGGGGTAAACGCCGGAGCCTGCAATACGCTGGCTGTATAGTTATTCATGAGATTCTTGCTGGATAGGACCATTTCCGCCAAATAACCCAGGTTGAAACGGTCGCTCAGCGTCTGGTATTGGTTCCAGCGTCCTTTCAGCTGCAGCCAGCTATGTACCTTGCGACCGATCGGGGCTTCTGTCGCGGCGGAGGTGGGGGACGGGATATACTTCTCCGTACCGGTTACGTATTGGGCGATTAGGAATTGTTGCTTTCCGCTTACCGGGTATTGCTTGGCGTCGAGTGAGTTTTGCTCGATGCTTAACGAACCGCTGAACAAATCGTACCAGCTGTGGTCGAAAGAGGCGTCCGGAAAAGGTATCGTGGTGCTCTGCAAATAGTAATCGTTCAATCGACCGTAGGCGAAGCCGATCTCCGCTTTCGCATGGTTGAGGAAAGGGAAGCCTAGTTTCAGTTTCATATACAGTTCTTTCTGCTTGATCATGGCGGGCACGACATCCTCGTAAAAGAGCGATTGGCTTTCCGAGTATTTCTTGTCCGAGAAGACTCCCTGCCAGTTTAGATAGGTGGGGATTTGCGTTTGCAGGTACATCCGGCCGCTCAGCATGACCCCGCTAAAGGAGTTGCCTACTTGAAAGTTCGAGTTCACGTCGGCGGCGAACCGTCCCAGATATTGGTATCCCAATCCCAGGTATAATTGATTCGCCTGGTGGGACGACACGTTTCCTCCGAAGCCAACCGTGACCTCTTCTTTCATCTTCACGTCCAGATAAAGGTCGAATTTCTTCTCTTTCCGGTTATAAACGGCGTGAGGTAGGATTTCCTTGATCTTGGAATAGGTCAACATCTTGAAATAGGCCCGCTTGAACTCTTCCATGGAGAACTCGTTGTTGATATCCCGATGTAATTGGGCCTCTATGTATTTGCGTTGGGCGTCGGATACGCCTGTCACGTAAATGTTGCGGAAGATGAGCGGGGGAAGGCTCTCTTTGTAGGCCTTCCTTCGATCGGTAACCTCTTTTAACGGCACTTCCCGGGGGACTCGTCGCTTGATGGAGTCGATCATGGAAAGGGTGCGTTTATAGCCGATGTCCATAAGCTCCCGCCCTTTCTGGAAATCCAACAAGGAGACGGTGGGGAAACTGAATTTGACCATCATGCCGTCTTCCTCCGGTACCTCGTAGTCGGTCTCTTGCATGATCATGGTCTCGATCTGGTTATACAGATTCTCCGAGGGCTTTTTATCCCCTCCCGATACCGTCGATCCGAAAATGAAATCCGGGTGGAACGCGTCTTTCATCGGGCCTACCGGGAAATTATCGTAGATACCTCCATCGAACAGGGGTATACTGTCTTTCCATATGGGCTGGAAGAAAAACGGGAAGGTCATGGAGGCACGTACGGCGTCTCCCAAATCGCCATTCTTGAAGACGACCGGCTTTTTCGTGTAGATATCCGAGGCGACGCAGCGGAAGGGGACAAACAGGTTGTCAAAATTCCACCCCGCCTTTGCCGTCGCCTGCGAGAACAAGGACATGAACGCTTGGTTCATCTGTATGGGATTGATCAGGCTTTGCGGCAGGAAGCTGGTCTTGATCTGCAGGGAATCGGACATGTCGATGGAGAAGTGCGCAAATTCCGGGGTCGGGTAAGGCGCCTTGAAATAATAGGTATATCGCTCTTCCACCGTACCGGTTTGCCAATAGGAGAACTCCTCGGAAAGCATCAGCTCCAGCATCTCCTCGGGGGAATATCCCATGGCGTACAAGCTGCCGATAATCGCCCCGATGGAGGTACCGGTGATGTAATCGATCGGTATGTTATTTTCTTCCAGCGCCTTGATCACTCCGATATGTGCCGCTCCTTTGGCGCCGCCGCCGCTGAGTACCAGCCCCACTTTCTGGGCGGAGGCCAGTTGGATGGCCGCGAGGAACGAGGCTATGATAACGGTTATTTTTCTCATATGAACCCCCATCTGTTTTTCTTCTCCAAATGTAAGAAGTATTTCTCTGGAAACATAAACATTTCGTCTTTTCGTATTGTTGAGTTACCGGTACGATTAAAAAAACAGATGGGGGATTCCCGCTCTTATCCGATCAGCTCTACGCTGCGTTTGATGAATCGGCTCAGGGCCTCTCCCTTCAACATGCCGTTTCCCAATAAGGCGAGGTCGATCAGCTGGCTGACGGTCTTGTTCGTGCCGGCGTACTCGGCGAGCACTTGGTCGCGCTGCCCGCGAAGCTCATCCAGCTTATGGTTGGTGTTGGTCATGTCCTCTTTCTCTTGCGCCGTGATCTCATCTTCTTTCTTCTTGCCTTGGGCCTCGCGCAGGTCGGCTTGCCGAGCCTCCCATCCCTTGATGTCGCCAAGGATCGGCTTCAACTTCTCACCACAGGCTTGCTCCTCCTCGGTCAATACTTTCTTGATTAACGGATGGTCCGTATTCAACACGAAGTTGAAACTATCCGGCATCTCGCCGTAGAAAGACATGCCCGGTTGCATGGCGGACATCTCGCGCATCCTTCGCATATACTCGCCTTGTGTCAACATGACAGGGTTCGCACTCTCGCCCAATGCCTCGAATGTCACGTAGAACTCGGCCTTGCTCAATTTCGGCATCTGGCTCTTGAACACCTCCTGCAGGGCCGTTTTCTGCTCCTCGCTCAGGGTCACCTTATTCGCGTCTTCCTTGCGGATCAAGTTGTCGATCGTGTCGCTATCCACACGGACGAAGCGGCTCTTCTCGAATTTTTGCTCCAACTGGCTGATCAGGTGTACATCCAATTGTCCGTCCATTTCCAAGACGCTGTAACCTTTGTCTTTCGCGGCTTGTATGTAGCTGTATTGCTCGTCTTTGTTGTTGGTATACAGGTAGACCAAGTTGCCCTCTTTGTCGGTTTGGTTGTCCTTGATCAGGTTCTTGTATTCGTCGGAGGTGAAGTGTTTGCCCTCGACGTCCTTGAATAAGGCGAATTTAACCGCGCGGTCGTAGAACTTCTCATCCGTCAGCATACCATATTGGATGAACAGCTTCAGGCTGTCCCATTTCTCCTCGAACTGCGGACGGTCGTTCTTGAAAATCTCCTCCAGGCGGTCTGCCACCTTCTTCGTGATGTGGTTGGAGATCTTCTTCACGTTCTGATCGCTTTGCAAATAGGAACGGGATACGTTCAACGGTATATCCGGCGAGTCCAATACGCCATGCAACAGTGTCAGGAACTCAGGGACGATACCCTCTACGGAATCCGTGACGAATACTTGGTTGCAATACAGCTGGATCTTGTCGCGGCGCAAGTCGATATTACTCTTGACGCGAGGGAAATACAAGATACCGGTCAAGTTGAACGGATAGTCTACGTTCAGGTGAATCCAGAACAGCGGCTCATCCGTCATCGGGTATAAGTCGCGGTAGAACTTCTTGTAATCCTCATCGGTCATATCGACCGGCTTGCGGACCCATGCCGGCTTGGTGTCGTTGATTACGTTGTCCTCGTCCGTATCCGCGTACTTGCCGTCTTTCCACTCCTGCTTCTTGCCGAACGCGATCGGGACCGGCAAGAAACGGCAGTATTTGGTCAATAAGCCCTGGATCTTGTCCTTGTTCAAGAAATCCTTGTTCTCGTCGTCGATATACAGGATGATATCGGTGCCACGATCCGCCTTCGCCGTTTCCTCCAAGGAGTATTCCGGCGTGCCATCGCAGCTCCATTTCATGGGGACGGCGCCTTCTTTGTACGACTTCGTCACGATCTCCACTTTCTTGGAAACCATGAAAGAGGAGTAGAAACCAAGACCGAAGTGACCGATGATAGAGGCGGCGTCGTTCTTGTATTTCTCGACGAATTCCTCGGCGCCGGAGAAGGCGATTTGGTTGATGTACTTATCGATCTCCTCGGCGGTCATACCGATACCCCGGTCAGAGATCGTGATCGTCTTGTCATCGAACTTGACCTGTACGGTCAAATCGCCGAGCTCGCCTTTAAACTCGCCTACGGAAGAAAGCGTTTTCAACTTCTGGGTAGCGTCTACCGCGTTAGAGACAAGCTCGCGAAGAAAGATCTCGTGATCACTGTATAAGAACTTCTTGATAATCGGAAAGATGTTTTCCGATGTTACTCCGATGTTACCTTGTTTACTGCTCATAGTTTGAATATCTTTTATGTTGTTGTTTCTCGTACGTATCCCGGATCCCGCTCATTCGCGAGATCCGCCTACTCCCATACAAAACGAGTGCCAAAATATATTGGGCAAACCGCAAAATGACAAAAAGGCAGGAATCGGCCGCGAGTAGCGCACCGGGGACGATCAGTATCGTATCCGAATGGATTCCTATCCCCTAGGCGATTGAGGATGGAACACCTGTCAAACCTTCAAAGACAAAACCCAGGAACCTATTAAACGCAAAAAGACTGTCCGGGATAGATATCCGGACAGTCTTTTCGCGTTACGAGACTACTCTGCCCCGCGTATTTCCTTATTCGCGCGCAAATGACTTCAAAGGAACACTTACTCCCATGTAAAGATTCATGGCGTTGCCGCTAACCGGCAAGCATTGGGGAGTTACCTTCGTGAGCATATAATCCGATCCGATAAAGAAATTGATCCAAGACGGCGAGAAATTCAAGGCGATACCATATGTCTTGAACTTACTGTGGATGAATGAGTAGCTCAACGTAGCCTCAAACCATTTCACCGGACGGTAGTTACCGGACAAGGTCAGTTCCGTATAGGCTTTCGGGGAATAGAGACGAGTGCTTGACAGCAAACCGATGCCCAGCTTGTTTTCCAGCAAGCGGTACTCGCCACCGATATTGATTGTCGAGCGAAGGCGGGTGGTGCTTCCGGACTCGCCTCCTTTCTTGAAATGAAGCAGGTTCTCGAAATCCTCCTTGATAGCGTCGAACTGATCGCCCATGCTCGGTATGTCGCCGTTATTCTCGCCGATCGCCAGGTCAAAGCCATCAAAATCGAAAGTCCCGTCCAACTTACCTACCGTGCTGCCGCCTTTGCTCCAGCTGATAAAACCCAGATCGAGGACGGCGGCGGACAACATGATATTCTCGGTCAACTGGTACGTAGCGCCCAAGCCTACTCCCAGACCGAAACCGCTAAGACCCGGCGAATCGAAATCAAAGCTATTATAATAATCGCGACCTTGCTCGTCTACCTCCATTTCCGGGACCAAACCTTTCATATTCGTCTGCAACGTACCGGTAGAGGTGACTTTCCAGCTGGTCTCTCCCATCTCGGCATAGATCTGATCGATCGTAGCGTCCATAGCGCCCACGCCCCATAACAACTTAACCTTACCTCCGACTGTCAACTTATCCGTGACCGGACGAGAATATCCTACGCCTGTCTCCAGATAGGCCTCGGCATACGCCTGGATATTCCGGATATCATACGTGCTTTGTGATCCGTTACCCTTTTTCATGAACTCGAACAACGTCTTCGGCGCACGAATGTTCGCCAGCCCCTTGACAGAGACATCGACCGTCCAGAATCCCTTGCCGGCATACCAGCCTCCGGACAGCACCTGCGTGCCCAAATCCACGTTTACCTGATTCTCGTCCTTCAGGCCATTCAGGAAAGACTCCGTATTCACGGAGTTGTCCATGAAGGTGACGGTCTCACCATTCTTCGGATAGATAAAATTATCCACAGCTATCCCGTTCGTGCCATACGAGGCGCCAACCGCACCCAATACCGGGATGGAGACATAGCCTCTCTCGGGACGATACGCCGGGTTCATCGTCGTGCGCGCCGTAGAGGATCGCATGAAATAAGAAGTTCGTATCTGTTGGGCGGATAGGGACATTCCCACAGTGGCCAATAAACATAACGCGCACAGACCTCTCTTATACATATTATATACAGTGTTCATCTTTCTTTTTTGTAATTTAAATGGTTAGTACTGGGATCAAATAGAAATACCGCCTTCTTTCTCGAGTTTCAGGTTGAAGGTGGTTTTCTGGCCTTTCTTCAAAGCCTCGCCCTGATCTCTACCCGTTAAATGCAACCTCAGGTCTATATGGCGCGCGTCCTTCATCTTCGGCATATCCTCCTTCGTGATCTCAAAGACCACCTCGCCGGACGGTCCCTTTACGTCTTGCGCCGGGAGTTGGATACCTACCGGCACATCGTTCTCATCCAGGATCACCATCTCGACAGACATATCGAACGGCATCTCGTTCGTGACCTCTCCATAGATCCTCGCGCTTCCGTCCGAGAAAATATAGTCTACGAAATCCTCGTCAAAAGCGTTCTCGATCCGCTCGACGGAGACGGCGCTAAACTCCGGCGCCGGAGCCAACGGGAGCTCTACCGCATAACGTAACTCGCTCAAGGCATCCATGGGCGCGTTCATCCATTGTTCACTATCGGCGGACAGAGCCAAACGTATCTTTTGAGGAACAATCTGTACGATTCCCGGCAGCTGCTCGTTCTTGATAAACTTAAACGCATCCGTCTTCGGGTCAAGAGGGCCGATCCAAATGGCAGGCGACACCGCCGACAAGGTAAAATCAGAGGAAGCGGACTCCTTTTTACCCGCGTTCTCTGCCTCGATCGACAAGTTACAATCCAAAGAGGCTTTCGTCACATCCGACTTCAACGTGATGTGAGGATCCGTTAACGCCAAGACGAAATCGCCATCGAACAGGCCGTCGATATCCCCAGTCGTTATCTCTTCCGAAGCGATCACCACCTTATCAGAGGCCGCCCGTAGGCTTTTCCCCTTGATCTTCATCGCTCCATCATAGACCACGACGTAGGCCCCATCGACTTCTCGGATGGAAGGGACTTTCTCTACACGCACAACGTCGTCCGACGTTACATAACCCGTACCGAGGGGAGCTACCCAAGACTCACCCATCACCGCGTCGTCCGTATTGACGTCGCTTAAATCATACTTGCTATCCACACATGCCGCGAAACAGCAAAATGACAGCAACAGAATCACTAAATGTTTGTTTTTCATATCAAATTATTACTATTAAAACTATTACCCTATCAGCGTACGAAAATAGATAAAATAATTGAAAGTCTGACCATAAAAAGCGAGAACCGAAAAAAATCTCTCCACACAGGCGAATTTCCACAACCGGAATTCATCGTAATAAAAAAGAAAAAGCGACATCGAGTCCGCCTCAACACCGCCTTTTCTTTACGGATAACGTATACCCTTTTGTAAGCGTCCAAGCACAGCCGGACGAAATTGCAAATCACGGATTCAATGGCTGTTAGCTTCTATCCCCTGATTTTGTTTTCATTAAACATTTAGTATTTATTAGTACTCAAACCCATGTTCATGGGGAGCATGCTGCTGTAATCGGTGCACCCGCGCACGATTTTGG